>JANYES010000017.1 GCA_025362975.1 Alphaproteobacteria bacterium | reverse complement strand
CCGTCGACCAAGCCGCAGCTCACGGCGGCGACCTGGCCGGTGATCGGCGAGCGGGCCAGCACGTTGTTGGCGACCAGCTTGCGGACGGCCAACTCGAGCGCCACCCAGGCGCCTGTGATGCTGGCGCAGCGCGTGCCGCCATCGGCGTTCAGCACGTCGCAATCGATCTGGATAGTGCGTTCGCCCAACGCTTGCATGTCGATCACCGCGCGCAAGGCGCGGCCGATCAGGCGCTGGATTTCCTGCGTGCGGCCCGACTGCTTGCCGCGCGCGGCTTCACGGTCCATCCGCGTATTCGTGGAGCGCGGCAGCATGCCGTATTCGGCGGTGACCCAGCCTTTACCGGTATTGCGAAGAAAAGGCGGAACGCCCGAGTCGACGGAAGCGGTGCACAGCACTTTGGTACCGCCGCATTCGATGAGGCACGAGCCTTCGGCGTGGCGCGAGATGCCGGGTTTCAGGGTGATTTTGCGCAGCTCGTCGTTTTTGCGTTTGGATGGGCGCATGTTCAGTCTTTCGTTTGGGCTTCGACCAGCAATTTGGCGGAAGCGGTTTCAATGGTATCTTGCAGGCGGGTGAGGAATTCGTCCTTGCTGAGGCCCGGGGGAATGGGCGGGAAAAATTCGACAACGATCGTTCCGGGGTATTTGATAAAAGAGTTTTTACCCCAATAAGAGCCGGAATTCAATGCCACCGGGATAACGGGCACTTTAAGCTGGCTGTAAAGCGCTACGACGCCGGGGTGGTAGTGCGCGGGAGCACCCGGTTTCATGCGCGTGCCTTCGGGGAAAATGATGATCGGGCGGTTGTCGGCGATGGCTTCCTTTGACTGGCGGATCATGTCTTTCATCGTGCTCATGCCTGCGGCGCGGTCGATATAGATCATCTTCATGCGCCATAAATACCAACCCCAGAGCGGGATACGCAGGAGTTCTTTTTTCAGGATATAGCTCGGGCGTTTAAAAACGGCGTAGAAGAACGCGGTTTCCCACGCGGATTGGTGCTTGGAGGCGATAATGAATGGCCCTTCGACCATGTGCTCGCGACCACGGATTTCGTAATCGAGGCCGCTGATATATTTCGACATGAACATGACGAACTTTGCCCAGGGCGGACCAGCTTTCAGCGAGCATGCAGGCGACATCAGGAAAAACGGCGCGAATAGAATCGCCGACAGCATTGCCCAGCTGATGTAGAAAACATCAAAAATAAAGGAGCGGACGAGGGTGAAAGGGGAAGCTTTTTTCATGCTTTGCCATGCGTAACAGAAACGAACCAGTGGCGTAATTTGCTTGCGACCAGCTTGTGGTATTCAAGCAGGATCAGCAGGCGCGATTCGTTATGTTCCCACCAGTTCGACAGCTTGAAATCATCCGGAAACACAGGGTCGGGGATGATGATGGTGTCAGGGAGCTGGCGGTGGAATTCTTCCAGGCTGCGCGGCATGTGGTAATTAGCGGTGACGAGGCGGATGCTGTGGACGTTTTCTTTCTTAACCCAGCGAGCGGATTCTTCGGCGTTGCCGATGGTGTTTTCAGCTTCGTGGCCCAGCACGATGGTGCCTTGCGGCAGGGCTTCAAGCCTGGCGCGAAGCTCTCCCGTGGCGCGGCGCTGCATAATTTCGGGCAGGGTGTTGTCGTGCACGCCGCTGATGAAGAGTTTTTTGCCGCGGCCTTCTGCCATTAAACGCAGGGAATACTCGACGCGGCTGCCGCCGCCGGTCAGCGCGATGATGGCGTCGGTGGTGGTTTTATCGGCGGTCGGCGCGGTGGGGATTTGCGATACGAACCAAATCAGCCCGCACAGCCAGATGCACACGCACAGCAGGAAGCAGAAAATGAACCGCTGGATGCTCACAGGACGCGTTGCAGTTGTTTAATTACGGAGAAGCGCGCTGCCACCCATGCGATCATGCCGCAGGACAGCGGCATGATAAACAGCAAGGCAATGTGGGAGTAATGCATGCTCAGTGGCGGCAGCATCGTCGATTGCAAGGTGGTGATGTACGTGCCCGCGCACCAGTACGCGATACCTGCGAGAATGCTCGCGGGCACGGTGCCTTTGAGGGTGACAAGGAAGGCTTCGAGCTGGAATTGCCGCATGATGTAATTATCCTCGGCGCCAATGGAATGCAACAGGTTCACGGTGCGGGAATGAAGCTTCAGAGACGCGCGCGAGGTAAACGCGATGGTGAGCGCGAGGCCGCCGATGATCAGCCCCGCAAGCAGCGCCATGATCGTACGCAGCGTCGAGGAGAAGTGCGAGAAGCTCGCGACCCACGCCTCATGCGTGTCGACCTGCGTGCCCGGCACGATTTTGTTCAGGCGGGACTGCACGTTTTTATAATCGATAGTGGCCACTTGATCGATGGTGACTTCAAGCACGGCGGGCAGCGGTATGGCGTTGATCGAGTCGTTACTGCCGAGCCACGGTTTAAGCAGGGATTTCAGCTTATCGGAACTGACTTCGTTGATTTTCAGGATGCCCGGCATGCTGTCGAGCGTTTTCTTCACGTCGTTGAGGTGCGCGGGGAAATCGTCAATCGTAGAAGGCACGTTGACGGTAAAACTGTTAGTATAATCACCGCTGCGGTCAACGATCCAACCGCCGAGCGTGACGCCGAGGCATAACAGCAACGTCGCCATGCACGCCATAATGCCGATGACCCACGGCAAAAAAGCATGCGCGTCGTCACCGGAAAAATAGATATCAGCCCGATTCTTTTTCATACAAAGTAGTCATACGGCGATTATGCCGTAGTATCAACTTTTTTTGCAGCTTCGGGTGCTTTTGATACGACGACCATAGCGGGCTGTAACAGGCGGTCGTAAATCAGGTAGCCTGCCTGCACAACCTGCACTACGGTGCCGGCGGGAATGTCGTCGCGTTCGACCTGCGCTACGGCCTGATGGAAATTATGGTCGAACTTCTGGTCCTTCGGGTCGAGGCGGGTGATGTTGTAGCGCTGGAAGATGCCAAGCAGTTCCTGCAACGTCATGTCGACGCCCTGTCCGATGATGTTGAGCAGTTCATGCTGCTCGCGCTGGGCGGGCGGCACGCTTTCGCTGGCGCGTTTCAGGTTTTCGAGCACGCTGACCATATCGGCGGCAAACGCGTTGATGGCATAGCGCGAGGTTTCTTCTTTTTCTTTCTGAGAGCGCTTGCGGACGTTTTCCGTTTCGGCCGCGGCGCGCACCCACTGGTCTTTCAGGCGGGCGACCTCTTCTTTAAGCTGGGTGATTTCCTGCGCCTGCGCTTCAAGCGGGGAAAGCTCCGGGGTCGCGACGGCTTCTTTCTGCGCGGTGTTTTCGTTGGCAGGGGTCTGCTGTGTGGTCATGGCTTTAAGTCCTTATGTAAGCGGTAAGTGCATAATGTGGGGGGCTAAACGCTATTTTTCAATAGATTTATCTTGCAAAAAAAAGTGCCTATTACGATGGACCACGTCGTTTCATCGTTGACAACGCGGCAAATTCAGGCAGATAGGTATTTAAAGTATTATTTAAGGGAGACTGATGGTGACGAAACAAGACTGGGGTACGAAACGCACTTGCCCAAAATGCGCGGCTCGCTTCTATGATCTGGGTAAAAATCCTGCCACTTGCCCCAAATGCGGCACGTCGCATGATGTGACCGTTGTCCAGAAGGCAAAGCGCGGACGCGGCAAAGCGGCATCGGCGAACTCCAATATCGAGCCGGAGTCCAAAGAAAAGAAGGAAATCAAGCAGAAAGCAAAGAAATCTGTGAAGATCGAGGGTATCGATCTTGAAGAGTTCGAAGATATCGAAACGCTGGATGCCGAAGAGGAAATTGAAGAGCTGGAAGAAATCGAAGATATCGATTCCATCGACGAGCTCGAAAAAGCTGATGACGGCAAGCCCGACGACGACGAAGCGGTGATCGACGAAGTGATTATCGACGATCTGGACAACGACGATGTCGAAGTCCTTGAAGACGATGAAGAAGATGCTGACGCTAAACCCAAGCGCCCGGTGCCTAAGGGTGGCAAGAAAAAGTAAGGTTTTTTACCTTACCGAAGTTACTAAACAAGCCATTGGAAACATTGTTTTCCAGTGGCTTGTTTGCTTTCAGGGCTGTCATAGAAGCTGTCATCAAATGTTCATACCGCTTATATTAGAATTCACGTATGATGGTTTTACGATAAACATACAGGAAGGACAGTTATGGCTTTGGGCGTTAAGGATAATAAAGGCGGCAGAAAAGACGAAGCACCGGCAAAACCCGCAGTCGCGCCAAAGAAGCTGGAGCTTGTAAAAGTACCCTCCATCCTTGTTAAAACTTTTGGCAAGGAATATGGCTTTAAGGAGCAGATGACCGAAGCCGATTTGCAGCAGGCAATGGACATGATCGGAGAAGACCAGACGCGCCTCGGCAATGATGGCTTCGCCAAGCAGTTTGCAGCAGAGGCGGAATTGCTCAAAACCAAAATCCAGGAAAATGGCCTTGCAGGGCCGGACGGCAAATTGCCGAAAGCCGTAAGTCGCACCATCAAGAATATGGACGCTGCCATCGATACCGCTTTGGACGAAACCGCCGCTGCCGATGGCAACAAGGTGACCGAACAGGAACGCATCGCCACCAAACAAATGATGGCCTATGCGATGATCAAGGAAGCGACCAAACCGGCAGAGCCGGCGCACGCCAAAGCCCCTAAAGCCGCTGCGAAGGGCGATATGGACAAAGCGATGAAGGCGGTGGACGCCGGTCATCACAAAGGTAAACCACCCGTGCATGCCGCACAGGCCAATGAAGAAGAATATGACGTGCAGCCGCCAGCAGCATTGCCGAAAGGCCGCGCTCCCGCACCGGAAGGCGAAGCCCCGCAAGGCGGCCGCAGCGCACCGGCAACGCGCCGCTAGTTAGCTCTGAACCAATAAAAAAGCCCCGCCGGTTTCCCGGCGGGGCTTTTTTATATCGGAAGTTGAGCGATTAGCGCTTTTCAGAAAGCACTTTGCCCAGCTTTTCGGACGTTTCCATGAAACGTTCGTTGATTGGTTCCAGCGCTTCGGTGGTGTATTCGAAGAACATGCTGGAGAGTTTGACGGACTGATTGAAGAAGTTGTCGATGTTGCTCTTCATCAGCTTGTTCTGCAGGCCGAAGATGTCGTTGAAGGTACGGCATGCGAAGAACTCTTTCGAGAGTTGGGCGTTTTCGGAAAACATTTTGTTGCTGGTTTCGGCGAGTTCTTCGCTGACTTCTTTAGCGAGAGCTGCGGTCATGTTGCCGCATTCGATAACGGCTTCAACGTTGTCACGCGAGATAGCGATGGCTTCGTGCAGCACTTTGGTTACGGTATCAGCGGATTTCGCGAGGTGTTCAGCACCTTCGCGCGCTTTTTCAAATACTTTTTCTTTGGCTTTCTGTGCGCCGCCAGTGAGCGGGCCCATGAAATCCTTCACGGCGTTTGTGCCGATTTTTACGACGTTTTCAGCGGAATTGCGGGTGGATTCAAAGGAAGCAAAAGTTTCTTTTGCCGCTTTGTTGGCAACAGCAGATGCAAGCTTTGCAGCTGGCTGTGCGCTTTTTTTGTTTGTCTGGCTCATGATGAATTGTCTCCTCAAAATGTTTATAGCGAACCACTGGGTAATTGTCGCAGTGCAGCATTCGGTGGGTGATTTATACAGATGCAGCTGTAAAATGTCAAGGTTTCATCATTGCGATGATGATATATTCCATGTGTTACCAAATGTAATCACTGTGTTGATCGCAACATCGATTTTAGGTATGGTAATTGCAGTTGTATTAAATGCGTTCCGAATAGCGGCGCCCGTGCGACATAGAAGTGACGCATAAAAAAATTTTTATAGTTTACACTTGAACTCTATCACATTATCTTGATAAAAATTGTTGTGTGAACACTAGCAATAGTGGTAAATATAGGTTAACAGGGATTTGGGTTGCCAATGAAATATGCTTTTCTGACTTCTGTCATGTTTGTTTCCGCAACGCTTGCCTTGCCAAGCGAAAGCGTGGCGCGCACCCACAAGCATCACAAGGTATCACACCAAAGCAGCTATAATGCGGCTGACCACTATTCCGCCCTCGTGGTCGATGCCGATTCGGGACATGTGCTGTACGAAAAAAATGCCGAAGGTATTCGCTACCCGGCGTCGCTTACCAAAATGATGACGCTGTACCTCACGTTTGATGCGTTAAAACATGGAGATATGTCGCTTAGCGACAAGATGCCAATTTCCGAAAAAGCTTCCAGCCAGCCGCAGACCAACATCGCCCTCGAAGCTGGCGACAGGTTGCTGGTGCGCACCGCGATTGAAAGCGTCGTGGTCCGCTCGGCCAACGATTCGGCGATGGTGTTGGGTGAAGCCCTCGGTAAAACTGAATTCAACTTCGCCCTGATGATGACGCAAAAAGCCCGCGAACTGGGCATGAAAGACACGATCTTCCGCAATCCGAATGGCTTGCCGGACGACAAACAGCATACCACCGCACTCGACATGGCCAAGCTCGCCATCGCGCTGCGCCGTGATTTCCCGGAATATTACCATTACTTTAAGCTCACTAGTTTCGAATATAATGGCGTGACCTATCCCGGCCACAACCATGTCATGCAGCGTTACCCAGGTGTCGACGGCGTAAAAACCGGCTTTATCCGCGCGTCGGGTTATAATCTTGTGACCTCAGCCGAGAAGAACGGCCACCGCATTGTGGCGGTCATCATGGGCGGTTCGACCATCCAGTCGCGCGACAATGCGATGATTTCGCTGCTGGACAAGAGCTTCGACCAGCTCAACAGCAAGAACGCTTCGAACGACAAGCGCAGCTCGAACGATCAGGCGGCGAGCCATGCCGATGTGGTCGTGAACAAAGTTAAGGGCTGATCTTCGGTTTAGCTAACTCGTTGGCTAAAGTGTCTTTTCCAGCAAATATATAGTCTTTGGCCGCCTGCAAGGGCCAGCCAAACGTAGGCCCAATTAATTCGGGCCAATTCATTGCATGGAACTTTTCGCTACCAACCATTTCGAGAGGGGAAGTAGCGAGCACAATGAAGAAACACGCCATTAATAATGTCAGTAAATCAGTTATAACCGATACATAGCACTGCCTATTTATGTGACAGAATGTTTAATACCATGCTTGAGTGGCCAATGGCTATGCTCGGCGTTAACTTTCAAATTGAGGCACTATCAAATTTTCAATATATAAAGTGCATTATAAAAAAAGGGCGCCCGTTTGCACGAGCGCCCAGAGCTTAGGAACATTTAGATAATTAGAACGGTGAAATCGCGTCCACAACCTGACCGCCCCAGCGTGGTTGCTGGGTGTCGTTCATCTGGCCCCGGCCCGTGTAAGTAATGCGTGCTTCGGCGATCTGGGTGGAGTCGATGGTGTTATCGGAGGTGATGTCCTGGGGGCGGATCACGCCTTTGACGGACACTTCGCGGACGTCTCTATTCATTGTGATTTCCTGCTTCCCTTCGATCACCATATTGCCGTTGGGCAACATTTGCGTCACGAGCGCGGCCACCTGCGTGGTGATGACGTCCTGACGCGAAATCGTGCCGGTGCCTTTGATGTCCATGCTGCCGGTGGTGCTGAGCAGGTTGGCAGGGTTGGGCGTGGCGGCGGGAATGAAGTGGATGATCTTATTGGTCAGGCCGAGTACCGAAGGGATGGCGGCTGTGTCCTGGCTGGTGCGTTTACCTTCCGTCTGGTTGTTGAATTGCAGCTTGTCGTTAATCTTGACGGTGACTTTCAGGATATCGCCGACACGCGCCGCTCGGCCATCGCGGAAGAAGGCGCGCGCGCCGTGCTGCCACAGCGAGTTGGCGTATTGCTTGGTCGCTGGCTGCGTTTCGGGCATCGGCCAGGTCATGGCCTTATAGTCCGATTTTTCCTGCGGGTTTTTGATGTCGGCCATCGGGGGCGGCTTGTTAATGTGGTCGAGCTTGTCGAGGATGCCGTCGCAGCCCGATAGCAACGTGGTCAGAGCCAGCAGCGAGACGATTTTGCTAATTTGTGCCATAGGTATTTCCTGTTAATTGCGAAGTTTCGGTGCCGGGGACTAAGATGGTGACGGTTTTGCTGTCGACGATGGAAGCGCGCACGATTTTCTTGCTGGCCGTGTTTCGCACGTTGATGACATCGCCATGCGCGCCGTCGCTCATGGCTTCGCCGGTGGCGCTGATTTCCATGCCGGGGGAGCGGAAATGCATGTCGACGAGGCTGTTTTTCTTCACAAGCGTCGGCTGGGCGATTTCATGTTCGCGGATGGGGCGCGACGGCGACATGGTGTGAATCGGGGCTTTGCCGATGAGCGATGCCATGTCGGTGACTGTGTCGGTGCGCACATGCGTTTGTGAGAAATCACGGATTTCGATGTCATTCTGGCTAATGATATCGCCAGCACGAATCTGGCGTTTGAGTACGGGAATTTCCACGATTTCATCGAAATGGCCGCTGGCGGGCAGGGCCGAAATCACTTCACCGTTGGACATGAACAACAGGCTCGCGCTCCAGCGATGGTCGATTTTTTCGATAGTCAGGCCTTTAGTTTCCACCGTGACCGGCTGGGTATGTGCGAACAGCGCGCCGCTGCGCCGTCCATTCATGGTGACGGCGAGTTTGTCTCCAATGCCTTTGGCATGCAGCGCGTTAGTCACTGCTTCTTCGGCATCGTCGAAGCTGACTTCGAATGCCTTGGTAAGCTGCGCGGTCGTTGCTTCGCCTTGCGGCGCGAAGGCGCGGTCTTCGGCGAATGCGCTTGAGGCGAACAGGGCAAAGGCGATGATTAGTTTTTTCATAATTTATACTCTTTGGGCTTAAACACTCTGATTCAGGGATTGCAGCATCTGGTCGGTCTTGGTGATGACTTTGCTGTTCATTTCGTATACGCGCTGGGCTTTGATAAGGTTCGTCAATTCCGTAACCGGATTGACGTTCGAGCTTTCAAGGAAGCCTTGCAAAATGGTGCCGAAACCGTCGATACCGGGCGTGCCGATGACGGGCGCGCCAGAAGCGGCGGTTTCCGTGAATAAATTGTTTCCGGTGGCTTGCAGCCCGGCTTCGTTGATGAAGTTCACGGTTTGCATCTGGCCCAGAATCTGCGGCGTGGTTTGCGCGGGGATCGTGGCGCTGACTTCACCGGATTGATCAATGGAGATGCTGGTCGCGTTCTGCGGAATGGTGATTGTCGGCGTGACCTGAAAACCATCGTTCGTCACGATGGAGCCGTCCTGCGCGATCTGGAAACCGCCAGCGCGGGTATAGGCGACCTGGCCGGAGGGCAGGGTGATCTGGAAGAAGCCGCGACCCTGAATCGAAACGTCGAGCGGCGCGGAAGTCTGCGTGAGCGTGCCCTGAGAAGTATTGCGATCAATAGCGGCAAGACGAACGCCGAGGCCGATCTGGATACCGGTAGGAACGAGCGTGCCGTTATCCGACGAGTTTGAGCCCGCCGCGCGCTGGTTCTGGTAGAGCAAATCCTCGAACTCCGGGCGCTGGAGTTTGTAGGCGGTTGTGTTAATGTTGGCTAAGTTTTGTGAGGTCACGTCAACATAAAGTTGCTGTGCCTGCATGCCGGTTGCGGCGATATCTAGCGACCTCATTGGTTTATCTCCCTACGTGGTGAATGTGTCATCATGACTGTTGCGTCCATGTGTTCGAGGTTTTGCGTTCGAGATCGTACATGGTCTCGATGAATTTATCGGTATCGGCGACGGTGTGGTTAAGCTTGATCATGTGGGTCAGCTCTGCCACTGCCTGCACGTTGGAATTTTCAAGCATGCCCTGCGCGATGCGGAAATTTTCGCCGGGTTGCGGTTGGATTTCGCTTTTGAACATCGTGCCGCTCAAGCGTTCCAGCAATTGCGGATTATCGAACTGCGCGATGCCGATGGCGCCGAAATCTTCGCCGTTGACCTTGATGTTGCCCGCTTCGCCGATCTGGATGGTGATCACGTTTTCCGGAAGGGTGATGTGCTGTCCCGTGGCGTCGACTACGGGGTAGCCTTCGGAGTTGACGAGGATGCCAGCTCCGTCGATCTGGAAATTACCGGCGCGGGTGTAGCGGTCGCCCAGCGGCGTGTCGAGGATGAAATAGCCGTCGCCGACGATGCCGACATCGAGGTCGTTGCCGGTGGTGCGCAGGCCGCCGTTTTCCATGTTGCGATACGTGGCGCTGTTATACGCGAACGCCATGTTGTTGCGCTGGCCCTGATTGATGTCCTTGGTCATGTAAGTGTTAAAGAGCAGATGCTCAGAGTTGAACCCGGTGGTGTTCGTATTGGCCACGTTGTTGGCGACCACGTCCAGATCCTTGAACAGGGCCAGCTCTTTCGACAGGGTGACGTAAATGCTATTATCCATATGTATCCCAAACAGGAGCTTAAAACTATGCAGGGGTACAAGCATAAACTGTGCCAACATATTTTACTGCGTCACGCCCGCTTTAATCTGCTATAATCCTACACTCTCCAGAAAAATAGTTCCACCGTTGCAACACTGGGAAAGTTTTTATGCTGGGCGGACTTAGGCGCTTGTGTAAAATGAATAACAACTCTATAAACGTTTCGTAACGTAGTTAATAAGGTGGATGTATGGCGAAGCCCAAAGTTAAAGAAGACGACGATTTAGACGATTCTAAGCTTGGCGCTTCGAGTGAAGACGGCGATGCAGCCGATGTCGCTGCCGGTGACGGTGGTGGTGGGAAAAAATCCAAAAAGAAAATCATCATTTTCGGCGCGATAGCACTCGTGTTGATTCTGGGTGGCGGTGCCGCCGCTTATTATACAGGCTTCTTCAGCAAGCATGAAGAAAAGGTCGAAACCGAAAATGGCCCGGACGGCAAACCCATCGAAAAAGCCATCTTTTACACGCTGCCGGAATTCCTCGTGAACCTTAATTCGGGCAAGCAGCAGAGCTTCCTGAAAGCCACCGTTATCCTTGAAGTGGCGCATCAGGGCGACGTGCCGCAGATTGAAGCGAATCTGCCGCGACTGCTCGATACGCTCAACACGTACTTACGCGAATTGCGCCCGAGCGATCTGGCCGGTTCGGCAGGTATCCAGAGGCTGCGTGAAGAGTTGCTGCTGCGCGCCAATAAAACGATGGCGCCGGTTAAAATCAACGACATCCTGTTCAAGGAAATCATCGTTCAATAATTCCACGTTTTGAACTTGGCACGAGTTTTGCCGCTTGTTATTGTAACACGGCATTAACCATGATATAAGTTCTTGAACACGCTCAGGCAATCCTATGGCAGAAAACGAACCCATCAATGACGCTGCCGCTGCCGACGATTGGGCAGCGGCACTCGAAGCCGAAGAAGCCGCCAAAGCCGCTGATGCCGCCGTTCCGGCAGGCGATAGCGAGCAACGCATCCTTAACCAGGACGAAATCGATACCCTCCTTGGCTTCGACGTAAAGAAAGAAGGCAACGGCAAAGACCGTAACGACGGTATTTTCGCCATCATGGACAAGTCCATGACCGCCTACGAAAAGCTGCCGATGCTCGAAGTGGTGTTCGACCGCATGGTCCGTCAGCTATCGACGTCGCTTCGCAATTTCACGTCTGAAAACGTGGATGTCAGCCTTGATTCCATGATCAGCATTCGCTTTGAAGACTATTTAAATTCCATTCCGCTTCCGGCACTTCTGGTCGTCTTCCGCGCGGTCGAGTGGGAAAATTTTGGCCTCGTGACGGTCGACAGCTCGCAGATTTATTCGATGGTGGACATCCTGCTTGGAGGCCGCAAAACCAGCAAGCCGCTGCGCGTCGAAGGCCGTCCGTATACGACCATCGAGCAGGACATCGTCAAGCGCATGGTCGATATCGTCCTCGCCGAAATGAGTTCCGCCTTCGAGCCGCTCTCGCCCGCGTCGTTCCATTTTGACCGTCTGGAAAGCAACCCGCGCTTCGCTACCATCACCCGCCCGGGCAACCCCGCGCTGCTCGTGCGCTTCCGCATCGACATGGTGGAAGACCGTTGCGGTATGCTCGAAGTGCTGCTGCCGCACACGACGCTGGAGCCGATCCGCGATCTGTTGCTCCAGATGTTCATGGGCGAAAACTTCGGCCAGGACACGGTCTGGGAAAAGCATCTCGGCAAGGAACTTCGCAGCACCACCGTCGAAATCGAAGCCATGCTCGACGAAAAAAAAGTGACGCTCAGAGACGTCATGTCACTCAAAGTCGGTAGTACGTTGCTGATGGACTGTACACCCGACGACCCCGTAACATTGCTTTGCGGCGGCATACCTGTTACAACTGGTATACTAGGAAGAATTGGTGACAATATTGCAATTTCGGTACAGGATTCGATTAAACGTAAACTGAAAGAGACATAGAAAACCGTGTTCGGGGTGGTCGCAAATTTAATTCTCAATATCCTGATTGTGTTTTTACTGGCTGCGACAATCGCGTATTGCTGGATGCTTAACCGCCGCATTAAAATCATTCAGGACAGCCGCGGCGAACTGGCCAAACTGCTTAAACATTTCGACGAATCGACCCAGCGCGCCTCCGAAAGTATCATCGCGCTCCAGACCGCCAGTAAGAAAATCGGCGAAAACATCCAATTCAGAATCGATAAGGCGAACTACCTGATCGACGATTTATCGTTCATGATCGACAAGGGCAACAAGCTCGCCAACCAGATGGAGGCAGGATTTGCCGTTAATCGCGCGCGAGACCGCGTGATGTCCGAACAGCATCCGATTGAACCTGAGCCGGATATGCGCGCCCAGCCCTTGCAGCCGCCACCGAAAGTCGAAGCCAAGCTGCAAAGCATCCGCGACAAAACTTCAGCGTCGCTGGAAGCGGTGCTTGGGCGCGTGGTCGGGCGCAGCGCAAAGCAGCAGGCAGAAGAACCGATTGAAAACGACACGCCCGCACGCGGGAATGGCGCCAACAAACAACGTAGCCGCTCGCGCTCGGAACAGGAATTGCTCGACCTGATCAAAGCAGGAATTAAGGGATAATGCCTCGCATCCGCCTCATACCTGCCCTGATTACCATTTCAACGTTACTGCTCGGCGTTAAAATCGTAGACGTGATGAACGGCACGGAAGCGCTAGCCCAGCAATCCGCCCAGCCGCCCGAGAAGAAAGAAATGCCCGCTCCGGCCGGTGCCGCCGCCGCTGCCGGCGCAGCCGCCCCCGCCCCGGCGGAAGCCCCTAAGGATGATAAAAGCGAAGCGCCGAAGGACGCGAAACCGAAGGAAGCGGCCAAGAAGGAAAAAGAAGCCCCTGAGAAGTCTAAAAATCCGTCCGTTACAGAGATATCGGGCGATACGGTGGAGCATCGGTTTACACCCGTGGAAGTAGAGCTTTTGCAGAATCTTGTGAAGCGCCGCGAAGAGCTGGACCGCTGGGAAAAGAACATCGAAATAAAAGAAGCCGCGCTTGATGCGACTGAAAAACGCCTCGACGATAAGATCGTGCAGATCGACGCGATGAAAAAAGAGGTCTCGGTTCTGCTGGCGCAGTATAACGACAAAGAAGATAGCAAAATCAAAAGCTTGGTTAAGATTTACGAAAATATGAAGCCAAAAGATGCGGCACGTATCTTTGATGAGGTTGAAATGCCCATCCTTCTTATGGTAATTGACAAAATGTCAGAAAAGAAGATTGCGCCGATATTAGCCGATATGGACCCGAAAAAAGCCAAGCAGATTACCGTTCAGCTCGCGGAACAAAGACGCGTCGGCGTGACAAAAACCGCCGCTGCGACCGCCGCGACTACACCGACGCCAGCTACCGGCTCTGTTCCCGCTCCCACGAAATAACTCCCTAGAAAGTTTTATCCCATGCCACAAGAACTCGCCAAGCCAGCCCCGACCGCATATTTAGACCCGACTATTTTTCGCGAATACGATATCCGCGGGGTTGTGGGGAAAACGCTGCATCCGCAGGATGCGTACCTGATCGCACGCGCATTTGCGACGAAAGCGGCTGTTGCGCAGCCGGAGGGATTTGTGTGTGTGGGTTACGACGGGCGGTTAAGCTCGCCGGAAATGAAAGACGCGGTGTGCCGCGGCATCATGGACTCGGGCGTGAATGTGGTCGATATCGGCCTGGGGCCGACGCCGATGTTGTATTTCGCAGCGTATACGCTGAAAGCCGCGGGGGCGATTATGGTGACCGGGTCGCATAATCCGCCGGACCATAACGGGTTTAAATTCGTGTTCGGCGGGAAGCCGTTCTTCGGTAAAGATATCCTCGCATTGTCGGTCGTGGCCGGGCAGGGGGAATTTACGGAAGGTAAGGGAACGCTGGAACAGCGGGATGTGCGTCAGGCGTATATCGATAAGCTGGTCGGTGCTTATGACGGGACGCGTGCGTTGAAAGTGGCTTGGGATGCGGGTAACGGCGCGACGGGCGAGATTATGACTTCGGTGAGCGAAGCGCTGGCCGGTACGCATGCCCTGCTGAACGCAAAGATCGATGGCACGTTCCCTTCGCACCATCCCGATCCGACCGTGCCGGAGAATCTGGTGCAGATTATCGATACGGTGACGAGTCTTGGGCTGGATGTCGGGATTGCGTTTGATGGGGATGGGGACCGGGTTGGGGTTGTGGATGATGAAGGTGAGATTTTGTGGGGCGACCAGTTGTTGCAGCTTTATGCGGCGGATGTGCTGCGCGAAAAACCGGGCGCTACGATTATTGCGGATGTGAAGGCTAGCGGGGCGTTGTTTAGTGAGATTGCACGGCTGGGCGGGAATCCGATGATGTGGAAGACGGGGCATTCGCTGATTAAGTCGAAAATGGCGGAAACCGGGGCGCCGCTGGCGGGCGAGATGAGCGGGCATATTTTCTTTGCGGATAAGTATTATGGGTATGATGACGGGATTTATGCGGCGGTTCGCTTGCTTGGATTGCTGTCGCGCTCGGGCAAGAAATTGTCGGACCTCCATAAAGCGCTGCCGCAGATGATCAATACGCCGGAAATTCGCTTTGAATGCGCGGATGACCGGAAGTTTGGGGTGGTCGAGGAAATTACGCAGCGGCTGTTGAAGGATGGGGCGGAATTTATTGATATTGACGGCGTGCGGGTCAATACGCCGGACGGCTGGTGGCTGGTGCGGGCATCGAATACTCAGCCAGTGCTGGTGGCACGGGCGGAGGCTTCGAGCCTTGACGGGCTGGAGCGGCTTAAGAGCGATATGCGCATTCAGATGGCGCTTAGCAGCGTGTATCCACCAACAAATTAGCGCTGTTTTTCCTGAGGTTAGGTAGTTGACATAAAAAGTTCACTATCGGGTGAGCGGTTTATGGTGCTATAGTATTTGAAATACACCGCTTTAGGGCATTTTTATGAAATTGATGGATAGCTTCTTCCGCCTGATCAATCCGCTGACCTCGCTCGATGAGATGCACAGGCTGGACCAGTATGTTCCTGAAACGGACCCCGGTTCGCTGATCGATATGGGCGCTGAAACGGGTAAGAACGCCATTAGTGATGTGTGGGATTCGGCGGTGCAGGCGGTTACGGGCAAGGATGCCGATGGCAACCCGGTAGCGCAGAAGAAAAGCGCTGCGCCCGTAACGGGCGGGGTGCAGGTTCCGCAGACGCCAACGGTTAAGGCTGGGGCTAAGAAGCCTACGCGGTAGTTTTTCGTTTTTTTGGTTACAAATGTGCCCTGCTTTCGAGCGGGGTTTTTTGTTTTTTGGGGTTGGATTGCGGCGTAGGTGATGATTCTGTGTCGCGGCGAAGCCAACTCCATTGTAGCAGCGTGGTGGCGGATAAAGGTTTTTTCCGCGCAGACGCGCTCCGCATTGGATACCCGCCTTCGCGGGTATGACGGGGAGGGAGGTTTTCGGTGCGGACGCGCCTTTGCTGGATTGCTTCGCTGCGCTCGCAATGACGTGGTGGGTGGGCACTCGGTTTTCGCTGGGGCGAATAAAGGTTTTTTCCGCGCAGACGCGTTCCGCATTGGATACCCGCCTTCGCGGGTATGACGGGGAGGGAGGTTTGTGACGGCTTGTGGGTGGTGGGGTGAGTGCATTTTATTTTCTTTTTTCCCAGACGGTGGCTAGGCTTTCTAAGCCGGTGCTGAGTTTGGTCATGATCTGTTCGTGGACTTTCAGGTGGGTGGTGTTCAGGCTGCGTGCGGTCAGGAAGTGGGGGCGTTCGTTGTAGATGCAGATGTTCATCAGCAACAGGGCGTGGCCGCTCAGGGTTAGGCGGGCGATGGCTTCGTGGTATTCTTTTTCGCGTTCGGCGCGCCAGTGGGGGTCGTCTAATTTGAGGTCGAGGCCGCGCACGTGGGCGGGATCTACGGCGCGGATGCCGGGGGCGCCGTAGCGCAGGGTGTAGAGCCAGCGGAGGTGGATGCCGCTCCAGTGCTGACGGTGGGTGATGATGCCGCGTTCCAGACAAAGATCTAAGGTTTCGGTGGTTTCGCCGGTGCGGCGTTTTTGAGCTAGCTCGGGGGTGTCGAGGTCGCGGCCTTTATGCGCCGTGCGGGGGCGACCGCGACGGCGGGGGAAGGAAAGGATGGCGGCGCGGGGTTGTTCTAAATCAGTAGGGTTCATGCCATGACTCCTTCATTAACGAGTGGGTTGGCGTTAATGTGTGCGTTGGCTTTGCCGGACAAGATGATTAGCTTGAGCTGGATGGTGCGGCGGCGTTGCAATTCGGGGTTCATGAACTGGCAGAAATCGGAGACGCCGGGGAGTGTGCTTTTGCTGGAATGCAGCAAAATATTTTGATAGGCGGCGCAAACTAAATCCTCGGGGTATTTTTGTAAGGACTGGCGGTATTCGGCGCTGATCTGGCGCTGTTCATTCTCGCCGCAGCGGAAATGCAGGAAGAGGCGGGAGGTGATTTGCTCTAAGCGCTCGGCGGGAATGGGCACGAGTTTAGCTTCGATTTCCTTTAAACCCTGCTTGAGCTGGATGGCGAACTGGCTGGTGTGGATGTGTTCGTTGCAGGCGGTGAAGAAATTCTTATCGCAGAGGAACGGCTCCAGCGTCTGGATGGCGGAGGGGCGGCGTTCGGGTTGGGTTTTGGACTGTATCATGACAATCTCCTTTGATTAGCGGGTGACTAGCAGTGAGGTTTTCGCGGGGTGCCAAGGGCCGTTGATGACGCTGGGCAGGGCGGCGGGGCCGCTTTCTTCCTGCTGGGATTTGAGCGCCTTCTGGCGCTTGCGATAGGCTTGGCGCTCGTAAAAGCGCTTGCCTGTGCCGGGCTCGGCGCGCCAGTTCTGCGGCGAGACGATGGCGCGCTTGGCTTTGCGGCGGACGTAATCAGGGTCGAGGTTGGCGAAGTGGCAGACGGTGTTGAAGTTGCGGCTGTTGCCGGTGAGCCAGTTGATGGCTTCGTGCTTATGGTATCGCGCTTCGCTGGTTTTGGCGTTGCTCAGCGCATCCATCATCGCCTGCGTGATGACGGCGACCCAGAGCGAGGTTTCGCCCCGGACCTGCTTGTTTACATCGTCAAGCCATTCGAAAATGGGTGAGGTGCTTTTTTTTGGAGCGGGCTTTTCTTGTTGTGGCGTTGTGTCGGTTTGTGTAGTTGGCTTGTCGTCGATGACTTTTTCTTGTGTCATATTGGAATCCCCCTGGACTATTATGAAACATTTTAAGAATGAGACGCATCTTGTGCTTGGATGTATCCTCTGAGAATTAGGATATATCCAAATAACCTGTATTGAAAGCATATAATTATATTATTATATTCAATCTATAATATATATTCGCATTCTTTTGCTCACTGAATGCACAGAGGTAATTTTCATTAAGCTAGAAGCTTAATTTCGTTTAATACATTGCCGTGCAGTGGGCTGTATTTCCTTACGTTACGCGAAAATAAATGGTCGGGAAGGTGCATTTTGCAACCAGCTTCATCGTGAGGATGGATGTGGGATTGCGATGATTTTCCTACTTCCGGGACAGGCGCGCCGGGTGTAATTTTTAAAAGTAGAGTCATGCAAAAACGGGATACAGGATGGACACGCGGGAATTTTCAGACGATTTTTTGGATGACATTGCGTTTATCCGCGCGCTGGCGCGAAAGATTTTAATGAAGATCAGTCTGGGGCTGGATAGCGCCGAGGGCATGAAGGCGCCGAACGGGGAATCGGGCGGCAGGGTTTCGCCGGTGACGGCGGTGGTAACGCTTTCGCGGCTGCTGCTAAAGCTGGGCGAGGTGGAGCAGAGATTGCCTAAGGATGTAGGTGTTGAGAAGCGGGAGCTGCCGGTGCTGGCGGAGTTGGACAAGGTGTTGTTCGACGACTTCATGGGCAAGCTGCGCCGCGCGGGGCCGTTGCTGGTTTAGGTTTTTCACGTATTCGGGTTTTTTGTGCACCGCTATGAGTGGCGGCAGGTGGCGGTTTGTCTTATTTTTACGAAGATGTTTTGAAGAACGATTTTGCGACGTTTATCGGCAGGACGTTCGCGACGGTGGACCCCGGCGCGCAGTATTTGCCGAACTGGCATATCCAGATGATTGCGGAGTATCTGGAAGCGGTGCGGCGGGGGGAGATTCAGCGGTTGATTATCAATATGCCACCCAGGTCGTTGAAATCTGTGTGTGTGAGTGTGGCTTGGCCGGCTTGGTTATTGGGGCATGACCCGAAGAGCAAGATTGTGGCGGCAAGTTATGCGGCGAGCTTGAGCACCAAACATTCGATGGATTGCAGGCAGGTGATGAATTCGCCGTGGTATCGCGAGTGTTTTGATGTCCGGCTTTCTAAAGAGCAGAATGAGAAACGCAAGTTCATGACGCGCGCGCGCGGGTATCGGATGGCGACGTCGATCGGCGGGAGCGTGATGGGCGAGGGCGGGAATTTTTTGATCGTGGACGATCCGTTGAACGCGATGCAGGCGATGAATAAGATCTGGCGCGAGCGGGTGAATAATTGGTTCGACCATAGTTTCGCGACGAGGCTGGACGATAAGAAGAAGGGCGCGATCGTGGTGGTGATGCAGCGGTTGCAGCAGAATGATTTGAGCGGGTATTTGCTCGCCAAGGGCGGGTGGGAGCATTTGTGTTTGCCGGCAGTGGCGATGAAAGATCAGATGTATCGGCGCGGGAGGGTGTGGCATATGCGCGGGATGGGGGAGTTGTTGCATCCTGACAGAGAAGATGTGGCGCTGGTTGAGAGGGCGCGGCGGGAGCTGGGAAGCGCGGCGTTTGCAGCACAGTATCAGCAGGCCCCGGTGCCGGAGGATGGGAATCTGGTGAAGGCTTGGTGGTTCAGGCGGTATGGGGAGGCACCGAAGGTGGAAGAGCGCCGGGTGCAGAGTTGGGATACGGCGATTAAGAGCGGGGATAAGCATGACGCTAGCGTGTGTTTGACGTTTGGGGAATGTGAGGGTGTTTCGTATTTGTTGGATGCGAAGGTGGTGCGGTTTGAATATCCGGATTTGAAACGGCTGATGGTGAAGATGGCCAAAGATTTTCTGCCGCAGGCGATATTGATAGAGGATAGGGCCAGCGGGCAGCAATTGTTGCAGGACATGAAACGGGAGACGCAGCTGCCGGTGATCGGGATTAATCCGGTCGGGAGCAAGATGACGCGGTTCGCGGCGGTGTCGGCGTTGATCGAGGCGGGGAGGCTGAGTTTGCCCGCGGAGGCGCCGTGGCTGGCGCAGTTTGAACAGGAGATTCTGGCGTTTCCTAATGTAAATCATGACGATCAGGTGGATGCGCTGACGCAGTACCTCGATTGGCTGCGAAACTCAGCGTGGGAGCGGCTTCGCGTGCGCCAGCTTTAAATTTGAATAGGTTAATATAATTAACTTATTGTTAAATACAATAGGGTATCATCCAATTTAATAAACCATTTGTTAACAAAGGTTGATTATGCCGAAGGACAACGTAAGTAACTGGGTACAGAAAGCCAAGAACGCCGGAGCGAACGTTTCGGGGGATAATGGCGTGCAGGTGATCAGGCGCGAGGCGCCTGCGAGCAAGGGGAACATGATCATGGATATCGCGGAGCGAATTCGCCCGTATCTCCTGGAGCTATTCACGGGCATTCGCGACAAGCAGGGCATGCTGTACCAGCCAGCGCATGTGCGCGGGATTGCGCTGAATATGGCGCAGGATTTATTGAAGGCTCACGAGGATAACCAAGGCACTAAATAAACCTTAAAACTGACAGGGCATGAATATGAAAGAATTTGACGTATCGCTGGATCAGATTAAAGGCATTTTCAATAAACATGTCGGCGCGGAAGCTGTGGCGCAGATGGATGCGTCGAAAGTGGACGCCTGCGCGGAAAAATGGCGCGGCGTGCTGTGCACCCCGAACCAGCAAGGGCTGGGTGGCTGGCGCGGCAAATAAATTCGAGATACTACGTTTCTTCTTCCTTTACCTTAAACCAGTCCCTGGCAACACAAGATCAGGGCTGGTTTTTTTTATTTACGAATTTTGAATTTTTGTCACTTCCCGACCATGCGGTGTGCGCGTAACCTTATAAATGTAGGCTGATGAATCTTTAGCCGAAGCACCCCATAGTCATGAAGGAGACAGCCATGAGCGCCCATGAGCAAACACGTCCATTTTCCGGTTTACGCCAGCTGTTCGCACGGAAAAAAAGCAAATCCGGTAAAAAAATTGCGCAGAAGGATATGTTTACCGACTCGGTGGGTTCGGGCATGCGGTCTTATATGGTGATGCCGGGGCAACCGGTGTGGTCGGATCGGAATTATCCGCAGTTTGCACTGGAAGCGTATGTGCGTAACGTGGTGGCGCATCGGGCGATCAGCATGGTGTCGCTGGCGGCGGCTTCGGTGTCGCTGAAGCTGTTTGAGACGAATCAGAGGAAAGTTCGCAAGGAGTTGCTGGTGCATCCGGTGCTGTCGCTGATGAAACAGGCGAACCCGACGCAGGCGCGCGGGGAATTTTTTCAGGCGATGTATCAGTATCGGCTGATAAGCGGCAACGCATATGTGCAGGCGGTGGGGCCGAAGGATTTGGCACCGAAAGAAATTTATCTGCTAAGGCCAGACCGTATGGCGGTGATCGCGGGGAAGGGGACGATGCCGGCGGGTTATCGGTATACGGTTGGCAATCAGGCGACGGATTTTCCGGTGGACCGTATTACAGGGAAATCGCGGATTTTGCATTTGAAAGCATTTCATCCGTTGAATGATTGGTATGGGCTTTCGCCGGTTGAGGCGGCGGCATACAGCATCGATCAGCATAACCAGTCGGGGGCCTGGAATCAGGCGCTGTTGCAGAATGGCGCGCGGCCAAGCGGGGCGCTGGTGGTGAGGACTGACGGGCCGAATGGTGGGGTGTTGTCGGAGGACCAGTACAACCGGGTGAAGTTGCAGATGGACGCTCAGTTTACGGGGGCCGGCAATGCGGGCAGGCCGTTGCTGCTGGAGGGTGGGCTGGATTGGAAAGAGATGAGTTTGACGCCGAAGGATATGGATTTTGTGGAGGCGAAGAATTCGGCGGCGCGGGATATTGCGCTGGCGTTTGGCGTGCCGCCGCAGTTGCTCGGGATTCCGGGGGATAATACGTATTCTAATTTGCAGGAGGCGAGGCTGGCGCTGTGGGAGCAGACGGTGGTGCCGCTGTTGTGCTCGACGGTGGATGCGCTTAATCATTGGTTATTGCCGATGTTTGGGGGGAATCTGGAGTTGGTGCCGGATATTGGTGGTGTTACGGCGCTGGCGACGAGAAATCAGGCGATCTGGGACCGGGTGGAGAAGGCTGGTTTTCTTACGGATGATGAGAAGCGGGCGGCGGTGGGGTATGGGCCTCTCGCAGGGTAGTAAATAAAGGGGTTAGTATATTTGACAAACACAACGCTATATCTAGCGTTTCTGTCATTTTTTCTTACGCGCCTTCTTTTTAACTGCGTCCTGCGTTGTTGGTTTAGCCGAAACAACTTTTTGCAGGCTATCCATAAACGCCTTGCCCATCTCGTCACATTCATGCTCACGGGCTATGCGGATAAACCGCTCTTTGTCGGATTCAACACGTTTCATACTCAGGAACCTTTATGAATAATCATCATGACAATACTATATCACCCCAAACTTGTCCGCTTATTTTCCGAGCTATGGTTGAGGCTGCTGCGGAGGTGTTGCTGAACTCGCCTCATTGCGAATTATCTCAAGGATTCGCTGAAGACTTGGCGGAAGAGATTTTACTTGTAGTTGCCAAGCTGGAACATTCTGATAACCAAACTGGATGATTTTCTTGGCTAGGATTGTAGATTCTGTGGCGTTTGCTTCAAGCATTTCGACATAAATGGCTTTTACGGTTGTTCCTCGTTTCCATTTTCTGTCGAGGTGGTGCGGCGTGAGTGCAACCGGAAACCGCGAGTCTTTGTAATCAAATTGATCCGCATAGATGTGGTTAACCTCGAAGTGAGCCATTCCATTCCGAAAGTCTTGCCCGTGAGTGATTTCCTTGCGTAACGGCACCCAGAAATCTTTATAACAATCATTGGTAAGTCGCAGGGCGCATAGCTTATCGACCAACTGAGCTTTTGTCTCAAAACTCTGAATATGGAAAAATACCGTAGAGGTTGCATCATTATCAGTACAGAGCAATCTATGAAGCAGTGCATAAAGCGCCGTTTCAACATGTTGCCAATGCGATAGGGCGTTGCCGAGCGACCTATAGAGTGCGTTTAGAATCTGTGGATCACGCGAGATTCGTGCGGCATCTGGAACTAACGGGACAGTCATTTTCCTTTACGCACCAATCCGCCGATAGGTTAGGCGCTTTCCTACAATGCCCTTGAGAGCGGCAACGGCACGATCATTATCATTCGTGCCAAGCGCCTCACGTTCGTTGTAGCGGAAATCAAACCCTGCCAGATAACGCTTGAGGTGATCGGCGCTGCAATGCTGGTAAACACCGCCCATCCCACGTTTGAAGATGCTGAAATAGCCCTCGATGGTGTTGGTATGCGCGTCACCGCGTACATATTCGCCTATGGAATGCTTTACCGCCTGATGGTCAGCGAAACCTCTACCGAGCGGGATATATTGACGGGCATCATCCGTCATCAGACGGCTAGAAGTGTGCAACTGGTCATTCAGCACCTTGCCGAGCGTGTGAGCATTGACCGCCGGTACATGCTGAGAGCGAACCTTGCCGCCGCGCTCAACGAGAGAAAAAACAGCTTCCTTTCCGACAGCCCCACGGCCCTGATGTTTGCGGTCTTTCGCGTGTTTGTTCTTTTCTTTGCCGCCCACAAAAGTTTCGTCGGCCTCAACCGTTTTACCGTTACCACCAAGCGGGGGCAATACGCCGCCCGGTGCCATTGCTTCGCGGAGGCGATGAGTCATAAACCATGCGGTTTTATAGGTAACGCCTAATGCACGGTGAATCTGATGACTGGATATGCCTTTTTTGCTGGATACCATCAGGTAATTGCACATCAGCCATTTATGCAGAGGAACATGGCTATCTTCAAACACCGTACCAACTTTCACTGTGAACTGTTTGCGGCAGGCTTTGCAGCAACGGAGGCCAGGACGCTGGCCATTGATTTTGTAGGACTCCCCCACGTTTCCGCACTTGGGGCAGAAAACCCCATCGGCATAGATAATCGCTTCAAGGAACTCTATGGCAGCGGTTTCATCATGGAAGTGTGGGGCGGAAAGGATAGACATAACAACCTCATTTGCTTAATATGAGGCCATACTATAGGTAGTCATTGTGTTTGTTAACTATATAATCCCCTAAATAAACCACTACTAAAATCATTTGCGTGGGTTGGAAGATGAGTTTACTTTCGGTATCCAATCGAAAGTTGCCAACATGAATAAAAGCTCTACTAAAAAGGCTCTTATACTTACCACATTGAGGATAAATGGCCATGCGTAGGTCGGGTTCCAAGGAACGTATACGGCAATTTCTGCTTGCTCACATTGGAGAGATTGTTACTTCAACACAGATACGCGATGCCGCTGGAGCAAATGTTATTGAGTGGGCCAGACGTGTGCGAGAATTACGCTATGAGGAAGGCTGGTCAATAATTACGCATAACGACACGATTCATTTAAAGCCAGGTCAATATATTTTAAAAGAAAAGCCAGCTGAGAAGATTGGTGTGAAATTCATGCGTGGCATATCGGCAAAGCTTAGGTCTGAAGTTCTGGAACATGATGGTTTCACTTGCCAGATGTGTGGTCTAACGCCAGGAGAAATTGACCCTAACACCGGACGCAAGGTGTGTCTGCACTTGGGGCATATTAAGGATAAAAGCCTGGGCGGAAAAGATGAATTATCAAATCTTCGGGCTCTTTGTTCGAGTTGTTATCAGGGTGCAAAAAATATTACATGGGAAAAGCCAACTAGTGTTTGGTTATTATCTCAGATCAGACGCGCAAGCCAAGAAGAACAGCGAGCTGTTTATGAATGGTTTTCAAAAAAGTTCGGCGAATAAGGAATTTAATGTTTAAAAATACCAAAGAGAATTACGGCGGTGTCGCGAAGTTCTTTCACTGGACGGTGGGGGTGCTGATTATTTGCTTGATCGCGGTCGGGTTTATTATGGTTGCGATGCCGATGAGCCCGGACAAGATGAAGCTGGTGGGGTTGCATAAATCCTTTGGGATTACGCTGCTGACGCTGGCGGCGCTGCGCATTTTGTGGAAGGCGGGCAATGCGGGGGTGTTGTTGCCTTCGCAGATGAGGGCGATTGAGAAATTGCTGGCGCATGCGGGGCACGCTGTTTTGTATGTGTTGATGTTTGCCATGCCGATGACGGGGTGGCTGATGTCTTCGGCGGCGGGGTATAAGGTGTCGGTGTTCGGCTTGTTTCTGTTGCCGGATATCATGGAGCCGAACCTCGAGATGAAACGTTACTACGTTGACCTGCACGGGACGTTGGCATGGATCTTGATTGGGATGATTACGTTGCATGTTCTTGCGGTGTTGATGCACCACTTCATCCATAAGAACGATGTGCTGGTTAAAATGCTGCCGTTTGTAAAAAGGCCACCTGAATAAAAGGAATTAGAATGCGCCAGATTCTTGAGATTTTCTTCCTGCCGTTTGTCATTGTGCTTTCGTGTTTATTGATTGTGGCGCAGGCGCGGGCGGATGTGCCTTCTTATGCGGTTGTGAAGGAGAAAAGTTTCCTTAAGTTTTCTGCGATTCAAAATAGCGCGCCAGTGCAGGGGAAGTTTTCGGATTTTACGGCGGAGATTAAGTTCGACCCTGAGCATCTGGATGAAAGCAGCATTAAGGTTGAGGTGGCGCTGGCTAGCGTGAGTGTGGCCAGTGAGGAGGTGCAGAGCAATATCAAGATGCCGGACTGGCTTTCGGTGGATGCTTTTCCGAAGGCGGTGTTCAACTGTAAGCAGTTTACGCGGATGCCGACTTCGAATAATTATTACGCGAACGGGCAGTTGACGCTGCGCGGGAAAACGGTGCCGGTGGTGCTGAATTTCCAGATGGAGCATTTTGATGAGAAGAATGCGGTGGCGACGGGGTATGTGACGGTGAGGCGCAGTGACTTTGGCGTGGGCCAGGGGGAATGGGCGCGCGACGATGTGGTTAAGAATGAGGTGAGGATTGAGTTTCGGATTGCGGCGGAGAAGAAGTAGCCTATCGTCGTACCCCGCGTAATATTCTGCCGTTATACCCGCGTAGGCGGGTATCCAATACACCTCGCGGCAGCGAGGGATAAGATTCTTTCCCGCGCAGACGCGCTCCGCACTGGATACCCGCCTTCGCGGGTATGACGGAAAAAAGTAAGCCCCGCCATTGAGCGGGTTTTTTTTGTTCAGGCCCACCCGCCATGCGGCGGGTGACTAAAACTAAGTGGGGACAATCATGTATTACGACAAAAAAGTAAGCGCTTCCATGCGTGAGCGCAAACGGCTGTCTTTCGATTTGAATGTGAAATCGATCGATAGCGCGGGGCGATTTGCGGGGTATGCAAGCGTGTTTAATATCGTCGATAGCCAGCGGGATATTATCCTGCGGGGGGCGTTTTCGCAGACCGTGAAGGGGCGAACCGGCGATATTAAATTGCTGTGGCAGCATCAGCAGGATGAGCCGATCGGTGTGTTCGAGCTGATCGCTGAGGATGCGCGCGGGCTGTATGTGGAGGGCAAGTTACTGCTCAGCGTGCAGCGGGCGCAGGAGGCGCATACGCTGTTGAAGGCGGGTGCGCTGAGCGGGCTTTCCATCGGGTATTCGCCGACCCGATACACCATCGATCCTAAAAGCGGTGTGAGATCCATTTCGGAAGTGGAGCTTTGGGAAATCAGCCTCGTGACGTTTCCCGCCAACGCGGCGGCGAATGTCACGGTGGTGAAACAGGCGCCACAGGGGGAGGAAACTCACCTGAAACAGGCGCTCCGGTCTGGGCAGTTAATCGGGCTTTTCGATGCGCTGGACCGGGCTATCGACGCGCTTTTGCGTTAGCGCGTTTTGTCGCCCCGCTGCATTGCGGGGGTCCGGGGTTGTATGCGGACCACGTCATTCGACGGGGTGAGAGTAATCTAAAACTTTTCAATAAAGGAAAAACTATGACTATTAATGAAATTACCGACCGAGTGTCCTCGCTTGGCCATGCGTGGGAGCAATTCAAGCAGGTGAACGATGCGCGCCTGCGCGATATCGAACGCAAGGGCCATTCGGACCCGTTGCACGATGAGCAACTCCATAACATTAACACTGCTATGGACCATTATAAAAGCCGTCTTGACCAGATTGAGACCGCTTACAACCGTCCGACACTTGGTGGGGAACATGATGAATTCAAATCGGCTGAAAAAAATAGCGACTACAGTAAAGCTTTCCGTACTTACCTTCGTAAAGGCATGGATGCCGGGCTTGAAGCGCTTCAGTCAAAAGCACTTTCCGTGGGCTCGGATCCTGACGGCGGTTACCTCATTACCCCGACTATGTCTTCGCGCATTGTGCAGTCTATTTTCGAAACTTCGCCGATGCGCCAGCTTGCTTCGGTCGAAACTATCTCGACTGATTCGCTCGATCTGATCGACGATCATAATTCGCTGACCGCCGGGTGGACTTCGGAAACTGCGGTGATAAGCACCGATACGGCGACTTCGACCATCGCCAGGCGCAATATTCCGACGCATGAGCTTTATGCGCAGCCTAAGGCGACACAGAAACTCGTCGACGATGCGGCGATTGATGTGGAGGGTTGGCTCTCAGGCAAGATCGCCGATATTTTCGGCCGCACGCAAAACAGCGCCTTCCTTGCGGGCACCGGCGTCGGCCAGCCGCGTGGGATTTTGTCCTATGCTGCGGGTACTAGCTGGGGGCAGATTCCACAGGTGAATAGCGGGACGAGCGGGCAGGTGACTTCCGATGCGCTGATCGCACTGTTCTATGCGCTGAAGGACGGCTACATGCGCCGCGCGACGTTCCTGATGAACCGCACGACCATGCAGCAGGTGCGCCAGCTGAAAACCACCACCAACCAGTATCTGTGGCAGCCGAGCATGATGGCGGGTGCGCCGGATACGCTGCTGGGCGTGCCGGTGATGATGGCGGCGGATATGCCGACGGCGGCGTCGGGCTCGCTTTCGGTGGCTGTGGGCGATTTTCAGTCGGCTTACTAGATCGTGGACCGCCAGGGGATTTCGATCCTGCGCGATCCGTTTACGGAAAAACCGTTCATTAAGTATTACGCAACGGCACGTGTCGGCGGCGACGTCGTCAATTTCGAAGCGCTGAAGCTTATGAAACTGTCCTGATCAAAACGAATCTGGGCCTTCGGGCTGCGATTCGTTTTGGGGATGAAGCCAATGGAGGCAAAACGTGGTTTTTGCCTCCATTGAAATTTATTAGATAAAAAGGAAACTATCGATGAGAGATCTTTATCATAATGTTTTGGTCACACGGGTGCTCAATCCTGTGGTGTCTACCAGCACTAAAACGTCGTCGGCGATCGACCTGCAAGGGTTTAATAGCGCGACGGTGGTGTTCGCGCTCTGGCTTTCAGCGGATGTGCTGAGCGGCTCGATTTTGTGGACGCTGAGCTTGCAGCATAGCGATGACGGGGTGACGTTTACCGCTCCGGCGACTACCGATTGCAACGCTGGCATCATCAGCATCGTCGTCAATGCGACGACGCTGGACAGGCAGGCGTATACCATCGGCTATATCGGCAGCAAGCGCTACCTGCAGGCGGTGGCGACGCCGACCGGCAGCACCACGTCGGGCATGCCCATCGGCATGCTGGCGCAACGCGCTACGGCGGCTTACCGCCCGGTCGTTACGCCGTAAAATGGCAGGTTTCCCGCCTGTTATGGCTTAACTGGCGGGAAACCCTTGCTTTTTGCGATGCCAAAAAGCCACATAATGCTTGTTTTTTTTAAGATTTATCGCCCCAACAGCCTATATTTTAATGTTTTTTTAAGCTGCTTGACCTATAAAGATACTTTAGGTTAAGCTCTTTTGAATATAAAATTTAGAATTGTCAGGGTAATAAAGTGTCAAAATTGACTCGCACAGAACAGATCATCGCAGAGAAAACCGTGTGTGTTTTGCTTGTGCGCGGTGAAAGTCCCGAAGGCAAAAAAATATTTGCTTACATAGCGATACGCGCCGATAAGCTTGAATCGTTCATGGAAGCGCAAAAGCAAGGGACGTTCTACCCCGAAGACTACGGCATCGTGCTGGAATCCGGCGAAGGAGAACCTTCCGACGAGACCAGAACCAAGATGACCACGGAGTACGGATTTAACCATGAAGCCATGCTGGACCTGGGTTCACCGGAAAAAGCGCATGATCTTACAAGCAACTTAGCCAGTTTGGCGGTCAATGCATCGCAGGATAAAAAAGACGAATAATTAGTGCTGCCCATAGGTTAACGACCCGAATTCATAAAACCGTCATATTTCTGCTGTAAAAATATGCTATTCTGTACACTGGCATAGTGCTTTTTCAGGATTAAATTGTGGCTGCGAACGGATCTTTAACAACAAAAGGGATTGGGCCAGACGCCAATTGGTCGGCATTTGGCAAGGAATCATTCGGCCTGGGCATTGCGGAAGCCGTTTCCATGAGCGTTTCGCTCGGTGTTGTCGGGGTGGCCGATCAGATCGCTCCAGGTATGCTCAAAAGCTGTAGCCGGACGGTGGGAAAAATCCTTCTGCCGTATCTTGATACGATTGAGGGTGGCCTGCAAAGAGTCTGCAAGCTTCGAGAATGTAAGCCTGATTTAAGTAAACCGCCGGAAGAACGCGCGGAATCGCTCGCTAAAACCTTAATCGTTTTCAGCTCAGCCTGGGTATTGAGCTTCGCCGCGAAATTAGCTACGCGCAAAGCGATGAATGCACATCTGGGCATTCCTGAAGTCCCAAAAACCGGAAACTTTTTCCATGACTTTTTGTGGCCCAGCAAACATGACATCAAGATACTGGCGGCGGATGAAGGCGTGCATTACGGCTCTTTGCTGCTTGGAAACACCCTTTTCGCGAGTCAAACGGATGACCTGATCAGCTCCACGAGCAAGATGCTTCAAAATTGCGGCTTGTCCGAGAAAAAGTCCAAGCAGATGTCTTCGATGGGCGTTATCTGGGAATTGCCTAATGCGCTGGGTTGGCTGGCGGGCGTAGGCGCGATTGCCCATGAGCGTTTTAAAATAACCCATGTGCAGCGACTTGCTAACGAGAGCTCCCTGAGCAAAGCACTTCCTTCCCTGCCTGTTTCATAAACAAAGCAAAAAAAAGCCCTATTATCCGGTTTAGGGATAACAGGGCCGATATTCCCTCGTTTACACGAGTGAATATCTTTTTGTTGCTACTTGATATCCTTATCGGAGATCAAGTCGGTCGCCCGCGCGACGCCGTAAGCGCCGCTGCCCGCGACTGCAAGCGAACCCCAGCAGAACAGTTTGGCGAGGATGAACACGGGGACCGCAACCGGTGCAAAGACAACTGCCGCAACTGCGATAGCGCCTCCAACACCGACTGCGAGCGCCACATCATCTGCCGAAGCCGACGGCTTTTGAGGGGTGTCTGCCATGATCTAACTCCTGGCAAAAGATTGTTATGCACGCCTGTAAGGCACTCCCTTACACAACGCATAATCATATATCTAAACTGTGTGGATCAATCCAGCACAGGTAATTGTCAACGCTGAACGCGGTAAACCTAAAACTTAAGGTTGAATAAAAATTATTAAGTCACCTGTTCCGGCTGTTGTCAACTATTGAGTCTAACATATTAATTTTCATGCAGATTTTTATGCTTCAGAGCCGTCGCGGCAGCGAGGACGGATTTTCTGTGCGATTTTTTGAAGCCGGCTTGCTTTACGACGTCGCCGACACGCTGGCCAGAGCTTTTATCCAAGCCGACTGGGCAACCGAAACACAGCCATTACCACCCGAAGGAGTCATTCCATGAGTATCCCTTACGATCCCGGCTTTACGGCCGATTCACTTTTAATGCGCAATCCGCTGAGCCTGACGCGGGCGCGATTGCTTTCACGCGTAACCGCGCCGGCGACGGAACCGGTGACGCTTGCGGAAGCGAAGCTTTACCTGCGTGTCGATTCGACGGCGGAGGATGCGCTGATTACCGACATGATTACGGCGGCGCGCATGATGGCTGAGCAGTGGCTCAGCCGGTCGCTGATTTCGCAGAGCTGGCAGGTTGCGTTCGATTATGCCATTTCGTCGCGCACGCGGCTGCCGATGGGGCCGGTGACGGCGATTGGAAGCGTGGTGATTGTGAACCAGGACGGTTCGACGGTGACGGTGGATCCGTCTACCTATTGGCTGAACGCGGCGAAGAATGCGCTGATGCTGAACGGGCCGCTGGTGGGATTCCAGATCGATATTACGTATAACACGGGATATGGCGGCGCTACGGCGGTGCCTAAGCCGATCAAGCAAGGGCTGCTGGCGCATATCGCGGCGATGTATGATGCGCGCGGGGATTCAGATATGTCGCACATGCCGCCGCAGGTGGCGGGGCTGTATCAGCCGTATCGCTAGGTGCGGTTATGAAGCGCATGTGTTCGCGGCTGCGGCATCGGATTACTTTGCAGCAGGAAGTGGAGACGCCGGATGGGGCGGGGGGGTATGCGAAAAGCTGGGCGGATGTTGCGGATTTGTGGGCGGAGATTATGCCGGTGATCAGCAGCGGGGCGAAGCTGGACAAGAGCGCGGGGCGCGAGATCGTGCTCGGCGGGCAGATACAGCATGAGCTGAGCCACCGGATATTGTTACGTTACCGGGACGATATTACGCCGAGCATGCGGCTTGTGTATGAGAATAGTATTTTCAACATCGTGTATGTGGCCAATGTCGAGGAGCGCAACGAAACGTTGCAACTGCTGGTGCATCAGGGCGCGGCTATTTAATCCAATCAGAAAGGAATGCGATCATGGCTAATTTTAGTCATTACTCGTTACAGCATGCGGTTTATCAGCAGTTGAGTGCGGATTCGCAGCTGTTGACGCTGGTGAACGCGGTGTACGACAGGCCGCCGCAGGGGAGCGCTTTTCCGTATATTACCATCGGGGAATCGAAGATCAGCGACTGGTCGACGAAGACGACGACGGGGACGGAGCAGGTATTTGCGGTGCATGCGTGGAGCCGAAACGGCGGGCGCAAGGAAGCGGCGACGATTATGGAGCGCGTGTACATGCTGCTGCATCAGGCGGGGCTTACGGTTACGGGACAGGTGCTGGTGTCGCTGCGGTTTGTTTCGAGTGAGATTATGCTGGAAAACGACGGGTTCACCTATCACGGGGTGATGGAATTCAGAGCGCTTTTGCAGAGCGCTTAACAAAGGAGTTGGATGATGACGGCTAAAAGTGGCGCGTTGGTGCTGATTAAGGCGGGGGATGGCGCGAGCCCGGAGGTGTTTACGACGGTGGGCGGTTTGCGCACTTCGGATTTGATGGTGAATCACAGGGCGATGGTGACGTCGAATGTTCAATCCGGGGCATGGCAGCAGCTGGTTTCGAATGCGGGGATGTTGTCGTTGCAGCTGAGCGGGAGCGGGGTTTTTACGGATTCAGCGTCGGAGGAGATGGTGCGGGCGCATGCATTTGCGGGGAGTGTGAATAATTACCGGTTTGTGTTTGGCAACGGCAATTTTGTGACGGGGGCGTTTTTGATTACGGCGTATCAGCGATCGGGCGCGCATGACGGCGAGGAAGTGTTTTCGCTGGCGCTGGAAAGCGCGGGCAATGTTACATTCAGCACAATGTGAGGATGGTATGGCGCAGTTGGTGATTGATGGGAAGGCGCATCGGCTTTTGCTGGATTTTGACGCGGCGTGCGGGATTGAAGAGGAGCTTGCGACCAGCATGCTGGCGCTGGCGCAGAAGCTGGCGGAGGGAATGATTTCGATGCGGGAATTGCTGGCGGTTGTGCAGGCTTGCGTGGAGCCGGGGCTGGATTTGAAACGCGCGGTGATTGAGATGGGGGCGGTGACGGTGACGCAGGTGGTGACGGAAATGTTCGTGGAATTTTTTAGAGGGTCGAAAGCGGCGCTCAGCAAGGATGAGCTGGCGGTGATGATTGAGACTTATTGAGCGGCGGTGGCTTGGGCGAAGTTGGTGTTCAGCACGGTGATGTAATTGTCGTACTGGGTGGTGAGATTGCCGATGCCATTGCCGGTGCAGGGGCTGTTGGCGTAGATTTCATTGTAGGAGCTTTGGGATGAGCTGAGGATGTCGTTCTGAAGCCGGGCGGGAGCGTTGACGGCGGCCATTTCCTGCGTGAGCGCATTAGTGATGGTGGGGAAATCGGCGGGCTGGATTTTGTTGCACTTCTTCAGGAAGTAGTGGATGACGAGAATGTCTTCGTAACGCTTTTTGATGTCGTCCATTGCGGACTGGCTGTCAGTTTGGGACTTTTCAGGGTTGTAGAGGGCTTCGATGGTGGCGCTGTTGCTGTTGACGGCGGGGACTTGCGCTTGCGCGGGCTCTTCGGGCAGCTGCATCGGGTCGGCGTTGGGGTCTTGCTGGGCGGTGCCTTCGGTGGCGGCGATTTGCGCGGGGGCGATGGAGGTTAGCGGCGGCGTGGTGGCGGCGGGGGCGATGCTGGCTGGTTGTTGCGGTTGCTGCTGTACTGGCGCGACCGGGCGCTGGGCTTGTTGGACAGGGCGGGCGGCGGGTGCTTGCGGCGACCTTGCCTGTTGCTGGATCGGCACTTTTTTCTGGGCTGCGTAAGCTTTTTCGAGGCGGTCTTTCTTTTCGACGATTTCAGTCAGGGTGTCGAGGTTGTCGCGGCTATCAGTGAGCTGTTTGTCATAGCTGATGAAAATGATGAGGCAGACGCCGAGCGCGCCCAGCAATTGCAGGGTGCGCGACCATGCGAAGCGGACCAGCCACTTGGCGGTGGTGGGGTCAGTTTTTTTCTGGAGGTCGAGTTCGAGCTTTTTGTTTTCGCGGAAATGCCACAGGGCGCAGACAATGATGATGGATGCCAGCAATGTGCCTATGAGAATGTTGTTTCTATCCATTCAGGCAGCCATTTCCTTGGTTGTTATTTGGGCGTTTGATCGCAGTGCAGAGAGACCGCGGCGGTGGTGGTTTTCACGTTCCACGGACGGTCGTAGGAGAAACAGCGGTATTCGATTTCGAGGCTTTTGCTGGTGCATTCCGGGGCGGGGTCGGTGCCGAGGGTGGTTTCGTCGGGGGTGACGTCGCATTTGGTGGTGCCGTTGCAGAGGATGCCGACGGGGCCTAGGACGTTGTCTTCGTGCAGCTTGGTGTTGGTGACGGGCTTGTTCATGAAAGCGTCATGCCGGGAGGCGTCGCTGTTGATGGCGACGGAAGGGCAATTGAGGCCCCAGCTCGCATGGGTTATGGAGATGGTCAGGATTTTTGCGTTTCTCGTTTCGGCGGTATGCGCGGGGGTTTTGGGCATGAACTGCCACGACAGGAGCACAGCGATGATAATGCACGCGATGATGAGCAGATGGACTTTAAACGGCATGTAGGCAATCCCTGATAGTCTTTAATACTGAAATATTAGCATTTTACACGAAGGATGAAAGGTATTTTTGTGCAGAAAAACACATTGGCGGCTACGCACGCCCATAACTTGAAATTTCTTAAAAGCACGATCCAGAGTATGGACGTGACGTTGAAGCATTTAAGTAACACGATTGGTGCGGAGCTGCATGCCAGTGACGCTTCGTTGAGTAAGATCAGCGGGCATTCTAAGACGATGAGTTTGGCGACGCCTAGGGCGGCGGACGATACCAGCATTTATAACCAGCTGGTGGGGAAGCTGACGGGGGTGACGCAATCTGGCAACGGTTATAAGCTTAGCCAGAGCCAGTTGTTGTCGGAATTTGCTTCGAGCCTGTCGAAAGCGATGAAAAGAAATTTATAATTTGGGAATTTATGATTTAAGGCGCGGTGCGAGCGGCGGTTTCGGGCTTGACCGGTTCACGGAAAGTGGGAGACGGCATGGTGCCGGTGACGGAGGTTTCGAGCGAGGCGGGCGCTACTTCGGACGTGATGCCCTTGCTGCGCTCGTGATGTTCTTTGGCGATGCGCCATTTGATACGGCCGATGAGTTGTTCGCGGATGTGCGGGCCGTCGTAGTTGAAGTTGCCGGAGCTGCGCAGGGTGGGGTCGGAAATGATGCGGTCGACGATGGTTTCGATGCGTTTACTGACTTTCGGGTCGTTTACGAAATCCTCGGCTTCGGTGTTTTTACCGCCGGGCTGGGGGCGGTATTTTAAAGCGAGGGTGCGGAGTTCGGCATCTTGATACATGGCAGAGACTTCGGCGGCGTAAAGCACTTCGCTGCGGTCGCGCTGGGCTTTGGTGGGCTGGAGGCCGCGGTCTTCGAGGGCGGAGTTGGACGCGCTCTGGGGATTGATCTTTTTGTCCAGCTCGACGCGGAAGATGCCCTTGGCATTGCCTTGCGCATCGACGACAGCCTTGTAACCGCCGGCACCGTCGGGCGTGACGCCGCTAATGCGTTCGGCGAGGCTGGCGAAGGCGGCGACGCCGTTAATATTAGGGCGGGTCAGGTCTTCGTATACCTTGGCGCCGTCGCGCAGGGCGGCGCGGCTGGCCTTAATCTCGCTGAAACTGCCGGATTTGCCGTTTCCGGTAAAGGTACTCGTTAATGACTGGAAGCCAGTTACTATATAGTCCCACATGCGCGTCATGAAGCCGTCGGGGTTTTTACCGGAGGCGGCACGGACGCGGGCGTCAAGCTCGTCGATCTGTTGGTCGGTCAGGGAATGATCTAGAACACCCAATATCTTAGCGGCTTCGCTGTCGGGATTTTTCAGGGCGAATTTGAGCGTGCTGGAGGTGACATCGACCCTTCCGCCGGTTGGGGTGGTATTAACTGGAATCAGTTCGTCGGTCGTAGCCATAGATTTTTTCTTTTTAAAACAGAATAATAGTCAATAACCATTCGAAAACGAATTGGTTAACAGCCGTATTGTTAGTTCTTATTTACCATACTGGGCTAAATAAGCCTATAATGCTAATGAAGATTTTATTACAAACAGCCCCTGTTTTCACGCCTTCGGGGGCATGAAATTTCTTGCCAAATCAGGCACTACCGTAACCAAAATGTCATAAAAAAGGGCTGGAGAGTGCTTGCTCACTAGGTCTATAATGTTAGTGGGTCTAAACAGGTTATTTACCTTTTTACAACTCTATAACAAACAAAGAAATTTTGTCTAATGTCAAGAGATTACGGCGCTTCACACGACGACTCGGACGACCGCAAGAGCTCACGCTCGGGGTCGGATTCGTCGGCGCGCGAAAATTTTGGCAAGACCGGTAACTTCAGCACGATGATGACTGATGACGGCAAGTTCTTCGGCATGAATCTTTCGCCGGAACTGAAGAAAAGCATCGACAGCGCTTACCCTGTCATCCTGCCGATGATCACGCAAAAAGGCGAAGAACTGGCAACCAAGCTTGTTGGTGAAGGCAAAGCCGCGAGCATGGTCGGCTGGGGCATCGCGCTTTCGGAACAGATTTATCGCATCGGCGATAACCTTTACAAATCTACGAAATCGGCGAACGATCTGCGCGTGGCCGTGGCGCCGCTGCAGAAATTACATCCGAACGGCAATCTCGGCGCGCTGAGTTCGCGCAACGAAGTTATTGCCAATGCACGCGGCAAAGTCAGCGGCATGTTCTGGAAGCGCATGGGCGACACCGTTGTCAGTACGATCGGTGCATTGCCGGCTATTATCCTCAAGGCGAAAAGCAGCACGGATAAATACGAGCTGCAGCAGTCGAAAAAAGCGATGGAAGATGCTCTTAGCGAAAAAGATCCCGTTAGCCGCATTGAGAAGATTAAGAAGATCGAACAAGATGCGATGCAAGGTAATTCGGCAGGCGATAAAAAATCGCTGAGCTCTAAGGATGTGCGCGCCGCACGTGATAAAATGATCTCGGAAGCTGAGGTCGATTATAAGGCCAAGTTTGGCAAATACCGTGCTGAAGAGCTGCCTAAGACCGTTACCAAGCTGAAAACGGAAATCGGCAAGCTGACGCCGGAAACCTATCCATTGCAGATCGGTGTTATTAAAGAAACCGGCATGAATGTTGATAGGCTGATGAGCGATATTGAGACCGCTCGTAATATGAGCGGTAATGAAGTGCTTCGCAGCTTTGGCCCGGATAATATTACCAAGGATGCGCGTGCTGCACTGTCACCTGAACCGTTCCGTGAAAAAAGGATCGCCTCGCTTATTGAGGACTTCAAAACTCAGTCTTTATATAAAGCTAACCTTGAAACTCATGCTGATCGCGCCGTAACGGCGCAGTTTGTTACTAAAGAACGTGCATTCGACGATACGTGGCTGACCAAAGCGGGCATGAAAACCGGCCGTGGCGATGAGCGCACCACGACGCATCGCACGGAAATGGAAACCGAGTTCAAGACGCGCGACGAATCGTTGCGTAAATTGCAGACTGAAGAACAGGTCGCTGCACGCAAAGCCGGTATCGGCGGCGAAGGCGGCATTGGTGATTCTAAGACCACTGAAGGCATCTTATGGGGTCTTGGCGCTTCTATCGGGCGCGAATTTGCAGGTAAGCTCATCGGCAACGATGCTAAAGAACGTTATGCCAAGCCAATCGCGCTGGATCGTATTCTGCACCTTCGCAGGATTATGGAAGCGCCGAAGGACCAGTCCAACTGGTCGCCGCCGGAAGAAGTGCCGCCGATTGTGGTTGACGGCGTTGCCGGTGGTAAAGGTAATGAGCGCGAAAAGAGCATGAGCTATGAACAGTTCGTTCATGAGATCTTCCAGCAGCACCAGAAAGATTCCAAGCGTGTCGATATCGGCGATCGCTTCTTCCAGCATTTTGAAAAAGCGCGCTGGAACGAAGCTGCGATGGACAAGATTCCGGAGTCGGAACTGACGGCTTACGAATTTGCGGTTAAGACCATTGCCAAGCGCATTAAAGACGGCCGTATGGACGCGATTGCGCTGGTTGAACTGGTGGGCGATGCCAATGGCCATAAAATCGTGCAGAATGATGGGCGTACGTTTGGGCCGCAGGGTTCGGGGAAGACCGATGAAGAAGTTAAAGCGGCAATTTTGAAGCTCGTGGATGAAAAGACGGCGCAGATGCATACGTCGCAGTCGAAAACCGATGAGCAGGTGAATGATAAGCTGGGCAATTTCGTGTTCAGCGTTGAGGATATGAAGAAGGCGCTGGAATCCGAAGAACTCGAAATCTCGCAGCGGGCGTTTATCTTTACGCTGTTCAGCGACGTGGTCGGCAGCGACGAAAAGCTGTGCCAGAAGCTCGGCATTAAGAATGAACGTTGCCAGGAACTGCGCAAGCAGTCGCATGAAACCTTCAATGAAACGCTGGATGCGGTGGTTGATGTGCTGGTTGAAGTGATTCGTGAAGACCCTGAATTGCTACAGAAAACGCTCAATATTACCGATAAGGAAAAGAGCGTGATTTCCAACCTCGCCAAGCGTGATCGCGGCGATGGGAAACATGTAGCGGATCTTACAAAGGACCGTGAGGAAGTTGAACTGCTCAAGACGCTCGCGGCGAATGCCTCGCTGGTGTTGGGCAAGGAGCCAATCAAGTCGAAGAAATCGGACGAGCCGGTGACGCTCTGGCAGCGGGTTAAAAACAAGATCGAAGACCTGAAAAAAGCGAAAGCGGAAGTTGCCGCAGGGCATGATGAAAAATCGCATAAGCGCGATCATCCTTCTGATGATTTCGACCATGCTTCGCGCGATGAGGCGACTTATAAATTGTCTTCGAAACGCCAGGATTCGATGGATGAGCGCGAATTGGATATGGACAGCGAAGGCGGCAGGCCGTCGTTCCGCGAAAAGCTAGGCAGCCGCAAAACGGAATGCCACACCGAAGCGCACCATGAGCACGGCGAACACAGCGCCGGTAGCACACGGAAATGGACCCCTGAAAAACACGGTGAAGATGATGGTTTCAGCGGCCGCATTCGCCGCGATAAGGTGGACAAGGAATCCGTTGTGCGCAATGGCCCCAACTGATTTTTAGCGCCTTAAGGTCGGTTGCAATCTCCCTTATATAGAAGACGTATTCCTGTAACTGATTGATTTTCTTCTGCAGGAGCGGTGTATATGCCTGTTTTGTCACAAATTATTCATATTAAAAACATAGTCTTAGCACTGGGCAAGGGATATAATTTAACATTGTAATTATAACCTTTTGTAAAAACTGCTTAAATGGTCATTGCCGCAAAATTCAACACATTTGACGACATCATTGGCGCCGGGGCAGCACGCATCCGTGGCGGCGATGGCGCGGCTTTACTGGGTGGCAAAACGGGATTCCTCAAAAATCTGAAACCGGGCACGGCGAAACAAGTTGTGCTGGGCCTTGATGCGAGTGTCGATGCTGCAAGCATTACGGCCGTTCAAAGGAACGCCGCAGGGCAGACGGACGATACAGCCAACAGGGTCGGCGGGCATCTTGCGGAACGTCGCAATGAACTCGATGCATTGAAGAACGGTTATTCCCCCGATGATGTAGGCGCGTTAAGCAGCGCTGCACCGAAGCCGGTTCCCAAAGGCGATCAGCCTTCGGCGTTTTCACAAGGCATGAGCAAAATCGAAAGCGGCTTTGGATATGTTGCTTTCGCACCGCTCGCTACTGAAATGGCATTGCCGGCACTGGGCGGTATCGCCGGTGTGGTGGGCGCAGGTGGCTTGAAGAAAGCGTTTAACGCGCCGGGCAAGTTTTTAAGTGAGACGCATGTTACCAAAAATGTTACCGGCCGGCAGTTTTTAAACGACGGTATCCAGATTGGCTTTACCGCGCTGCAAACATGGGGCGTGGTTAAAGGCTTTACCGCGAATATGACGGCCCTGAAGGAAATGTATCAAGACATTACTGGTAAGGATAAAAACAGCATTTCAACGATGGCGATGCTGACCAGCACGACGCTGCCGCCGCTGATTGCTGAAAGTCGCGATCATTTCATTAAAGAATACGGCGTGCGCGGGTTGATTCAGGCCGTGGGCTGGGGGCTTGTTGCGCGCGATTTGATGCGGGGGAAATTCCAGACGGCAGAGAAAATCTCTTCGGGCCGCATCGGCATCGTGGCGGGTATCGTGCCGGGCCTTGTGGGTATGGGCGCGGATATGCTGATTGGCACGGCAACGACGGAAGTGTATAGCGGCTTTAAAAAAGCGTTCGACGCGGGCCAGCAGATTGGCGCGAATGAATATGCGGCGTTTATCCTTGCCAGCAACAAGGATTTGAACAATCGCAAGGTCGGCAAGCAGGTGGCGCTTGAGATCGGTGAAGAGTATGCCCAGCAGAACGGTGGCAAGGGTACGTCGCCGGGGGAAATCCTGCGCCAGATGAACGATGGCAGGTTTAAGGCGCGTGTCAGCGAGCTGATCGTGCGCGATGAAGCGAAGCTAGCTGAACAGACGGCGGCAAAAGCACAGGCCGTAGCGGCCAAACCGGCGGCCAAACAGGTGTCGATGGTGGATAAGGTCAATGGCGCGGCGAAAGAAACCCGCCCGTCAATCGGTAAGTTTACCAGCAAGTTAAGCGATGAGCAGCCAAGCGTTTCGCACAGTATTACATAGCTGTAAAAAATCTTTTCCCTAGTTCATTAAACCTTCTTCCTGAACCGGAACAAATACGTTTATAGTAATAATATAAGATCAAACATTTGGGTTTTTACCATTTCTGAAGAAAAAGATTTCGATCCGATTGATAGCGCAATGGAGTTTGCAGGCAAGGTGAAGCCTACGCAGATCGTGGAGGCGGTTGGCGATAAGGTGCTGCCGAAATCGGCGGGCATGGGGCTGAAAGCGGCAACGACCGCACTTGATCTCGGCGATGAAGTGACCAGCAGCGACAGCATGATGACGACGCTGGCGGGTCGCCTTGATGTGGATGCCGGCACGCTGATGGCACAGAGCCAGTTGATAAGCGATGCGAAGGAATATAATGAAGGCGCGGTTGAGCGCGGCGTGGTTGAAGTTGGCTCCGATATCGCGCTTGGCATGACGCCGATGGGCGCGGGCCTGATTGCGAAAACGGCGCTGGGTATGGCAGCGGAAAAAGAACTCAATCCGGGCGAAAAGCTGGCGGTTGTTTATGATTTCGTGTCGAGCGACAAGCCGGTGACGCGCAAAGATATCGTTACCGTTATTGCAGCGAAAGCGAGCGAAGACGACAGGATTTCGCTTAAGAATTACCCGGTCGACGGGACGGGTGCCAGCGATATTCTGGAAACTTATGTGAGCGATTTGATCGGGCCGGATTTCAGGCGCGGTGAGCAGAACGTTGCGGAATACCTCGCTGATAAATTCAATAATGGCGAAATTGAAAAAGCGACGATGGTGCTGAATAAACCGGTCAACCGTCCGCCGCTTGAAACGTTGCAGAGCGATGTCGACCAGACCATCGTCGATGGCCCGGCGCTCGATGGCACGGTGTCTGCCGATGTCACTAATTACGCGATGGCTTCCGATGGTGGCGTGACGCCGCCGCGCACGCCGAACCTGCGCGGTTCCAAGGGCCTCGCCGTTTAATCTAATTTATTTTTGACTTGCCTGGGCCGTTGCGTTTTCGCACGGCCATTTTTAATATATTGTGGAGTTTTTTATGGCGTTCATTGAGACACGCTTCCCGACCGATATTGCCTACGGCTCGGCGGGGGGACCTGAGTATTCTACCGATATCGTGATTACCCAGAGCGGGTACGAGCAACGTAACGCAAACTGGTCGCAGGCGCGGGCGTGCTATAACGTGGCGCATGGGGTGAAGACACAGACGCAGCTGGATGGGCTGATTGCGTTTTTTCGCGCGCGCAAGGGCAGGGCGGATGGGTTTCGGTTTAAGGACTGGACGGATTATACGGTGGCGGCGCAAGTGATCGGCGTTGGGAATGGGAGCAATAAGATTTTCCAGCTGGTGCGCACCTATGTCGATGGCGGCGTGACGGAATCGCGCACGATCAGTAAGCCGGTGGCGGGGACGTTGAATATTTATTTGAACGGAGCGCTGCAAAGCGGTGCGAGTTATGCGATCAACACGGTCAATGGGCGGGTGACGTTCGTGACGGCGCCTTCGAGCGGCGTGAGCGTGAGCGCGGATTTTGAATTCGATGTACCGGTGCGGTTCGATACGGACAGGCTGGCGGCGACGATCGATTCGTATGGCAGCCATAGCTGGCATGAGATTCCACTGGTTGAAATCAGGGTTTGAGGAGAGGCTTATGAAGGACATTACACCTGCGCTGGCAGCACATCTGGCGGGCGATGTGACGCGGTTGGCAAGTTGCTGGAAGCTGACGCGGCGCGATGCGGTTGTGCTGGGGTTTACCGATCATGATGTGGATATTGTGTTTGGTGGGGTGACGTTCAGGGCGGCGACTGGGTTTAATCCGAGTGCGATTCAGAATACGGGGTCATTGAGTGTGGATAATCTTGATGTGGAGGGCATGCTGACTTCGGGGAGCATCACGGAAGCGGATATTCTGGCAGGACTGTATGATTTTGCGGAGATTGAAATTTTTCAGGTGAATTATACGGACTTGAGTCAGGGTTCGTTGAAGTTGAAGCGGGGGTGGCTCGGCGAGGTGGCGCATTACAAGCAGCAATTTATTGCGGAGGTGCGCGGGCTGACGCAGCGGCTTTCGCAGACGATTGGGGAGTTGTATTCGGCATCGTGCCGGGCGACGCTTGGGGATAGCAGGTGCAAGGTTGATCTTTCATTGAGCACGGTGATCGGGAGTGTGACGTCAGCAGTGTCTAACTTGCAATTCCTGGATACGACGCGGACAGAACCATCGGGGATTTATTCGTTTGGGACGGTGACGTTCACGAGCGGGGCGAATGCGGGATTCAGCATGGAGGTGAAGGAATATGTGTTGATTCCGTCGACGGCGGGGCAGGTTTCGCTGGTGTTGCCGATGCCATATGCGATCGGGCCGGGGGATACGTATAGCTTGACGCTGGGGTGCGATAAGACGATCAATACGTGTTTTGCGCGGTTTAATAACGTGGTGAATTTCAGGGGCGAGCCGCTGGTGCCGGGGTTGGACCGTATGTTGGAAACGGCAGGTACGCGCAGTTAGTGCCGAAAGTAATTTTATATTTGATTTATCAGAGAAAATCTTTAGTGTTGGCTTACTCTAGAAGGAGAGATTTTTATGCAGATCATGGCCGATTTTTCGAGGGGCTTGCTTTCAGTACTGAAAGTGACGGTCTCTTCCATGCTGTACCGCTATCCTTACCGCACGTCGGCTGAAGGTCTGCACTCGGACTGGGGCAATATCGGCAAGGATATTGAAAGCGTAATCGGCAGATTGGAAGTAGCGGCACACGATGAATGACCAGCCTAGAAATCCTGAGCAGGAAGAGCCGATAAACGAAAAACGCACGCCGGACCAGCGCACCTATAAGACGGGTGGTTACAGGCAGAGCGGCGGACGCGACCGCATCCAGAATCGCACGGTGGAGATTCTACCGCATCCGGAAGTGCTGGAGAGTTATAATTATGTGGTTGAAGGTTCAGCGAAGATGATCCTCACCATGTTCGAGATTGAGCAGAAGCATCGCCACGAGTGGGAAATTAAAGCGCTCGGCGTGCATAGCAAATCGACGATTCTGGGGCAGGTGCTTGGGTTTTTGATCGCGTTGTCGGTGTTCGTGTCGGCCAGCGTCATCGGGATTTATGGGAATACCACGATCTCGGCGTTCATCTGGATTTTTGGGTTATCCATTGTTGTGATGGCGGGGCTTGTGTGGGCTTATGCTAAGAGCATGGGGCAGCGACCGTTGTTTGCGCGCCCGACGATGCGCACGCATTTCCGCCCGCAAAAAGATCGTAACGAAACGCAGGAAGAGCCTGCCAACTAATCATTGGGCACCTAATCATTGTTTTTTTATGTCGTATTCCGAAGCTATCGTGGCTTGCGCGCGGAGCTGGATCGGCACGCGGTTTCATCATCAGGGACGACTGAAGCGGCAAGCTGGCCATAAGGGCGGGGTGGATTGTCTTGGGCTGCTGGTGGGGGTTGCGGTGGATCTTAGATTGAAGGGGCGGGATGGGCGGGATTTTGCGGCGGCGGATGAGAGGGATTATTCGCACCAGCCGGATGTGGTGAAATTACGCCAAACGCTTGGAGGTTTATTGTGTGAGAAATCCAAGCAGGGTTTGGTTTATGGCGATGTGCTGCTGCTTAATGTGGATGGGAATCCGCAGCATCTGGCCATTGTAAGTAACATGGCGGGGCAGATGGGAATGATTCACGCGTACGCACCAGCGAAGGCGGTGGTTGAACACCTGCTCAGCGCTGACTGGTACGGGAAGATAGTCACCGTGTACCGGGTTGAATCGGGGAAGGATTATTTGCCATGAATCGTTACTTTGTTCACTGCGCCGGTTGGAGCGTAGTTCACTTTGTAAACGATGGATTCATCGTCAGAGACATAGCCTTCAAGCGGTGTACCCACAACTTCCCAGAGGCCAAGCGTCACGACATCCGCCATGTGGTCAGTTCCTGAGGGGTGGCACCTTGCAGGTCGGAGGCTTTGTAAACTGAGCAGCCAGATAATAGGGCGATGGAAACAATGGCGAGCAGATGCTTTTTCATTGATGTACTGTCCCTGTATAAATTTTTATTAAATTGAGAGTTGGGCATCATCCAAGCCTATGCTCCTACACAAGTGGTGGTGAAGCATAGGCTGGATCAATGGCGGAATTATTTCGAAGCGTCGTCCGCTTTTTCCTTAGCGGCTTTTTCTTCTTTTTCTTTGGCTTTCTGAGCGCGCTTGTCTTCAACGGCTGGCGCGGAGTCTTTCGAGTTGCCTGGAATCATCGTCAGGTTGACGGGGGTGTCGTATTTGTTGTCAGCACCCTAAGCGGAATCGATTGCCCAGCCTACGCCACCACCGAGGATGATGTTGCCGAAGGTGGCACCTGCAGCGCCGGAATGGTTCATGTAGGTGGCTTCCTGATAGCCCGGCTTGTTGCAGCGCACGAGGATATCATATTTGGTTTTTTTGATGGTGGCAGCGCCCGGGGTCGCGATGTGGGCGATTGAGGTGCCCTGGCGTTCGAGCGAGCAATCTGCACCGGCGGGATTGGTGTTGACGGTGAGTTCCTGGCTGGTGCCTTCGATGACCGAAGAACAGCCGCTCAGCAGGCCGATAGACGCAAATAAAGTAAGCAGTTTTTTCATGTGATATCCCCTTAACTATTAATTTTTAGGCCTTTTGGCCGGGATCAATGAAGCATTTTTACACAATAATACAACCTATTTGTTTGAGGTATTTATGGCATCGATTGTTTTAAGCACCATTGGCTCAGCCGTGGGTTCCTATTTTGGCGGGCCACCGGGGGCGTATATCGGGGCCCAGATCGGGCATACTATCGGCAGCAGTATTGATAACTCCATTGCCGGGGGAAAACGCTCAGGCCGCTGAACGGGCCGCGACTGGCGGATCTGGGGGTGCAGACTTCCACCTACGGTAAGACGATTCCGGTGATTTACGGGATGATGCGGGTGGGGGGTATTATTATCTGGTCGCAACCGATTGATGAGGCTGTGACCAGCACGACCAGCTCGACTGGGGCGGGCGGTAAGGGCGGCGGCGGGAAGGTTTCGCAGACCACGACGACGTATAGTTATTCGGCGACGCTGGCGATTGCCATTTGCGAAGGGCCGGTGGATGAGATGCTGCGGATCTGGGCAGATGCGAAGCAGTTGGATCTATCGAAATATACTGTGCGCATTTATAAGGGTAACGAGGCGCAGACGCCGGATACGCTGATTCAGTCGATTGAAGGGGTGAATAATACGCCTGCGTTTCGGGGGATGGCGTATGTGGTGTTTGAGAATTTCCAGTTGGCCGATTATGGCAACCGCATTCCGAATTTTACCTTTGAGGTGTTGAAGAAAACACTGGCTACGGATTACGCGGGCGACACGCTGGAGGACATGATTACCGGTATGGTTATGATTCCAGGGGCGGGGGAATTTGTGTATGACACAGTGGTGGAAAATAAGGTGCCGGGGTCTCTGGTCGGGAGCAGCTGGGTGCAGCAGGGCAATCAGGAAGCGATCAATATGCATACGCCGTTTGGCGAGGCGAATAGTTTGATCGCGCTGAACCAGTTGCAGCAGACCTGCCCGAATGTGGGGTGGGTATCGGTGGTGGTGAGCTGGTTTGGGACTAGCATGACGCTGACGTCGTGCAATGTGCTGCCGGGGGTGGAATATCAGGTGGGGGCGATTACGCAGCCCAATAATTGGGGTGTGGCTGGGTTTAACCGTAGCACGGCGCATTTGATTACTTCGGTTAGCGGCTCGCCGCAATATGGCGGCACGCCGGATGACGGGAGCGTATTGCGTTACCTGACGGAGCTGCGGGCGCGGGGGTATAAGATTGCGTTTTATCCACTGCTGTTCATGGATACTACGGGCAAGCCGTGGCGGGGGGATTTGACGGGGGCGGCGGGGGATATCGCGACGTTCTTTACAAAGACCAACGGGTATAACGCGTTTATCAACCACTATGCGAGTTTGGTGGCTGGGTATGTGGATGCGTTTATCATCGGGTCGGAGCTAAAGGGGCTTACTAAAGTGACGGATACGCCGGGGAATTATCCGGCAGTGAGCCAACTGGTGAGCCTTGCGGGGGCGGTGAAATCGACTCTTGGTAGTGGCGTTACCATTACTTATGCGGCGGATTGGTCGGAGTATCACCATACGGATGGGGGGTGGTATAACCTTGACCCGTTATGGGCGAGTTCGAATATCGATGTGATCGGGATTGATGCGTATTTCCCGCTGACTGTTGGGCCGCAGGCGGGGTATGACGTTGATGCGGTGATTGCGGGATGGACATCGGGCGAGGATTACGACTGGTATTATACCGATACGGCGCGCACGATTCAGGCGGCGCTGAGCCCGGCTTATGCGATCAAGAATATCGACTGGTTCTGGAATCATACGCATACCAATCCGGATAGCACGACGACGGCGTGGACAGCGGGTATGAAGAAAATCTGGTTTACGGAAATTGGTTATCCCAGTGTTGATGGGGCGACGAACCAGCCGAACGTGTTTTACGATCCGTTGAGCAGCGGCAGCGGGTTTCCTTATGATTCTAAAGGACGCATCGATTTTGTGGCGCAGCGCGTGGGCTTGACCGCGGCGCATGCAAAATGGGGTGGGTCTAGCATGGTTGAGCGCATGTTTGTGTGGACGTGGGATGCGCGGCCGTTTCCGTATTGGCCGGATTTGAAGGTAGTGTGGTCGGACGGGATTGACTGGGAGACGGGGAATTGGGTGCAGGGGAAGCTTGGCACTTCGGGGCTGGCGGCGATTCTGACGGATGTATGTTTACGCTCGGGGTTGTTGCAAAGCGATATTGATGTGAGCCGCATTGCGGGGCAGGTGGAAGGGTTTATTGTCAACCGGCAACAGACGATTCGCGATACGGTGGAGACGTTGCAGGCAGCGTATTTTTTTGATGTAGTGGAATCGGACGGGGTGCTGAAATTCGTGCCGCGCGGCGGGGCGACGGTGGGTTCGATTACGGAGGATATGCTGGCTGTTTCCACGACGGAAAATCCCGGCGAGGTGTTTGCGGTGACGCGCATGCAGGAGATTGAGCTGCCGAAGGTGGTCAATGTTGTTTATATCAGCCGGTTGCTGAATTATCAGACGGCGACGCAGTATTCGCAGCGCGCGGTGACGTCCAGCCTTGGGGTGGTGACGATTGATATGCCGATTATGTGCACCGATCAGGTGGCGAAAAATGTGGCGGATATTTCGCTGTTTTCGCAGTGGATGGGGCGCAATAGTTTCGCGTTTTATTTGCCGGTGAAGTATTCGCAGATGGAGCCGTCGGATGTGATTAATGTGACTTCCAATGGGATTACGCACCGGATGCGGATTACTTCGACGCGCATGAGCACGCCGGCGGTGATGTATGTACAGGCGGTGGCGGAGGATATTTCGACATTTGATTTTTACAGCCAGCAGGGGACGGCAGGCTCGTTGCTGCAGTTGAATACCGCGCTGGCGGATACTTCGGCGCATTTGCTGGATATACCGGCGTTTCCGGGGGACGATACGGATAAGGGCATGCTGCGCGTGGCGGCGAATGGGTTGACCGATGCGTGGGTCGGGGCGGCGCTTTACCGGTCGGACGATAATGGATCGAACTATTCGCGGGTGGTGGATTTAAACACGCCAGCGGCGATTGGGACGGCGATTACGACGTTGCCAGCGGGGCCGAGCGCGGTGTTTGACGATGCGGGGAGCGTGACGGTGTCGTTGCTGGGGAGCGCTTCATTGCAGAGTGTGACGCAGATCGCGGTTCTGAATGGGGCGAATGCAGCGCTGGTTGGCGCTGAGATTATCCAGTTTACGGCGGCGACGCTGGTGCAGCCGGGGCAGTATGTGCTGAGCGGGTTGCTGCGGGGCAGGTTGGGCACGGATTGGGCGATTGGCGGCCATGTGGCGGGTGAGGCGTTTACGCTGCTGGACGGGAGCTTAAGCAAAATCGTGATGGGCAGCAACCTGCTCGGTCTTTTGCGGCAGTATAAAGCGGTGACGTTTGGGGCGACGCTGAGCGCAACGCCGGAGCAGGATTTTCTTTATACGGGCGTGGCGTTGAAGCCGTACCGGCCGGTGCAGGTGGCTGGAAGCCGCGATGTCAGCGGTAATCTGACGGTGAATTGGGTGCGGCGTACGCGCGTGAGCGGGGAATGGCTGGGCGGGGCGGATGTGCCGTTGAATGAGGTTTCGGAAGCGTATGAGGTTGATATTATGAACGGCAGCACGGTCGTTCGCACGATCAAGGGGTTATCAAGCCCGGCAGCGACTTACAGCGTGGCACAGCAAGTGACGGATTTTGGCAGTGCGCAGGCGAGTGTAACGGCTAATGTGTATCAGCTGTCATCGTCGGTCGGGCGTGGGTATGCCGCGAACGCCGCAATTTAATTAGCCAGCAGTTTTCGCTTTTGGGTCTGGAATTCTTCGTCGGTCAAATAGCCTTTTTCCTTTAGCTCGGCGAGTTTGCTGAGCTGGGTGGCAACGTCGGCGGATTCGGTTTTAACCGTGACGCCAGCGGTGGTCTGGCCGTGGCGGAAAGTGAACATGGCTTCTTCGGTGGCCTTGACGAATGGAAGAATGGCGGATTTACGAATCATGCGCATGTAAAACACGTTTACGCCGTCAAAAATGCTGATCGAGCCGAAAAACAGGGTGAACTGGTGGTCGATGGACTGAACGCGGTCCAGCGGCATCTGGATTTGTTCCATGCCGATAAACATGCGGCAATTGAGGAAAATCAGGCGTCGCGTGGTGCATACCGCGAGCCATGTTTTGCCATCGACCATGCCGGAGGTGAGGCCGACGATTTTTTCGTGGTCGTCGATCACTTTAGGAAGGTTGCGGATTTCCTTGCGGGTCCAGAAAATATAGGGATCGGGGATGGCCGAGATTTGTTCGTTTATGTCGTCCATTGTCGGCATGCGATCCTCAATTCATTGAATATTGAACGTAACTTAGTCTTTTTGTCCGTTCAAATAAAGCAATTTCAACAGGAGTATAATTTATGTCTGCTACGACCCATCTTGGTATCACGCTTGTCGAACAATCGCAGTCGCAGAAGGAAGTGACGGTGAATGCGGCGCTGACGCGTATCGATGCGCTACTGAACACCGGCGCGATCAGCCGTACCACCGCTACGCCGCCGGGATCGCCAGCTAGCGGGGATTTATATATTGTCGGGGCGAGCGCCACGGGGGCTTGGGTCGGGCAAGCGGGCATGATTACATATTTCGACCAGATATGGAAATTCATGACGCCGCGCGCGGGCGTGACGCTATGGGTGAATGACGAAAGCCTTATCTATACCTATAACGGCTCGTCGTGGATTGCCGCCAGCACCAGCAAGATAAACGCGCAGACGGGCACGACTTATACCGTGGCCGCGTCGGATCTGGATAAAATAGTCGAGTGCAGCAACGCGGCGGCGATTACCGTTACGCTTCCGAAGTCGTTGCCGGTGGGGTTTAATTTCAGCGTGGTGCAGACCGGGGCTGGGCAGGTGACGATTACGCCTGCGAGTGGCGCAAACCGCAGGAATTTCGACGGTTTTACTAAAACCGCCGGACAGTATGCCGTGCTGAATTTCTATGTCAGTACCAACGCGGGCGGCGCGGCGGCGGTGTATATCATGCAGGGCATGGGCGTGTAAGGGGTATGGAACCGGTACGAAAAGTCACCATGCGCTTGCCGCTGTCGATGATTTTGATGTTGCTGGTGCAGGCATCGGCAATTTTAGTGTGGGCGACGCAGCTCGATGCGCGGGTGGCAGGCATCGAGCAGTTGGGTGCCAATGGCCATGCCGTCAACGAAAAGCTGGCGAAGCTGGAAGCGCGCATGGAAGACGTCAAGGAAGGCATGGGCGAAATCAAACACCAGCTCGACCGACTCACGGAATTTTTACTGAAACACTGATAATACAAGGGTAATGCTATGTTCGTTTCGGAGCAGGGCATAGCCCTGATCAGGCAATATGAAGGGTTTTCAGCCACGGCCTACTGGTGCCCAGCCGGGAAAATGACCATCGGATATGGCCATGTAATTGGCCCGGATGATGAATTTGCGGATGGTTGCATCACTACGGAAGCGGCTCTGAGCCTGCTTGAGAAGGATATCGGCGCGCGGGCGCAGGCCGTGTTCGAAGCGTTGGAAAATGACCCCACCCAGAACCAGTTCGACGCGATGGTTTCGCTGGCTTATAACATCGGCGTAAATGCCTTTGTAAAATCTACATTATTGAGGCTTTACGATAGCGGCGACATCGACGGCGCAGAGCGCCAATTCGCCCACTGGGCCTATGTAAACGGCCAAAAACTGCCCGGACTGGAAAACAGAAGGTTAGCGGAAGCCGCCCTTTTTTCAAAATGATGGTTTGGTCATCTTATTTGCTCCCTGTAAGCAGTTTTTTCCACAAAACCCTCCCTCTTTTTAAAATAATCACCCAACGGTAAAATAAGAATATTTTTGTCTTTTTTTTACTTTTTCCCGTATGTAACAGAACTTTCACAAAATTGTCACACACAGCCTTGAGTTTTGCGATATAGTTCATTTAAGTAATAAATACATTTTTAACTACAGAACGCGGAGAACGTTATGGCCAAGTCAGATCTTCTACACCTCTTTACGAATGAATTGAACGATTCGGGTAAGAACTACACCGCAGGTGTTGCCGAACTCGAAACGATGGCAAAGGATGCTCTTCCTGCCAGCAGCCGCAAGGCTGGCATGGGCATTCTTTCGAAGTTCAAATCGGCAGTCGTGGGTGGCCCGAAGAGTATTGTCACCGGTAAGCTGACCCTCGACAACGTCATGACCGCGATGCGCGATAATTTTGGCGCTATTGATGATCCGCAGTTGATGAACCTCAACGCCAGTGCAAACAGCGCGCAGTTTGAAGCCGCACTTCACATGCAGGCCAATGGTCTCAAGATTGATAAGGTGCGCCTTGGCAACATTGGCGCTGCTTACAAGGACCAGAAAAAATTCATCGACGGTATGACCGTTGCACTCGCCGACGTGCACAACGTAACGGCGCATGCCATTCCGCAGATGATCGACGCTGTCACCGCTGAAACCGCTGCGATTCAGGGCGCCCTCCAGAACATTGCTGGCAAGGGTACCGGTAATACCGTTGCTGAAATTAAAAGCCTTGTTGGCGGCGACTATGCGAAACTGATTGAAGAAGTCACCGAAAAAGGCGGCGCTAAATCACTTGTTATTAAAGGCGCTGCAGGTGGTGAAAATATTATCCTCGGCGAACTGACCGGCGGTAAACTCACCAGCGACATCGGTGCTGATGTAGTCCGCGTAGCCCAGAGGGAATATCAGGTTGCCGGTACCGCACTCATCCGCAACCAGACCCAGTATATGGAGGAAGCGAAAGCTTTCGTTGTTAAAGCTGAAGAAAATCTTGTGAAAGAAAAAGCTCTCTTCGATCAAACCGGTAAGTTACTCGGCAAGGGCCCTGTTTACACAGGTGCTGCTGCTGAGGCCGCTGCGAAAGCTGGCGCTGTTGTAACCACTGAAGCTGGCAAGATCGCTGGCGTCATCGACGCTGAAGCGGCAAAGCTTGGCGTGATTGGTGAAGAAGCGATGAAAGACAAAGGTTTCTTTGCTAGCAAATTTGCGAACATCAAAGCCAACTTCAATGTCTACGAACTGAAGAATGAAAACGGCGTAATCAAAGCGGTTGAAAACGGCAGCGCAGCTAAATTCGGTAAGGTTGCCGGTGCTGGTGCTGGCGCGATCCTCGTTGGTTACGGCCTGAAAGATCTTGGCAAAGCAACCGGCATCGTAGCTGGTGATGTTGACGCAGACGGTAAGGAAGTTGCGGCAGATACGGGCACGCTGATCAAGTCCGTAGCCGAACTTGGTGCCGGTGCCGTGCTTGCTTACTTCACCTTGCTCAAAGGTGGCAAAGCTGCTGGTCACGTTCTTTAGTCATTCACTAATATAATCAGGAGACTTCTATGGTCGAAGCTACACCCGTTGTTGCACCCGAAGCGCCGAAAGTATCGATGGCTGACGCCGTAAAAGGCGCCACCACCTCGGCAGAACTTAAAGGTATCGCCGCACAGATTCCTGTGGACGATGCTGACGCGCTGCTCGCGCTCGGCATGCAGGTATCGAACGCCGCTAAAATGGAAGCGATGATGGAAGCCGCCGAAGCGGAAGCCGCCAAAGCTGCCACCGCCGGTGCTGTCGTCACCCCGACAGTCAGCGCTGCCGTTGCACAGGCTCCGGCCGGTCCGGCTCCGGTTGCCGTAGCTGCTGCCGCTCCGCAGGTTGCCGTTGCCGCCGCTACTCCCGATATTTCTGCCATTATTAACGCCGCACTTGCTGCGCCTGTTGCACCGACTGCTGAAGCCGCTACGCCCCTAGCCCCTAAAGGTGGTTTCGTTGAAATGGTGAAGCAAGCCTCGCACGGCCATCACCATTCCGGCGGCAAAACGGCAGCATAATTTTCCTAGAGTTTACTATTGGCACCTCTGCCCCTTCACGCAAGTGAAGGGGTTTTTTCTTGGTTTTAGCCAGGAAATCTGTGCCAGAGCGCTGTTTCGTCATGAAACTTTCACATAAAATTGCTAAGATAGTATGGTGGAAAACTGTATCTATAGGTTATGCCAGTCACATTAAAACCAGTCTTTGAAGCCCTTGGCTACACAGACCCCAAGCAACAGCGGGGGCTGGTGAAGCTGTTGCAGGCGTCCGGCGCGTTCGGCGATGTGAAGGGCGTGAACGGCGTTCTGACCGATTTGCAGGCCGACGCCATCCTCACTCACGTCACCTTCAACGATAACATGCAGGCGCTAGAGCTGCTGCACCAGATCACGCAGGAAAGCCTGATCGGCAAAGAGCCGCCCGCTTTCGAGACCTATAAAAAAGAACTCACCGCGGCACTTGCCGATACCGGCATGACGTCGGAAATCAAACCCTCGCGCACGCAATACGATCATGTGCTGCTTCTCGGCGCCGTCGAAGGCGTGACCAACGAGCGTTTTGAATTCATGAAGCGCCAGTGGGAGCAGGGCGTTCGTTTCGATCAAATCCGCATGCTCGGCAGCGAGCGCGCGCTTCAGCCTGATACGGAACCGACCGCAGGTAAGGAAGGCCCGGCGGGTAACAAAGTCGTCAACGAAATGTCGATGATGGAATCGCGCTACTATGACGAAAAATCGCGCTGGCCAGAAGGCCTCGAAAAAGTGCGTGTGTTCGAAGTGAACACCTATAACAAGCCAGGCGGCGTACGCGCCAACACGCAGGACACCATCCAGTCGTGGCTCAAAACCCATCCGGACCCCGGCCACGTGCTGGTGGTTTCCAGCCAGCCTTCCGCGAAATATCAAGACGCCGCCGTAAAATCCGTGCTGCCTGAATCGTTCCATGTCGAAACTATCGGCGCCGTTCCCAAAAACGTGACGATTCCTTATGCGATGGACCGCTTCGCCCGTCAGGTCGACGTCGCCATGACGCAGCTCAAGCAGCAGCTCAAGGACAAAGAAAACATCATAAAGACGCCGCTCATCGCGGTCGCCCCCGAAGATATCAAAGTCGACGCCGCCACCTATCAGTTCCGCTCCGGCGGCGATGCCAACGGTGTTACCGCCAAAGGCCGCTATCAGGCCGACCACTGGGATCCGATCCTGCACGGCGATCCGATCATGCTGCACGAACGCCTCGATGGCACGATGTATGTCGCCGACGGCCATCACCGCGTTGATGTGGCTACAGTATTCCGGACAACTCACCTGAAGTAATAATGGGGTGAGGAAAGGTAAGGAATAGCTATTATGACTGAGAAAAGAAAATCCACCGTTTATTCATCGGAGTTTCGGGAATCATCGGTAACACTGGCGA
>JANYES010000016.1 GCA_025362975.1 Alphaproteobacteria bacterium | reverse complement strand
GGTGTAGGTGTTCTTGTTGTTCGATTCAGCGAGCACTTTGGTGATAGCAGCCGTCAAAGACGTTTTGCCATGATCCACGTGACCGATGGTGCCGATGTTGCAGTGCGGTTTATTGCGTTCAAATTTCTCTTTCGACATAGTATGTGCTCCTTAAGCTACTTTCTTTTTGATTTCTTCGGCCACATTGGCAGGTACCTGCTCATAGTGGTCAAACTGCATGGAATACTGTGCGCGGCCTTGCGACATCGAACGCAGCGTATTGACATAACCGAACATCGAACCCAGCGGCACCATCGCATCGACGACGCGCGCGTTGCCGCGGCTGTCCATGCCGGTGACCTGGCCACGGCGTGAGGATAAATCGCCGATGACGTCGCCCATGTAATCTTCCGGGGTGACGACTTCGACTTTCATGATCGGCTCGAGAAGAACCGGACCGCATTTCGGCATGCCTTCGCGGAAGGCTGCGCGAGCTGCGATTTCAAATGCGAGGACGCTCGAATCGACATCATGGTAGCCGCCGTCAACCAGCGTTACTTTGAAGTCGATGGTTGGGAAGCCCGCCACCACACCGTTAGAGAGACACGATTCGAAGCCCTTCAGAACGCCCGGAATGTATTCCTTGGGCACAGCACCACCGACGATTTTGGATTCGAATACGAAGCCGGATCCCGGTGGGAGCGGTTCGATTTCGAGGTTGATTTTAGCGTATTGACCGGTACCGCCCGATTGTTTCTTATGCGTGTAATCAATATCCTTTTTGAGGGTAATGGTTTCACGGTAAGCTACCTGCGGTGCGCCAACGTTTGCTTCGACTTTGAATTCGCGACGCATACGGTCGACGATGATTTCAAGGTGCAACTCGCCCATGCCTTTAAGAATGGTCTGGCCGGTTTCTTCGTTGGTTGACACGCGCAAGGAAGGATCTTCCGACGCGAGGCGCGACAGCGCGATGCCCATTTTTTCCTGGTCGGCTTTCGTCTTTGGCTCGATCGCCAATTCGATGACCGGTTCAGGGAATTCCATACGCTCAAGGATCACCTGATGATCAACGTCGCACAGGGTGTCGCCGGTGGTGGTGTTCTTGAGGCCAGCAAGCGCTACGATGTCGCCAGCAAAAGCTTCTTTCACGTCTTCGCGGCTGTTTGCATGCATCAGCAACATGCGACCAACGCGTTCGCGATTGTCTTTAATAGTGTTCTGAACATACGAGCCAGAGCTCAGCGTGCCCGAATAGATGCGAACGAAAGTGAGCGAACCAACGAACGGATCGGTCATGATTTTAAACGCGAGCGCCGAGAGTTTTTCGCTGTCGTCGGCTTTGCGGGTCACTTCAGCTTCGGTCTTCACGTCGATGGCGGTCACGGACGGAATGTCGAGCGGGCTCGGCAGGAAGTCAACCACCGCGTCGAGCATCGGCTGAACGCCTTTATTCTTGAACGCAGCGCCGTTGAGAACCGGCACGAATTTGAAGGCGACGGTACCGCGACGGATACATTCTTTCAGATCGGCTTCGGAAGGCTCTTCGCCAGCGAGGTATTTTTCCATCATGCCGTCATCCATTTCGACGGCCATTTCAATGGTCGCTTCGCGGGTGGCTTTAGCGCGGGCCTGAAGTTCAGGGCGGATTTCCTGCTCTTCGAAGGTTGCGCCGAGCTCTTCGCCCTTCCAGACGATTTCTTTCATTTTGATGACGTCGACGACGCCTTCGTATTTGTCTTCCGAACCGATCGGGAAGTTGATGATCAGCGGGCGGGTGCCGAGACGGTCGATCATCATCTGCACGGTGCGTTCGAAGTTGGCACCGATGCGATCCATTTTGTTGACGAAGCAGATGCGCGGCACGTGATATTTATCAGCCTGGCGCCAGACGGTTTCGGATTGCGGTTCTACGCCTGCAACCGAATCGAAGACGGTGACGGCGCCGTCGAGTACGCGCATGGAGCGCTCTACTTCGATGGTGAAGTCTACGTGTCCAGGGGTATCGATGATGTTAATGCGCTGTTCTTTCCAGAAGCAGGTCGTGGCTGCCGAGGTAATCGTGATGCCGCGTTCCTGTTCCTGCTCCATCCAATCCATGGTGGCAGCACCTTCATGCACTTCGCCGATTTTGTGCGATTTGCCGGTGTAGTACAAGATACGTTCAGTCGTAGTGGTTTTACCGGCGTCGATGTGAGCGCAGATACCAATGTTACGATAATCTTTTAACGGTGTTTTACGTGGCATGCAGAGTCCCTAATTACCAGCGATAGTGTGAGAAGGCTTTGTTGGCTTCAGCCATCTTATGCGTATTTTCGCGCTTGTTGACGGCACCGCCGCGACCATTGACTGCGTCCATCAGCTCGGCTGCGATACGGTCGCGCATGGTCTTTTCCTTGCGTTCGCGCGAAGCGTTGATCAACCAGCGAAGGGCGAGCGCCAGACGGCGTTCTTCGCGCACTTCGGTCGGCACCTGATAGGTCGCGCCACCGACGCGGCGGGAGCGAACTTCAACCGACGGCTTGATGTTGTTCAGGGCGTCATGGAAGAATTTCAGCGGATCCTGGCTGGTTTTCTTCTGGATGATATCGAACGCCTGATAAGCAATGGCTTCGGCAGCCGATTTCTTACCATCGTACATCATGGTGTTGATGAGCTTGGTCAGGACGATATCGCCGTATTTAGCATCCGGCAGAACAACCCTTTTAATCGCAGCGCGACGACGTGACATACTTTAATCCTTATTTCTCTGGCCTTATTTCGGACGTTTCGCGCCGTAAGCGGAGCGAGACTGTTTACGGTTTTTGACACCCTGCGTATCGAGCGTGCCGCGAATGATATGGTAACGAACGCCCGGCAAATCTTTTACACGGCCGCCGCGGATCAACACAACGCTATGTTCCTGTAGGTTATGGCCTTCGCCCGGGATGTAGCCGAATACTTCATGGCCATTGGTCAAACGGATACGGGCTACTTTACGAAGAGCCGAGTTCGGCTTTTTCGGAGTAACGGTTTTCACCTGGGTGCAAACACCGCGTTTCTGTGGGCAAGCCTGCAAAGCCGGCACCTTGTTGCGTTTTGCAACGAGGCGGCGTGGGCTGCGGACCAACTGATTGATGGTTGGCATTCAAAAATCCTTATCTTGCAATAGTTTATCTTTAGAAGCGCTGGCCGCCTATTTACGTTAATAACACTTGGCCACGCTGACTTGATCTCTTTCCCGTCGAAAACCTGGGGACTTACTTTTAAATCTTTCTAAACCTTCTCAGGCGTATAGTCGTTTTAAAGGCAGTATCGTCCTTATTTCTCGGAGGCGCGTAACTTAGAGAGACTGCCGCATCCCGTCAAGCGAAAAGACGGGGTAAACATAAAAAAAGAATAAAAAAAAGATTTATTATTCTGGGATTGCTTTTTTGGGGTTGGCAGGGGAAAAAAAATCCCTTAGCACTATTCTCGAGTTATACAATCCGTGGGCATACAAACGGTGTTCGTTAACAATTAGTAGTGGTACGCAGGAATCGCCATGCAGGGCAACGCAACTTTCTATCCCGTGAGGATTACGACCCGCTCACGCGCCAAAAAGCGCCTGCGCCGGGTGTCGTGGTTCGTACTGGGTACGGGTTTTGGCATCGGCTGCGCCCTTGCCCTCACCGGCCCGATTTCCTTGCCTTCCTTATCGCCATTGCTCAACGCCCAGACGGCCAGTTTTACAGATAAAGACGAAATTCACACCACTAAGGGCATCGACGTCGTCGCCCTTGCCCTTCCACCCTCCCCGGCCCGCTTGGCCGCAGTGGCACAGGCGCCCAAGCCCCGCGAAACCCTTAATTACCCTCTGTCGCTGGCCATGAAGGTCGAAAATGGCGATACGTTGATGAGTTTGCTGACCGACGCGGGAGCTTCTTATGAAGAGGCCCAGAACGCGGTTGAGTCGATCCGCACCGTTTATAATGTTAAAAAACTCGATATTGGCCAGAATGTGTCGGTCGTGCTCGATAAGCCGGGCAATACCAACCAGCCGATCATCGCCAGCGTGAAAATGCTCACTTCGCCCACGTCTACGGTCGAAATCGTCCGTAAAAAAGGCGATAACAGCGATTTCGAAGTCAAAAAGATCATCGAACCGGTGGAACGCCGTTTGGCCCATGCGGGCGGGCGTATCGATTCGAGCCTGTACGAAACCGGGATGAATTCCGGGATTCCGGCCGGTTTACTCAATGATATCATTACGGCCTATAGCTATGACGTTGATTTCCAGCGTGATTTGCAGCCGGGCGACGCGATTGACGTGCTGTATGAACGTCTTGAGACCCGTAAGGGCGCGGCGGCAGGGCATGGTAATATATTATATGCGGAACTGACCATCGGCGGGGAAGCCATGCGCCTGTACCGTTATGTCGATAAGAGCGGCATGGTCGACTTTTATAACCAGAAGGGTGAAAGCGTGCGCAAAGCCATGCTGCGCACCCCGATCAACGGCGCGAAAATTACGTCCGGCTACGGCATGAGAAGCCACCCGATCCTCGGTTACTCCAAGATGCATCGCGGTATCGATTTCGGAGCGCCCACGGGCACGCCGATCTATGCCGCTGGCGACGGCACCGTGGATTTCGAAGGCCGCAAAGGCGGCTATGGCAATTACCTGCGCATCAAGCACAATGATAAATACTCCTCGGCCTACGGCCATATCAGCCGTTTCGCCGCCAACGTGTCGCCGGGCCATCACGTCAAACAAGGCCAGATCGTCGCTTATGTGGGCGCCACAGGCATGGCCACCGGCCCTCACCTTCACTATGAAATCCTCATCAATAACGAGCAGGTCAACCCGTCGGGCGTGAAGTTCAAGGCGGGCAATATGCTGGCGGACCGTGAAATGGCAGCGTTTCGTAAGAATATGGATCAGATCCAGGCCCAGTTGACCAACACCCCACGCAAGACCGATGTCGCCATGTCCGGCAGCAAGAAGATGGTCGTGGCGGACGCGGAAGAACGCTAGTTTTCTTTTGATTTCAGTTGAATTTACGTGCCAACGCCATTGTCACTGCGCGGTTGCGGCTTGTTGGTTCCGCATGAAACGGGGGAGATTGAGGTTGTATATTTAGGGAGAAACGCCAGGACTGGACGGCGAAGGGCGCGTCAATCCCGTCATTTTCATGAGGACTTTACCCAGCGTTGATTTTTCAGGCCCGTCTTCCATCGCTACGTGGATTTCGCCGAGGAGTTCGACGGTTTCGGATTTGGTGGGGGCTTGCATGCGCGCATCCCCGGCGTAGTCATAGCCCGCTTTTTCCAATAGTTTGTCGAGCTTTTGATTCAATGCGGGTTGCGTTCCGGCCAGCAGCGGACGCAGCTCACGTTCAAAGAAATCCGCATGCGTAATGACAAGCGCTTCAATGTGCGCCGGGTTGAGTTTATCGTCTTGCATCAGGCCACTTTCGTTTGCTTGCCCTTCAGGGCGAGGCCGCTGTCGCCAGCAGTGATGCTGACTGTGCTGCCGTCGGCGATGGTGCCAGATAGAATCTGGTTTGCAAGCATATCCTGAAGCGAGCGCTGAATGACGCGCTTGAGGGGGCGAGCGCCGTAGGCAGGGTCGTATCCGGCTTCGGCGAGCCAGTTTTTGGCGGCCGCGTCGAGGTCGAGGGTGATGTGGCGTTCGGCCAAACGTTTTTCGAGGTTTTTAAGCTGGATGTCGACGATGTGGATCATGTTTTCGCGCGCGAGGCGGGAGAACATGATGATCTCGTCCAGCCGGTTGATGAATTCCGGGCGGAAGGCTTTGCGGACTGCTTGCATGACATGGTCGCGCATCGGGCCGGTGATTTCGCTGCCTTTGGCTTCGGCCAGATATTCCGAGCCGAGGTTGGAGGTGAGCACGATGATGGTGTTGCGGAAGTCGACGGTGCGGCCCTGACCGTCGGTCAGACGCCCATCGTCGAGGACCTGCAACAGGATGTTGAACACGTCCGGATGGGCTTTTTCAACCTCGTCGAACAATATTACCTGATAAGGTCTACGGCGGACGGCCTCCGTCAGCGTGCCGCCTTCTTCGTAGCCGACATAGCCCGGGGGGGCGCCGACGAGGCGGGCGACGGCGTGTTTTTCCATGAATTCGGACATGTCTATGCGTAGCAGCGCGGTTTCATCGTCGAAGATGAATTCGGCCAGCGCTTTGCACAGCTCGGTTTTGCCGACGCCGGTGGGGCCAAGGAACAAGAAGGAGCCGATGGGGCGCGCGGGGTCTTGAAGACCAGCGCGCGCGCGGCGGACGGCATTGGAGACGGCAAGGAGCGCGTCTTCCTGACCGACGACGCGGTTGCGCAGGTTGGACTCCATCTGGAGGAGTTTTTCGCGTTCGCCTTCGAGCATTTTTTCGACAGGGATGCCGGTCCAGCGCGAGACGATGGCGGCGATGTCCTGATCGGTGACGGCCTCTTTCATGACCGCATTTTGCGTTAACTTTTCGGCGTCTTTTAACTGTTCGGCGAGCTTGGGGATGATGCTGTAGACGATCTCCCCGGCCTTGGTGAGGTCACCGGCGCGCTGGGCGATGTCGCGGTTGCGCTGGGCTTCTTCGAGCTGCTCTTTGAGCTTTTGGACGGAGTGGAGCTGCGACTTTTCGGACAGCCATCGGGTTGACCAGTCGGCGGAATCTTTTTCGAGTTGGGTTAGTTCGATCTCGAGTTTTCCGAGGCGGTCCTTGGAAGCGTTATCGGTTTCTTTTTTAAGGGCTTCTCGCTCGATCTTCAACTGAATGATGCGGCGGTCCAGCTCGTCTAACCCTTCAGGTTTCGAGTCGACTTCCATGCGCAGGCGGGCGGCGGCTTCGTCGACGAGGTCGATGGCTTTGTCGGGAAGGAAGCGGTCGGAGATATAGCGGTTCGACAAAGTTGCGGCCGAGACGATGGCGGCGTCGGTGATGCGGATGCCGTGGTGGAGTTCATATTTTTCCTTTAAACCTCTGAGTATTGAGATGGTATCCTCAACTGTTGGTTCGGGCACGAAGACGGACTGGAATCGGCGCGCGAGGGCGGCGTCTTTTTCGATATTTTTCTTGTACTCGTCGAGGGTGGTAGCGCCCACACAGTGTAGCTCGCCGCGCGCGAGTGCGGGTTTCAGGAGGTTTGAGGCGTCCATCGAGCCTTCGGCTTTGCCAGCGCCGACGAGGTTGTGGAGTTCGTCGATAAATAAGACGATGTCACCGCCGGAATGGGCCATTTCGTTGAGTACACCTTTTAACCGTTCTTCGAACTCGCCGCGGTATTTCGCACCGGCGATCATGGCGCCGAGATCGAGGGATAAAAGGCGTTTGTCTTTTAAGGTTTCGGGAACGTCGCCAGCGATGATGCGCTGGGCGAGGCCTTCGACGATGGCGGTTTTGCCGACGCCGGGCTCACCGATGAGCACAGGGTTGTTTTTGGTGCGGCGGGAGAGGACCTGCATGGTGCGGCGGATTTCTTCGTCGCGGCCGATGACGGGGTCGAGCTTGCCTTCGCGGGCGAGCGCAGTGAAGTCTTTGGTGTATTTTTTGAGCGCTTTGAACTGGTCTTCGGCGTTGGCGGAGCTGGCAGTGCGGCCTTGGCGCATGTCGTTGATGGCGGCGTTGATTTTTTGCGGGGTGGCGCCGGAGGCGACGAGGATATCGGCGGCTTTCACGCCTTTGGACATGGCGATGGCTTGCAGCAAGCGCTCGACGGTGACGAACTCATCGCTGGCTTTGGAGGCGAGTTTTTCAGCGGATTCTAAGACGCGGGCCAAGTCTTGTGTGAGGTAAGGTTGGCCCGCGCCTGCGCCTTCGACGCGCGGCATGGCTTTCAAGGAAGAAGCCAGTTCGGCGCGGATTTTATCCGCATCGGCGCCGCTTGCGCGAATGAGCTTTTCGGCAATTTTTTCGCGATCGTCCATCAGTGTGGCAAGCAGGTGTTCGGCGGTAATCTGGGGGTTCCCGCTCCTAAGCGCCAACGTCTGTGTCGCTTGAATTAACTGTTTGGAACGGTCAGTATACTTTTCAAAATCCATCTTTTATCCTTATGCGAATTATGTCATGGGTTTAAGGTATCTTTATTCTTACAGAGTATATGGTTGTGAACAGTCGATTTTTCAATGTGTCCAAGTTAAAATATTCGTTTTTAAGCATTTTATTGCTGACAACTCCCGCTTTTGCCGACGGCGCGATGAAGGAACACCCGGCTGCGCTGGGCAGTTTTAAAGGGCATTATGCCTTCAGCCTGGGCAAAATTCCCATCGGAAAGCTGGGTATCGAGCTGGAACAATCGCCTACTCATTATAGCATCGTGTCCGATATTGTGACGACGGGGCTGGTCAATATGATCGTGAAGCACTCGTCACATACCACGGTGAGCGGCTCTGGCCGCGAGTTTGCGTATCCCGAGACCGAGTATGAAGCGCATTACCAGACGCGCAAGAAAAAAAAATACGTGAAATTTCTTACTCACCGGGCTCAGGCAGGGCAAGAGATGCTGGTGCCGCCCGACAATGCGGTGACGCGCACGCCGGTGGACGCCGAGCTGAAAAAAGATGTGGTCGATCCGCTGAGCCTGACGCTTCGGATGCGCGAAGCGACGTGGGGGGCCGTGCGCGCAGGCAAGGGTAACTTTAGTTTACACCTGTATGACGGGCGGCGCTTGAGCGAGCTGGACTTTGTCGTGGAGGAGAAAAAGCAGATTTCGTATCTGGGGAAACAAGTGCCGGTGGTGCCGGTGACGTTGACGCGCAAAATGCTTGCGGGGTATACCAAGTCGGAGCTGGACGCGGCGGACCCGAACGAGCCGCCGGTGCGATTGTACTTTAGCGACGATTCGCGGTTTATGCTGGTGCGGGCGGAGGTGTCTTTGTGGATGGGGACGTTGTCGGCGACACTTTCTCAGGAATGCGCGGCGGCTGAGAGTTGTTTGTTTGGCGTGAACGTGGAGTGACGCCCCTTCCCGCGTTTGCTGGGTTTGGTGGCTGCTTCGATTCGTCCCTACCGCTGGGATTCATTTCGTTTTACATCTTAAATCGTTCCCGGAATCAATCCGGAAGTGGTTTTTCTTTTTCGAACCGGACCCGAAATGAGTGCGGGGTTAAGAGTGACTATAACGTGTCGCCGAAATTTTCATGCCGCCCTTGGGTGCTGCCACCTTTGGAAGGTCTGGTTGTCATGCATGACAGGGTTGGTGAAACATGGCCGCGCGTGGTCTGGAAGGGGAAATCTGCACATAAAAAAACCGCTGCCGGTTGAGGGGCAGCGGTTTTTTTACGCGTAGGAAAAAATTACTCTTCCCAGCTCGGGACGATGACCGGTTCAGCGGGTTGCTGGTTCTGGTTGGGGTCGAAGCTGGCGGTGAGGAAGGCCGGGAGCTGGCTGCCGACTTGCGGCATGTGCTCTTCGGATGAATGTTCGGGCTGGTTTTCGACGTTGCCGGATTGTTCATCCGACTGGCCGTCGGAATTTCCGTCCTGATTACCGTCTTGATTATTGTTGAAGGTGTTGCGCACCTGATAGCCCTCTTCGACCATCATACGGTAGCAATGGTCGGCGTGTTGGAAATAATTCTCGGCCAACACGCGATCGCCGGAGGCCAGCGCGTCGCGGGCCTGGGCTAAGTATTTTTCGCGCATTGCGGTGTAGTTTTTGCGCGGGCGGCCGCCGTTGTTGTGGTTATGGCTGCGATGTTCGCCGCCGCCGCTGCCACCTTGCTGGTAACGCTGCTTGCGCTGCTGGTTGTTAAAGCCGCCGCCTTGGCCGCCGCCACCTTGTGTGCTAGGTTTTCTTCTCATGTTTAGTCCTTACTGGTTAAATATTTATTCTCAATTCACAGGCCAAGCACTATGCAGCGTTCAATGCTGCCGAGGTCGTGGCGTATCTCTACAATTTTTATGCCAATGTTGGTTGCAATGGTGCAAACATCGATGGCTTGTCCCGCGCCGATTTCGAGCACGGCAAGTCCGTTAGTGGCGAGAAGTCGCGCGAATTGCGGGATCAGCTCGCGGTAGCAATCCAGCCCGTCGTAACCGCCGTCGAGCGCGAGGTGCGGCTCGTGCTGGTTGACTTCGGGTGCGAGGAAGGCGATATCGCCGGTGGCGATGTAGGGAGGATTCGAAATGACGATATCGAATTTTTCCCAGCCATTGCCGCCTTGTTCCATCTTTTCCGTCCAGCGCGACTGCATGAACATGGCACGGGTTTTCAGGCCCAGCGCTTCGGCGTTTTTGTGCGATACCTGCAATGCAGCTTCGCTGATATCGACGCCGACGCCGGTGGCGTTTTCGTATTCACTCAGCAGCGTGAGCAGCAGGCAACCCGTTCCGGTTCCGAGATCGAGTATACGTAGCGCGGCTTTTCGGTCGCGGAATTTTGCAAGCACCGCTTCGATCAGCGTTTCGCTGTCGGGGCGCGGGTCGAGCGTGTCTTCGGTCACGCAGAACACGCGGCCGAAAAATTCGCGCGCGCCGATGAGCTGCGACACGGGTTTGCGCTCTAAGCGCTGGGCGATCAAAGCCTGATAGGCCTTGTGTTCATTCAGTGTCAACATTCGCGTGTCATCGGCTAGTAAGGTTTCGCGGTCGATACCCAATATGTGCTGAAGCAAAATCCTCGCATCGAGCGAGGCGGTCGGGATCTGTGCCCGCGTCAGCGCGATTGTCGCGCTGTACAGTGCATCTTTAGCACAGGATGTGTCTGGAAGTAAAGAGGTGCTTGTGCTCATGTGCGTTCCCCTGCCCTGTTATCGCCGCTACGTGCGGCGTGGTTTTGCGCTTTTTCAATGATTTGCGGTAGATTTTCGCGCAAAGCACGCACGGAGGCAAGTAGCAAATCGTTGAGCGGTTTGTGACCTAATTGCGTGAGCGCATGGGCGAGCCACGGCGCGTAGCCGGGATGCTGTTCATGCTTGCCGCGGGTGATGAATTTTGCTGAGTCCGCTTTGTTCATCCAAGCTCCGCGAGTTGTTTGGCTTGGTCGTCGGCGATGAGGGCGTCGATAAATTCAGAGAGGTTGCCGTCGAGCACATCGTCGATTTTGTAGAGGGTGACGTTGATGCGGTGGTCGGTGACGCGGCCTTGCGGGAAGTTGTAGGTGCGGATGCGCTCGGAGCGATCGCCGGAGCCGACCTGTTCCTTGCGCATGCCGGCGCGTTCGTTGGCGAGTTTTTCACGTTCCATTTCATAAAGACGCGAGCGGAGTACTTTGAGCGCTTTGGCTTTATTTTTGTGCTGGGATTTTTCGTCCTGCTGTTGGACGATGAGGCCAGTAGGAAGATGCACGATGCGCACGGCAGAATCGGTGGTGTTGACCGACTGGCCGCCGGGACCGGAGGAGCGGAACACGTCGATGCGGAGGTCTTTGTCTTCAATTTTGATGTCGACTTCTTCGGCTTCAGGCAGGACAGCGACGGTGGCGGCGGATGTGTGAATGCGACCTTGCGTTTCAGTGGTGGGAACGCGCTGGACGCGGTGGACGCCGGATTCGAATTTGAGTTTGGCGAAGACGCCTTTGCCGGTGATTTCGACCGTGGCGTCTTTGTAGCCGCCGATTTCGTTTTCAGAGATGGAAATGACTTCAAATTTCCAGCTCTGGGTGGTGGCGTATTTCTGATACATGCGGAAGAGATCGTTGGCGAAGAGCGCGGCTTCGTCGCCGCCCGTCCCTGCCCTGATTTCCATAATGGCGTTCTTTTCGTCGGCGGCGTCTTTAGGCAACAAAGCGAGCTGCATGTTGCGCATCAGCTCAGGAAGTTTTTTCTGCACGTCGTGCATTTCTTCTTCGGCGATGGATTTCATTTCGGGGTCTGACAACATGTCCTTTAAATCGGCGAGCGATTTCTGGGCATTCTGGTAGGTCTGGATGGTTTCTACCAGCGGGGTCAGGTCGGAGTATTCCTTCGACACTTTGGCAAACTCACTGCCACCGACTTTGCCCTCGCCCAACAGGTCACGCAACTCATCGTGACGGCGGACCAGCATTCCTAGGCGATCTTCGAAATTCATGGCTTATCTTCCTCTAGCCTGGGTCGTTAATTCAAATGTCGTGCGAAGCGCGTGGCGCTCATTCGTAACTCGTAAAAAAGCGTTTCTGCAACGCAATGCCGTCGATTAATTCTGCAAGCGGCACTTCTTCCTGCGCCCCGGTTTTCATTGTTTTTATCAGGCACGTTCCACGGGACATTTCGTCCGGCGAAACGATCACCACATGGGTGGCCTCGTTTTTCGCTGCACGTTCCATACGCTTTTTTACACTGCCTTGCCAAGCGATTTCTACCGTGCAGGGTACGCGTAGATGCGTTTTGTTGAGCAGGTGTTGCAATTGGACACGTAAATTTCCAGCCAGCTCGAAGGTGGCTTTAGGGACGATTTCTTCGAAGGGGATGATGTTGATTTTGAGCTTGGGAGGGGTCAAAGCGCTGGCACCGGCGAGCAGCATCAGTCGTTCGACACCAGCGGCGAAGCCGACGGAGGGGGTGGGTTTGCCGCCCATTTGTTCGACGAGGCCGTCGTAGCGGCCACCGGCGAGTACGGTGTTTTGCGCGCCGAGTTCGCCGGTTTCGGCGACGAATTCGAAGACGGTGTCGGTGTAGTAATCGAGGCCGCGCACGAGGGAGGACGAGATTTCGAGCTTGGCGATGAAGTGCGAATCTTTGAGCAGCGCGCAGAGTTTTTCGAAACGATCTTTCGAAGCGGCGCTGAGATAATCGGTGATTTTTGGGGCATTGGCGGTGATGGCTTTGTCCTGTTCGCTTTTGGAATCGAGGATGCGTAAGGGATTGGCTACGAGGCGGCGCTGGCTGTCTTCGGAGAGTGAGGCGGTGTGCGGGGTCAGGTAGTTGACGAGCGCGTCGCGGTAGGTGGTGCGGCTTTCGATGTCGCCCAGCGTGTTGATGAGCAGCGTGCAGCCTTTATTGCCCGCGAGGGTGTAGATGATGTGACCGGCGAGCAGGATCGCTTCGGCATCCGCTTCGACGCTGGCGTCGCCGATCCATTCGAAATTGACCTGGTGGAACTGGCGCTGGCGGCCTTTTTGCGGGCGCTCGTAGCGGAAGACAGGGCCGGTGGAAAAGAGCTTCAGCGGCAAATGCTGTTGCAGGCCGTTGGAGATGAAAGCGCGGGAGATCCCGGCGGTGAATTCGGGGCGTAGCGTCACGCTTTCGCCGCCACGCGTGTCGAAGGTGAACATTTCTTTGGAGACCACGTCGGAGGTTTCGCCCATCGAGCGGGAGAAGACGTCGGTCATTTCAAAAATGGGGGTGGATATTTCTTTGAAACCGTACAGGACGGCGAGGTCGCGCGCGAGGGTGACGACGGTGTGGAAATGTTCGAATTCGCCGCCGAAGGAGAGCGGGAGGATGTCGTGCGTGCCGCGGATGGGCTGGAGTTTTTCGGCCATTAGCGTTCGCAGGCTCCCGATTTGATTTTGGCGTTCATATAGGTTTCGAAAAGGCGGAAATCGGCTTCGGTGATAATCACGTATTCGCGCGGGGAATGATCGGAATCGCCGGTGTAATTGGCGCGTTCGGTTTGGATGCGCGACAGCGGGATGCCGGATTCGACGAGCAGGTCTTTGATGCGGTCTGTGGTCAGCACGGGGCTTGCGTTGCTAAAGATCTGTTCGGGTGAAAGGACGGCGCGGGCGAATCCGGCAATTGCTTCATCGGCAATGACGGGCCTGGCGACGGATTGTTCAGGGGTGACCGCTTCCGGGGTTTCGTTGGCTTTGGCTTTTTCCTCGACAGGTTTCACCAGCCTGATTTTTTTCGGCTTGTTGAAGGGCGATACAGCTCCGGGCATGAAATCGGCGCGCCAGAAACCTTGCGGCTCTTCCTGGCCGACGACTTCGTTGAAACGCTGCGCGATGTACTTCAGGCGCTGCTTGGTGTAGAGGCTGGAGGGCAGCGGGGCGGTTTCGTTTGCGAGTTTTTCGACATGTTTTTTTCTAGCCATAGGTTTTTTCCTCTTGGGTAGCGTAGGTGCGTTCGACGTAGTCTTCGACGATCTGCTGGAATTCGCTAGCGATATTGGTGCCGCGCAACGTGACGGTTTTTTTGCCGTCGACGAAAACGGGGGCGGATGGGGTTTCGCCGGTGCCGGGAAGGCTGATGCCGATATTGGCGTGCTTACTTTCGCCGGGGCCGTTGACGATGCAGCCCATGACGGCGACGTTCATATCCTCAACACCACGATAGCGGGTTTTCCAGATGGGCATCTGGGTGCGTAAGTAGTTCTGGATTTGTTCCGCCAGCTCTTGGAACACGATGCTTGTCGTGCGGCCGCAGCCGGGGCATGCGGTGACTTGGGGGGTAAAGGAACGGATGGAAAGCGACTGCAGGATTTCCTGCGCTACGCGCACTTCCTGCGTGCGGTCGCCGTTGGGTTCGGGGGTGAGCGAGATGCGGATGGTGTCGCCGATGCCTTCTTGCAAGAGCACAGAGAGTGCCGCGGTGGAGGCGACGATGCCTTTGCTGCCCATGCCTGCTTCGGTGAGGCCGAGGTGGAGGGCGTAGTTGCAGCGGGTGGCGAGGTCGCGGTAGACGGCGATCAGGTCTTGCGCACGGCTGACTTTGCAGGAGAGGATGATATGCTCGCGTTTCATGCCGATGGCTTCGGCTTGTTGGGCGGAATCTAACGCGGAGCGGACGAGCGCTTCGCGGGCGACGGCGGCGGCGTCGAGTGGGATTTCCCGGCGGGAGTTTTCGTCCATGACGCGGGCCATAACCTGCTGATCGAGGCTGCCCCAGTTGACGCCGATGCGCACGGGCTTGTCGTATGTGAGCGCCGTTTCGATCATCATGGCGAACTGCGCGTCGTGCTTGTCGGCGAAACCGACATTGCCGGGGTTGATGCGGTATTTGGCAAGCGCTTGGGCGGCTTCGGGGTAGTCGCGTAAGAGCGTGTGGCCGTTATAGTGGAAGTCGCCGACGAGTGGGGTGGTGTAACCGCTCGCGAGAAGTTTTTCGTAAATCGCGGGGACGGCTTTGGCCGATTCTTCGTTGTTGACGGTGAGGCGCACGATTTCGGAACCGGCATCGGCAAGCGCTATCACCTGCGCGACGGTTCCGTCGATATCAGCGGTGTCGGTGTTAGTCATCGACTGGACCATGACGGGCGCGTCGCCGCCGGTCAAAACAGAATCGATCCGGCATTGGTACGACTGCCTGCGCTTTATAGGGGTAGCAATCATTGTCTCTCAGTATCAAAACTGGGGTTTATTTTTCAGAATCCGATTCTTCGGGTTCTTTCAGCGCATCGTCCTTTGAGCCAAAATCCATGACCGTAACATGGTAGCCGCGAGTCGGGGTCATGCTGAACACGTGCGTATCAGCAAACGTGCAAGGCGGGTATATCTGGTCGGGGAAGCGAAGGCAAGTAACATCGCGCAGCATGGATTCAGAAATATGGATGGTGGTGACGGGCGGGGGGAGTTTTTCCACCTGCGACAGGCGGGGTCCGTCGGGGTGGGCGACGAGCGACCACAGGACGTAAGCGGCGGCGGCCAAGCCGAGGCTGCCCCAGACCATGAGTTTGCTCGGGGTTTTTTCCTTGCTAAACACTTGAGGAAAATAGAAGTTTTTGCGGGCGAGCGAGGCTTCCATTTCTTCGAAGCGGCGCAGGATTTCGTCTTTGTCGAGCCCCAAGAAGACGGCGTAAGACTGGAGGTAGCCTTTGGTGTAGGTCAGGCCCGGGAGTTCGCTGAGCTTGCCCTCCTCTAAGGCTTCGAGGTAGCGAACGCGGATGTGGAGTAAGCGGGAGGCCTGATCGATAGGCATGCGCATCTGTTCGCGGGCCTGACGCAGGAGTTTGCCTATTCCACGGTATTCTTCAATATCTTGCGGTGTTAAATCGGACTTTTGAGTCGTGCTCGACATATTATACTATAATCCCGTGATCCCTTGCATATGACGCCAGCCACTGGCGTACGCTGGATTCCGGGAGTGAAAGCAGATAGGTCAGGTACACGCTTAAATCCGACAGCGTCACACTGCGTATCATCGCTTTCAGCGGGCCAATGCTCGACGCCGAGACTGACAGGCTCCTGACGCCTAAGCCGATGAGTGCGAGAGAATCAATCGGATTGCGCGCCATTTCGCCGCAGAAACTTACTTCTACATGATGTTCTTTGGCCTTGTCGACCACTTCATGCACGACGCGCAACATTACTGGCGACAGTGTGTCATAAGTATCAGCCATGTGGACCGCGCCACGGTCGCAGGCGAATAAAAACTGCATCAGATCGTTGCTGCCGATGGAGACGAAATCGGCGCGTTTCATCAGCGTGTCGAGTTGCCAGAGGATGGAGGGGATTTCGATCATCATGCCGACTTTGACCAGCGACGGTTTTTCTTTCGCGTCTTCGAGTTCGAGATCAAACAGGCGGCGGGCCATTTCGAATTCGCTGACCTGGGCGATGAAAGGGATCATGACGTATAAGGGTTTGCCGGCGGCGGCCTGGATGAGCGCGCGGAACTGTTTGCGCAGGATACCGGGGCGGTCGAGGCCGATGCGCGTGGCGCGCCAGCCCATCGCGGGATTTTCTTCTTCACCGGCTTGCAGATATGGCACTTTTTTATCGCCGCCGATGTCGAAGCTACGGAACACGATGCGCTTGCCGGGGAGCTGTTCGTACATGCCTGCGTAGAGCGCGGCTTGGGCTTCGACTTCGGGGAAGGTGTCGGAGGTCATGTAGGGGAGTTCGGTGCGGTAGAGGCCGATGCCGTCGACGCCTTCCTGAACCACGTTTTTGGTGTCGACGTAAAGACCGGCGTTGACGTTAAGGGAAATGCGCACGCCGTCCAACGTGACGGCGGGCAAGTCGCGTAATTTTTCGTATTCGGCATCGCGGGCGGCGTGGGATTTAATCTGCGCGTCCATGAGCTGTTCGATCTGGAAGCTGGGGCGCACGTAGACGTGGGAGCTTTCGGCGTCGAGGATGACGATGTCACCGGACTGGATACGGCTGGTGGCTTTTTCGACTTTGGCGAGCGCGGGGATGTCCATAGCGCGCGCGATGACGGCGGTGTGGGAGGTGGTAGAGCCTTCCTCCAAGATGAGGCCTTTGAGGCGTTTATGATCGTAGTCGAGCAAATCGGCGGGGCTTAGGTTTCTGGCGACTAAGATGAACTCGGCCGGTAATTCGTGCGGCATGGGTGCGAGCGGTTTGCCCATGAGCAGGTGTAAGAGGCGGTTGGAGAGGTCTTCCAAGTCTTGGATGCGTTCTTTGATGTAGAGACTGGCGAGCTGGCTCATTTTCGCTTGCAGGCCCTGCTGGACTTTGCGCACGGCGGCTTCGGCGGTGAGGCCCGAGGTGATGGCGTCGGTGACGCGGTTTTTCCAGCCGCGATCTTGGGTGAACAGCAGGTAGGTTTCGATGATCTGGCGCTGCTCGTCGTCGTCGGGAAGGTTGGAGGACTGGATGAAGCTGTCGAAGGATTCCTGCAACGAACGCAGGGCATTGACGAAACGCTCCTGCTCGACATTCGGGTCGGCGGCAACATATGAGGTGATGATAAGTTGCGGGGTGTGGAGGACGGCCACAGCTTTGGCCATGCCCGAAGACAGGCGCATGCCGGAGAGTTGCTGGGCGACAAGGCCGTCGGTTGCGGATTTAATTTCCTGGAGGTCGACGAGCTGGCCGGAGATGGCGAGTTCGGATAGGACCATCGCGACGGTCTGGACGATTTCCATCTGGTCGGGAGAATATTGTTTTGCTTCTTTGCTCTGGACGACGAGGACGCCGATGACTTTGCCGCTTTGCAAAATCGGCACGCCGATGAAAGAGCTGTAGATTTCTTCACCCGTTTCGGGGCGGTATTCGAATTTTGGATGGGCCTGCGCGTCGGCTAAGTTCAGCGGCTCGGAGGTGGCGGCGATTTCGCCGACGAGGCCGTGGCCCATTTGCAGGCGGGTTTTGTGAATGGAGGAGGCCTTCAAACCTTTGCTGGCGAAGAGTTCCAAGACGTCCCCTGCCCGCAGCAAATACACGGAGCATACGTCGGAAGCGAAGCCCGAGGCGATGACTTCCACGACCTGGTCAAGGCGCAGCTGTGCTGAGAGCGCCTGCGCCATGACGTCGCGAATCTGGCGCAGCAACAGCAGCGGTGACGATGTGTGGACTTTGGCGTTGGCGATGCGAGGCATGAGGTAAGCTATACCATTTTTAATGGTTCAGTATACAGGCTAAGTAGGTCCGCGAACAGGGTGCGGGAAGGTGTTTATTTGTATGCGGGGTTAAAAAACCTCTTTATTCGCTAAATATATTGCAGTGCAGCATGGATCAAGGGTGATTTTTTAAGGCGGTTGCGTTACACTCCTGTGAAGTAAAAACGAGGGAATAATGAACGATATTACCATCAAACGCGAAATCAAAGGCATGCCGGTCGAGATTAAGGCATCTACAGCGCAAGGCCATTGGCAGGATGACGGCATGGGCACAACGAAGGTCGAGGTGTCCATTCCCATCGACGAGGCGTGGCATCGTTTCAGGAATAATGTCGGGTTCGCCCCCGCCCGTGAAGCCGGGGATGTGATGCTGCGCGATCTTGGTAATGACCTGGCCATCTTGCTGGATATTCCGGTAGCGGCCGTGGTGTCGTATGAAGATATCGACCGGGTGAGCATTAAGCCGATTGTCGCGGCGGGGCAACGCAACCTTGCTGAGCTGGAAACGCAGATCAACGGATTGCTGGATAATCTGGCGGCGGGTACGCGCACTCCGCAGCAGCGCGAATCGCAGCAGGTGGAACAGGAAGTGCTGAAGCTCATGGAAAAGCACCATGTGACGAACCCGGCGCTGGTCAAAGACCTTGCCGATCTGGTTAAGCGCGAAAAAGGCGCTTCGCAGGGGAAATAATTCTGCTTTTTTTTTCACTCCGTCGCATGACGGGGTGACAGCCTGCTTGACTACGCCGCTTTGCGCTTGTGGAGGCAGGCTTCGCCCTGCGCGATCAGCTCGTCGATGATGGCTTGCACGGGTTCGATTTTGCTGACCATGCCGACGGATTGACCCGCCATGACGGAACCGTTTTCGATGTCGCCGTCGATCACGGCTTTGCGCAGCGCACCGGCCCAGAAATGTTCGATTTTAAGCTGGGCTTCTTTTTTATCGAGTTCGCCGCGGGCGACTTGTTCGATGACTTCGCGCTGCATGCGGGCAAAGGCTTCGGTGGCTTTGTTGCCGATGGCGCGCACGGGAATCACCGGGAAATCGGGGTCGAGCTGAACCGAAGGCACCGCGTCGCGAGCTTGCGATTTGATGAAGAGGTTTTTGAAATTGGCGTGGGCGATGGATTCGCTGGCGCAGACAAAACGGGTGCCGAGCTGGACGCCTGACGCCCCGAGTTCGAGATAGGAGACCATTGCTTCGCCGCGGCCGATGCCACCGGCGATGAAGACGGGCACGTCGGTGATTTGCGGGAGGACTTCCTGCGCGAGGACGGAGGTCGTTACGGGGCCGATATGGCCGCCGGCTTCCATGCCTTCGATAACGAGCGCGTCAACGCCGTTGCGCACGAGCTTGCGGCCGATGATGGCGGAGGGGGCGAAGCCCATGACTTTGGCGCCGTAATCTTTGATGGCTTTGACGGTGTTGCTGGAGGGGATGCCACCGGCGAGGACCACGTGGGTGACGTTGTTGCGTTTGCACACTTCGATGAGTTCGTTGAGCTGCGGGTGCATGATGATGAGGTTGACGCCGAAGGGTTTGCCGGTCAGTTTTTTAGTTTCGATGATTTCTTTTTCGAGCAGCTCGGGGGGCATGGAGCCATTGGCGATGACGCCGAAGGCACCGGCGTTGGAGAGCGCCGAAACGAGGTTGCGTTCGGACACCCACGACATGGCGCCGCCCATGATGGCGTAACGCGTGCCGAGGAATTCAGTGCCGCGTGACCAGAGTGCATTCAAAGTATCAGACATATCATCCCGTTTATTATTTTTGGTTAATGTGCGGTTATAGCCGTTTTTTACGGCAAGGAAAGCGGTATTAGAAGCGACGTCCCCGTCCACCTCTGGGCGGCCCGCCGTGATAGGCCTGCATGTCGGTGCGAAGCTCGGCAAGGCACATGCGATCGATCATGGTGTGGCCTTCCAGGAAGGTGCCAAGCTCTTCGGGGGTGACATGTTCACCGAGCGTGATGGTGGGGCCGTGGAGGTCGCAGTACTGATCGAGGATTTTTAGTTCGTCGAGGCGCTTGCGGGCTTCTTCGTCGCTTTTGAAGGTGACTTCGAGGAAGCTGAAATCGGGTGTTTTTTCGTAGCGGATTTGACGCACCGGCATCAGCCGGTCCTGTACATTCCACGATGCTTTTAATGCCACGGTTCGTTTCCCCTACCCCGATTAGTGTTTAATTAAACCGCCTGTGCGGGCCTTTTATTGCCCCATTCGCATGGGGTTTATCGGTGCGCCACGCGAGGCGCGGGCCGCTCATTTCAAGTTTGCAGGCGTCATCGATCAAGCCGTTTTCGGCGAGGCAAGCGCCAAGCTGCGACGCGCGGATGCCGATGCTCATGTTAATGCTGGCGCGGGCAAGACCGCAATATGGGTCGAGCTGGCGCAAGGTTTCGATGCAGTCGCGCGCGGCTGCCGTGTCGGTGCAGTGGACGCGCAAGGCAAGCTTGCCATTGGAAAGCTCATGGTCGATGCGGCGCACCGGCATGGTTTTATCGGCGACTATCCACATGCGCTGGACGGTCACGAGGTTTACGCTTTTTCGAGTTCGAACGCGGCGTGCAGCGCGCGCACGGCGAGTTCGGTATATTCCTCGGCGATCAGCACGGAGGTTTTGATTTCCGAGGTGGAGATGACGAGGATGTTGATGTTTTTGTCGGCGAGGGCGCGGAACATGGTGAGCGCGATACCGGCGTGGCTGCGCATGCCGACGCCGACGATGGAGACTTTGGCGACATTGCGGTCAGCGTGAATGGATTTGAACTTCAGCTTGGCGCCTGCTTTATCTACCGCTGCGAGAGCCCGGTCGAGATCGGATTTCGGCACGGTGAAGGTGATGTCGGTGGCGTGGCCGTCTTCGGTGACGTTCTGGACGATCATGTCGACGTTAATGTTGGCTTCGGCGAGCGGGCCGAAGAGCGCTGCCGACATGCCGGGAATATTGGCGATTTCGGTGAGCGTAATGCGGGCTTCGTCGCGGCTGTAGGCGATGCCGGTGATGCGTTTTTGTTCCACGATATTCTCCTCATTGACTAATAATGTGCCGGGAATGTCGGCAAAGCTGGTGAGCACCTGCACAACTACGCGGTGGTTCATGGCCATCTCGACCGAACGGGTTTGTAAGACTTTCGCGCCCAGGCTTGCGAGTTCGAGCATTTCTTCGTAGGTGATTTTTTCGAGCTTGCGGGCACCTTCGACGATGCGCGGGTCGGTGGTGTAGACGCCGTCGACGTCGGTATAGATGTCGCAGCGGTCGGCTTTGAGGGCGGCGGCGAGTGCGACGGCGGACGTGTCGGAGCCGCCACGGCCCAGGGTCGTTACGCGACCGTTATGGATGCCCTGAAAACCGGCGACGACGGCGACCATGCCGCTGTTGAGGGTTTTGTGGACGTCGTCGGGGCCGATATTTGCGATGCGGGCTTTGCCGTAGGCGCTGTCGGTTTCGAGCGGTATCTGCCAACCAGAGAAGGAGCGCGCGGGGATGCCCATTTCCTGCAGTGCGAGGGCGAGCAGACCGCTGGTCACTTGTTCGCCGGAGGAAACGACCTGATCGTATTCGGCCCATGCGGCGGAGGTTTCGAGCGGGGAAAGCTCGTTGACATAGCCCACGAGTTGATTGGTGACGCCCGACATGGCGGAAACGACGACGGCGACTTTGTTGCCGAGGTCGAGTTCTTTTTTAACCTTGATGGCGACGTTGCGGATGCGTTCGATGTTGGCGACGGATGTGCCGCCGAATTTCTGTACGATGAGTGCCATGATTTCGCTGTTTAACCTACCCCAAAACCTTCAAAAGAGGCGTACTCTAGGCAAGTTTGCTCGTCATGACAAGTGCATCTGTGAAAGAGCCGTCTTTCTGGCGGTAATAGAGCTTGCGGCGGTTGATCTGCGTGAAACCGAAACTACTATAAAGCTGGAGGGCGGCAGTATTGCCTTCTTCTACGTCTAAAAACATGGACTTAGCACCTTCGGTGCGGGCGCTAGCGATGGCCTGCGTCATGAGATCGCGCGCTAGGCCTAAGCGGCGCGAACCGGGGAGTACGGCGATGGTGATGATGTCAGACTGTTCGTATTGGACGCGCCAGACGACCATCGCCTGCGGGGCGCTTTCAGCCTCGGCTAAGATAGCGTAGGTGCCTTCGACGTTGAAGAAATCGCTGAAAGCGTCGGGGTTCCAGTAGTTGGAAAAACAGGCGCGGTGGATGGCGGTGAGAATGCCCGATTGCTCGGGGCCGACTAAGCGGAAACGGGTGGACACGTCACTTTTGGAAGACACATATCCACGCAGGGTAGTTGGCGTAAACCGGGTGGTCTTTCACGCGCAGCTCTTTCAGGCCGCAGTTGGCGGCGAGGGCTTCGAGGTAAGGCTTCGAATAGCTGAAACGCGCTTCGGCGGGGACGAAGCGATACCCCTCGCCTTCCATGTGGTCGGCGGTAAACGCAAAGAAGCCGCCGCCTTTGAGCACGCGGGCCGATTCGGTGAAGACAGCTTCGAGGTCGCCGATATAGCTGAACATGCCAGCGGACATGACCACGTCGTAGCTGCTGTTCTGGGAGTCTTTGAGGAACTCGACGGCTTCGCGCTTGATAAGCGCGTCGTAGATTTTCTTGTCGTTGTTATCTTGCAGCAGGACTGCTTCTTCGAGCATTTTCTGCGATAGGTCAATGCCGGTTAGATGCGAGGCGAAATCGCGAACGCCGGGGCCGCACAGGCCCGTGCCGCAGCCGAGCTCCAAGATGACGTGATCGATGCGGCCCGGGACTATGCAGGAACGCAGCGTGTTGTCGAGCTGGGTGTGGCCTTCGTATTTCATCATGCCGATCTGCTGCTGGGTGTAGTCGTAGGCGAGGCCGTCGAAGAGTTCGGTGGCGAGGGTCAGCGGCATACGTGTGGGCATGGAATCACCGGAGACGGGTTTGCCCGCGGCGACGCTGAGCAGGTATTTCGCTTCTTCAAAGCTGGGGCGCATTTTAAGGGCGCGGCGGAAATAATCAGCGGCTTGTTTTTTGTCGCCTTTGGAGAGGTAGACAACGCCTAGATAATAGGTGGCGTCAACATGCAGGGGGTCAAGCCAGAGGACGAATTTGAAGCGCAGCTGGGCGTCTTTCATATTGCCGAGGCCCAAATGCATGCGGCCAAGCTCGTAGTTATTCTTGACGATATCGCGGAATTTTTGGAACCGGCTTACCCAACCGAACAAGGAATTCTTGACATCGCGCTGCAAAGTGATGAATTCATCCTTGAAACCCTTGCTGATTTCAGCTTTGCTCTTGGCCACATTAGCCTTGATGGTTTTGGCAGCGTTGCTGGCGGAGGGCTTTGGGGTCGGCATGGAATGCTCCTTGGTGTGCCTGATTACTTTAAAACAACCTTGTGTAAATAACCAGAAAAAAAATGGAAATTCATCAAAATACAGTCGCTTCTGCTACTATCGACCCAGACGAAATTGAGCGTTTTTCGCGGATTTCGAGCCAATGGTGGGATTTGGATGGCAAATTCAAGCCATTGCATAAGATCGGGCCGGTGAGGATTTGGTTTATTCGCGACCAGATAGTCGCGCATTACGGGCGGGACGCGAGCGGCGCCCAGCCGTTACGGGATTTGACGTTGCTGGATATCGGCTGCGGCGGGGGGCTGATCAGCGAGCCAATGTGCCGGTTGGGGGCGCAGGTGACGGGGATTGATGCTTCAGCGCAGAATATCGGCGTGGCGGGGTTGCATGCGCAATCCAGCGGGCTTTCCATCGATTACCGCGCAACGAGCGCGGAGGCGCTGGCGGAATCAGGGGCGAAGTATGATGCGGTGCTGGCGCTGGAAATCATTGAACATGTGGCGGATATTCCAGCGTTCGTGGCGACTTGTTGCAACCTGCTCAAGCCGGGCGGGATGATGATCTGGTCGACGCTGAACCGTACGCCGAAGGCCTATTTGCTGGCGATTCTAGGGGCGGAATATGTGCTGCGCTGGCTACCGCGGGGGACGCATACGTGGTCGAAATTTGTGCGGCCTTCGGAGCTGTGTTTGGAATTGCGCAAAAATGGGATTGATCTGGTGGAAATGACCGGGGCTACCATGAACCCATTGAACTTTAAGTGGGAATTGAATCCTAAAGATTTAAGCGTTAATTATATACTTTCTGGAAAAAAAACTTGATTTTCATACTATTACATCGGGGCAATCGTCATGGAATTGTCATACAGTTTTTACTATTTTTCTATATGATTTAGAGCATAGGCACACATACCATTAGCGATAGGCAGGATTATGAGCGATTTAAGCGACGCATGGAATTCGGTTAAAAAATTCGTCACCGGCAGCAGCCCGGCACCGGATGACAAGGAAAAGAAGGCGACCATGCAGCGCCTGTACCAGCCAGCGACGTCGTCACTGGAAGCGATGCTCGGCGGGCTGAACACTACGCTTACCAATCGCCTCGCGATTTCGCAGGAAATTTCACGCACCGTGCCCGACGCGGTAAAAACCGGCGATTCAAACGCGGTGAAAGCCGCGCTGGCGGCAGCGGTGAATAAAGTGCTGCCCGGTCAGGGCACGGATGCGGCCGTTGGCCCCGTGGTTGCGGCGGTGGCGGGCATGCAGGCGAACTTCGACAAGGAAGCTAATGCCAATCTGTTTAAAATGTCGTCGGACGATATCCGCGTGAAGCTGGCCGGTGATATGGCGGTGGATCGTGGCTCGGCCGCGCCGAACGCGAGTAACAGCCTTGACGGGTTTATCGGCGGGCTGAATGAGCCGAACCGCAAAAAGATTAAAGTCGCAGAAGCGCTGAAAGCCAGTGTCGGCCCGTTGCTTGAAGACGCTACGTTGAGCGGCGTCGATCTTGAACGCAAGCTGAAAGAAACCATCATTAAAACGGTGAACGAAAACATCGAAAAACCGACGACAGCTCCGACCGAGCCGGAAGCGAAAAAGAAATTCGAAAAAGAACAGGCCGATGCGGCGGCTGCGCTTGATAAAAGCGCAAGCGAGCTGGCGTCGAAGCTTACCTTGCTGAAAGAATCCAAAGGCAATCAGGCCCGCAAGGAATTTGAAACAAAACTGAATGATGCCACACCGTTGCTGCCGGTATCGAACACCACGCTGATCGCGGGTGCGGCAGCAGGCGGGGCTATGCTGCTGGCGGGCGATTCGGTGGGCGACTGGACGAGCCTTAAGGGCATCGCGATCAAACTGGGCTTGATTGGCGCTACGATGGGCGTGGCCGCGTTTGTAAACGGCGATCTGACGACCAGCATGTTTACCGGCCCCAAAAAGCCGGATGAAAAAGCCGCCTGCGCTAGCATCTAATCTTTCAGACTGAATTCCCTGTCATGAACCAGCGACGGCAGTTTTCCGCGGGTTTTGCCGACTTCTTCGAGATCTAATTCTGCGATGGCTATGCCCTCGCCCTCCCCGGCATCGGTTAGTATTTTTCCCCACGGATCGACGATCAGCGCGTGGCCGTAGGTTTTGCGGTTGCCCGGATGCGTGCCGGTTTGCGCAGGGGCGATGACAAAGCAGCCGGTTTCGATGGCGCGCGCGCGCAAAAGCACATGCCAGTGGGCTTCACCTGTCGGGACTGTGAAGGCGGCGGGGACGCTGAGGATGGAAGCCCCGGCCTTGGCGAGCGTGCGGTAGAGATGCGGGAAACGCACATCGTAGCAGATGGTCATGCCGAGCCTGCCCCACGGGGTTTGGGCGGTGACGGCGCGTTCGCCGGGGAGGATGCGCGCGGATTCGGTGTAGGTTTCGCCGCCCGGGAGCGCCACGTCGAACAGGTGGATTTTGTCGTAATGGGCGACGATCTGGCCTTCCGGGTTGAACAGGAGGCTGCGGTTGTAGGTTTTCTGCGAGTCGGCGCCGGTTTCCAGCACGGCGATGGAGCCTATGAGCAGCCAGATTTTATAGTCTTTGGCGATGCGCGCGCTCGCGGGGATGCCGGGATGGTTGGCCATTGTATAGAAGATGCGCGTTTCGCCTTCGGCGGGCTCACCCATGACGAAGGTGTTTTCAGGCGTGGCGACGAACTCGGCATCTTGTACCACCGCGTCTTTTACAAGGGTTTCGAGGCGGGCGATGTTGTGGGCGATGTCGCGCGTGGAATTCATCTGCAGGCAGGCGAGTTTCATGACGGTTGCTCTTCATGTTGTGCTTTGGGTTTGTTATGGTTAAACCTGAATGCATCGGGATTCAATGAAAGACAGACATGGCATTAACTGAAGTTGTGATTGCAGGCGGCGGGTTTGCTGGCCTTGCCTGCGCTAAAGCGCTTGCCACGGCAGGTATTCCCGTGGTGTTGCTGGAACGCAAAAAAGCAGCCGGCGTAGGCATGCACACCACCGGGATTATCGTCGGCGAATGCGCGGGGGAGTTTTCGGTGCCGGAACATTTGACGCGCAAAGTGACGGATGTGAAGCTGTTCGCGCCGAATTTGAAGGCGGTGGAGCTGCATGCGAAGGATTATTTCTTCCTGACGACCGATACGCCGGGGCTGATGCGGCATTTATCCGACGAGGCCACCCGCGCGGGTGCGGTGGTCCTGTATGATACGGCGTATGAATCGGGGGTGCAATCCGGTGAGCGCATCAATGTCAATAACGGATCGTTTTCTTGCAAGTTTTTAATCGGTGCGGATGGGCCGAGATCGAAGGTGGCCGACCATTTCGAGCTGGGGCAGAACACTAAATTCCTGCTCGGCGCGGAGGCGGAATATGAGGGTTTGGAACTCGGCGATAACAACGCGTTTTATTGTTTCCTCGACCAGAAGCTGGCGTTTGGATATCTCGGCTGGGTGATACCGAGCGTGGGCGTGACGCAGGTAGGGATTGCACAGCGCATGCCGCGGCGTCCCGACATCGATGCGTTCGTTGCACGCATGAAGCCGTTGTTTGATTTTTCCAATGCGAAAGTGGTGGCGCGGCGCGGCGGGTTGATTCCTGTTGGCGGGCTGGTGCGGCCGTTTGCGCGCGATAACGTGATACTGCTCGGCGATTCGGCGGGCATCGTGTCGCCGCTGACGGCGGGCGGCATCCACACCGCGTTGCACTACGGAAAAACACTGGGTGAAACGATTGCGCACTACCTGCATAACGGCGGACAACATCCGTCACTTCTGCTCGAAAAAATTTATCCGCGTTTCTATTTGAAGCAAGGATTGCGTGTGGTTTACGAACGTTGCGCACCTGACTGGTTGCTGAGCGCAGCGCTTACGAATCCTATTTTCAAAACTGCTGCGAGCACTGTTTTTTTCAAGAAGAAAAAACTGAAATAACGCGCGCAAAAAATAGTGCGATCGAGGCGTGATTAATTTTTATCGCGCTTCGTTAAAGATTCTTGTGGCATAATGAAAACAATTCTTATAACCTCATTTTTGACATTCATGCAGCGATGCATGCCATTGAGAATTTAAAGCTGCTAGGGAGATATATATGTTTCGTCGTAAAGATGCCGATAACGGCCTGTTTGATACCACCACTGAACAAGGACAAGGAGGACACATGTCCGGGGACACGATCACTGCTAACGCACCAACCGCAACTGCTACCAACGCAGCGCCTGCTGCTCTGGCAGCTACGCCTGTAACCACCGCAGCCGCGCCTGCAGCAACTGTTGCTCGCCCAGCTCCGGAAGCACGTCCCGAAGCCCGCTCTAACCCGGCTCCGTCGGCAACCACCTTCCGTCCGAACACGTCGCCAATGTCCAGCATGGGCGGCGATATGGTTCGCAGCCGCATGCCGGAAACCAAACCGGCAGCTTCGCCCTCCACCGGCGTCGGTGTAGACAAAGCCAACAAGATGGGCCGTCGCGTACTGACCGTAGGCAACGACATCCTGCTCAAGGGCGAAATCGCGACTTGCGACCGTCTCGTGATCGAAGGTAAAGTTGACGCTACGCTCAATGATGTGCACACCGTTGAAATCGCCGAAACCGGCTCGTTCAAAGGTTCGGCTAATATTGAAGACGCGGAAATTTCCGGGTTGTTTGAAGGCGATCTGGTTGTTCGCAACCGTCTCGTTATCTACGCAACCGGCAAAGTTCGTGGGAAAATCTCGTATGGTGAAATCGAAATCGAACGCGGCGGTGAGCTGACGGGCGAAATCAAGACCGCCAGCCCGATCTCTTCAACCGGCCCTCGCCCGACTACTCGTGCGAAAGAAGACAATAAGGTTGCCGCTTAAGTTAGCCGCAGCTTCCTAGCAGAAAAAAACCCCGGCTCGGGAAACCAGCCGGGGTTTTTTATGGGCTTCTATTTCTATTGCCCCCCTTCTTCGATTTGTCACCCCGTCGTTTGACGGGGTCCGGTCTAAGTTGGACATAGCCGGTCTTGAGGTTGACAGAACAGTAGGTTAGGTAATGTAGTGCCGTCAGTTATCACATTTCATTGCGCTTTGACTTTTTGCCAAAAACTACTAAAAATTCGTTAATTTACAGGCTACTGCATAAAAAACCACGGAGGACGAGATGCAGGAACCAGAAACCACCGAACAACCGGCAGAAGCAGCGGCGCCAAAGAAACGCCTAAGCAGCCGTGTTGTGCGCACGATCCAGCATACGGTGCTGGTGGCAGGTGCCATGAGTGCCGGCATGATCGCGATGCCAGGTTGCGGGCCGAACCAGCAGGAAGTCGAACGCAAGGAAGCGGAAGAGGATGCATAACTATTATAATAGCTACTCTAGCAGCGGCGTACGCGGCTCCAGCTTCGGCGGGTTTACCAGCGGCGGCAAAAGCGCTGTGGTCACGCGCGGTGGCTTTGGTGCAACGGGCGGGCGCATGGGTGGCGGCGCGGCTTCTTAAAGCTCACGCAGCAATTGGATTGAAAAGCCCGGCATCATTTGCCGGGCTTTTTGTTTATGGGTGCTTGCGCACTTCCGCGCACAAACGCGGACCGCGTCATGCGACGCGGTGACAATTCTGCGTGGGATGGCACAAAAATAAGGCCGTTTACTTGCGGGCAGATTTGCAGGCGTTGACGGCGAGTTGGTCGGCGCGCTCGTTATAGTCGTGGCCGTTATGACCTTTGACCCAGTGCCAGCGGACGGTGTGTTTGCCGTTGGCGATCTCGAGGCGTTTCCATAAATCTTCATTTTTTACCGGTTTATTGTCGGCGGTTTTCCAGCCGCGTTTTTTCCAGCCGTGCACCCATTCGGTGATGCCCTTCTGCACATAGGTGCTGTCGGTGTAGAGGTCGATATCGCAGGGGGATTTGAGCGCTTCGAGCGCGCCGATGGCGGCCATCATTTCCATGCGGTTGTTGGTAGTTTCGCGGTCGTGGCCGGAAAGTTGCTTTTCAACCTCGCCATAGACGAGGATGGCGCCCCAACCGCCGGGGCCCGGATTGCCAGAGCATGCTCCGTCGGTATATATTTTTACTTTTTTCAATGGCATGGATGGTTACTGGGGTTACGGCGTAAATATTTGACTTTGCATAAGCAAGCCGCTATTTTTGCCACAAATTTTTAATAAATATTTACTTTTAAACATTGTAAAATAGGACGAGAAACATGGGCGCGAAAAATTACAAAATACATGATGGTCAGTTGAGTGTAAACGTCAATGACAACGATGCGACCAACACCATCCGCATCGAATTCGAAAGCGGCGACGACACGGCGAAGCATGCGCTGGCGCTCAATCACGGCACACAGATCGCCGACATCATCCGCGCTAACGAGCCGGCTTTATTCGACACGTTGAACGCCGATGGAAATAATTTCACGCTGAACGCGACGTTCGAAGACCCGACCAAGTATTTCGCGGTACTGGGCGCAACACACGAATACCTCGAAGCCCATATCGTTTCGCCGGAAAAGAATGCCGCAGCGGCAGCCGCAAACCAAGAAGAAAAACCTAGCGAAATCATTACGCTCGACGATTCCGAATTCACCTCATCGCCGCCGAAATCCACGCCGCCGATATTCGGCCCCCTACCGCGTCACGGGAAACCGATGGTGCCGCCACCGGGCGAGCCGGCTCCGGAATTATCGGTGACGCAGAGCTACCTGAAGCGCATTAAAACCGCGCAGCGCGACGCGGCTGCCAAATCGACCTTGAAAACGCATGCGCTCAATGAGCTTGAAGGTGGGCTGAGCGCGACTGTCTTTCCGATGCCGCTGGCTATTGTGACGGGCAAGGAATCGGACGCAGTGCGCGAGGGCGATGTTAAGGACACGACGCAGATCGTGATCCGCATCAACGCGGGCTCGGAGCCGGACGCGCGCGCGGAAGTGGTGCGCATGACCAACGAAGTCGAAAAACTGCTCAGGACACGCAACTTGTCGCCAGCTCGCAGCGAGATTTATCACGCATCATCGGGCGATGAGCGCAAGGATACCGGCGTAATCGTCGTGTCCGGTGCGGACAACACCGCCGAGACGCTTGCAAAAATCAACGACGTGATCGACCATGTGCGCGAGAACTCACAGGTGCTGCGCGGCAAACTCGGCCGTGGGCGTGGTGAAGATTTCCGCCAACGCAAGGAAGCTGCGCCGGAAATCAAGCTAACGCCGGGCGGTGAAGCGTTACTCGAAGCACTGAAAGAAGCGGCCAATGACGGCGCGATTACGCTGAATGTCGGCGGCGATTTGCTGAGGCAGTGGGCTGCGTGGCTGGCGCATAAAGCGCAGTCGGCGGAGAAGGATTTAGGCGCAGGGCGCTAAAACGCGGCGTATTCCTTGGCGCTTCGCACCTGCTGGTGGAAGCGCAGCTTGGCGACATATTCCATCGGGTCTTTAGGATTGACCAGCGCTCCTTCGACGCGGTGGAGCCAGTCGTGCGAGCGCGTGATGAGGAAACGCATGGCAGCACCGCGCGCGAGGATGGGCATATTTTGTCGTTCCGCGTCTGTAATAGGGCGCAGGCGGTGGTAGGCGTTCAACAGCGCTTGCGCGCGGGCGGGGACGAATTTATGACCGGTGTCGAAGCACCAGGCGTTGAAGCAGATCATCAGGTCGTACATCCAGAAATCGTTGCAGGCGAAGTAGAAATCGATGATGCCGGAAAGGTCGGGCTGGTCGGTGTTGCCGTCGGTGAAGAAGACGTTGTCGGGGAAGATGTCGGCGTGGATGATGCCTCGCGGCAGGCCAGTGGGCCAGTGTGTTTCGAGCAATTGCAGTTCGGTGGCGATTTCTTTTTCGAGGGTGGGGGTGATGGTGTTCGCTTGACTGCGGAACTGGTGGTAGAGGTTCGTCCAGCCGTCGACGCTAAGCGCGTTGCGGCGTGTCATCGGGAAGCCTTCGGCGGCAAGGTGCATGCGCGCGATGAGTTCGCCGCAAAGTTCGAGATGGCGCGGGGTGATGTGCGGGCTGCCCCGCCCCGTGAGGTAATTAATGAGGGCGGCAGGTTTGTCCTTTAGGGAAAAAATGGTGCGGTCTCCCTCGCCTTTGACCGGGCGCGGGCAGATGATGGAACGATCGGCAAGCCACTCGGTGAGGCTCATGAAGAACGGCAGTTCGCTCGCGTTCACGCGCTGTTCATAGAGGGTGAGGATGTAGCGCGTTTCGACGCCGTCTTTCTGCGTCACCAGCAGGTAGTTGGTGTTTTCGACACCTTCGGTGATGCCCTTGAAGGAAACTAATGTACCAACCTGATAGTGAGTGAGGAATGCAGCAATGTCATTGGCGGTGAGTTTGGTGTAGACGGCCAATGGACGCGTCCGATTAACGGTAGAGATTTGATGAGCGGCGCGGCTCGTACAGCCCTGTGCCGGAATTCAGCTGGCGGACTTGCTGATGCTCCTGTGCCTGATAGGGATCGACGTTGCCTTGCTGGCCGGTGTAGGGATTTACGTTGCCTTTGGTGCTGTAGTTATTATAGACGCTGTTGTCGGGGGCGGTCTGGTAATGCGGCTGGACGTAGGAGCCGTTGGAGCGGGTGTAGCCCTGCACGTATTCGTCGGCATGGGCGTTGGCAATGAAGGCGAAGGTACAGAGTACGAACAGGCGTTTCTTCATCGCGTTTTCCTTTGGGTTAAACGGCTTTTTTGACCATGAGTTTTTTGATTTCTGCAATTGCCTTGGCGGGGTTTAAGCCTTTGGGGCAGGTTTTGGTGCAGTTCATGATGGTGTGGCACCGGTAGAGCTTGAAGGGATCTTCGAGATCGTCGAGGCGTTCGCCAGTGAATTCGTCGCGGCTGTCGACGATCCAGCGGTAGGCTTGCAGCAAGATGGCAGGGCCCAGGAAGCGGTCGGAATTCCACCAATAGCTGGGGCAGGAGGTGGAGCAGCAAGCGCACAGGATGCATTCGTACAGCCCGTCGAGTTTCGACCGATCTTCCGGGGTTTGCAGGCGTTCGCGGTTGGCGGGCTGCGGGGTGGTAGTTTGCAGCCACGGCTTGATGGACTGATACTGCGCGTAGAAATGCGTCATGTCGGGGACGAGGTCTTTGATGACCGACATATGGGGAAGCGGGTAGATTTTGATGTCGCCGGAAACGTCGACGATGGGTTTGATACAGGCGAGCGTGTTGGTGCCGTCGATGTTCATGGCGCACGACCCGCAGATGCCTTCGCGGCACGAGCGGCGGAAGGTGAGCGTTGGGTCGACTTCGTCTTTAATTTTGATCAGGGCGTCGAGCACCATCGGGCCGCAGGCGTCCATGTCGATTTCGTAGGTGTCGAGCGTGGGGTTGGCGACGGTACCATTGCTGTCGATTTCTTCGGGGTTCCAGCGGTAGATTGAGAAGTTTTTGACACGTTTGGCGGTTTCAGGCGCTTTGAAGGTTTTGCCTTTGCCAACGACGGAATTGGGGGGGAGTCTGATTTCTGCCATGTGTCTACTTTATGCGGAGTGCGTTTTAATAATGGCGGATTGTATCGTTTCCGCCGCCCTAATCAAGCGTTTATGTAAATTATGACAACCCTAGCGAGGGCCCGGCACCGCCAATGCGCGGCTGGCCTTTACTGGCGGCGATGCGGATTTCTTTAAGTTCGCGTTCGGCTTCGACCAGCCGGGCCAGTAGCGCTCGTCGACGGTGACGGCGGGAAAGCCTTCGTCGTTGACGGCGTCGACGAACAAATCATGCAGGTTGCGCAGGTATTGCGCCTGACGGGTGAGTGCGCCGCGCTCCAAAAGCTGGCGATCATGGGGGTGTTGCAGGCGATGGGCGTGGGCGCCGTTCTCTAGATTGTCCAAGGTGAAGACGTGACGGTTAAGCAGGGCTTCGTGTTCGTGCAAAAAGTCTTCGACCTTGTGAAAGAGTTCGGCGTTAGTCATAGATCGCCATACCTTGGCGGCGCCCGGGGCGCAGGGGGAAAACGCTACCGCGGATTTCTTCGAGGGCGCTTTTCATGGTGGTGACGCCTTCGATTTCGTGCACCAGACCGGCATGTTCGACGCGGCGTTGTTTGCTGGTGCGGGTGATGCGTCGGGCGACATCCTCGTCAAGCGGGTCGCCGTCGGGGATGAAGTGTTTACGGCGGTATTTGTCGGCGAGTTTTTCCGGGTCGGTGCCGCGTTTGACTCGCTGGTCGATGGCTTTTTCCTCGTCGAGCATCATGTTGAGCACGGCGATGGCGTGGCTGAAGGTTTCCTGCACGATGATGCGCTCTTCGACGGTTTTGGTTTTGAAGCCGTCGTCTTCCAAGGCATCGACGAAAAGGTCGAGCACGTCGCGTAAGTATTGCGCCTGTCGGCTGTAGAGGCCGGGAATAGCTAGGTTGCGGTCTTCGGGGGTGCGTTCCCGGCGTTCCTGCGCATGCACCTCGACGGCATCGAGCTGGTTGCCGTAGTGTAGCAGCGCCTGCTCGTAGCGGCGGAGGAAAATTTCTACAAGTTGGACGCTATCTTCGCTCGGCATCGCAGCAACCTTTAGTAAACGCGGGCTTTAGGCGGAACGGGCTGGACTTCGTTCGACAGGGTGTTGAGATGCACGGGGCGGTAGTCGATGTAGGTTTTGCCTTTTTCATCGAGCCATGCGTAAGTGTGCTTCATCCAGTTCTTGTCGTCGCGGTCAGGATAGTCCTCGCGGGCGTGGGCGCCGCGGCTTTCTTTTCGGTTTAGGGCGGAATTCATGGTGAGCACGGCTTGGCTGCGCATGTTGTCCAGCTCCAGCGCTTCGACGAGATCGGAGTTCCAGATGAGCGAACGGTCGGAGACGTTGAGCTGGTCGAAGCTCTGCCAGACCTGTTCGATTTTACTCGAACCTTCGGCGAGGGATTTTTCTTCGCGGAAGACGGCGGCGTGGCCCTGCATGGTTTTTTGCATGGCGCGGCGGATTTCCGAGGTGCGCGCCGAACCGGAGGCATGGCGGATGGCATCGAAGCGCGCCAAGATTTCGTTGTTATTGGTGCCGGTGGAGGGTTTGTGGCGCGCGCCGGGTTTAACGAGTTCGGCGGCGCGCAGGGCAGCGGCGCGGCCGAAGACGACGAGGTCGAGCAGCGAGTTGGAACCGAGACGGTTAGCGCCGTGGACCGATACGCAGGCGGCTTCGCCGATGGCCATGAGGCCGGGAACGATGGATTCAGGATTGCCTTTTTTCAGCGTGAGGACTTCACCGTGGATGTTGGTGGGGATGCCGCCCATGTTGTAGTGCACGGTAGGGAGCACGGGGATTGGTTGTTTCGTGACATCGACATTGGCGAAAATTTTCGCGGTTTCGGAAATGCCGGGGAGGCGTTCGTGGAGTGTGGCCGGGTCGAGATGGTCGAGGTGGAGGAAGATGTGGTCTTTTTCAGGACCGACACCCCTGCCCTCGCGGATTTCGATGGTCATGGCGCGGGAGACCACGTCGCGGGAAGCCAAGTCTTTGGCGTGCGGGGCGTAGCGTTCCATGAAGCGTTCGCCTTGCGAGTTCACAAGGTAGCCGCCTTCGCCGCGGGCACCTTCGGTGATTAAGCAGCCGGAGCCGTAAACACCGGTGGGATGGAACTGGACGAATTCCATGTCCTGCAACGGAAGGCCGGCGCGCACGACCATGCCGCCGCCGTCGCCGGTGCAGGTATGGGCGGACGTTGCAGAGAAATAGGCGCGGCCGTAGCCGCCGGTGGCCATGACGGTAATGTGGGCGTTGAAGCGATGGAGCGTGCCGTCATCGAGGTTCCATGCCATGACGCCGCGGCACGAGCCTTCTTCGTCCATGATGAGGTCGACGGCGAAATATTCGACGAAGAACTGAGCGTCGTGGCGGAGTGCCTGGGTGTAGAGCGTGTGGAGGATGGCGTGGCCGGTGCGGTCGGCGGCAGCGCAGGTGCGCTGGGCGGTGCCTTTGCCGAATTCGGTGGTCATGCCGCCGAAGGGACGCTGGTAGATTTTACCTTCTTCGGTGCGGGAGAAGGGAACGCCGTAATGTTCGAGTTCGACGACGGCTTCCATCGCGTGTTTGCACATGTATTCGATTGCGTCCTGGTCGCCGAGCCAGTCGCCGCCTTTGACGGTGTCGTACATGTGCCAACGCCAGTCGTCCTGACCCATGTTGCCAAGGGCCGCGGAGATGCCGCCCTGGGCGGCTACCGTGTGCGAGCGGGTGGGGAACACTTTGGTGACGCAGGCGGTGTTAAGCCCTGCGGATGCCATGCCGAAGGTGGCGCGAAGGCCTGCGCCGCCAGCGCCGACGACGACGACATCATGGTAATGATCAACGATTTTGTATGCTTGGGTCATATTTGATTCTCTATGTGGCTTAGACTGCTGAACCGACATCAAGGAAATGCAGCTTCAGGACGGCGAGGATGCTGAGCGCTGCGAACAGGTAGCAGATGAAGGTGTTGAGCAGCAGCAGGCTGTATTTTTTGAACGGGCATTTAATGTAATCTTCGATGACGACCTGAACGCCCATGCGGGTGTGCACGAACATAGTCATGAGCAGCATGACCATCATGATGGCGTTGACGGGGGAGGCAAACCACGTGGCGACTTTGACGACGTTGGGCGACAGCATGCCGGTGACGAGCGAGGAGACGAACCACAGGCTCAGCGGCACGAGGGCGACGGACGTGACGCGCTCCAGCCACCAGTGCTGCGCGCCGTGATGGGCGGAGCCTAAGCCTTTGACGCGTTTTAGTTTGCTGCGCAGATCGGGGGCTTTATTCAGGTTGGTGCTCATGAGGCGGCTCCGGTGGTGGTGAGAGCGATGAACCAGGTGAGCGCGGTCATTACAAGTGTGAAGCCGACGACGGCAAGGCCGCTGCGCTTCATGACCGGCAGGCTAAAGCCGATGCCCATATCCCAGAACAAATGGCGGATGCCGTTGCCCAGATGGAAATAAAACGACAGGACCCAGCCGAACAGGCATATCTGGCCGGGGATGGAGGAAAGCTGGCTGTAGAGCGTGGTGTAGTAAGCGGGCGCGTAGGCAGAGGACCAGAGCCACAGCACGATGATCGCGGTGCCGAAATGCAGGGCCAGACCGGTCATGCGGTGGGTGATGGACAGCACCGAGGAAATCTGCTTGCGGTAGATGGTCAGGTGCGGCGAAATCGGGCGGGCCGGGGAGCGTTTTACGTTATGCTGCATAAATAAATCAATGGATTAGGAGTAACGGGATTTCGATACCAGTCTTTATAATGAGGGTGGGGGAAATAATCTATAAGAATTTTTCGGGGCTTACGCGGCCAGTCTCAAAATGATCTTGCCGATGTGCTGGCTGGATTCCATAAGGGCGTGGGCCTGGGCGACCTCTTCGAAAGGGAAAACTTCATGGATGGTAGGGGCGGCTTGGCCTTGAGCTAAGATAGGCCAGACGTGTTCTAGCAGAGACTGGGCGATGGCGGCTTTTTCGGTTGCGCTGCGCGGGCGTAGGGTGGAACCGGTGAGGATGAGGCGGCGGGTCATCATTTGCGAGAGGTTGAGTTCAGCCTTTGAGCCAGTCTGGACGGCGATCTGGACGAGGCGGCCGTCATGCGCGAGGCAGTTGAGGTTGCGCGGCAGGTAGGCAGCACCGACCATATCGAGGATGGCGTCGACACCTTTGTTATCTGTGAGTTCGGCAATGCGCTTTTCGAAATCTTCAGTTTTATAATTGATGGCGATAGCCCCTGCCCGCTCGCAGGCGGCGCATTTTTCGGCGTTACCGGCGGTGGTGAAAGTTTTGATGCCGAGCGCATGGGCGAGATGTAAGGCGGTCAGGCCGATGCCGCTGGAACCGCCGTGGACAAGGAGGGTTTCGCCCGCGCGGACGGTTGGTCTCATGAAGAGGTTGGACCAGACGGTGAACATGTTTTCAGGCAATGCTGCGGCGCGGATGGCGTCGTAGCCGATGGGCCACGGTAGGCATTGGGTGGCAGGGGCGACGACGAATTCGGCGTAACCGCCGCCGTTGGTTAGGGCGCAGACGCGGTCGCCTTTTTTATAAATGGTGACGTTTGCGCCTATGGCTTCTACCTCGCCTGCGACTTCGAGGCCGAGGATGGGGCTGGCTCCTGGCGGCGGAGGATAAAGGCCTTTGCGCTGGACGATGTCGGGGCGGTTGACGCCGGCGGCTTGCACGCGGATGAGGAGTTCGTCGGGCTTGGGTTCGGGAGTGGGTTTGGTGGCGATAGTGAGGAGTTCGGGGCCGCCGTCTTTGTAGTCGATGTAGCGCATGTTATTGTTCCGAACCGGCGCAGCGGGCGCGCCAGATGAGTGCGATGAACAGTCCTTTGGCGCGCGGCAGGATGAAGAGTGCGAGAATGAAGGCGAAACTGGGCCAGAGGATGAGGGAGAGCCAGTCGGGCCATGTGGAGTTTGGAATGACGGTGAGGAGGATGGGGCCCAGGATGTGGCCGACGAGGACGATGGTGAGCCACGCGGGGCCGTCATCGGCGCGGATATGGCCATAGGGTTCGTGGCACTCGCTGCATTCGCCTACAGGCTTGAGGTAGGATTTCATCAGCTTGCCGTGGCCACAGGCGGGACAGCGGCGGACGAGGCCGCGCAAGGCGGTGAGCCAGAATTCAGCTTGGACTGGGGGCGTGGAGGTTTGCATGCGCGGGAGTATAAGACGATAAGAAGCAGGTGACAAGGAGGCGAGCAAGGCGTATAGCTTAAGCCATGACAGAGATACCGGACGATACGCGTAAGCGGAAGTTAATTATACAGATTCCTTGCTTCAACGAGGAGGACTCGCTGCCGGTTACGCTGAAGGCGCTGCCGCTTTCGGTCGCGGGTTACGATACGGTGGAAGTTCTAGTGATCGATGACGGGTCTACGGACCGGACGGTGGATGTGGCGCGCGCGCTGGGCGTGCATCACATCGTTCGCCACGGGTATAATAGAGGGCTGGCGAGCGCGTTTATGAGCGGGCTGGAAGCATCGGTGAAGCTGGGCGCACACACGATTGTCAATACCGATGCGGACAACCAGTACTGCGCCGACGATATCGAAAAACTGGTGCAGCCGATTCTGGATAACAGCGCGATGGTGGTAATCGGCACGCGGCCGATTTTGCAGATTCAACGCTTCTCGACGGTGAAGAAATTCTTCCAGCGGTTCGGCAGCCGTGTGGTGCGGTTTATTTCGAAAACGAATATCGAGGACGTGCCGTCGGGGTTCCGCGCGATTCACCGGGACGTGGCAAAGCGGCTTAATATCGTGACGAAATACACGTATACGATCGAAATGATTATTCAGCTCGGGTATAAGAATATTCCGATGACCTGCGTGCCGATTCGAGTCAATCCCGAGGAGCTGCGGCCGTCGCGGCTGATTCGCAGCAATTTAAATTATATTGTGAAATCGGCGCAGACGATTATCCATGTGCTGATTCTGTTCAGGCCGCTGGTGTTCTTTTCGTCGGTGTCGGCGGTGCTGATGGTGCTGAGCTTAGCGATGGCGTCGCGTTACATCCGCTACATGGCGATGGGGCAAGGCGTGGGGTATATGCCGGCGCTGATGATGGCGATTGTGTTGGGATCGGCGGCGGTGATGACATTTTTAACCGGGCTGATCTGCAACAGCGTAAAGGTCAACCGCATGCTGCTGGAAGACATTCGCTACCGGCTGGTGGATATTTCCGAACAGTAATTATTTTTCCTTGTGCCAGTTGTCCATGATGTGTTCGTGGAGGAAGAACTGGCAGACATGGTAATCGCGGCGGCGCTGAATGAACCATATGGCTTCGTTGAGGGTGTTCACGTAATAAAGCGGGCCGGTCATGAACATGTTGCGCTTGAAATCGTCCACCGTGATGAACTCTTTTTTGTTTAAATAGAAGTACCATTCGTGCGGGAACAGAATGGCCACAGCCTTGCCGGGGCAGCGTTTCTCGAAGGCGTATTTAATGCGCAGCACGTCGTCAAAGCGTTGCTTATAGTCGGCGGCATCGCTGTTGATGCGGGTGATTTGCAGCGTGAGTGTGAAGACGACGAGCGCGGCGAAAGCATAGAGCGGCAACTTTTTCAGCGCGAAGCGCAAGCCGTTGGCGGCGAGGACGCAGAGCGGGACGATAAGCGGATACCAGTATCGCGTGCCGTATTGCGGCCAGCCGGCGTTGGCGATGAATACGCCGACCTGCTGGTGGAAGTTGTAGAATAATACCTGCACGATGATGTAGAGCACGCTGGCGCAGCACAGGGTGTTAGGAGTGGCGAACACGCCGGCGAGCGCGAAGAACAGGAACATCGGGCCGATGATGGGAATGAATTTTTCGATCAGGTTGAGCTGGAAATACGGCAGTAGCGAATCGGCGTATTGCATGGCGACATGAAGCAGGTTTTCCTGCCAGCTGAGGGCGGTGGGCTCGACGATTTTGAACTCGCTATCCCAGATCGGGTACACGGCGACGCAGAAGCACTCGACCAGCCAGTAATTGTAGAGCATCAACACCAGCAACCCGCATGAACCGGCGGTGCCGAAGCAGGCGATGTCGGTGATGCAGCGTATGCGCGTGCGGCCCGGTTCGAAGAGCAGCGCGGTGCAGAAGGTGAGCAATAAGCAGAACGCGTCGAGCGGGCGGACAAGAAAACACAGGCCGATGACGAAGGCGGCGGCGAACAAATTGCGGCGACGGCCGTCGGCTTCGTGGCGTTGGTAGAAATAAAACACGAAGGCGGCAATGAGCAGCGTCAGCGGTTGCGGGAAATAGCTGCCGCCAAAGCCAAGGAAATAGGAGTTGAGGACTAGCAGCAGGACCGTGCAGGCGGCGACCAACACGGAAAACATGCGCCGCAGCAAGACGAAAATGACGCAGGACGATACGGCGGTGATGAAGGGGTTGACGAGGTTGGCTTTGCCTAGCAGCGCGCCGATGGCAAGGATGGCGGAAAATCCCGGCGGATATTTGGAAAAAATATAATCATTGTAGCTAATCATGAACACTTCGATCATCGGCTCGAACATCTCGTTGATGTGCAGCATCATACGCCCGGCGGCGAAGATGCGAGCCTGGTAGTTGTTCACGTATTCGTCGTGGGTAAAGGGGTAGGAACGGAAAATGACGACGGAGAAATACCGTGCATACCAATAGGCCGTCAGCGCGAGCGCGGCCATGAGGGCCAACTGCAGTGCCTGCCCGGGCGGCAAATGTTGTATTTTTTTCAACCCGCCCCGAAGCATACGGGCGAACGGAAGTTTTGCTTTTTGCAGCCAATCTGTCATACTTTACAGATAACATATCTCGACACTTAAAGACAATGCCCGACCCAAAGAAAAGCCACGAACAAAAAATCCGCACCCTGTTTTCTACACTCGCTACCAGCGATCTGGGGCATTATTTAAAGATTGGCGGCTTCAGCCTTCTGGGGCTGCTGGCCATCAATATCCACGGGTGGATCAAGCGCGGCTGGGTGTTTCCCGACCACACCACCATCACCGAATCAGTGATGATTTTTCCGGCTTCATATTTATTTACGCTGCCGTTTTCGTTCCTGTTGCTGATTCGCGCGCTGAACCGGCAGGAAAAAATACAGACGCGATTTTCGCTGGGCGTGTTGATCGCCAGCCTCGTGTTGTTCATCATCGGCTTCAATATCAACGCGAAGAAGCACGACGATATCGCGGCAATTTTTCTGGCTACCAGTATTGTTTTGGGGCTGTTTATCATGGTGCCGTTCTTGGCATTCTGCCACCGTGTGCGTTCCAGTCCGGTGCTTGGGGCGGTGGCGGCGTTCGGGTCGTGCGTGAGTTGCCTGTATAATCTGTTCGACACGTTCTTGTTCGAGCGGCTGTGCCAATCGACGGCGTTCGTGGTGTATTGCATGCTGCATTCTATCGGGTTTCAGATCGGGGTGAATGTCAGCGACGGGGAGAATGTGCGGCTGTTTTCGCGCTATTACATGCTGGCGGTGTATCGCCCATGCAGCGGTATTGAGGGGATTTTCATGTTCCAGTTCCTGCTATCGGCGATTTTGATGTTCGACTGGCCGATTTTCAGGCGCATGCATCTGATCGAAATGTACCTTGTGGGCTTCCTTTATATGTTCCTCGTGAATTGCCTGCGTATCGCGTCGTTATTTACCATCGCCTATTTCGCATCCATGCCGGACGCGTCGGAAGCGATGCAGGAATGGCGCGGGGCGCCTAAGCAGATGTTCCACTCATTTGCGGGGCAGATATATTATTTCATTGCGTTTACGGTATTCGCCATGATCGTCTACAAGCGTGCCATCCGTGCCGCCGCCAAGGCACGCGCGGTGCGGCAGTAAATTAAAAAATCGTTAAAAATTATGTTGTTGTAAGGTTTACAGCGGTGTTTCGGCGTGTAAACAGGGTTGATAAAGCCAGTCGCTTAGTATAGAATTGATAGGTAGCAATTAATAATGGGGATTTCCTATGAAAGCAGACAGCAGAATTTTTAATAAATCCGTAGTTCGCGGCCTTAAGCTGTTTGCGCTGACCGATGCGCTCGGCGTAGTGCTGACCGGGGGTATTAACCTGCCGGATACCAGCGCCCTGTATCATGTCTTCATGACGGAAGCTTATGCGGAGACCATTACAGTCGATTCGGTCACCCAGCTCGATCCTGTGCCTGAAATGCCGCTCATGATGGTTCCGGTGCTGATCGTCATGACGTTTGTGGCATTGCGCGCAATCCGCAAAAATTGCCAGGCTTCGCTCTACGCGTAAAGCCTCGTTATCTTTTTTTAAAAAAGCCGCCGGTTGATTCCGGCGGCTTTTTTATTTATACGGAATCATCCTGCGCCATTTTTTAACCGGGTCAGAGCGACCCTTCCAACGGCACAGAGGATAGGTATCTGCGGCGCGCATGTGGTGCATCAGGCGCGAGGCGCTGTAATAATCCATCCGCGCCGTGCCGGGGTGGTCAAGATAGCGGCACATGCCGAGCGAAGCCACCGCGTAGGTAAAGCGGGTCGGAAAGAGGGGCATATTAAATTCATTATCAGCGAGTTCATTGAGGCGCAGAAAATGCCAGGTCTTGTCGTTGCTGTGCCTGAACGCAGAAACGTAAAACATGCGCTGGGTGACGCGGTTGGGGTCGCGCGGGGTCTGGCAGGCGGGGTCGGGGTAGGACAAGTGCAAATCGGGGCGTGGGTAGAGCGGGCTGTAGAATTCGGCCTTCACCCATTGCGGCACGGTGGAGGGGTAGATTCTTGGCACGAGTTTTTGAAGCACATCGTTGGGCACGCCTGTAAAGCTTTCTTCGCTTTGGAATGCCAGTATGGCATAGGCCTGATCGCCGGAGGCGTATTTGAAGCCCGGCAATGCGTACCACGGCGCGAAGAAGGCGTTAAGCGGGGCGATGATGTAGAGGATAAACGCCACGACGCTTAAGCCTTCCATATCATAGAGCAGGAATTGTGAGCGGCGGTTAGTCTGGGCTTCGCCGAAGAGGCGCAAGGTGACGGCGTAGAGCCAGATATACCACGGCCACATGGCGAGGTAATCGACTCGCTGGAGGGGGCCGAACAGGAAGAAGAGCTGCACAATGGAAATAATGCAAAGCTGGCAGGCAAGCTTGCGCCCGCGCGGCACGAACAACAGCCCGCCGATGAGAATCTGTAAAGGCGCGAAGCTGTACATCAACGTCATGAAGACGATGTCCAGCACGCCGGTCGGCTCGGTGAAACTGTGATACGGCTGCATGAGTACGGGAAGCACGTCGCGGTAGAAAATCGGCGTGCATTTATGGGTGCCCGACCAGATAAACGCGCCGCCGAACATCAGCCGCACAGCCTGCATGCCTTTTTGCGTTCCCCCCTGCCCCACTACGATGACAATCATGATGAAACCATACATCCACAGGCCTGAAGAGAAACGGTCGACGTCCTGAAGCACCATGAGCGTTACGATGGCAAAGACCGCGGCCGCGGCGATGCGATTACGCGGGCGAATCAACAGCCATAGCAGTGCGCCCACGGCGAGAGCGCCGATCAGCCAGTTGGCCCAGACGGGAAGGAAAGCAAGGCGCTGCCATTGCGGCACGAATTTGAGCATGCGCTCAAAAGGAAAAAACAATCTAAACGCGCATGCTATCAGCGCCAGCGCGGCGATGCAGGTGGCGCGGACGGTGAAATCGAACGAACGCTTTTCTGTCCTTTCCTGCGGCTCAATCATTCTGCACTTACTTCCGATGCGCCAGCAGGCGCGGTTTAATGAGTTTCCAAGCGTCCGACGCCGGGTCGATCAATTCGAAATGCCCCGCGCCGGGCGCGAGTATAACATCGGCAGGGTCGCCTGCCAACTGTGCTGCTTGGGCATAGGCATCGCCAAATTGCGGCGGTACGATGGGGTCCTGCGCGCCGGAGACTATAGTATGTTCGATGCCCAGCGGCAGCATGGCGGCGGGTGACGTGTCGGCGTAAGGGTTTTTGCGCGCGCTATTCACGAGACTGCCGATGGTGGCGGGTCCGCCGCAGGCGTTGGGACCGGTGTTACGGTAGGATTCGAGATCGTTGATGCCCGCCAGCGTTAGCGCGTAGGTAAAATGCATGGCATGCGCGGTGTAGAAGCGGGTGCCTTGTTTGAAGCTGGCGCGCGCGGCGGCCCAGAGCGCTAACTGCCCGCCAGCGGAATGGCCGAGCACGATGGCGTGGGCGGTGTCGAGCGGATAGGATTTGGCGAGTTCGCCGACATAATCGACGGCATTTGCCACATCGGTGAACATGTCAGGATAGCCGGTTTGCAGAATGCCGAGGCGGCGATATTCTATGTTCCACACGACGAAGCCGCTGCCGCGCATGTCCTGCGCCAGGTATGCCATCAGCTCCTGCCCCGGCAGCGCCGACAGCCAGCAGCCGCCGTGAATCATGACGATGATGGGGAACGGGCCTTTGCCTTGCGGCAGGTACAGCTCGCCGAACTGGTCGGGCTCCTTACCGTAGGCGATGTGCAAGCTGGGCTCGCGTGGGCGAGCGAGCAGCTCGGTATAGTTAAGCGCGGCCATCGTCCCGCTGCTGTATATTGCAACCATTATGAGGATCAACCATGACAGGCGCTTCATAAGGGTTGCGAGATGAATTCATGGGCAAGTATTGCCATTATTAAGTCATCATGCCATTTGCCATCGACATAGGCAGATTCGCGTTCTTTGCCTTCAATGGTAAATCCGCATTCCTGATAGCAATGAATGGCGCGCACATTATAGGCAAGCACACGTAAATCGACCCGATGTAAGTGTAATTCGCCAAAAGCATAACCCAGCACAAGCCGCGTGACTTCCTGTCCCAGACCCTTGCCCAGCTTGGAGTGGTCGTAAAATCCTAAGGCAAATTGAGCGCGGTGGTTCTGTTCGTTGAGGCTATGTAGTTTAGACGCTTCTTCCACCGAAAGAGGTGGCATATCTTGAGTATTGCCACCAAACATCCTTACAATTTCAGCATCGCGGCCATAAAAAAGACGTTTTTCTAAATCACCTTGTTTAGGCTGCCGAAGAAATACGCGGTTTCCTTGTAGCTGCGGTGTCATGATATCTTGCACTAAAATGAGCATAAAAAATGGGGCGGCAATTACTTGCCACCCCATTTTCAGTCAATTGAAATGTCGATGCTATTAGAGAGCAGCGGTTTTCAGTTTCGACAAAGCGCGCACTTTAACGCGAACGGAAGCTGGCTTTGCAGCAGCTTTCATCATTTCGCCGGTGGCGGGATTGCGGATCATCGTGCCAGCTTTACGAGCCGGAACTTTGCGCAGGGTTATTTTGAAGAGGCCAGGCATGGTGAATTCGCCGACGCCGTTCGGGTGAACGGAACCGAGCATCACGCCTTCGAGAGTCGCCAGAACTTCGGCAACTTGTTTGCGGGTGAGGTCGTTCTTTTCAGCAACGAGGTTAAGAAGAGCCGATTTGGTCAGCGTTTCTTTGATTGGACGGATAACAACAGCTGGTTTAGCTTTGGTTGCAGCCGGCTTTGCTTTCTTTTTTGCACTTGTAGCCATGTGGTGACTCCCTTTGGTTGAACTTAAACGAAACTACTTAATTAAGTAAGGATTCATGCAAGTTGCTGCATATATCCTTTGTCGTAGGCCGTATTTTGCAGGGTTTTATTAAAGTTGCAAGCAAATAGCAGCATGATTGCCAATATTTTTATCAGCAGTTTATGTTTTAACGCTAGATGAATCACCCCATCAAATGTAACGTTCGCGGCAAATCGGACGAACTAAACATCACTCACGAACACTCATATAAGGAATGAACCCATGTGTTTTTCAGCCATCGCCGCGCGCCTGCAACCACTCAAAAAACTCTCCGACCGCCATCTTTTCCCCCTCGCCCTGCTGGGTGCGCGCCTGCTCGTGGCCAATGATTTCTGGAAATCGGGCAACCTTAAACTCGACTATATATTAGAAGGCAAAGCCGACACGCTGTACTTCCTGTTTCAGGATTATAACGTGCCGCTGCTGCCGGTCAAAGTCGCCGCATGGATGGGCATGATGGGCGAAGTCGGATTGTCCGCACTGCTCGGACTTGGCCTGTTTGCACGCTTTGGAGCGCTCGGTTTGATCGTCATGTCGGGGGTAATTTACCACACCGACAGCAACGAGCTGGCGCCATTCTGGGCCGTCATCTGCGCCGTTATCGCCTCCCACGGCGCCGATAAATGGTCGCTCGACCATCTGCTGTTCGGACACCCCAAAACGTTCAAAGCGATGCAATAGTGTAACACTTTGCATTTTTCTTGCCTCTAATCGGCTAAAAATACTCAATATATTTGACGGCATCTCGGCATACGGGTACGCAATTATTCCAGTATCATCTTATATTAAGGACTCGCTATGAAACATCGTCGCCTGATTGCCGCTTCCCTCCTCCTCGCCTGCTCCGCCTGCACCACGCAGGACCAGCGCAATCACGTCATGGTGCCGTGGGCATCGCTGCCGGTGCCGGTTCAAAAAAGCCTCATCAGCGCCGCTCCGTCGGAAAGCTTCACCTCAGTCGAGCGTGAAAACGAAGCTGGTAAATACGTCTATGAAGCCAAAGCTTCCGGCAGAACGGTTAAGGTCGATGTGGACGGCAAGCTGCTCAGCGCCACCCCGAAAACCTCCAGCACCGTCGCTTGGAATAACCTGCCGAAAACCGTGCGCAAAGGCATCACCAAACACGCCAGCGGCGTGAAGGTGGATACCGTAGAGAAATACAAGCTCAGCGGCAAAACCGTCTACGAAGCCACCCTGTGCCAGCCTAACGGCGACAAGCATGTCATCCGCGTCAACAAAGCCGGAAAAATGCTCGCCGACTAGCCCATACCGAATTAGCAATACCACGCAGCCTTCAAAGCTCGCAAAAACGGCCCTTCCCTTCAACCGGAAGGGCCGTTTTTTTAAGGTGCCGGGGTAATACAAGCGCCTGTTTCTCATTCATTATAGCGACATTCCGGACTCACCACACGAGATAATCACGCAAACTCACCAGACAATGATTGACAAAAACCTCCCTGTGCACTTCTATACCACCCCTGCCAAGCTGGTATTCGCAGCTGCCCATATTGGGGGATCGTCTAATGGTAGGACAGCGGACTCTGACTCCGTCAATCTAGGTTCGAGTCCTAGTCCCCCAGCCAACTGATAAATAATAATAAATTAGATAATTTTCCCTCTCAAAATAAGCTCAAAAATGGCCGATGGGGCACTGGCGGGGCACTTTTGAATAACAAATGGCCATCAGTAGTCACTCATTTTTTAAAATAGGTTTGATTGCTCTAATTTTTGCCTTGGCGCTTCTGTGCCGTATTTAACTCGCGTACCTTGGCGCGCCTCTTTTTCCTTTCGACGCGGACCGTCTCGGCGCATTTAACCTGATCTTCATGCAATTTTCGGTCATGAAATAATTTTTCAAAGCCAGTAACTGCTTCGTTTAGAAGTTGCTGGCAGTATTCCCATCGGACTATAGCGTTTCTTTTCTTGCCATCGTACGCAGGAACTGCGTCCGGCCAGAATTTATGTAAGATTTCCAGAGATGACCGCGCATTACGCGTATAGTAATTAAAAGTCCACTCTCTTGATTTCTTGTCTTGAGGATAGGATATTGCATTATCCTCGATTAATAACTCTAGAAATGCCTTGCCTTGTTCAAACACAATACCTCGCTTTCCTGTTTTATCAGCGAGAAATGCCGCTCTCCTAAGGGAGAAGGAAACAGCGGTCAAATCCTGAGCAGCTCTTGAAAATTTCTTTGTCTTCCAATGCTCCTCGAAATGGTAAAAGAGCGTCAAAAGTCTAAGCGAGCACATTTGATTAGCGCTGCGACTTTTAATGGCCCAATCCAAGTGCTTCAGTTTATTGTCTTTTGAATTCATCTAAGGCTCCAGTTAACAACCCTTTTGTCAAAAATATCGAATAGGAAGCTCAAAGCTTTAGAATGATTTCTGCTTCGTCAAACCAACCATTCTTCGTAAGATAGTCTTTTACCGCTGTTGGTTTGGCTGAATAGATTACTAATCCAAGACTTTTCTTGGCACGGCTACAAGTCACATAGAAAAGGCGACGAGTTCGATCAATCGTTGTTTCTTTTCCATCATTTTGATTCTTCAAGTCGGCAGTAGTTTTATCTTGGGCACCAAGGAGTTTCTCATAGCCGAATAAAAAGCCGCGTGCTTCAGAATCATCCATGACAACCATCACTCGATCAAATTCAAGTCCTTTTACACCTTGGTGGGTATCAAAGGGCGCATCATCCGCTACATAACGCGCGTAGTGCAGGATCTCGGAGAAAGAGGCATGAAGCATCTTTTCTAACGCAGCTACCTGCTCCGAGACCTCATCTTTTGTATCGTCCGCTTCATTGGTTTCATCTTGCTGGATCGCCAATAAGGGTTTCAAACCATCTGGAATTGAGAACAATCCGCTTTGTTCAACATTTTCCAGAACCGCACCACAGGTGGGTTCGCCATTCTTCCATAGCGACATTAAACTTTGCACCGCAATCTTAGCCTTTTGAAGCTGTTTACGTTGATCTGGTGCCGCCTTGATGCTGTCTACACTCAAGATTGGAGAAAACTCACGAACAATCTTTGCTGCTGTAAATTTGTCTTTATCCTGCTCTGCTTTTACAAGTGGCAAGACTCTATCCGTAAATACGCGCATCATCGACAATGATCCATCAAGCAAGCCGGTACGGAAATCTTCAACCTCATAAAGAGGATCAAAAACGCCCGAAAATCCCATACGCCTTGCGGCCATGTGATGCTCAAGAGTTAGAATCTTACATTGCTCTCTATCGAGCCAGGCCTCATCTGATGCGGCCTTGGCCATCAATTTTCTTGCGGCATCTTCCTGACTGATTTTGTCTGCAGTATCAATTGGCAGAATAAAGACACGTACATGTCCTTCTTCTTTGTCGGTCCTGGCTTCTTGTTGCTGCCTATCTACTTCAGATCGTATTTTATTGATTAAGCGGACGATGCGTTTCGGACAACGGTGATTTAGTTTTTTCGCTGGTTTTGCCCAAACAGGTGGAAGCTCTTCCTCGATTTTTTCTTTACCATCCGAATAGATTCTTTGCATGGTATCACCAATAAACCCGATACAGAATTCTTGGCGATGTGCTGACTCGACGGAGAGCAGCGCATCAATTAATTGCTTATTAGTGTCTTGGCTCTCGTCGATCAGCAAGAAGGGGAACTGATTGATCAGAATGCGCTGCATCAAGGGCTTTTTACTCAAAAAGCTGGCACAAATTTTGATCACTTCGCTATGATTAAGGGAGTTGCGTTCTCTATTATCCCCAGTGGGGCTGTAGATAAAAGCCTTGATTTCATCAAGGCGAGCCAAACGTCGTCACTTTGATTCAATCTGGTTTAGCCTAGTTTGAGATGCTTTCGTTCCCTTGCGCCCTTTTGCTTCCAATTCTATCAGTTCATCAATTTCTAAAGCTAGTTCTTTGCGTAACCATTCTCTTACTCTTGTAGTGGTCGCGTTGTCTACCGGTGCACGTAAAGGTGAAATCATGTCATTACGCTGGCAGGATGTGGACACCAAGAAAGGCACTATGACTTTATTGTATTCGGTGATTCTGACTTTAAGATGAAGTGGAATTTGACTGATGATGGGATGCTCTGGATTATGAAGGAGGAGTCAGTCAATCAGATCGGCTGTATTCATACATGCCAAGGCTTAGAACTTGATTATGTCGGGGTTATTATTGGTGAGGATATGACCTACGCTGACGGGACCATTCGAACGAATGTTACAAAGCGGTCAAAAAATGATTCTACGGTCAGAGGCTACAAAAGCCTTTTAAAGAAAGACCCTATAGAAGGCGCAAAGGAACTAGATATACTTATAAAGAATACTTATCGCACTCTCATGACACGGGGCATGAAAGGCTGTTTTGTGTATTGCGTAGATAAGGGCTTAGAAAATTATTTAAGGCAAGTTTAGTGCAAGGCACTTAATGCTTGGGAGGCTTGTAGAGGAGTTCTGTGACGTTCTTATTAACTAGAATATGATGTGGCTACAGTATTCCGGACAACTCACCTGAAGTAATAATGGGGTGAGGAAAGGTAAGGAATAGCTATTATGACTGAGAAAAGAAAATCCACCGTTTATTCATCGGAGTTTCGGGAATCATCGGTAACACTGGCGA
>JANYES010000004.1 GCA_025362975.1 Alphaproteobacteria bacterium | reverse complement strand
GTATGCGATCTTTGAATATATAGAGGTGTTCTATAACAGAATCAGAACCCATTCCGCTAACGATTACCTGTCACCAGTGGAATACGAAACCATGCAAATATCCGCTTAACAATGTGTCCGGAAAACTGTTGCCATATTAATGACGCTGGCATCGCTGGTCGATGTGGTGCGCGAGGAAACGGTTGCGCGCGGTCAGGCCCCCAAATACTACCTGCCGGAAAGCCGCGGCGAAATGGTGGAGCGATTCGCGGAATCTGGCCGCATGAAAGAGCTGCTCGGCGAAACGCTGTACCGTGAAGTGCAGCGAGCTTATGACAAAACGGCTTCGCGCACGCGCTAGAGCTTGCGCTTGACGATTTTTTTCTGGAGTGCGGGAATCTCGTCGATCTTGATGGCAAGATACACCGTAGCGATTACAGCACCTGAGCCTGCGAACACTTGCAAGATGGGGTTGTGGAACGGCATTTCCGCGATCATGGCGACGATCGGCAGCGCCGGGATGGCGACGATAAGTTTAGAAACAAGGCAGTAATTAAAGCTGCAGCCACAGGATTTTTTCGGCGAATCATTGGCGGATTGTTCAGTCATAGAACCTCTATTAATTAGACTCATGAGTATAGTATAGCGCAAATTTGGTGCGTGCGCAAATTATACGTGTTTCGAGCAGGTCAGCAGGCAGCAATCGCCGTAGGAATAGAACCGATATCCGTTTGTAATAGCGTGGCGATAGGTAGATTTCATCATTTCAAGGCTGGTAAATGCCGACACCAGCATAAACAGCGTAGAACGCGGCAAATGGAAGTTGGTGAGCAACACATCCACCAGACGGAACCGGTATCCGGGCGTGATAAAAATCGCCGTTTCCGCGCTGAACTGATTGATAATGCCATCTTCGCTGGCCGCCGACTCCAGCGTGCGCAAAGATGTCGTACCCACGGCGATCACCCGCCCGCCGTTGCGCTTGGCCTCGTTGATGGTATCGGCTGTTTCTTGCGATAGCTGGGCGTATTCGCTGTGCATCACGTGCTCGGATGTATCGTCCGTTTTCACCGGTAAAAACGTGCCGCCGCCCACATGCAGCGTGACATGCACGCGCTTGACGCCCGCGTCGTCGATGGCTGTCAACAGCGATTCAGTGAAATGCAATCCTGCCGTCGGCGCGGCTACCGAACCATCATGCTTGGCGTAGAGCGTCTGGTAATGCGCGTTATCTGTGGCGTCGGCGCTGCGTTGCTTTTCGATATAGGGCGGCAGCGGCATCTGGCCGTGCGCTTCCAGCTTGTGATAAAATGCCGCGTCGTCATAATCGAAGCGCAGCACCACCTCGCCGCTTTCCAGTTTTTCGACAACGGTAGCGAAAAAATCGGCTGCGAATTCAACGCGGTCTTCGGGTTTCAGTTTCTTGGCTGGCTTAGCAAAACACCGCCAATGGCGGGGCTGCATTTTCTTATGCAGCAATATCTCAATCCCCGCCTCGCCGCGCTTGCCCCACAGCCGCGCCGGAATCACGCGCGTGTCGTTGAACACCATGACGTCGCCTGGTTTCAGATAGTTCGGGAGTTCTTTGACGATATGGTCGGAAAGCGCATCGGAAACCACCAGCATGCGCGCGCTGTCGCGAGGGTTCGCGGGCTGGGTGGCGATAAGCGTGTCGGGGAGATCGAAATCGAAAAGGGCGGTTTTCACCTTACGTTCACGCCGCCCATCCCGGCTTCATTATTTCTTGCTGTCGGCAGCTTTGCCGGAAGCATCGGAGGCGAGGTAAGCGTGGATGATCTTATCCGGTTCGCTGACGGAGCCGTTGTTGAATTTGTTGCCCTTCTTGATTTTGTCGACACAGTCCATGCCGCTGGAAACGCGGCCCCAGACGGTGTACTGGCCGTCAAGGTAGGTCGAATCGGCGAGCACGATGAACCACTGGCTGTCGGCGCCGTTGATGTCGCCGGTGCGGGCCATCGATACAATGCCGCGGCGGTGCGGTTCGTTGCTGAATTCAGCCTTAAGCTTCTGCCCTGACCCGCCTGAGCCGGTGCCGGTCGGGTCGCCCGTCTGCGCCATGAAGCCTTCGATCACGCGGTGGAACACGGCGCCGTCGTAGAATTTCTGGCGGACCAGTTCTTTGATGCGTTTAACATGGTTCGGCGCGAGTTCCGGCAACAGGTCGATCACGACTTTACAGTTATCTTTAAGTTCAAGGACCAGCGAGTTTTCAGGATCGGTGGCCGCTTTCGATTTTTTCGGCATGGCAGTAACTCCAACAATGCAAAGTAAAGTGATTACGAGAAATTTAAAGGTGCTTTTCATGCGACATCTTTCTTAGTGGATTGAAGTGCGTTGAGCTGGGCGTGGATAAAATCGATGTGCTCCTGCTGCGTTTCCATGATTTTGCGCAGTATGGCAGCGCTCTGTGCGTCGCTGGCTTCAAGCGCAAGCTTGGTATCTGCGAGTGTGGTTTCGCAGAGCTGAAGATCGTTGGCGAGCATTTCCATTGGCGTTTCGCCGATGGCGAGCTTGCCGAGTTCCTGCAAATTCGGGATGCCGCCATGTGACAGGATGAGTTCAACCAGCATGTCGGAATGCTTCATGATGTCGATGGAGGATTTGAATTCGTAGTCGGCGAGCTTGAGGTCGCCCTGATGTTTGAGCATGCGCGCGTGGAGGAAATATTGATTGATGCCGGTCAGCTTATTTTTCAGCACCGTATTCAGGCGACTGATAAGCTCCTTACTGGCGTTCGGCATGCGTTTTATTCCTCAAAAAATCTTATAATACGCCCCCTTGATGAAGCAGCGCTTGCCAAAAGTCAAGCGCCCCGTTAAAGTTCGCCAAATAATAACAATAACAGGGACGAACGTGAAATTAATCGTAGCCATTATCAAACCGTTCAAGCTGGACGAAGTAAAAGAAGCTTTACAGGAAGTTGGCCTTCAGGGCATTACCGTCACGGAAGCCCGCGGTTTTGGCCGACAGAAGGGCCATACCGAGCTTTATCGCGGCGCGGAATATGTGGTGGATTTCCTGCCTAAGGTCAAAATCGAAGTCGTCGTGGCCGATGCCATGGTGGAACGTACCGTCGAAGCCATTATCAACGCTTCGCGCACAGGCCGCATTGGCGATGGCAAGATATTCATCATGCCGGTTGAAGAAGTGATCCGCATTCGCACCGGTGAACGCGGCGAAGACGCCGTTTAGCCGATTCAACAACCAACCTATCGCTCCATTTCTGCCGAAAGTTCTTTGACTTTATGCATGTCCACGCCGAGCGCCGAAAGCACGTTTTTGATGGCTTTGCCGCGCAGCGTTAAATGCCCGGTGGCGATTTCGGGTGTGATGGCTTCGCCGTCGATGACGCGGCGCAAATGCTTGATTTCATGCTGCTCGCTTTCTCTGGGCGTCATGCTGACGCCGTTGTGAATATAGGTCAGTTTACAGTCGGAATTGAGCCCTCCCGCCAGCTGGATCGAGAGTTCGCTGATAAAGCGCGCGGCTTCAAATTCGCGCTGGCCGAGGGTGTATTCCAGGGTGAATTCCTGCCCGCGATCATTGCGGCGGCGCCAGTAGTTGGGGCTGGATAAAAGCTTGGGGATAATGGTGTCCAGATTGCCCGCTACCTCATGCAGCTCAAGGTTTTTAATGCTGCGGCGAACTTCGAGGCTGAACTGGTGCCTGTCTTCCGACACCATGATGTTGGCGTTGGAGCCTTCATTTTCCATGCCGTCTGGGTCGTACTGGGCGATGAACGACGCCGTTAGTACCTTTGCGGCGATGCGTGCCTGCTCAATAGTCATGTCGGCGGGGATGTCCCAGCGCAGGGCGTCGAGGCAGTTCAGCTCGTCCTTATTGTGTTTGAGCGCTTTGAGTTGCCCGAACAAGGCGAGCTGCTCGTCGTTCAACTCGCTCTTAAAATATGCCGAGCGAGTATCTTTCAGCTCTTGCTGGTAAGGCGTGAGGGTAGCGTCCAACTGGGCTTCAAGTTCGCGGGCTTTATCGTTATGGCCGCGACGCCACTCGATGCCTTCGTGCTTGAGCCTTCTTGCTTCGGCGAGCAGTTCCCGCATCACACGGCGGCTATCGTTTAAAATGCTCATTTATCAATTCACTCAACCGGTTAATTCTTAAATATTTCTAAAGTGAAACAAAGCAGTTTACAAGCTAATCCCGGTTTTCTATAACAACAGCCAAAATACTACCAAAAAAGACTATCCCCCGCAGAACGTCGACCAGACGCATCGAACACGCTGTAAAGCAACAAAAAACCAATCCAAAGAAAGGCTTATTATGTCTGCCACCGACGTATTAAAAATGATCAAGGACAACGACATCCAGTTCGTCGATTTCCGTTTCACCGACCCGAAGGGCAAATGGCAGCATACCTGCTATATCGCAAGCCAGGTTGACGCAGCCAGCTTCGAAGATGGCATCATGTTCGACGGCTCGTCGATCTCCGGCTGGAAATCCATCAACGAATCGGACATGATCCTGATGCCGGACACTAAGTCCGCCTTCGTAGACCCGTTCTCCGCACAGCCGACCCTCGTGCTGTTCTGCGACGTTATCGAGCCTTCCACCGGCCAGCCTTACGGCCGCGACCCGCGCTCCGTCGCCCGCCGCGCTGAGGCTTACCTGCAATACACAGGCATCGGCGATACTGCGTATTTCGGCCCGGAACTCGAATTCTTCGTGTTCGACGACGTTCGCTTCCGCACCGCCGGTAACTTCTCCTACCACCAGCTCGACAGCGAAGAGCTCCCGTGTAATTCCGACCGCGCCTATCCGGCCGGCAACATGGGCCATCGCCCGCCCACCAAAGGCGGTTACTTCCCGGTACAGCCGATGGATTCGCTCGCCGATCTACGCGCTGAAATGCTCACCACGCTGAAAACCGTCGGCGTTGAACCCATCCTGCACCACCATGAAGTGGCTCCCGCCCAGTGCGAACTTGGCGTACTCTTCTCCACGCTTGTCGGCACCGCCGATAACGTGCAGAAATACAAGTACGTTGTGCACAACGTGGCCCACTCCTACGGCAAATCGGTAACGTTTATGCCGAAACCGCTCTCGGGGGATAACGGTTCGGGTATGCACACCCACCAGTCCATCTGGAAAGCGGGCAAGCCGCTCTTCGCTGGCAACGGCTATGCAGACCTGTCGGAAATGTGCCTGTATTACATCGGCGGCATCATTAAGCATGCTAAAGCGCTCAACGCGTTCACCAACGCGTCGACCAACTCGTACAAGCGCCTTATCCCGGGTTTCGAAGCACCGGTATTGCTGGCTTACTCGGCGCGCAACCGTTCGGCTTCGATCCGCATCCCATACGTGGCTTCGCCAAAAGGCAAACGTATCGAAGTGCGCTTCCCGGACCCGACCGCCAACCCGTATCTCGCTTTCAGCGCGATGCTGATGGCCGGCCTCGACGGTATCGAAAACAAAATCCACCCCGGCGACGCGATGGACAAAAACCTGTACGACCTGCCACCGGAAGAACTGAAGAACGTTCCGACCGTGTGCGGCAGCCTTCGTGAGGCGCTTACCAACCTCGACGCCGACCGCGACTTCCTCAAAAAAGGCGACGTATTCACCGACGACCTCATCGACTCATATATCGAACTGAAAATGCAGGACGTATACCGCTGGGAACACACCCCGTCGGCGCTCGAAATGGAAATGTATTACAGCGTGTAATAGCCGATTCGAACATTACAAGATCAAGGGGGAGCCGTTTGGTTCCCCCTTTTTTGTCTGGATTTGATCAGATACAGTAAGTTGCATGGAATTAGGGTGATGGGGCATGTTGTTTCGTTGACATTTCTGCACATTAATTGACATTTTTCCAGTATTTTTCTGTTATTACTAAGTATTCTCAAGTGTCATTTTACCCTGTTTTACATTGTCGCCCTGCCCCATCATGGTCACCTGTCAGCCTTCGCAACGAATTGTCACCCCCATCATGCAACGGGGTGACAATGGAGAATGGTGCAGGTGGCAATTCGCAGGTTTGACATAGGTTTCTGCCTAAAGCTTACAGGCGGTTGCCGCGCCCCGGAAGCCGTCACAAATTGGTCATATTCGTTTGTGAAAATTCGTAATAATAACTGTGTGACGATTCGTTATACCTTCACACCGCAATGGCAAAAAATATGCGATGATGAACTTATGGATACGAGAACAAAACGAACTACAGAGAAGATCAAAAACGAACCAAAAATGAGAACCCAAAATAGCGCAAAAGAAATTAGTATAAAAAAATTGGGAGGCCAGAGCAGGGCCTCCCAATTCAGAAGTGTAGTAGAAGCTGTTAGCGTTCGGCAGTTGGTTCGGGAGCGCCACCACCGCCTGCAACTGGAGCCGATAAGCCGCCAACGTCTTTCATAGAAATTTCCTTACCGCCATCTTTGCTTGCGACTGCAAATTTGAAGTCACCATCAGCCATCATCTTCTTGACGGCATCCATTGCAGCGCCCATGTCGGAGGTGAGTTTAGCGGTGTCTTGAACAACGGCGCCGACGTCACGTTTTCCTGCATCTTCAACGATTTTAGCTCTATCAGCCTGAATTTCAGGTGAATTCATCTTGGCTTCTACTTTAGCTTTGATCTCTACGGCTTTCTGTTCATTCTTAGTTACAGTTGCCTTGACTTGATCCGGCGTCATTTTCGCCAGGTCTTTCACGGTCATCTGCACGGCGCGGTCAGCGAACGCTTCCGGATCGGTGATCAGCGGGTTGGCCTTAGCTACCTTGACGATCGATTCGCGGTAAGCATCCAACAGTGCTTTCTTCTCAGGCGTCGAGTTCATTTCTGCAAACGCTTTATCAGTTTCAAGTTTAGCCGTTTCAGATACAGCTTTGTTAGTGTCGGTTTTGACGTAATCGATAGCCGGAGTGCCAGTCAGGCCTTCACCCATACGCGCTTTTTCCATCGTTTCTTTTACTTCTTTATCAACGACAGCTTTAATGGCTTCAGGGGTCCTGACGGAATCCTTTGCATTTTCACGAGCCGTAAGGGCTTTACGAAGGTCGATTTCCGCTTCCATCAGCGCGAGGCGGTTTTCAGCACCCTTGGCAACGTCAGCGACAGTCACCGTCGTGCCACCTTTAGCGGCTTCACGGATAACTTCTTCAGCAACCGATTTCCAGGTTTCCATAACTTTAGCATTGAACTCTGGGCTGTTTGGCTTCAGGTCAGGATTTTCCAGCGCAACTTTTGTTTTTGCATCAACAAGCAGGCGCTTATTGAGCTTCACGATGGTGGCGCGGTCTACCTTGCCATCTTTGCCTTCGCGGAAGACAACCTTCGGCATTTTCGGTTTTTCAGGTTCAACCGGTTTGACAGGAGCTGGCGGCGCTTTCGCTTTAGCAGCTTCGAGCGAAGCTTTGGCTTCTTCTACTTTGTCGGCGAGGAATTTCTTGCCCTGGCCTTCGCCTGTGGCTTCAAGCAAGGCAGCGTCTTTCATCGCTTCCTGACCGGCAGCTTTGCCCTGTTCGGCAGCTTTGGCAGGTTCCATCGTTGGGTTTTCAACCTGCAGGCGCTGTGAGGTCAGTTCGGCGATTTCAATCGCTTCAAGCTGGTCGTCAGGAATGCCCTGCGAAGCAGCGGTGCGGGTGACGGCCGAAGTGCCCGGAGCAGCAGGTTTAGCAGGATCGGCAGGCTTAGCGCCAGCCGGAGGCGTACCAGCGCCCGGAGCGGCAGGAGCCGGAGCTGCGGCAGCTGGGCCACCGCGCAGAATGTCTTCAACACGTTTCATGTCGCCGGAAACAATCGCGCCGATGACGTCGAAGAGTTTCTTGAACCAATTATCACCGCCGCCTACGCCAGCAGCCGGAGCATCCGGAGCCGCGCCTTTCGGACGTTTTTTGCGCTCTTCATCGAGCAACGTTTCATATTCGGACATTGGGTTAGCGTTAGCGGTCTGGGCTTTCACCATGCCGAAGGCTGCTTTTTTCGGCTCGGCCGCCACTTTTTCACCTTCGGTCGCGAGTTCGTTGACGCGTTTGGTGCTCTTGGTCATCGGGTCTTTCGACGCTTTCACCTTGGTTTCGTATTCATCGAGAGCTTTGGTGATGTTGGCTTCGACAGGAGGTTTCGCAGCCAGCGCATCTTGAAGCGCTTTCTTCGATGTATCAAGAGCGGTTTTAGCCGTCTGCATTTTGGTCATTTCGGCAGCGAGTTCTTTTTCGATCTCAGCGAGCGGCATGCCAGCAGCCGGTTTTTCCGGAGCCGGAGCGGCAGGAGCAGGAGTGGCCGGACCGGCAGGAGCCGCGCCGCGCGCAGCTTCCAACTTGTCTACTTCAGCTTGCAGCTTGGCGTTATCGATGGTCATCGGAGCCAGCGGCATTTTAGTAATGGTGATTTTGCCTTTATCGTCTTTGCTGACGGAGATCGACGGATCTTCCGATTTCAGTTCTTTCGTTTTCGGGTCGAACATCAGTTTTACTGGCGGTTTGCCATCGCCAACCTGCACTTCGTAAGTCGTTTTAATGGTTGTCTTGCCATCAGCCGTAACCGGGCTGTTTTTTGTCGTCAGTTTGAATTCTGCGTCTTTAGCTGGTGCTGGTGCAGTCGACATATTGGCTACTCTCCCTTTGATTTCTGTGAGGATTTTTGTTGCGAGTTCCGGATTGATTCCAGATTTTTTCAATAAATCTTCAAATAACGGCATGTTTTCTTTAGCGGCCGTGGCAATGACTTTTTTGTTTTCTTCGGTCAGCTTGCCCCATGCATCGGCGCCTCCTTTAACAACGGTGGTCATGATCGCCATTGCAGCTTTGAAGGAGTCCGAGAGTGCGGGTGCGGTAACCGGCGGAGTAACAGGACGCGGAGCCGGAGCCACAGGTTTTACGCCAGTGGCTGGTGGAACTGGATTCGCAGGAGTTGCAGGTTTTGCGCCAGTGGCTGGCGGAGCTGGATTCGCAGGAGTTGCACCAGTGGCTGGTGGAGCTGGATTCGCAGGAGTTGCAGGTTTTGCACCAGTGGCTGGTGGAACTGGATTCGCAGGAGTTGCACCAGTGGCTGGTGGAACTGGATTCGCAGGAGTTGCACCAGTGGCTGGTGGAACTGGATTCGCAGGAGTCGCACCAGTGGCTGGTGGAGCTGGATTCGCAGGAGTTGCACCAGTGGCTGGTGGAACTGTAGGTTTTGGATCAGTCGGGCGGCTGAAGGTGGTGCGGGATGCGGGGCCGGTATATTTCGGGCCCATGCCGGGCTCGGTGCCGAACATCATTTCTTCGGTGGTTTTTGGTGGGCCTGACGGTGCGACAGGTTCAGGAGCTTTCGGCGCTACAGTGGGGGCTGGAGGAGCTTTCGGCGCTACTTCTCTTGGGGGCGGAATAACTTCCGGCGCTGCGGGAGTGGGTGCAGCAACTATCGGCGGTACGGATTTCAGGGACGGAAGAACCGGCGGGATTGGTAAGCTTGGGTTACCCGGTCCGCCACCAAGAATTTCCGTCAAATTTGGAACGAGCGATACTGGAAGCTTTTCCATTTCAGCGATGGCGATTTCTGCGGGAACGGTGCTGACGATGACGCCCACTGCAACCTGTGCGATCTGCACTTTGCTTTTGGTGGTCATGGTGCGGTCGCCGATGCTGAGCTGCGTGCGGCCATCTGGAAGCTTGGTGACTTTCAGGCGCTGCAAATCTTCTTTCGAGAATTTCACAACGAGGTCACCGCCGGCGGTGTCGATCTGGCGGCTGTTTTTGTTCAGCGGGTTGGTCATCGCTTGTATGCCGTCAACGACGACGGTGCTGAGCGTGTCGATTTTCAATGTGTCGTGCGCGTTCTGCACGTCTTTCATTTCGATGGTGCCGAGCGGCGGCTGAAGGCCGGAGGTGCGCGAATTTGTGACTACGGTGCCATCCGGCGCAATGGCCGTAGGCTGCATAGGCGCTACATTATGTTCAACGGTCACGGGGACAGGCCCTTTAGTGCCTTTATCCTGAACTACTTTTAAAGCACTCACTGGCAATGCAATCGGCGGTTTCAACGCTGCATTGTTAAGTACTGCATCCATTATTCCCATAACTTGCTCCTAAAACGTATTATCACACTTCTATCGTTCCATTTTATAGATGCTATATTACGGTTTAATTGACTATTTGTGACAGTTTTATGTCATCTTTGTGACCGGAACGTGACAGCAATCGTGTAAAAAGGTTAATGTTACAGTCCCAGGTTAGGATTTATGTTAATGCTTAAAGGTTAATATTAAGCAAACTTGAGAGCTTACCGAATCTGGCTGCAATCCTTGTCATCCTTACAAACCGCGAGTGAGGCGTTTCTCACGTCTAAAGATACAATAGCTTGCGCGGAAGTTTTTGGCACCTTATCTTTTTTCAAAGAATACATTGACAAAACAGCCACTCTGCCTTCCTATTCCAACCCATCGCAGCTATGGTTGCCGCAATCCTCGCGGTTTTTATTATCCATACGAAGCAGCATGTTGGGGCGTCGCCAAGCGGTAAGGCAACGGATTTTGATTCCGTCATTCCCAGGTTCGATCCCTGGCGCCCCAGCCATTTTTTATTAACCTACTGATTTAAATAAAAACAGCACATGCCGCCCGCCCCACGCATCCCAGCGCTCACCCTCTTCCTTATGACGCAAAAGGGTTTTTTCGTACTCAGCAGGACCATTGAACGCTTCCGCGAGTCAATCGGGCTGGTAGTTGTCGGTAGCGATAAGACGCTGAAAAAAGATTTCGAAACGGAAATTATCGCGCTTTGCGAGCAGCATAACGTGCCGCATATCAAGCGCGAAGCCTTCACCGGGGCAGCGCCAACGCCCTATGCCATGGCCATCGCATGGCGCTGGATGCTCGATCATCCGTCGGATAGGTTGGTGGTGCTGCATGATTCATTATTGCCAAAATATCGTGGATTTTCGCCTTTAATTAATGCTTTGGTTAATGGCGAAAAAGAAACGGGCGTGACGGCGCTGTTTGGCGCCAGCGAATTCGACAAGGGCGATATTATATTCCAGTCCACCTGCCCGCTTAGCTACCCGATTACCATCGGCAATACCATCGACTTGCTTAATGAGCACTACGCTAAAGCTGCCATATTCGTGATGGAAGCGCTGGAAAAAGACGGAAAACTCAACGGAAAACCGCAGGATGAAAGCAAGGCGACGTATAGTATCTGGCTGGATGAGCTGGATTATCACATCGATTGGCGCAAACCTGCCGCCGATATTCGCCGGTTTATCGACGCGCTCGGATATCCTTATAATCATGCGTATAGCATGGTGGACGGTGTGAAAATCCGCATTCTTTCGGCGGAAGTGGCGCCTGATTTAACCCTGCAATGCCGCCATATCGGCAAAGCACTCTATATAGATAGCGGCAAACCGCTGATTATCTGCGGTAGTGGATTGCTGCAAATCAATGAGGCTAGGGTCGAAACCAAGGATGGCTTTAACGACTTCCTGCCGCTCAAAAAAATGCGGTTGCGCTTTGTCTAGAGAATAGCGGCCAGTTTCGCCGCAATCAACTCCTGCGATTCCCCGGAAATTCCCACCCAGAGCGGCAGGCGGAGGATTCGGCTCGAGATATCTTCGGTTACGGCAAGCGCGCCGTGGGCGCGGCCGAAGCGCTTCCCGGCGGGGGCGGAATGCAACGGAACATAGTGTATAACAGACATAATCCCGGCGGCTTTCAGCTTGGCCATGGTGCGGTCACGCGTGGATTCGTCGTTTAACAGTATATAATACATGTGGGCATTATGCGCGCATTCCGCCGGAATGATTGGGCGGCGCAGTTTTCCTTGGCTTTCCAGCGGTTCAAGCGCTGCGTGATAGCGCTCCCAGACAGTAAGGCGCATGTCGGTGATCGCCTGTGCGGATTGCATCTGCTCATATAAAAATGCAGCCAGCAATTCGCCGGGGAGATATGACGAACCTACGGATTGCCATGTGTATTTATCCACTTCGCCGCGGTAGAAACGGCTGCGGTCCGTGCCTTTTTCGCGAATGATTTCGGCGAGCTGCCGGTAACCCGGCGTATTGATGAGCAGCGCACCGCCCTCGCCGCAGTGAATGTTCTTGGTTTCATGGAAGCTTAGCGTACCCATATCGCCGATGCTGCCAAGTGGGCGGCCCTTGTAACTGGCCATGATGCCCTGCGCGGCATCTTCGATGACACGCAAGCCGTGGCGCTTGGCAATCGCGAGAATGGCATCCATTTCGCAGGCGACACCGGCATAATGTACCACGACGATGACTTTGGTTTTGTCTGTTATGGCCGCTTCGATCAGGCGCTCATCGAGGTTGAGCGTGTCGTTGCGGATGTCGACGAATACCGGGATAGCCCCGCGCAGTACGAAGGCATTGGCGGTGGAAACAAAGGTGTAGGACGGCATGATGATCTCGTCGCTGGCCTGCACATCAAGCAACAGGGCCGACATTTCGAGCGCCGCCGTGCAGGAATTGGTGAGCATGGCGCGGTGGCAGCCGGTGGCGGTTTCCAGCCATGTTTCGCAGTCTTTGGTGAATTGCCCGTCGCCGGCGAGCCTGCCGTTGCGGTGGGCCTGCATGATATTTTCCAGCTCTTTGCCGGTAATGTAAGGGCGGTTAAACGGAATGGACATGGCGTAAATTATAAATGCATATGACTGTTATGTCGAATCTTTCATCGTTTGCGTTTTGCAGTATTTTGTGGCATCGATCAAGGATGAAAACGCTTCTTCTCCCATTGCTGTTCGCCCTGCTCGCCGCCTCCCCGGCCTATGCGATTTCGCAGGAAACCCTCGACTTTATTGGCGCACACTGGTGGCATTTCATCATCATTTTCGGCTGTATCGCTGGTGGTTTCGGTTATATGGATGAAAGCCATAATGCCCTTGGCTATTGTTTCTTTATTGGCGGCTTCGCGTTTTACATTTACCTGTATTTGCATCAGGGTATCCCTGTTCCGGTTGAACCGGAATCGGTTGCAAATCCCCGCTGAATATTCACATGATCGCAAGCCGCAGCATTGTCGTTTTTTATGATAGTCCGTGCATCGACGGCGCATCGGCGGCATGGGCAGTTAATGAGGCGTTCAAGGACGATCCGTCCGTCAAAGTCGACTATGTTCCGCTCAGCTACGGTAAGCCCGAAGAGCGCACCCAGAAAATCCTGAACAACGTGTTCGACGGCGCCGAAGTCGTTTTTGTCGACACCTCACCGAAGGATGACACGCTCGAACGCCTGTTCAGCCCGAACGACGATACGCCGCAGATTAAAAAACTCACCGTCATCGACCATCACGTATCAGAAGTGGCGCGCCTCAAGAAGTTCGAGATGGCGCAGAAGGCCAAAGGGCCGAACCGCAGCGGACCGGCGTTTGAGTTCGTGCTCGACGCGGAAAAGGAAGCCGCTGCTATTCAGGCATGGGAGCATTTCAACCCTGGCAAGCAAGCGCCCGCACTTCTGGAATGGGTCGGCAAAATGGAACCGCCGGTTCGACTTAAAACCCCGCGCGACTTCGCGCTTGCGGCTTTTGTCGATTCTAAGGATATTTTGACGCCCGGCGAGGTGTTTGCCACGATCGATAGCCTTGTGGTGCTTTCGGAAGAAGACATGGTGGCGCAGGGCAACGCGATTCTTGCCGATCAGTTCAATAATATCAAAAAGGGCATCAAGCATTCGCTGCTTTATACCAAGCTGGAATTGCTGCCCGGGCATAACGAATGGGTGCCGATTGTGAACGCGAACGTACAGAATTTCGGACGGCGCGTGAATGAGGCGTTAGTCGAGGAAGCTTCCGCCGGGACGACCTGCGGTGTTGCGGGTGCGTGGCATGTTCAAGGCGACGGGACGGTGAAGCTGTCGCTGCGTTCTAAGGGCGTGCCGGATGCGGGTAAAATTTCGCAGCATTTGGGGAGTACCATTGGTGTGGGCGGTGGCGGGCATGCGACGGATGCGGTGGTGCAGTTCGATAATCTGGTGCATTTTACCCAGTCGGTCCCACTTTACACGCGTGAGCAGATGCTTGCCGAACGCTGGGAATCCAAAGCTGTGGGCACGCACACGGCATCGCTTAAGCGTGGCGGTGCGAACGGCGTCGGCGGTCCGGGCTAATAACCGTGGCAATCGTCCCAGACGATGCCGGAGCCTTGAGTATTCTTTAAAATCCACGGCACGGCAATTTCCGCCTTTGGCTGGATATCATGCATCAGCACCACCCCGCGACGCCACAGCAGCATCAGCGTCAACACGCGATTGGCATCATCTTCCGGGCTGACGGCAGCATTCCAGTCCACCGAATCCATGTTCCATAGCGCTACCGTCAGCTTGTTGGCTTTGAAGAATTTGCCGCTGTCGCTGCGGCGCTGGCCGTAAGGCGGGCGGAAATAGGGGCGATACACCTGAGGCAGCGTCGACTCGGCGAGTTGCTGCGTATCGAGCACTGAGCTTTGCCAGTCCTTCCATTTCTGGTGCGAAAAATGATGCCAGCCATGCAGGCCCACGCATTGGCCGGTGTATAATTGCTGCAAGCTGTCGGCGTCCTGCGTTGCCAGTCGGTCCTGCAATTTATCGCCGAGGAGGAAAAACAGTGCATGGATATTGTTCTGCGCGAGTATCGGCAGGAGCTTGTCGGTGTTGCCGTCCTTGATCGTTGGGCCGTCATCGAACGTCATTAGAAAATGACCGTCGGGCAGTTCAAAGCCGTTGCGCTCGTTATCATTATAAGTATCGGCTTCGCTGCTGACTGTGGGGAATAATGCCGCCAGCCGCACCAACTCCTGCGCATACGCAGAGTGGAATTTTTGCGCGTTTTCCAGCCACGGGCGATACTTGGCCGGCACATGCGCTGCGATTGCCGTTCCCGCTACTATCATGGCCGATGCGGAATCCGCCTGTTCGCAGAACGGTTCGCCCTCAGCGCATGAACGGTGCGCCACTTTCATGTTTTCGACCAGCACTGCCATCAGGCGGTTACGTATTTTTGCCACCGTTGCCGTGCTTGCCGATTTTATATGGAATCTTTCTTTGAGTGCCGCTTTATCCAGCGACGACGCCTCATTGAGAGCGGCGGCAAAGACCAGCATTTCCGCCCGCGAAGCCCTGTCGAATGCACTTTGCAAATCAATCGCCTCCGGCCATAATGACCGGTCGGATTTAGCAACGGTTTGCGGCCCCGCCGCCAACGCCTGAGTTGCGATGAGCAACAACGCGAAGAAAAACACCCTCATTTACGGAGCTTTTCTTTCACCCTCGCGATGGCTTTTTCGTAGACCGGCCCGGCTTTTTCCTGTTGAGCGGCGGTGTATTGCCCGAGCGCATCGGACATCTGCCCGGCGGCTTCATAAATTTTGCCGATATTGTAATGCGAACCCGCGCGCGTCGTAGCACCCTGTACGTCTTTGGCAAGGGCAATGGCTTTGCGGTTGGCCCAGATCGCTTCGGCGGTGCGGTTTGCTTTCTGGAAGGCAAGACCGAGATTGCTGTACGCGGGAGCATAGTTCTGGTCGAAATTAATGGCTTGCTGATAGAACTCGATGGCATCGTCGAGATTACCTGCGTGGTAGGCCTTCTCGCCGGATTTGTTCATGTCCTTCGCGCTTGCCGTGTCCGCGACTGCGATGATGGGCGCAGCGACTGCACTGGCCTCATTCTGGTAAGTGCTGACATTGTTCGCCACTTCGACACCGTCGCCATTCGTGGCGGTGATCGTGTTGATGTCCTGGAATTCACCTTCGGGCGTAATGCGGAACACCGCCCACAAATTGCCGATGGTGTTTTTCGGCACGTAATACGTACGCACGAGTGTCTGGCCAATGTAAACCAACACCTTCGCGTCGCTGTTCGACAGGCCTTTGGTTTTGGGGTCGAAACGGTCGATGTAATCATGCACGGCGAAAACATAGGCCTGCTCTATATGCCTTTTTTCCACCGTAATCGTTTCAGGGCCGAAACCTTCGGTGTTGTCTACGTCAAGATACGCGTCCGTGCCGTCGGGGCCGGTTTTGCGTTTGAAATAAATCTGCTGGTCGGAAAAGACGAGATGTTCGTCGAGGTCCGCAGGCGTCGCACCCCAGTTGAGCACGACACGCAGTCCGTCGAGTTGCTTGAGCACGGGGCTGATGGCATAGGTCATGCCCGCGCAGGGACATTTCGCCACGAGGTTGGAATAGCCGGGTTTTTTGATGATGACGAGCGACGAATCCGTGTCGTCGAACTCAGTGTTCATCTGCGCGGTGCCTTGCGTATCGGTCGATTTTGTAACCGACTGCGCACCGTTTTTCTGGAGGATGACCGTGGCGTCCGGCACGCGCTGGTCTTTCACTACGGCGCTTAAAACCTGCAACCGCACCGGGGCCGCAACGGCCGCCTAAGCAAACATCACCAATCCCAGAAATCCCGCCAGCGCAATCCGCATACATCCCCCATGTGAAACGATTTTCAATGAAAAAGATGTACAGATTTATTTCTCTCTTGTCATGGAGAATTCTGAAGGCGTTTTGATTTGAAATGGCTGGGAAGGAAATGGTCGGAGTGAAAGGATTTGAACCTTCGACCCCTGCGTCCCGAACGCAGTGCTCTACCAGGCTGAGCCACACTCCGACAACGTTTCCAATCAAGTAAACGGGAGGAATCTTATAACCACTAACGCATTCTGGCGCAACATATTATACGCATAAAAATCACGCGGCAAATTCCAGCTTAGAAACCGTTGCCGAAACCAACGTCTTCCCAACGGCCCGGCGTCTGTGACGAGTCGAGCGAGAAGCGGCAAAAAGTGAAGCCTTCGTTCCAGCCTTGTTTATACTGGTCATTCGCGGCCATCTCAGGACGCTTTTTAAACCCGTACATCAGCTTGTAATACCATTCACCTTCCGCGCCGAGACCAGTGTCGCAACCGTCTTCCCAGCCGAGCTGGTATTCGGGTGGGCCCGGAGGATCGATGGTGTTAAGCCAGACAGGGCGGCAACTGGAGGTAAGCAAAAGCGAAATAACCAAGAGACTGGATTTCTTCATTTATTACCTAACCGTATTTGATTTTTATATCATTGCCAGTATACAGTTTCTCAGGGTTTCAGTAAAGAAATGTCGGAAAAATATCGCTTTTATCTCCCACTTAATGATTTCCCAAGCAATAAAGCTCGGATAGGTTAAGGGATTGAATATATAAGTTTATGCCCAAAAAATTACCGCAATTCATCATAGAAGATGACGCCAGCAATGAGTCGCTTCACATCACCGAAATCAGTCGGCTCTATAAAAAGGTGTTCGAGCGGCATATCGAAGACATGAACTTAACGCGGTCCCAGTGGCTCACTATTCACTCTTTACGCCGCAACATTGGCATCAGCCAGGCGAAACTAGCGGAATTGCTGGATATGGAACCGATTACCATGGCCGCGACCATCAACCGGCTTAAAAAAATCGGCCTGATCGAAACCCGCATCGACCCCACCGACCACCGCGCCAACCAGATTCATCCCACGCCGAAACTTAGTAAACTTTTCATCGATATACGCCGCCTGGCGCTGCAAACGCGCCGCGAGGCTATGGTGGGCATTAGTGAAAATGAGTGGGAACAGCTGGTGCCGATACTGGAAAAATTGCGCCAGAATTTGAATGGAACGCTCGAGCAGATGAAAAAACCGGCGCGCGTGAAAAAGCCGCACGGTTAGTTTTGCCAACCTTAATTTTGCCAGTCTTAATTTTGCCAGCCTTAATTTTGCAAGATACGGTCGAGCAACTCGACGTCGTTCGCCATTTCTTGATCCGAAGCCATCAACTCTTCCACGCGTTTTACCGCATGCATTACTGTGGTGTGATCTTTGCCGCCGAATTTGCGGCCGATTTCAGGCAGGCTCTTCGAGGTCAGTTTTTTCGACAAATACATCGCCACCTGACGCGGGCGGGCCACGGCGCGCGAGCGGCGGGCGGAATGCATGTCGGAAACTTTGATGTTGTAGTGGTTGGCAACCTGCTTCTGGATATCGTCGATGGAGATGCGGCGATCGTTGGCGCGCAGCAGATCGTGTAGCACTTCCTGCGTGGTTTCGAGCGTGATCGGGCGACCGACGAGCGTGGCGTGGGCCACAACGCGGTTCAGCGCGCCTTCGAGTTCGCGCACGTTCGAAGTGATTTTGTGCGCAAGGAATTCAACGACTTTCTGCGGGATGTTTATGTCGCGCATGACGTCGATTTTCGATTGAAGGATGCCGAGGCGCAGCTCGTAGGTCGTGGCGTGAATATCGGCGACGAGACCCCAGCCGAGGCGCGAACGCACGCGTTCTTCAATGCCTTCGAGATCGGAGGGCGACCGGTCGCCGGAAATGATGAGCTGTTTGTTCTGGTCGACGAGCGCGTTGAAGGTGTGGAAAAATTCTTCCTGTGTCGAATCCTTGCCGGAAATAAATTGTACATCGTCGATCATCAGTACGTCGACGGAGCGGAAATGTTCCTTGAAAGCAAGTGCTTCTTTGCTGCGCAACGCTTTGATGAACTGGTACATGAATTTTTCAGCCGAGAGATACAGCACGCGGCGTTCCGGGCTGTTACGGCGGATATGCCATGCGATGGCGTGCATTAAATGCGTTTTACCTAAACCAACGCCACCATAAAGGAACAGCGGGTTGCAGCCGGGCACAACGAGTGGGGATTCCGCAACGCGGCGCGCGGCAGCATGCGCCAGTTCGTTCGGCTTGCCGACGACGAAATTATCGAAGGTGTAGCGCGGGTCGAGGGTGGCGCCCATCTGCATATCGGAATCGGCGCTTTCGCCGGGCGACCAGTTGGATGGGACGATGACGTTCGAGGCGGCGGTATCGTTTGACGCTTCGTGTTTTACTTGTGGCGCGACAGTCGGCTGGATGGAGTTTTCCGACGGCGGCGGCACGATCATTTCCACGATGTAGCCCTCGGCGGCGGATTCACACTGCCAGAGCTGGACGATCTGGGCGATGTAATGCTGGTTCACCCATTCGCGCATGAAGCGCGTCGGAACGCTTAGCAGGATTTTATTGGCGTCGGAACCGGCGAACTGGATGGGTTTGAGCCAGCTTCTATAGATGGCATCGCCGAACATACTGTTCAGCTTGGCGCTGATGCGTTCCCACGCCTGCGCCAGAAGATCGTCCATCGTATGAAGCTCGGCCCTTGCTAACACCATATTCACCCCTGTTTCCACGGTAATTTATTTGCTTTCCAGCCTTGTGCGGTGCTGCGATGGCCCGATGCGTCAGGCTCACCTTCGAAACCGCCTTCGATATTAAAGCAATACCTGTAACCCGTCTGCGTCATGGCCAGCGCCGCATCGAGCGAGCGGCCGCCGGAGCGGCAGATGAACAGCAACGGCATGTTCTTTGTGATGCCCGCGATGGTGCCAAGCTCGTAGGCAAACTGCGTGTTGGGCGAAAAATCGGGATAGTTCTTCCAGCTGACAGTGGCGAGCTTCGCTTTCGTGCCGTGCAAATCGGGCACGCCCACGAACTGCCATTCCGGCATGGTGCGCACGTCGATAACCAGGGCGGGATTGGAGCGGATGAATTCGTAAGCGTCTTCAGGGGCGATGTCGCCGCAGTAGTTCAGGCCTTTGCGCGCCGGGGCCGCTTTGCTCAGCAGCTCTGCCGGTTCGTTCGCCTGAAGTTGGACCTGGCTTGATAATGCCATAGACTGACTGCACCCTGTTATAGCGATTTAAAGTCAAAAGGATTCTGTCCGCCCTATGCTGGGCGGTTGACGGAAGACTTTGAAGAGGTAGGAAAAGCTTAGGCGGCGAGCTTCTTGATGCGAGCGGACAAACGGCTTATCTTGCGCGAAGCGGTACCCAGCTTCACAACGCCTTTGCTGACGCCGCTCATGAGTTCCGGCTGTGCCGCTTTCAAAGCTTCTGCTGCTGCGTTTTTATTGCCGGTAGCAATTGCTGCTTCGACTTTTTTCAGCGAAGATTTAATGATCGAGTTGCGCTTGCGGTTAACGGCAGTGCGCTTCACGGTCTGGCGGATGCGTTTTTCAGATGATTTATGATTAGCCATGTTTGTCGTACCTAATAATTTATTTTTTAAACCCAGCGGAACCCGTGTTCCGCCTTGAATCTCGTCCCCTAGCAGGTGCTGGGCCTTTCAAAGTAATGACGTTTTGCCACCCCGTCAAGCGCAAACCTCGAAGATTTTGTAAATTCTTGTAACCCGCAGCAGGCCTTGATGTGCGGGGGTTTTGGGTCGGCATTTAAGCGCCTTCTCCCGTCATTTCCGGCAAATGTTATCCACAGGGCAGAACGGCTAGTCTAGCGAACAACTTGGTTATTATATAATACAAGCACTTATTTCTGGCAGTGCGGGCAGTAAAACGTAGAACGCCCTGCCATACGCAGGTTTTTGATGGGGGTATGGCAGGTAATGCAAGGTTTTCCTGCCCTACCGTAGACATTGAAGTGGTGCTGGAAGTATCCCGACTCGCCGGAAACCTGCACGAAGTCGCGCAAGGATGAGCCGCCGGATTTGATTGCATCCTTGAGTACGGCGCGGATGGCTTTAACCAGCTCGGCGCTATTATCGGCGACTTTTTTGGCAGGTTTGCGCGGGTCGATCTTGGCTAAAAACAATGCTTCGCTGGCATAGATATTCCCTACACCGACCACCAGCCCCTGCCCCATAATAACCGTTTTGATCGGGCCGCTGCGGCGCAAAAGCTGGATTTCGAGGTATTTGGCGGAAAATTCCTTTTCCAGCGGTTCGGGGCCGAGATCGGCGAGGAATACGTTCTCGCTGAGTTCTTTTTCGCTCGAAAGGGTCATGAAACCGAATCGCCGCGCGTCGTTATAAATTACTGCCCGACCGTCCGTGAGGGTGAACACTACGTGGTCGTGCTTGCCATAGGTCTTAGGCGGTTTTTCTACCGAGAACCGACCCGTCATGCCCAGATGGCCGATGAGCACCATACAGTTATCAAGATGGAACAGCAGGTATTTTGCCCGCCTGCCGATGGATTCAATCGTGGCCCCCGTCAGTTTTTTGGCGAAATGTTCCGGGAACTCGAAACGTAAATTGGCGCGCTTCAGCTCAACTTTTTTGATTGTGGCGCCCTTCAGCGCGTCTTCAAGGCCGGTGCGGACGGTTTCAACTTCTGGTAATTCTGGCATTCGCACTCCTTGCTAAAAATTGTAATGATTGTATAAGCGGATCAGAACGAAACAACAGTAGATTTTATGAGCGGCACCACCCATTTCGGTTTTGAAACCGTGCCCGAGGCGGAAAAAGAAACGCTGGTTCGCGGCGTGTTCAACAACGTCGCCTCGCGCTATGATATCATGAATGATTTGATGAGCGCAGGGCTGCATCGGGTGTGGAAAAACGACATGGTCGGGTGGCTCGCGCCGCGCGCCGGGATGAAGATTTTGGATGTAGCGGGCGGCACAGGCGATATCGCGTTTCACATGGTGGGGCGCGTGGCATGCGATGTAACCATCTGTGATATCAACCATCCGATGCTGGCAGAAGGGCGCGATCGGGCTATTAATAAGAACCTGCTGAAGGGCGTAGAATGGGTGTGTGGCAATGCGGAATTGCTGCCGTTTCCTGACCAATCGTTCGATGCGTATACGATTGCGTTCGGCATTCGCAATGTGACCCATATCGATCAGGCGCTGCTGGAAGCGCACCGCGTGTTGAAGCCGGGCGGGCGCTTCATGTGCCTTGAATTCAGCCATTTGAAACAGGACTGGATGCAGAAAGCTTACGACGCTTATTCGTTCAGCGCCATCCCGGCCATCGGCAAAATCGTTACCGGAAAGAGCGAGCCGTATCAGTATCTGGTCGAAAGCATTCGCCAGTTTCCGAAGCAGGACGCATTTGGCGACATGATAAAAACCGCCGGATTCGGCAATGTGCAATATCGCAACCTGACGCAAGGCGTCGTTGCGATTCATTCAGGCCGCCGCCTTTAAAGATCGTGCGCGGTGAGCTTGTAATATTGGCGCTGCTGATTGACGAATTCCTGCCAGCCATCCGCCGCAGTCGGAGCGTTCGCTGCGTATTTTGCGTCTTCTGCGCTATCGGGGCCGCCTGCGGCTATTTTCTTTTCATCGCCAGCGAGACGTTCCAACTGCGCCCACACGTGCAATGGTACGCGCGGTTTGTTTTGCTTTTCTGCCCATCTGTCGTTGGTGATCAGGAGTTTTTTAACCTGCGGCACTAATTTTTCAATGCTTTCAATCAGCTCGTCCGTACCATTGAATTCCAGCGCTTTGAGAAAGTAAGCGGACTTGAGCAACTTAAACATTTCGCCGGGCGTTTCGTTATTGGCGTAGCCCTTGGTAACGGAGGCCACGAACTTAGCGACGTTTTTCTGGAAGGCTGGATATTGCTGGCGAAATAGCGCGATTTGTTTCTGCTGCCGCTCGCCGCTCACCTTCAAATGCGTGTCTTCGTCGTGCTTGATGGCGCTGATAATTGCCGGTTTGTCGGTCGGCGGCAAGGTAAGCTCGAAATAGTCGGTTATATCGGCCATATTGACGGTTCCGTCGGATAGGAAAATGCTTTCATCATCGTGATCGGTCGCCATGTTTTTCCCCTAGTTCTTTTATCGTATAACCATTATAAACCATCTGCATTTAATGGTATGTTACATTTTGCATAATTGAAATTAAGTATTAATGATCAAACGCTTACGTAGAACCACCCGCCTCGTGGCCATCGCATGGATACTCATGCGCGAAGACGCATTGTTCATTTTCGATGATTTGCAGCTATTGCCGCTGGCCGCCCGCGCGGGGCGATTATTCACGATTCGTAAGCGAAATAAGCGCAAAGGCGAACGCCTTGCGTGCGCTCTCGAACGCCTTGGCCCGGCCTATATCAAGCTCGGCCAATTGCTCTCCACGCGATCCGATTTAATTGGCGACCAGATCGCCGCCGACCTTGGCGATCTGCGCGACAACTTGCCGCCCTTCCCTACCGCCATCGCCCGCCAGATTATTGAAGAGGAACTGGGTGCGCCGATCAGCACGCTATTCCTCGAATTTGAGGACAAGCCCGTTGCCGCCGCATCTATCGCGCAGGTTCACCGCGCTGTGTTGCGCAGCGGCGAAACTGTGGCGGTCAAGATACTCCGGCCGGGTATCGATAAAGCCTTTGGGCGAGACTTGGATTTGTTCTATGGGCTGGCGGAAATCATGGAGCGCCGCGTTGAATCCTCGCGCCGTTTGAAGCCGATGGAAGTAGCTAAAACGCTCAAGGAATCGGTGTTCTTTGAACTTGATTTGCGTTTTGAAGCCGCCGCTGCCGAGGAGCTGGCCGAAAACCTGAAACGCCATGAAACGGGGCTGCGCGTTCCGTCCGTTGTGTGGAATTACACCTCACGTCGGGTGCTTACCACTGCATGGGTCGACGGCATCCCGATGAATGATGTCGCGGCTATCAAAGCCAGCGGTTTCAACCCAGACGTTATCCTTACTAAAGCCGCCAAAAGCCTGTTCGCGCAGGTATTTAAGGATGGGTTTTTCCATGCGGATTTGCATCCCGGCAATCTGTTCGTCGATAAGCAAGGCGACATCGTCGCCGTCGATTTCGGCATTATGGGCAGACTGGACTGGAATTCACGCATCTATATCGCGGAGATCCTGCGCGGCTTTATTACGCAGGATTACCGGCACGTCGCCGAGGTGCATTTCAAAGCCGGATATGTGCCAGCAGGTAAATCCATTGAAGCGTTTACGCAAGCCTGCATGGCGGTTGCGCGCCCCATCACCGGCAAACCGCTGAATGAAATTTCCGTGGCGGTGCTGCTTGGACAGATGTTCAAAATCGCTGCTGAATTCGAAATGGAAACGCAGCCGCAGTTGCTGTTACTGCAAAAAACGATGCTGGTGACGGAAGGTGTTGGGCGCATGCTCAATCCCAACCTGAACATGTGGGAACTTGCCGCGCCGATGATTGAGGAATGGGCCGTGGAAAGCTTCGGCCTTAAAGGCAAGGTTAAGGGCGCGGCGAAGCAGGGTTACGATATCGCCATGAAACTGCCGTCGATGCTGGAGCGTTTTGAACAGGCCGTGCATAATTTCAGCAGCCCTGATGGCATCCGCCTACATCCGCATAGCATCGACCTCATCGGCAAACAACGAAAAAACAGCAACGAACCGTGGCTCTGGTTCGGCTGGACGGCGCTTATTGTTGCCACCGTTTTCGGAATTATTTTCCTGATACGATAAATTCGCGCAGCACTTCGTCCCACCGCGTTGCGACGTGGTCGAAACCGAACTCTTCAGCTTTCATCAAACCTTCCGCTGCAATCCATTCTGCCAGTTTTGGTTCGCTCGCTACGCGGTATAATGCAGCCGACAGCGCCTTCGCATCCCGGCGCGGCACGACGAATCCGTTTACGCCGTCGGTGAGCACGCTTGCCGGACCCGGCGCATCTGTGGCCACAATCGGCACGCCGTAGGCCAGCGTTTCCAGCAGCACCATTGGAAAACTATCCTCGCGCGAGGGAATGCAGAGGATGTCGATGCCTTTGTAGAACTCAGCCTTGTCGCTGACCCAGCCTTGCCAGTCGATTAAACCTGTCAAGCCCAGCGATGCTTCCAGCGCTTTTAGGTTATCGTGTTCCGGTCCGTCGCCGCCGAGGCGCACACCGAATTTCAGCCCCGTCGCTTTCAGCAACGCAAGCGCTTCGAAGAAATCGGCAAAGCCTTTCTCCTCGGAAAAACGACCGATGGCGCCGATCAATACGGGCGAACCGGGTGTGGTAAATTCACGCTTGGGCGGCAGGTGCATCAGGTTAGGGATGATCGACATCGGCTTGGTGAAACCTGCCTTGGCAAAATGCGCGCGCATGTGTTCCGACAGCACGATCAGCTTATTGGCATGGAAAGCGCGCGCGGTTTTATAGCTGTGGCTTACACCGCAGAGCGGGATTTTCAGGCCCCACGACGCATAGGCCAGCAGCGCTATAGCGCGGCCGTTATGGGCCACAATGCAATCCGGGCGCAGTTTTTTAAGGCTTTCGCGGATTTTCAGGATGGCGAAAATATCGTAAAACCCATTTGGGTTCACCACCATGACGTTATGGGCGACGGCGGCAGCTTCCTCCCGGTAGAGCGCATCCTCACGCAAAACCAGCGTAATCTGGTGCCCGCGGGCTTTTAATGCCTCGGTATCATTAACATAGGCCTGTTCCAGGCCGCCACGGTAGCGTGTAAAAAGCGCGTGCAGGATGTGCATGACAACATTGAAAAAATAAGGTATTTTTGTTACAATAAAGTATGAGAAAACTTCAAGCAATCGCCATATTCGGTCTTTTACCGCTGGCTAGCGTTTCCGCTGGCCATGCCTCGACGCTTAACCAGCTTTCCTCAGCCGAGCAGTCGTATCACGAAAAAATCTTCGATTACGTGATGGACACTATCGACCCGGACAAAACCTATGACTGGGCAAGCTTCAGCGGCAAAGGCACAATCAAGGTCGGCGAACCGTTTATCAGCAAATCCAAATCCGCCTGCCGCCCGTTCAGCGAGGATTACAATATTCAGGGCAGCGGCGGCAAAATCCGCGGCTATGCCTGCAAACGTTCCGGCGACGAAGGCTGGTGCCGCCTGAAACCGAATGCGATGCTCACTTGCGCGCTGGAAAACCCATCATGGAGCTGGGGCGGCACGAGCGGCGGCGGGCTTGATGGCGGCGCATCTTATACCGGTGGCTCGCCCTCGACCAGCGGGAGCGGGGTGAACATGCCCGATGTCAATGTCGGCGATGTAAACATTACCGGCCCGACGGTCAATATAGAGGCTCCCAAAATGCATATGCCTAATATGAGCGGCGGCGGTGGAAATAACGGCGGCGGCACGCAACCGCAAAAAGGCGATACGTCCCACACGGACGGTAATAAAGGCGGACAAGCCTCCGGCACCGCCTACAACGTGACCGATACGCTCGGCACGGGTGCCGCCAAAGGCACCGGCTGGGCGATTACAACATTCCAGAGCTGGTTTAGGTAACATGTGGTTGCATGCTACCGCGCGGATAGGCGGACCCCGTCATTCGACGGGGTGGCAGTTCGTAATCAGACCGAAAATTCGTAGATGTATTCTTTATGCGCCAGTTCCGGCATGTTCAGGGCATGCAGGATCAGGGTCGTGATCTTCTGGAAGAACTTGCGGCTGGATTTCGGGAAGTAAATCCGCGTCAGTTTCAGCCCGCTGCGGCGCGCCATTTCATTGGCGTTGGTGGGCGTCACCCATGACATATGCTCGAAATTCGCCATGAAAAACGGGCGGTAGCTGCGCTTGCGCCAGCGCGAGCTCATGAATGACAGGCAGAACGGATTCGGCGTCGTCATCAGGATGGACCCGCCCGGCCTCAAATGGCGCTTGGCGAATTCAAGCAGCGCCACCGGATTATTCACATGCTCCACCACATCGCCCATGAACACGCGGTCGAAGCGCTCGCCGAGGTCGATAGCGGAGGTGGCGTCCACGCATTTAAAATCGAACCCCTTCGCGTTGTAATGATCGCACAACTTCTGGTTGATTTCGATGCCCACCGCATGCGTCGCTACCTTGCAGATCGCGCCGTGCTCCAAGCGGTCTTCGCGGTAAACCTCCGGCGTATGCTCGCCCGCGCCGATATCCATGACGCGCACGCCAGCAAAATACTGCAGCAGGAAATCCATGCGCTTCTGCGGGAAAAACTCGAGGATCGACGCGAGAAACGCCTGCATCTGAATGCCGGTTCGCATATCGCTCGGATCCTCGGTTATGGTCGTCCAATCGAACATAGTGTGCACCTAAAATGAGATCGCAATTTCATAGCGCAGCTTTTTTTAGATAGCTACTGTTGATTTTAATTTGAAACTATATGTAGTTTGCGCTATGGTGTGTTTATGCAAGATTTAGTCATTAACCGCAATGTCATTTATCTGCCGGTCGCTTCGAACGATAACGAAGATCTTCTTGCCTTTACCTTCCCGCTGTTTGATCTGGCCTTCGTCCGCGAGCTGAAAAACGATCTCAAATCGGAAAACGCCGCCACAGGTATCCTGCTGCAATCGCGCAAACAGCGTAAGTTTTTTCAGGAGGTGATCGACGCCGAACGCTATATCCTGTTGCGCTATTTCACGTCGAACGTGTCCGAGGACATGATTCGCAGCATGAAACGCCATATCCTCGACCATTATCTCTTCCCCAAGGCGAAACGGCGTAAAACAAAGCTCAAAAAGCCGAAACCGGTCTAGAAACCGCCTTGGGCTTCATGTTATAATCACTCATGTCTGTCGCCTCACCCTGCATTTCCGTCTGCACGATCGATGAACCCACGGGGTTTTGCCGCGGGTGTAAACGCACCGTCCAGGAAGTAGGTATGTGGCTGTATATGAATGATGCGGAAAAAACCAAAGTGCTTGAAACGCTGAGGCATCGCCAGCTTTCGACCGAGACCTAGCGTTCGGCGGCACGATCTTCGCGTGTGATTTTGGATGTAAATTTATGAGGCAACTCCGCCGCCCATAGGGCTTTCCTGATCTCCTCCGGCACAGCGGCTTCGACTGTTTTCTTCCTTGCGATCACCACACGCTGCCGCGCTGCATCGTTCATCTGTGTTTTTGTAATAGGCTTATTTGTTAGAATGAGCACAGCCGCTTTACCTTTTTTAAAGCCTTTAGGGCTATTTTCGTTTTATGGACCTGCTCAACGCAATTCTCAACTCATCTGCCGAAATGCTCATCTGGATGGCAGGATTTTTTGTTGTCTTCGGCATAGGCGAGCGGCTGATGCCGTGCAATCCCGGACAGTCATGGTTCAAGAAAGCGCAAATCACGGATGTGGTGTATTTCCTTGCTTTACCTATTCTGACGCGCTTTGTGCAGGCGGGGTATTTGTCGCTGGGCATTATTATGCTGTTTCACAGCGAATCGCCAGCGCAGATTAAATACTATCTCGAATTCGGCTTCGGGCCGTTGTCGCGCTGGCCCGTTTGGGTGCAGGCGGCGGTTATTTTCCTTGTGTCGGATTTCATCCTGTACTGGACCCATCGCTGGTTTCACGGCAGGGAAATGTGGCGTTTTCATGCAATCCATCATTCGCCTACAATGGTGGACTGGCATTCGACGTACCGGTTCCACCCGGTCAATGTGTGGCTGACTTTTACGCTTGTGGACGCGATGATGCTTATTATAGGGTTTTCGCCGGAATCCGTGGGGCTGATGGGGGTGTTTAACCTGATTTATTCCGCCATGGTGCACGCGAATTTGAACTGGACGTTTGGGCCGTTCCGCTATTTGTTTTCCAGCCCGGTGTTTCACCGCTGGCACCATACGTCGCAGGAAGAAGGCATGGATAAAAACTTCGCCCCCACCTTCCCGCTGCTGGATATTATTTTCGGCACGTTCTACATGCCTGAGGGCGAACTGCCGCAGCATTACGGCACCACCGACAAGGACATGCCGCATAGCTTCTTTGCACAGATGGCCTATCCGTTTAAAAACCGCCCGAAGAAATAATTATTGCTAGAAAGTAATTATTGCCAGAATATAATTATTGATTGAGGAGCTTGTTGACGTCGTCGCTGCTGAGTGCGCCGTCCGGCACCGGCATATCGGCGGGGACATCCGCTTCTGGCGCGTCGACCGCCGGGACATCGTTTGAAGACGCCGCAACAGCCGCGGCTGCAACCACCGCTTGCTCTAGCGGCACAGCGGCCATTTCTTCTTTTTTATCGACCGTCGTTGCCGCCATCGGCACCAGCAAATGGCTTTCCAGCGACACGACGTTATCGAGGAAAAGATCATCTTTCAGGAGGCGCTGCGGATTGATGACGCCGCATTTTTCAAACGCGCTCTGCGCGTTGTCAGCTTCTACGATGATGTAATTTTTATGGTCGGTGTAGACGCGGTATTTGCTGACCTGCCTATCCAGCACGTCTTTATGGACGAAGGTAATGGGCTTGAAATTCTTCATGTTTGCCACTTTTCCCGACATAAGAGCTTAATAGACCCTCCAGCGCATGCAGCCGATAATGTGGGAGACTGCACCGCTTTTGGTCCCGAGTGGCAATAAGCAAGTTCTGTACCGTACTTTTAAATGCTTAAGGTTTACGAATTCCGACTCGTCGATCACGGGCACTTCCGTGCGGATAACCTCATCGAATTTCTCGATCATTCCGGAATTGGAGGTGGAGACGAGCTTCATAGCGATATCGGGATTGCTGATGTCGTCGCCGTAAGCTTCGATCAGATCTTCGCCCAGATAGCTGTAGCGATAGCCAAGGCGGCGGGTGACGTCGTCAATACTGACTAAGAAACAGGAAGCCCAGATATCCTCAAGATCATCTGGATTTATTTCGTTTTCGCTGGGATAATGACGATTATCTTTTATTTTTTCCCAATATTCCTGAAGGCGTTCGTGGGAGCGATTAAGCTTGTTTTCGAGCATGTTATTCTCATTCTGACGATTGAACGCCAAACAGGATAACTGATCTGCCGATAAAGTACATGGGCTAATATCACTATTTTTAAGCATAATTGTTTGCACCCTCGTCCATTTGCATTTGCTCGAAAACTGTGGTATGCATGGTTTAGTAAGTCAGCAATGTAGAGGTTCAGCTAGTGGTTGATGTATCGACACGGGTTGCAGGGTTGAGAGACAGAATCAGTGCTGGCCGCGCTCGGTCTGAAAATAATCTGAAGCTACTTGCCGCCACCTCCCAGGAATTCGCTACTCCCGACTTTTCCAAAGAACGTCTAGACCGTGTGCTTTCCGCTTTATTCGTATCCGAAGCTGGCAGCGTGCCCGCACCGGATGAACCAAGGGTGCCCACCGGACTGCCGATGGCAAAACCCAAAGAAAAATTCCCTACCGTTTAGATTGTCAGCTTAAGATGTCGAGCAGGCTTTTGAAATTGTTGTCCTGCGCCTGAATCGCTTTCAGGTTCGCTTTGAAATCATAGGACGCAATGTTCAACTGCACTAATTGGTCTGCCTGATCTACGTTGGGCTGCTGCGTGATGTTGCCCTCCGCATCCGGCGCGGCAGTGCTGGCCGGGTTAATGTTGTTTACCTGCGCTGCGACGCCGCCTGAGCTGAGCGATATCGTATCGACTCGCTGGGGCGTGTACGGGGTGTCGCTCACCTGACCGCTGCTATCGGCGCTTTTTGTGCTGAACTGGTTGGCGATATTGTTGGCGCTCACTTCAAGGCGCTTGCTGGACGCATTCAAACCGGAAAGTGAAATATCGATGGATGAAACCATAAGCAGCTCCTGAGATGGGATGTAGCTTTTAGTATACGGCCGCGGATATTAACCGCCCGTTAACTAACGTCCGGATTTAGTTAAAATGCAATCTAATTTCAGTCTTTCACCCGCACCGAACGGGGGTTGAAACTGTGCTTTTTTACAGGCGCATGGCGCTGGCGGCCACGAAGGGTTTCGATGGCTTCTTCAGTTAGTTTCTGACAATGGGCAGCTAATTTTTTGCGATCCCCGTGCAGGGCAAGGGTGGTGGGGCTGAGGAACACCAGCTCGGCGTCGATGGGCGTCATTTTAAGCAGGTTCCATAGATGGGGCATCAATTCCATATCCCCGTACCATGCAATATTGGGCCACTGGGTGGTATCGACCGGTAATCCGCGAATGTAGCTGTAGGTGATGGCAATCGGCTGCACGGTGAGTTCTTTGCCGTCGATGGGCTCTTCGGTCAGGCTGAAAAAGCTGGATTTATAGGGCAGCACACGCAGACCATTGCCGGTCGTGGCTTCCGGGAACAGGCAGATCATTTCGCCCTTGGCAAGCGCGGCCGCGAGCTTTGTCCTGCCGTCGCTGATGCGGCTTGCTTGCCGCTCAACGTAAACCGAGCCGCTCATATTGGTAATGGAGCGGATGAAGGGCCATTTGCTGATTTCGATCTTAGGCGTGAAATGCACATAGGCTTTGCTGTTGAGCACCCAGATATCGAGATAGGTAATGTGATTGCTGACAAGTAAGAGCGGGCGGATTTCCGCCGGGCTGCCGGTGACATGCACGCGGATGCCGAGAATCTTGAGAATCACGCTGCTGCCCACACTCATCACCCAGTCGCGTACATGGTATTTTTTGAGCTTATAAGCGATGAAGAGCGGAATCATGCCGAAAGCGAGCCACGCAAGCAAGAGCACCAGTTTAATCGCTGCCTTGCAGTTGCCGAGCATCAATCCGCCAGTGTCCCGTAACGCTGGGCGTATTTTTCGGTGACGAGATCGGTTTTGACGACGATGCTGACGTCGGTGGTGTTGTAATCCGGGTCGATGACGGCGCCGAGGCCGATATAGCCGCTGAGGCGCAGGTAGCCCTTAATGAGTGCCGGTAAGGCCGAGAACGCTTCTTTCACGTTGATCTCTTCCTTAGGCATCAGGTTCATGTTCACAAAACGTTCCGGCAGCGCCACCGGGCAGAGTTCTTTCGGGGCGGTGTGGTAGTGGAACAGGTAAGAAAGCGCCTGCGCGTGCACCATCGGGTCAGTGCCGTGGAAGCTGGCGCAACCGAACATGACAGCGCAGTCGAAACGTGCCACATAAGCGCCGATGCCGCGCCATAGAAGCTGCATCACGGCGCGATTACGGAATTTTGGGTCAACGCAGGAACGGCCCACTTCGAGGATTTCGCCTTTGAAATACGTGGCCACGGCGCTGATATCGTATTCGCTTTCACTGTAAAATCGGCCGATTTTCGCCATGGCGGCACGGCGCAATAAGCGGTACGTGCCGACAACGATGGCTTCGCCGTCGCCTTGGTGCTCAACGACCAGCAAATGGTCGCACACGTCGTCGAAAGCATCCATGTCGCGTTTCGATAGCTCGATTTCCTTGCTGGGCTTCGCTCCCATTTCTTCGCAGAACACGCGGTAACGCAACCGCTGGGCGGCTTCGATCTCTTCGGGTTTGCTGGCGATGATGACTTCAAGGTTGCCCGCAACAGGGCGACCGAGGTCGTGAAGTGATGAGGGGGGTTTGATGGCGAGCATTATTATCCGTTCGAGTCCAGCGGCACTGCGAAAAGTTCAAGGCGGTGGTCCACAAGACGATAGCCTAGCTTTTTAGCGATGGTTTGCTGCAATACTTCAATTTCTTCACTGGTGAATTCAATCACCTTGCCGGTTTTCAAATCGATCAGGTGATCGTGATGTTCTTCCGACGTTTCCTCGTAACGCGAGCGCCCGTCGCCGAAATCGTGGCGCTGGGTGATGCCCGCTTCTTCAAATAATTTTACGGTGCGGTAAACGGTGGCGATGCTGATATGCCGATCGGCGATCACGGCGCGCTGATATAGCATCTCAACGTCCGGATGGTCTGTCGACTCCGACAGGACCTTGGCAATAATGCGGCGCTGGCCCGTCATCTTGAGGCCCTTCTCGATGCATTTCGCCTCGATTCTGGATACGTTATCCCGCAAGCTCGTCCCTTTCGTTTCTTCAACTGTTAGCAGCAATCTACACAGAATTTCCTGTAAGGCAAGTCTTGCTGCCTAAGATACCAATATGACAACCGTTTTTTAACACCTTAAGCCTATACTGGCCAGTAATCGCGCAATCCAGCCTCGTATAGCCAAAAAATGCATAAAAATCATCAAGGTTTTACCATTGTCGAGCTTGCCATCGTGCTGACGATCATCGCCTTGCTGGTGGGCGGCATCCTCGCTGGTTCTACGGCCATCAAAAATGCCAAGCTGCAAAGCCTGATGAGTGACATCGAAACTTACTCCAACGCCATGCAATCGTTCAAGGATAAATACCATTACCTGCCCGGCGACTTCCCCGATGCAGAAAATTTCTGGGGCTCGGCCACCGGCTGCCCTACCCCCGCTTATTCCACCCTCCCCGCCACCAAAACCTGCAACGGCGACGGCAACGGCCATATCGCCGACCGCTGGCTTGGCACCACCCGCGATTCCGAACTCTTCACCGCATGGCAGCAACTTTCCGATGCCGGGTTCATCAAGCTCACATTCACCGGCATGGCAGGCACCGGCAGCACCTACGAAGCGCTGCCCGGCACTAACGTTCCTGCATCGCTCTATGAAAACGGTGGGTACACTGTGCTGTACGTTCAGCCGCAGAACTTCACCGCCGACCCAAATTATTTTCAGGCGCTGTATAACCACATGATCGTTGTGGGCACCAAGCGCACCGGCGATTATGCGCGCGGTTCGTTCCTGCTGCCCGAAGAAGCTTACATGGTCGATGCGAAAATGGATGACGGCTTGCCCGCCAGCGGGAGCGTGATGACGGCGAAATCCGCGATCATGCCCAACTGCACCACGTCCGATACCGCTGCCAGCTCGACTTACAATAATAATTACAAATCACCCGCATGCGGGCTATTTTTCCTCACGGGGTTATGATGCGCACACGCGACAAAGGTTTTACATTGCTGGAAATGGCCATCGTGATGACGATTATTGGCCTCATCGTTGGCGCTATCTTTACGGCAGTTACGATGATCCGATCCGCCCACATCCAAACCATGATCGGCGAATACGATTTTTACGTGAAGTCAGTCAACGAATTCAAAGATAAATTCCTGGCACTCCCCGGCGATATGAATAATGCCGAAAGCATGTGGGGTTCCGACACGACCTGCCCAAATTCGCCTGTGACCATTACCCCCAAAGTTCCCACCTGCAACGGTGACGGTAATGGTACTATCGGCAGCAGCGATTTCAACGGTAGCTTGTCCAATACGCAGGAATGGTTCCGCGCGTGGCAGCAAATGGCTAACGCGGGCATGCTATCTCTCGGTTATCCCGGCACTGTCAATCCCGGCGCGCTGATCGAAGGCAGGCCCGGGATCAACATACCCTCTTCCTCCCTTCCCGGCTCGGGCTGGACCTTGCTTTATTACAGCCTGACCACCACCAGCACGAGGCTCTGGGGCGATAAATACGGCCATATCCTGACGCTCGGCGGGTATGTCGCCAATAACATGGCGCGCGCGCCGGTGTTGTCTTCATCCGAAGCTTTCGCCATTGACCAGAAGATCGACGATGGCATGCCCGGCACCGGCATCGTGCGCGCATGGCGCACCTTGCAGCTTCCTACCTGCACTACCAACGACACCACGCAAACCGCGCAGAGTTATGTCACTACGACCAATGGCACCTACACGTGCTCATTGATATTCCTGCTGGGAATGTAATTAGAAACTCAACGTGAAATCAAGGTTGCAAGGGTCACCAAAAGTCGCCGTGTTGTACAATGCTGTCTCGGTTGCATCCGTAATGCAGGGGCTTGGGTAAAAACAAGGTTCCCCGGCGATAGGAAGGCAATAGCCCGGACGTGTGGTGATATTTCCCGTGGCGGGTGCGCCGTCGTCAATCTTGGCGTCGATATCGCGCACGTCGCTTCCTGTCAGCGGCGGGTATGGTTCTTCATAGCTGTGCGACGTCATGATATTGCCCAGCGAAACAATATGAATTGGTACAAGCCTTGGATAATGGTCCGCCCATAGCTGCCAGCTGCCACCCCGGTTTGCCGGTATGAAACCTATGCCGAAGCACCCGCCGATGCTTGCTGGGAGACAATCCACACCTGGCCTTGGCGTACCCACGGTGTATGATCCGGAATAAGTGCCGTTAATCATGCCAGCATCGGCAAGATGCTGCCATGCATAGAAGCTTTCATTTCCATTTTCGATATATCCGCTTCCGTCGCCGTTGCAAGTATCCTTGTGTTTGGTGGATGGCTGGCTCGGGCATGCAGCATTCGTTCCCCAATAGGACGTCGCGTTATACATATCGCCCGGCAATTGCTGGTATTTATCGCGGAATTGATTGATGCCGTCGGATATCTGGGAAAGCTGCGTGATGGTTTGCGCGATGCGCGCATTGCGGATCATCGAAGCACCGGCGACGATACTACCGATAATCAAGCCGATGATCGTGATGACGACAGCCATTTCGATCAGGGAAAACCCTGAATGCCGGTTATGATTATCATGGGCAGAAATCATATCAACGCTCGACCACAATGAAAACGCGATGATAGCCGCGCATGGTAAATATAGTCTTAAGAATAATAGGTGATGTCGGCACCGATATCCGCCGCAGGTGCCGAGTGCGTAAGCTTACCGACGGAGATAAAGTCCACCCCGGTTTCCGCAATCTCGCGCACCATCTCCAGCGTCACCCCGCCCGACGATTCCAACGGCACGCGGCCCGCTACCAGCTTGACTGCTTCCTTGAGTTTGCGGGTGTTCATGTTATCGAGCAAAATGCGATCCGGCTTTGCGGCGATCACTTCCGCCACCTGCTCCAACGTGTCGCACTCCACAATGATGGGGATATTCTGCGCCACTTCGTGACGGGCTTTGGCCACAAGCTCGCCAATGGAAAGTCCGCCTGTGCGAAGGCCGATTTCCACGTGATTGTCCTTAATGAGTACCATGTCATCCAGCCCCATGCGGTGGTTGCGCCCGCCGCCGGTGCGCACCGCGTATTTATCCAGCTGGCGCATGCCGGGCATGGTTTTGCGCGTATCCAGAATCGTGGCTTTCGTGCCTTTCACCGCTTCGGCGTAGACATGGGTAATTGTCGCGATACCGCACATGCGCTGCATGATGTTCAGGCATACGCGCTCGCCGGTCAGGATTTTACGTGCCGGACCCGCTACTTTTACCAGCACCGTACCCGCCGGAACTAGCGTTCCGTCATCGGATATTTCATCCACTTCGACTTCGCTGCTAAGCTGCTTGTACACTTCGCCGGGCACTGACGTGCCGCACACCACCATTCCCTCGCGGGCGATAAAGCTCATCTGCGCCTGCACATCCTCAGGAATCAGCAATTCGGACGTAATATCCCCTGAGCCGATATCCTCAGCGAGTGCTGCTTCGATGACAGATCTAAGCTGCTCTTTAAAAGGATCTTTATCCATAAGGTATTCCCGTTGGTTTTTCGTTATTCATCTAGTATAACATCTCACGCTCCATTGCCAGTAACAAAGTAAGAATGACCACCTACAAGCTGATTACCCATTACCATGACGTGCTGATTGTCGGCGGCGGCGGTGCGGGATTGCGTGCAGCGGCGGCGGCATGCGAGCGCGATCCTGATATCACCGTGGCGTGCGTTTCCAAAGTGCCCGTGACACGAAGCCATACGGTGGCGGCGCAAGGCGGCATCAACGCCGCGCTCGGCAACCGCATCCCCGACGACTGGCGCTGGCACATGTACGACACCATTCGCGGTTCCGACTGGTTGGGCGATCAGGATGCCATCGCCTTCATGTGCGAAAAAGCGCCGGAGGCGATCGCCGAACTCGAGCACATGGGCATGCCCTTCACCCGCGACGACAGCGGCCAGATCTACCAGCGCGCGTATGGCGGCCAGTCGTCCGATTACGGCAAAGGCGGCACCGCCTATCGCGCCTGCGCAGTTGCCGACCGCACGGGGCATTCGTTGCTGCATACGCTCTACACGCATTCCATGCGCCACGATGTGGAATTTTTCATCGAGTACATGGCGCTTGATTTAATTTTTGACGACGAAAATATCTGCCGGGGCATGCTCGCATGGGAACTTGAAACCGGTGAGTTACACTGCTTCCGCGCGCACCAGACCATCATCGCCACCGGCGGTTTCGGTCAGGCCTATGCCTCCACCACCGCCTCCAGCATCTGTACCGGCGACGGCAACGCTATGATCCTTCGCGCAGGGCTTCCGTTGCAGGACATGGAATTCATCCAGTTTCATCCGACGGGACTTTATAATAGCGGCATCCTCATCACCGAAGGCGCGCGCGGCGAAGGCGCGTTCCTGCTTAACGGCGACGGTGAACGTTTTATGTCCACCTATGCGCCGTCGTCAATGGAACTTGCCTCGCGCGATGTTATTTCGCGCTCGATGATTCAGGAAATCATGGCTGGCCGCGGTTGCGGCCCCAAAAAGGACCATCTGTATTTAAGTCTCGCGCATCTGAGCCGCGATGTTATCGATAGCAAGTTACCAAGCATCAAGGATATCGCCCAGACTTTCGCACAGGTAGACATCTACACCCAACCCATTCCCGTCGTTCCCACGGTTCATTACACCATGGGCGGAATCCCGACCAACATGCAAAGTCAGGTCGTCACCATCGACAGCAAGGGTAGCGAGCGCATCATCGAAGGCCTGCTCGCCATCGGCGAAGCTTCCTGCACCTCCGTGCACGGCGCCAACCGCCTCGGCTGCAATGGGTTGCTTGAACTGATCGTGTTCGGCAAAGCCGCCGGTGAATTCGCTGCCGACAGCATCGTCCACGGCGCAAGCCACAAAGTTATTTCCAGCGAATTACTGGAACCGCTGATCACCCGCTTCGACGATCTGCGCACCGCGCGCGGCAACATGCGGCCTAACAAAATCCGCAAATCATTGCAGAACGTGATGCAAGCCAACGCCAGTATTTTCCGCACAAACGATCTGCTTTTTAACGGCCAGAAAGAGCTGCGCACACTCTGGGGCATGATGCAGCACGAGCTGCATGTCGCGGACACTTCGCTAATCTGGAATAACGACCTTATCGAAGCGCTGGAAACCGATAACCTGCTGCGTCAAGCCTCCTCCGCCATGACCAGCGCCTACGAACGCTGCGAAAGCCGCGGCGCGCACTGGCGTCAGGATTTCCCGACGCGTGACGACGCCGGTTGTCTGGCGCATAGCGTCTGCTTCGTCGATGATCATGGGAACACGCGCTTCACCATCCGCCCCGTGCGCCTGCACGCGGAAGACATGCTGACCCGCACGCCGATTTCCTTCCCGCCAGAAGAACGCGCTTACTAATTTTTTTATATCGGGATTATTTGCGCAATATTGGCGCGGTGTCTTTTTTCTCGGTCGCAATTTGTTCGGTCGCGGCTTTGTCTGTCGTCTTCATGGCGTCCATGCCCGGAGCGCCACTCGGATAGGTCAGGTTATCCGTTGTCACACCAGCAAGTCCGGTAGCTGCTTCTTCCACCGCGCCTTTGATTTTTTTGAAGAACGGGTTGTTGTCGAACGCACGCTTTATTGCGTCCAGACCTGTCAGTTCTTCATCCGATTTTTTAAGCTCAGCCACTTTTGCTTTTTTTATGGCGGGTGGCGCTTTTTTCTCGACGGGCGCAGGCGCTACCTCCGGCGCAGGCTTGGGCGGTTCAACTTTCGGCTGTTCTACCTTAGGTTCAACCACAGGTGCCTCAACTTTGGGGGCCGTTACCACCACCGGTTCCGGCGGCAACACAGGTGTCGGAACGAAGGCCGGTTCTTCAACCACAGGCGCGCTTATTTCAAATACGGGCGCAGGAGTCTCCATCCTTGGCGGCCCGGCCGTAAATATTTCCTCTATAACCGGCGCTACATTGGCTGCCGTGCTCATCATGTCCTGGGCAAAATAATTGATCATGGGCGCTACCGCGTCGATCAGCGGCTTCGCTGCCACGCCCATGCGGAAACCGCCAGGCAACTTGTTCAGCGGCTCGGTGATCGCGCTGGAAACGGCATCGCGCAGGACCGGATTGTTCTTTTCTTTGTCCAGTTTTTTAAGGAATTTGATATCGGCATCGGGATCAAGCACACGCTTGGGCGACTTGCGAAACTCATTTGCTTCCGCAAATAAATCGAATGCCCCTTTGGCGTCTTTGAGACTGTTTAAAAGATCCGGCTTTTTAGGCGCGTCGACCATGCGTCGGATATCCCCTGAATGTACCTTTATTTAATGATATCACGCTTTTATTACAGATTTGTTACGTGTCGCCATTTTTTACTACCACATATCGGGATAAAACCTTACATTGGCATGAAATTACAGGAAGTAATATTATGCGCGCACCCCTTGATTACCGCCTTCTGGCCCTCCTAATAACCGCCTTTTCCTCCTATTCGGCCATCGCCGCCGACGAGAAAGGCCTTTACCAGACCCTGAACTACATTTCCTGCCCCCAATACTCCGAAGACCGCAAATTACCGCTGCATAATGGCCGCAACGCCGCCGACGAGCTTTATATCAGCGGCTGGCTCTCAGGTTATAATTACCTGACCCCGAATACCTACGATATCGTACCCGGCCACGATGTGATGAAAGTCATGGAATGGCTCGACAGCTTTTGTCAGGTGAACACATCCAAAAGCGTTGAATCCGGATTGTTGCAATTCACCTCGGACAATTACCCGACCCGCATGCAGGTTTATCCGCCGCAACCGGCTCCGGCGAAATCCAAGAAAAAGTAAACCGCGATGCCGAACCCGCTTCTTCCTTCACGCCTGCGCAACCTGATCACGACATACCTCGACCAGAATATAGACGAAGCCGGTGAACAACGCTTACGTGAATGGCTGTGCGATACAATGCCGAACAAAACCCTGCCGGTCGTCGTCTCCATCGCCCGCAGCAAGATGGAAGAAACAGCGGAGGATATGGGTCGCAAAATGAACGTGCCCATCGCCGACGGCGATCTGGAAAACGGCAGGATCGACGGAACCGTCACGATGTTAAAAGCAGAATGGTCCCACCGCAAAAAGGGGCTGCCAGGCACGACAGCGTCATGTTGTTTGATGCCCAGCTTGAAATGTACCGCGATTTCCAGTCGTCTATCGAAATGGTGGGCCGCTTCCTGCGGATGCTGGAACAGTTAGAGCGCGGCAAAAAACCCGACCATGACGACCTCGAAACGATCCACGAAGCCATGACGCAATTCCCGCCGCTCATCGCGAGGCTGCGCGCTAAAGTTATTGATGCTGAAATGCCCGAGCATCACACCCTTGGCGATGAATTCACCCAGTTCCTCGTCAGCTTGCAATCGCTGGCAACCATTGCCAGCCGCCAGCCGGATGCTATCGCGTCCGAGAAAACACGGCGCGCGCGTTAGCGAGCCGGGCCTTCGCTTTTTTCAGGGAACGCCCGCGTAGGCTTTTTGTCTTTTTTCTTTGCAGCCAGCTCGGCATTGATTACGTCAGCCACAGGTTTCAGCGCATCCGGCCTCAGGGTTTTCGGGTACTCCTTTTCCAGAAACGCCTTCAACGCATCGGCGATCGCCTGTTGTTTTTCGCCTACAGGGTCTTCCAGTAACTCCTGCAAATTATCGTATTGATCGGCGCACGCCGCGAGCAACGTCGCCTTGCGCTTCGCGCCGTTAACGTTAGCCGCGAAACTGTCTTCATGCTTGCCATGAATCGTTTCCGACAGGTTATGGCGAAGGCTAGCCAACGTTTCTTCGATTTCTTCAAGCCTCAGGTAATCGCTCACTAGCCCGGCGCAATGCGGCAGGTCCAGCTTATTAAGATTGATCGCAGTCGCCGCAAGCTTTTCTGGTGCCAGCGACGCGACGCTCTTTTCAAGCTTTTCCATGCGCTCGCTATCTTCATGGGCGATGACCTTCTGCCCTTGCAATTTCTGCTGCAGGCGCTTTAGTTCGCTGCTATCCCTGAACGCAACGCCGCGCAGGTATTTTAACTGTGAGTCTACCTCTGGTTTAAGCATATCCGGCGTAATTTCCGCCGCATCGTGCTCGAACAACTGCGTCTTGATAGAGCCGATCAGATCGATCAGGTGTATATTGATGCCACCGCGCGCAGCCTGCACACCGATATCTTCCATCAGCGCCACAAGCGCCACGTGCATCTGGTCCTCAGTTTGCTTTAACGCAGCCACCGTATCGTCGACGGTATCCGGCTTTACTTTCCACGGAATCTCGTAATGCTTGACTTGCTTCACCTTCTTGACCGGCTCCGGACGCAGCTTTTTATGCAGCGTCGGCGGAATCATTCTGCCTTCGCCATCGATAATGCCAGCCGCTTCCAGCTTCCCGCGGTACTCGACGCATTTTCCATCCGTGACATTGCCCGCAAGGAACGCCCTCGTCTCGCCGGTGTTGCATTTCAGCCCGCGTTTTAAAATATCCTCAACCGCTTTGCTGCCATCTTTCCGGTCAAAATAATCGAACGCCTTGCACCATATTTCAATGCGGGCGTTAAACCAGAGGTTTACCTGCTGTATTAATTGGGCCTTATTTACGGAAGGCAGAGTATCGGCGGTGTCGTCAATCATCACAATGCTCGCTAAAAATTAAAGCGCATTAATAAAATAGAACAATTCAAAATGCAACTGCTTGACAACGTCCCTTAACCCATTAAAGCTTAATCCTCCTTTATCCTATAATTTCCGCCCCCTAGGGGCGTAACAATTGAAGCGGAATAACCTATGGTCACCATTACCCTCCCCGACGGCAGCAAGCGCGAATACCCCGGCCCGGTATCCGGCGACGAGATCGCCGCTTCCATCGGCGCAGGCCTTGCCAAAGCGGCATTGGCGATGAAAGTCGACGGCGTGCAGCGCGATATCTACCTGATCGTAGACCATGACGCCCGCATTGAAATCCTCACCCCTAAACAGCCCGAGGGCTTAGAAATCCTGCGCCACACTACCACCGCGCAAGTGCTTGCCCGCGCCGTCAAGGAAATGTACCCCGGCTCCAAACTCGCCATCGGCCCGACAGTCGATGACGGCTTCTATTACGATATCGAAACCGAAAACCCGATATCGTCCGAAGACCTCGAAAAAATAGAAGCGCGCATGCGCCAGATCATGGACGAAGGCAAAACCGTACGCCGCGAAATGTGGAGCCGCGAAGACGCGATTAAATTGTTCACATCGCGCGGCGAGCCATACAAGGTGGACATTATAGAAAACGCCCCCGCCGGGGACACCACCGAAGCGGGCAAAATCTCTATCTACCGTCAGGGCGAAGGCGACGACTCATTCGTGGATTTATGTCGTGGCCCGCACGTGCCGAATTTCACGCATCTATCCAAGGCCTTCAAACTCATGCGCGTCGCAGGCGCGTACTGGCGCGGCGACAGCAAGAACAAACAGCTCACCCGCATTTACGGTGTACAGTTCGCCAACGAAAAAGAACTTAAAGCCTACCTCACCATTCTGGAAGAAGCCGACAAGCGCGATCACCGCAAGTTAGGCAAGGAACTTGATTTGTTCCACATCGAAGAACATTCACCCGGCATGGTCTTCTGGCACGACAAAGGCTGGACAATCTACCGAGCTGTGGAAAACTACGTGCGCACTAAAATCCGCGCCAATGGCTACATCGAAGTTAAAACCCCGATGCTTGTCGATCGCTCCCTCTGGGAAGCCTCCGGCCACTGGGAAAAGTTCCGCGAAAACATGTTCGTCTCAAACTCAGATGAAGACCGCACGTTGTGTGTTAAGCCGATGAACTGCCCGTGCCACATCCAGATATTTAACCAAGGCATGAAGTCTTACCGCGAACTGCCGCTGCGCATGGCCGAATTCGGCTCCTGCCACCGCAACGAACCGTCTGGCAGCTTGCACGGCATCATGCGTATCCGTGGCTTCGTGCAGGACGACGCGCATATTTTCTGCATGGAAAGCCAGATCACCTCCGAAACCGTCGCCTTCTGCGCGCTGCTGAAGGAAGTGTACCAAGCGTTCGGCTTTACCGACGTAAAGGTGAAATTCTCCGACCGTCCACCGACACGCGCCGGTGAAGACGCCACATGGGACAAGGCTGAAAACGCACTTAAGGAAGCCGTCAACGCCGCTGGCCTTGAATGCGAACTCAACCCGGGTGAAGGCGCGTTTTACGGCCCGAAACTCGAATTCGTCCTGCGCGACGCTATCGGTCGCGACTGGCAATGCGGCACGCTTCAGGTTGACTTCGTACTCCCCGAACGCCTCGACGCCACTTACGTCGCACCTGACGGGAGTAAGCAACGCCCGGTCATGCTTCACCGCGCCATTCTCGGCTCGCTGGAACGGTTCATCGGCATCCTGATCGAAGAATATTCCGGCAAATTCCCGCTCTGGCTTGCGCCAACGCAAGTGGTCGTGGCCACCATCACCGAAGCGGCGGACGATTATGCCAGACAGATTCACGCTGAATTGCTCAAAGCCGGTATCCGCGCCGAGCTGGATATCCGCAACGAAAAGATCAACTACAAGGTGCGCGACCACTCGCTCCATAAAATTCCGAACCTGTTTGTCGTGGGTGGAAAGGAAGCGGAAACGGGTTCCGTCTCGATCCGCCGCCTCGGTTCAGAAAAACAGGAATCTATGTCTTTTGACGAGGCTAAAGCCGCGCTCGTTTCCGAAGCAACCCCACCAAACTAAATTCAGCAGTTGGGCTAAGCTAAGAATGCTCCGCCTCCTTGAAACAGGAGGTGGAGTTTTTTATCCGCGGCGCAAGCCTTCGGTTTTACCCGGCAGCAGGTTCACATACATGGTCTTTGGTCGCTGCGGTCTTTGGTGAGGGAGGTTTCCTTCATTAAATACGCCCATTCGAATTTTGCACCTATCTTGCTCTCCTAGCTACGTTCTACTTGCGCAGAAGAAGTCCTGCGTTCGGTTATATACTCTTCAAGGTTTTTATCCTTGCCTGCCTCAAAGCCGATTTTATCAAACCATGTTTTGGCGTTGTCGCCCTTGCTCACATCGAAGCCGAGCGAATGCAGCCATGCGATCATGTCACCGCCTTTTTCACTGTCGAAGCCCACTTCTCGCTGAAAACGCCCTGCAAATTCGCCGATGGTTTCTTTCCCGCCGAACTCATAACCAAGCGCGGTCATTTTTTGTTTGGTTACCTTGCGTGCAGCGTTGCTGCGTTCTTTGAGCTCGTGCTCGTGTACCGCATAGCGCTCCCCCCTCTGGAACTCTTCATACTCGGCAAGCGCCGGGACTTCTTGTTTCAGTGTGTCCAAATGTGCGACGAGGTATGCGGGATGCATCATCATATCATAGGCGCCTTCGGCAATCTTCGCATGGGTACCGGCAATGGTATGCGCCCAGCCAGCGTTGCTCACATCATCACCTTGCTGCACAAAATCGCGAATCGATGGCAGCGCAAGTCTTGCCCGGCCCACCTCACGGTCACGTTCGAGCTGTTCGGCGTCGGAAAATGTATCGCCTTCCATCGGCGTAGTATATCCACGGGCCATTTCGTTGAAGGCGATCATTGCCGCCGCATCGGCTTTGGCAAAAGCATTTTTGGGAATGGAGCTATCGAGATCGTGGCCGTGGATGGCCTTGTATTGGACTGAAAATCGCTCCAATCGTCCGGTTTGGCCATTGCAATTTCCCTCTATTTCCTCCACATAATACTTAATTTAAGTTAATTCTTCACTAAGGAATTTATCCTGGTCCGCGAAAATCCACTTCCAGCTTGATTTTCTTCCTCTTTTCGGGCATGTAGAATGCCCCCAACCTTTCTTTAAGGTTTTTGGGCTAGAGTCATTTTACAACAAGATATGGAGAATCATTTGAATATACTGGAGTTTTTGGGACAATGAGTAAGGCTGATGAACCCCGCGTTAATGGCGAAATATCAGCACCTTCGATCAGGCTGGTCGATCAAAACGGCAACATGATTGGCGTCGTTTCTGTCAATGAGGGCATGAAGATGGCAGAGGTCGCCGGTCTTGACCTCGTAGAGATCTCCCCCGCCGCAAGCCCCCCGGTATGCAAGATTCTCGATTACGGCAAATACCGTTACGAAATCCAGAAAAAAGCACATGAAGCGCGTAAAAAGCAGAAGGTTATCCAGATCAAGGAAATCAAGCTGCGCCCCACCATCGACAAGCACGACCTTGAAATCAAGATCCGCAACGTCCTCGGCTTCCTCGACGAAGGCGACAAAGTTCGCATCACGCTGCGCTTCCGCGGCCGCGAAATGGACCATCAGGAACTTGGCGTACAGGTTCTTGAGCGTGTTCAGGAAGCCTTGAAAGAAGCCGCGAAGATCGAATCGCCGCCGCGCATCGAAGGCAAGCAGATCAGCATGATGGTCGGCCCTAAATAAGCCTTCCATGATAAACACTACAAGGGCGCTCCAGCAATGGCAGCGCCCTTGTAGTGTCAACTGACTTGCTGTAAGTGTTTGCCTGACGGACTACTTGGAAGCGGGGATTTTCTCGTCGGTGAAATAGACGATCTCATTCTTATTGGCCATGCCGAGCACCCGGCGCACCTGCTCATCCAGCAGGTCGAGGTCGAGCGAGCTGTCGCTTAGCAACTGAACTTTGCGCTCCAGCGCCTGATGCTGGGACTTCACGTCCGCCAACTGGGCCTTCACGACTTCCAGCGAGCGCGTCTCACGGAATAACGCCAACAGGCCGCGTTCGCCGCTGACAGCGTGAAACGCAAGGTAGAACATGATAAACATAAGGGTGAACATGCCCGCTACTCGTTTAATGAGTGGACGCTGTGTATCGTTCCATGTTTCGCTTTTTGCCATATTGTTTATAAGCTTACACAATTGCAGCAATTATGCAAAAACATTTTGGTAAATGACTTTTAATAGAATCACGCATTAAGCGCAGTGCGACTGGCCAAAATAATGTCAGGACCGCATGTGTCGATTTTTGCTCCAATCAATTAGAAAAATACTGTGCGCGCGCCAATAAAAAAAGCCGCCTCCCGGCGAGCGGAAGACGGCTTTTAAATAACAAAAACTAGAGAATATTTTTACCCGCGTAATACGCCGATGAACCCAGCTCTTCTTCGATACGCAGCAGTTCATTATATTTCGCAAGGCGGTCTGAGCGCGACAGCGAACCGGTTTTGATCTGGCCGCAATTGGTCGCCACCGCCAGATGGGCAATGGTGGTATCTTCCGTTTCACCCGAGCGGTGCGACAGGATGGCGCGGTAACCGGCGCGTTGCGCCATGTCCACGGCCTGCAACGTTTCCGTCAATGTCCCGATCTGGTTGACTTTCACCAGCAATGCGTTGGCGAGGCCGTCTTCAATGCCTTGCGCGAGGATGGATGGGTTCGTCACAAACAGATCGTCGCCGACCAGCTGGACCTTGTCGCCCAACGCTTCGGTGATGGCCTTCCATCCTTTGTGGTCGCCTTCGGACATCGGATCTTCGATCGATACGATCGGATAATCCCTCACCAGGGCTTCGTAGTATTTTACCATTTTATCGCTGTCGAGCTGCTTGTTGTTTTCGCCTTCAAGCACGTATTTACCATTCTTGTAAAACTCCGTGGCGGCCGCATCGAGCGCCAGCACGATATCCTTGCCCGGTTTGTAGCCAGCGCCGGAAATCGCTTCCATAATGTATTGCAGCGCTTCTTCCGACTTGCCAATTTTCGGCGCAAACCCGCCTTCGTCGCCCACGCTGGTGTTCAACCCGTCCTTATGCAATCGGCTTTTAAGCTCGTGGAACACTTCCGCGCCCATGCGCAGCGCTTCCGACATGCTAGTCGCCGACACCGGCATGATCATGAATTCCTGGATGTCGAGCTTGTTATCCGCATGCTGCCCGCCATTGATGATGTTCATCAGCGGCACCGGCAATACGTGCGCGCGCACACCGCCGACATAACGGTACAGTGGCAACCCGACAGAATCCGCCGCAGCATGCGCCACCGCCAACGATACGCCGAGAATCGCGTTCGCGCCCAACTTCGATTTATTGTCGGTGCCGTCGAGCTCCAGCATCGCCTGATCGATTTTAACCTGCTCTTCCGCGTCCATTCCCATCAGCGCATCGGCGAGTTCACCGTTCACATTGGCGACAGCCTTCAGCACGCCTTTGCCTTTGTAACGCTTCTTATCCCCGTCGCGAAGCTCCAGCGCTTCCAGCGAACCGGTAGACGCACCGGACGGCACGGCAGCACGGCCAAACGCGCCGTCTTCAAGGCCGACTTCAACTTCAACAGTAGGATTGCCGCGGCTATCGAGAATTTCACGGGCGTGGATATGGGTAATAGCGGTCACAAAAACTCCTTAAATGATTTTAGTTAATTTACCTGAGTTGAGCCCCGTCGTTACGTTGCTTCGCCATCGTATGCTGGGGCGAAATCCGTATTTGAACCTTCGGTAATACAATAATAAAAATTAAATAAAATACCGTTAAACAACCCGGCATCGCTTTTTTATATCACGTAACGTAAAACATAAATAGGGACTATAATTAATAGGTATTTGAAGACGGAGGATTCCAATGTCCATTTCTGTTCGCACAAAAACTCCTAAAAAGCAATATGCAAAGGCCTCGCAAGTCCCAAATACGGCCCTTCCACAGGAAGATCACGATTTTGAGCAAGCCCTTCTCGATCTCGATAACGCCTGCCTGACTATATTGCAGAACCCGCTCGCCACCGGGCGCAAAGATATCCAGCGCCTGTATTGGCAACAACGTTTTATCAATATCGTAAATCCCGTGTCGCTGGCACTTATGGAATACAAAGGCCCGCGCCATTTCCATTATCACTACCGTCACCGCAAGCATGACGACTCTATCTTGCACCCCGTGCTGGAAAATCCGGTTGATATGCTGGCGCAGGTATGTCGCGAGGCGCTATCTCTGTGCCGCAGCGTACTGGTCGGGCTGGACGATGAGGACATGATGGACATGCGCTTCACCCTCGAAAGCGCACTGGCCGAGTTCAACGCGCTCTACCGTAAATACCGCCTCGCCGTCGAAGCTTAAACGGCGAGTGCCGCTTGCTGCTTCTTGGCGTATGCCGGATGGTTCTTCACCTGTAGCAGGTAGGACTCCGAGCTGATGATTTCATTCATCACCAGATCGCGCAGATACGATGCATCCTCGCGTTTTTCAAACGGCACATCACGCAACAATTCCTCCACCTCACCTTTGAACTCTTCGGTTTTTTCCTTGAAGTCGCGTTTAATGGCAAGCTCCGCTTCCATTCCGTTGGTTTCGGGCGCGGGAATAGTGTTTTGCGCTAAATAACCCGCAATGCCGAGCGCGAGGTTTTCAGGCGTGTAATCCAATGAACGCTGGATGTTAGCCAACATCTCTTTGCGAATGCGCGTAATCGCTTCCTGCCGGTGCGCTACTAAACTGATCATGCCGAAATCATCTTCCGTAATCGGCACGAAAAATTCCTCAGCTTTGAATACATGCTCGCTTTCATAGTACGTCATGTGGTCACCGTGCACGCGCAGCGACAAATCATTCACCAGCTCGGCACACACCAGGTTGAATTCCGGCTGGCTGAACAAATGCAAATAGGCAAGCCGTTCGTTGGTTTTGATGCTCTCGATCAGGTGATTGCGCGCCGCCTGCAGGGCGTGCTCGTAATTTGGCGCTTTGCCGTTGTCGACATAATCCTCATACGCTTCGAGATAAGCGGCAATGGTAGCTTGTGTCTCTTTCGAGACCGTCCGTAAAGATGGATCGCGCAACATAAAATACCCCCCGATAATGATGCTGAATGGCTATGCAACTTCTAACGTTCTTTGTGTTTCCTGCTTTTTTTCTTCGAGTTTATTTTTGTAGTTTATTGCCGCCCGCACGAAGTCTTCAACGCCGGGCCGGAGCGTATTTTTCAGCGCTAAATCAAGTTTATCACCCGCCGGGTTCAGGCCTTCGGCAGCCTGCTGTGCGGCTTCGAGTAATTTAGCGACACGCGCATTGCGCACATCCAGCCACGAGGATTTCACCGAAAAGCCCGTCCCTTCCGTCGGCGCGATATAGGCAATTACCGCCTCATCGAGCGCGCGAAGCGTCTGCAACGTATCCATCGACATCATGCGCATATCCTCCGGCGAAGCCAGCGATTCGCGCACCTGCGCTTCCATCGTCAGCAACTTTTTGGAAAAGTCGCGCGATGCTTGTTTTTCCTGCTCAGCTAATTTGGATTTTTGCGGGATGCCTGCGCTCCATTCGCGCGGCTCCCCGTCGAAACGATCAACCATTTTCCACTCCCTTTGTTATTTGAAATATTTTTTTTGTAGCGATTTTTATTTAATCTAACAAACGGGAGTCATTTGTAAACCGGGAAATGATTCTTTAGTAACCGGCGGAATTAAAGGCTTTTAGCCAGCTTGTCGTGTTCTTTGAGCAGCACGAGCAGCATCTCCATGTCGTCAAGACGCATCATGCACGGACCGTCCGACGGCGCATTGTCCGGGTCCTGGTGCGTTTCCATGAACACACCGGCAACACCCACCGCCACCGCGGCTTTCGCAAGTGTGGCAACATATTGACGCTGCCCGCCCGAAGAACCGCCCTGCCCGCCCGGCTGCTGCACGCTGTGCGTAGCGTCGAACACAACGGGGCAACCGGTTTCAGCCATGATCGGAAGCGCGCGCATGTCGCTTACGAGCGTGTTGTAACCAAAGCTTGAGCCGCGTTCAGTGAGAATGACATTCGAATTTTCGGCGAAATCCATTTTTTCCACTACATTCTGCATGTCGCCTGGCGCAAGGAACTGGCCTTTTTTTACGTTGATCACTTTACCGGTGCGCGCCGCCGCCATCAGCAAATCCGTCTGGCGCGACAGCAGTGCCGGAATCTGCAACACATCCACGTGCGGCGCCAGCACTTCGCATTGCTCTTCGTTGTGCACGTCGGTCAATACGGGGCAGCCCAGCTCGGTGCGCAGCTCGTCGAAAATTGGCAACGCCTTGATCAGGCCGATGCCACGTTTGCCTTTGATGCTGGTGCGGTTCGCTTTATCAAATGATGATTTATAGATGAACGGCATCTGCAATTTATTAGTCATCTTTATCAGCGCTTCGGCCATGAACAGCGTGTGGTCGCGCGATTCGATCTGGCAAGGCCCTGCAATCAGCACGAGCGGCAGGTCGTTGCCGATTTTAAAAGAACCGATAGGGATATGGCGAAGGCCGTTAGTCATTGCGTTTTTCCATGTGCATCCATGTCCTTTTCGGCATGGGTAAGATTAATCAAGCGGGTGTTCCAGTCCGGGGGTTTAGGCATCGTGTCTAACACAGAGTTCAGGAAATGCATATAGGCAGCATAGGTACCCGCCTGCGGCTTCGCATCACCGTTGACGATATCCTTGTATTGATTTGAGATGCCTTTGCCATGCATGCGCGCTAAGTAAAACAACTCGTAATCATGCGTCATGTATGGTGCGCCAGCTTTCAGCTCTTTAATGCGCGGCAGGAATTCCTGCTCAAAAAATACGCGGCGCGAACTGGTTTTGTCGTAAAGTTTTTTATAGCTGCTCAGGCTATCGAACGCTTCCGCGCGCGCCACCATCATCGGCGTATTATGCTCGTGGAAAAAACGCTGCACGCGCGTATATTCCTCGTCAAACTCCGGTCGGGCAAAGTGTTTGCCCTGCAGCTTGCTGTCGAACATGTCATCGCACATTTCCTTTATCGGGTCCGCTTTGGCGTTGAAATGCTCGGTCATCTGGCCGAGGCCCTTGGGGAATTTTTCGTAAAGCCATTCCTCCATGTCCTGCCCATTGCCGGCAGGCTTAGTGAGGAACGATGAGATCTTATCCGTCAGAGATGCAGTTGACCTGCTCATGCCGCTTTTTTCTTGAGTTCCGTTTTATTCCCCATCGCCGCTTTGATAAACGACGCGAATAACGGGTGCGGTGCGAACGGACGTGACTTCAACTCAGGATGGAACTGCACGCCAACGAACCACGGATGTTTTTTATACTCAACGATTTCCGGCAGATTTCCGCCCGGCGAAATCCCCGAAAACACCATGTCGGCATTTTCAAACGCATCGCGATACTGGATGTTGACCTCATAACGGTGGCGGTGACGCTCTAAAATATTTGGCGCGCCGTAAATTTCCTCGGCAAGACTGCCCGGTGCAATGTGGCATTCATACGCGCCGAGGCGCATCGTGCCGCCCATGTCGCCGTCATGCCTGCGCGTTTCGAGCACGGTACCGCGCATCCATTCCGTCATCAGGCCCACCAGCGGACCGCGCTCGTCCTTATCTTCATAAGGCCCGAATTCGGTCGAGGTGGCGTTGGTAATGCCGAGTTGATTGCGCGCGAATTCAATCACCGCCAGCTGCATTCCAAAGCAGATGCCCAGATACGGTTTCTTATGCTCACGTGCATAATTAATCGCCGCCAGCTTGCCGTTCACGCCGCGTTCACCGAAACCGCCGGGAACAAGGATGGCGTTGACGTCGCCGAGGGCTTTTTCAATATCGGTCTGTTCGAAACCGGATGCATCCACCCAGCGAATATGCACGCGCGCCTGATTGGCGATGCCCGCATGATCGAGCGCTTCGGATAACGATTTATACGCATCGCCCATGCCGGTGTATTTACCGACGATCGCCACCGTAACTTCCGCCTTCGGGCTTTCAATACGCTTGAGGATATCATCCCATTTCGCAAGATTCGGAGCCCCCTTATCTTCGATCTTGAAGCATTTGAGAACCTGACGGTCGAAGCCTTGTTCGCTGTAGCGCTTTGGCACTTCGTAAATCGATCCGACGTCAAGCGCCTGAATCACGGCGTCTTCCGGAATATTGCAGAACAGCGCGATTTTGCGGCGTTCCGAAACCGGGATTTCACGATCCGCACGGCACAGCAGGATATCCGGCTGGATGCCGATGGAACGCAACTCCTTCACGGAATGCTGTGTCGGTTTCGTCTTCAGTTCCTTTGCCGCCGCAATATACGGAACCAGCGTCAAATGCACATACATCACGCGTTCGCGGCCAAGCTCATATCCGAGCTGGCGAATCGCTTCGAGGAACGGCAGGCCTTCGATATCGCCGACCGTGCCGCCGATTTCGCAAAGGATGAAATCTTCGTTATCCGTATCTTTCAGAATAAATTCTTTAATCAGGTCCGTGACATGCGGTATTACCTGCACAGTCCCGCCGAGATAATCCCCGCGGCGTTCTTTGGTAAGCAGCGTTGAATAAATCTGCCCCGTGGTCACCGAGTCACTGCGGCGCGCATTTACGCCGGTGAAGCGTTCGTAGTGGCCGAGGTCAAGATCGGTTTCCGCGCCGTCATCGGTCACGTACACTTCGCCGTGCTGGTTCGGATTCATCGTGCCCGGGTCCACGTTGAGATAGGGGTCAAGCTTGCGCAAGCGCACCTTATACCCGCGAGCCTGCAAGAGCGCGCCAAGGCTGGCCGATGCAAGGCCTTTGCCAAGCGAGGAAACCACACCACCGGTAATAAAAATAAAACGCGCGCTCATAAGCCTCTTGATTCCCCTGTTCCAACGCGCGAACCGACACGGTCTTTGCGCTGCACTCTATTAATAGTCATATCGATGATAGCCTGACTCGCTTCTTTCGCCAGATACGTCACAGCAAGATCGGCGAAATCCGGGTTGTCTTTCCTGATATCCCTCAGCTCGGTTGCGCTCAATAACACCACCGGCGTCATATCGCCTTCGTTGCGTAATTTGCGCACGAAATCCAAACCTGTTTCATGGCCCAGATTATAATCCGTCAACACCACATCCGCGCGCTGCGCATCGAACGCTTCTTTTGCTTCCGCAACAGACGCAACCGACACAACTTCAAATCCCGACCTCCTAAGGAAGTGAGTGCGCAGCCCACGCAGATCGTCTTCATCTTCGATATAAAGAATGCGCGTCATTACTCAGGCTTCGGAACGGACGGACCCGATTTGGCCGCCGGTTTAGCATGTTTATCCGCTTTAGTTTCGACTTTCGGTTCCGGCGCTGTTTCCTTAGTCAGAGTGTCAGTTACCGGCGCTGCCGTGGTATCCACCGTATCCATTATCGAACCGCCCGTCATGCGGCTGCCATACACAGCAAGGATAAGGCTACTGATCATGAACGCAGCGGCTAAAATCGCCGTTGTACGCGTCATGAGGTTTGCAGTTGCGCGCCCGGTCATGAACTGGTTGCCGCCACCACCGCCAAGACCGCCCATGCCGTCACTGTCGGTGCGCTGGATCAGCACCATCATAATAAGGAATAATACGATAATCGTGTGGATTACCATCAAAACCGTATAAAAACCCATAGCACCTAATCCTTTTGTTACTCTAAGCCGCCTGAATAATGCGGCAGAATTCTTCACTTTTGAGTGACGCGCCGCCGACAAGCACGCCGCCGACACCCTCAATCGCCAAAATCTCTCTGGCGTTATCGCCTTTGACCGACCCGCCATACAACACATGTATCTGCTCAAGATCCAGCCCAGTGCGCTTGGCGGTCAGGGATATTATATAGTCATGCATTAGCAGAATGTCATCGGCGGTCGGCGTTTTCCCAGAACCAATAGCCCAAACCGGCTCATATGCAAGTATAAAATTATGAGAAATCGCTTCTTCAGGGATGCATTCGCGAATCTGTTCGCCCAGCACGTCCTTGGCCTTTCCGGCGTTGCGCTCTTCCTCCGTTTCCCCGATGCAAATGACGGGGATAAGGCCAGTTTTAATCGCCCGGGCCGCCTTGTTCCGCACGTCGGCGTTGGTTTCATGGTGGAATTTGCGGCGCTCAGAATGCCCCACAAGCACGTATTTACAGCCCACCTGCTTCAGCATCGCAGCGCTGGTATCGCCGGTAAACGCGCCCTCAGGCTGAATATGACAATCCTGCCCGCCCGTTTTTACGGCCGAACCGACCAGCCATGTCGCCAGTTGCAGTACAAGGATGGCTGGCGGGCACAGCACCACTTCGGCTTTTTCTGTGCACTTGTCGGCCACATCCGCCACTTGCAGGGCCAACGTGTGGGCCATGGCCGGATCGCCATGCATTTTCCAGTTACCAATGACTATTTTTTGCATAAGTTTGTTTCTATCGTATCAAAAACCCTTTTACAATCTTGTTTTGTCGTGTAAATCTCCTTTTTTCCCAAACCACCATAATCAAGAACTTACCCAATGTTAGACACCCTGCGCTCCTCCGCTTCCGGCTTCTTCGCGAAACTGCTGCTGGCCTTCCTGGTAATAACCTTTGGAATCTGGGGCATAGGCGACGTGCTGCGCAATCCAACGGGCAAGCTCACCATCGCCAAAGTTGGCGATACCGCCATCACCAGCGACGAATACGTGCGCGCCATGCGCCGCGAGGCAGAGAATCTGCGCCGCATCATGGGCGATAATTTTAGCCCGGAAATCCTGAAAGACCGCGGCCTGTCGCACCATGTGCTGCAACAGCTCATCCATATGGCGTTGCTTAAAAAAGAAGCCGAGGACATGGGCCTCGTGCCGTCGGATGCCGACGTCGTGCGCCGCATCCGTACCACCCCGGCGTTTCAGGATGAAAAAGGCAATTTCGACAAAACCCAGTTTGAAACCAATTTGAAAAACATGGGCACCACGGAAAAAAACTACGTCGAAACCATCCGCCATGAAATGGCTACTACTATGCTGATCGATACGCTCAGCGCAGTGGTCCCGGTTCCCGACATGGCTTCGCGCACGCTGCTGCAAGCCCGCGAAGAAGGCCGCTCAATCACCTTCTATGCCCTGAAACCGTCCGTCGTCAGCGCCGTGCCGATGCCCGACGAAACCCAGATCAAAAAATACTACGACATCCACGCCCGAGAATTTACTGCGCCTGAATACCGCACCGTGAGCTATGTCACCTTAAGCTCCGCCAACGCATCCAAAGAAACCAAGCTTTCCGATACCGAGCTGAAAGAAGCCTACAACCAGCGCCTCGATGAGTTCAAACATCCCGAGCGCCGCGCCGTCGAGCAGTTGCTCTACCCAACCGAAGACAACGCAAAAAAAGCGTATGTTATGCTGAAATCCGGCAAAAGCTTTGATGTGGTCGCCAAAGAAACCGACATTATGAACAAGTCCACCGTTTCGCTCGGCAAGGTGGAAAAAGGCACCGTGCTTGAAGCCGCCGCCGACCGGATTTTCTCGCTGAAATCCGGCGAATTCACCCAGCCCATGCAAAGCCCGTTCGGCTGGCACGTGTTTAAAGTGACGTCGATCGATGCGCCAAGCGTATCCGCTTTTGAAGAAGTCAAACCCCAGCTTGAAAAAGAAATGAATTCGCGCGGTGCCGACGACGCGGTTAACAAGCTTGCCAATAAATTTCAGGACCAGCTCGCCGGTGGCAGCACGCTCACCGAAGCCGCGAAGGAATTCAACCTGAAACTCGCGACCGTCGGCCCTATCGACCACGAAGGCAAAACGCCGGACGCCACCAAATCCGCCGAACTGCCAGACCTCGATAAGTTCATAGACGTCGCCTTCAAAACCGACGATGGTATTGACTCGCAGATGACCACATCCAAAAATGGCGTCTACTACATCGTACACGTCGATAAAACCACGGCTGAACGACTGCGTACGCTCGACGAAGTGCGCGGCCTCGCCGCCAGCGGCTGGCAGAAGGAAGAGCGCGAAAAACACTTAGGCGAAGTGGCCAAGGAACTGAGCAGTAAATTCCCGAAAGCTTCCGAGCGCACCAATGCCATCGCTAAATACAATCTGCAAACACTGAAAACTGTGACCATCAAACGCAGCACACACGCAGCGGGCGATCTCTCCCTGCCGCCGCAGCTCGTGGCCGATGTGTTCACACGCAAAGTGCAAGAAGGCAGCGAAGCCTACCTCGCCAAAAATGGCGACTATATGCTCGGCACGGTCGATGCCGTCATCCCCGCGCCGACGCCTGAAAACGACACCAAAAGCGAAGCGACGCTTAAGGACATCCACAAGGGTTTAGAACTGGTCGGCCAGAATGAATTGCTGCAACAACATGCTCAATATTTGATGCAGCGATACCCCGTCACCATTAATGAGTCTGCGTTGCAGGCAGTATTAAAATAATGTTGCCCACGCCAAACCCGGATATTTTTCCCAGTCAGGAAGACTTCAACCAGCACTTTGGCCACGGTATTTCACAAATAATCTGGACCACCTGCCCCGGCGATCTCGACACGCCCGTGTCCGCCATGCTGCGCCTGAAAGACGATAAATCGCCGTGCTTCCTGCTTGAATCAGTTGAAAAAGGCGAAATCCGCGGCCGTTATTCCGTCATCGGCCTTCGCCCGGATGTCATCTGGCGCTGCAAAGGCAACATAGCCGAAATCTGCCACGATGAAGTAATGGATGACGCCAAATTTGTTCCGTGTGAAGAAGACAGCATGACGAGCTTGCGCAAGCTTTATGAAGAGTCCAAGATCGACATCCCGCCGGGCCTGCCGCCGATGGCCTCCGGCCTCGTAGGTTACATGGGCTATGACATGGTGAAGCTCATGGAAAAGCTGCCCGACACCAAGCCCGACACCATCGGCATCCCGGATAGCTGCTTTATTCGCCCAAAAGTCATGGTTATCTTCGATTCGGTGAGCGACAAAATTTTCATCGTCACCGTCATCTGGGCCGATGCCAAGCGCACCGACGCCGCACGCGCTTACGACGCAGCCATAAAGCGCATTCAGGTCGTGCTCGATAAGCTCGCCCAGCCCGTGCCAGCGCCGCAATCCGCGCAGCATAAAGCCGTTAAAATCGCCGATTTTAAGTCCAACACCACGCGCGAGCGTTTCGGTGCCATGATTGAAAAAGCCAAAGAGTACATGAATGCGGGCGACATTTTCCAGGTCGTATTGTCGCAGCGTTTTTCCGCGCCCTTCACCCTGCCCGCGTTTTCGCTCTACCGTTCGCTCCGTCAGGTGAACCCTTCGCCGTTCCTGTTTTATTTAAGCTTCGGCAGCTTCACCCTCGTCGGTTCCAGCCCTGAAATCCTCGTGCGCCTGCGCAACGGCGAAGTTACCATCCGCCCTATCGCCGGGACTCGAAAACGCGGCCGCGACCCCGAAGAAGACCGCATGCTCGCCGCCGATTTACTCGCCGATCCGAAGGAAGTCTCTGAGCATCTTATGCTGCTTGATTTAGGCCGTAACGATGTCAGCCGCGTCGCCGAAATAGGCACCGTCAAAACAACCCAGCGGATGACCATCGAAAATTACTCGCACGTTATGCATATCGTTTCCAACGTCATCGGCCAGCTCGACAAGCGTTTCGACGCGCTCTCGGCGCTGATCGCCGGTTTCCCGGCAGGCACCGTCAGCGGCGCCCCTAAAATTCGCGCGATGGAAATCATCGACGAGCTGGAAACCAACCGCCGCAGCTTCTACGCGGGCTGCATCGGCTATTTCTCCAGCGATGGCAATATGGACAATTGCATTACGCTACGCACCGCGCTGGTGAAAGACAATATGCTGCACGTGCAAGCAGGCGGTGGAATCGTGGCCCAAAGCGTGATCGAAGACGAATATCAGGAAGCACTCAACAAAGCCCGCGCCGTCATGCGCGCCGCCGAGGAAGCCATTAAATTCGCATGACCGAAAAACCCCTCTTCTGGGCGTTGCTGTTCCTGCCATCGTTCCTGATTTTCCTTGGCTGCCTGTTTGCCTGCTTCTCGCGCATCAACGACAATCCCCTCGCCCGGAATAAACACCTCCCGGCTTTCTGGCTTTTAACCGCCATTATCCTGATGGCGCTCAGCTTCACTGGCCGCTACGCCTTTTTCGGCTATGAACCTAACGGCACCATCACCCTCAGGGAGCGCCGTTTCTATCTCGCGATCACCATGATCTCTGGCCTGATTGCCTATTTCACCGGGCATATGCTGTACCTCATCAATAATCCTAGTGATCTAATTCAATAGCATAGCGATATAGATTAATAATCATGCAGAAAAACCGCACAAAAGGGTTCTGTATGTCTATGCTCAAATCATCTGCTCTCGCCGCACTTGCCGTCATCAGCTTCGCCGCCCCGGCGTGCGCCAGCGTCATGGAATTCTACATCGGTGACGCCCTCGTCGGCAGCGGCCTTGAAACCTTCGACGAGCTCGCTCTCGGCAGCAGCAACGGCACGTATGGCCTGACCGGCATTACCAGCTCGCTAATCCTCAGCAACGCTGCCCAGATCTATCAGGGCACGAGCGGCAATGCCGCTACTCCATACCTCGACACCAGCAAATACGTCGGCATCGGCACCAATGGCCTTGCAACCTTCACCTTCGCCCAGCCGACTAATTACTTCGCAATGCAATGGGGTTCCGTCGATTCCTACAACACGCTGACTTTCTATAACGGCGCCACTGAAATCGGCACCTTCAACGGCCAGCAGATCATCAATGCCGCCTCGTTGATCGCTGGCAACCAATCCTCTCACGGCACCCAGTTCGTGAACTTCATCTCAACCGAATTCTTCACCCGCGCCGTCGCTTCCAGCAGCGGCGTTGCTTATGAATTCGATAACATCCGCATCGGCCTGTCGAACGCACCGCTTCCGGGCGCGCTGCCGATGTTCGCCGCTGTTATCGGCATGGGCGCATACGTTGCAAGCCGCCGCCGCAAAGCACACGCTGCCTAATTCCAATTATTTGATAATTACCGGCGACCTGCCGTAGGACGAGGCCCAGCCGACGGGCGCGGACCTGCCGATGGACGCGGACCCGACGAAGGACGCGGCCCGCCGCTGCCCGGACGCGGCCCAGCCGTAGTCCTTGCTGCATTGACGCGCTGGCGGCCCGCTTTGGTATTGAGGCCGAACAACTGCGACAGCCTGTTGATCAGCGCTTTGATATGGTTGGTGCCGTTACCTGTCCCGAAGAACTGCACGGATTTGCCGAAGCTGCCATACGGATTACCCGTCGCCTGACCCCAGACGTCCTGATTATTCGTGCCCAATACGTTATCGAACGAAGTACCCCACGCGTTGTCCGCGAAGTTACCCCAGACGTTATTCGAAGCCGTGCCGTGCACCGTGGCGCCGATGGCCGAACCCCTGCCGATACCGTTGGCGGCGTCGCCGTAAATATCGGTTTCCATTTCCTGTAATTTCTTAAAGTGATCGGCGCCTTGCGCGCGGTATAAACCGCCGTGCATAGCATAGGCCGAACCGCTGCCATTCGCTTCGTTGCCGCTTGCGCCGTAAAGCGTGCCGCCGCCGGAGCGGACCCCGTGCACGTTGATCGTGTCCTGATTCAGCGGTTGTCCCGTGCGCGGATCGATACCGGCGTTCTGCAACGCCTGCATTTTACGCATGTTGATGAAATACGGGCTATGCTGGTCGATGGCGCCTTGAATGATGGCAGTCGTGCGGTGTGATTTCGGTTTATAATTACCAAGGAACGTGCCGAGATACGTGTTCATGCGCCCGTCGCCGGTGTTTACCTTACCAACCTTGTTGCCCGCGATATCGTAAATATCGCCCTTTTTGGTCAGTCGGCCGTTGCTAAATGTTTTCGGCTGAACGATGACCATGCGGCGCATGGCTTTTTCTTCTTTGGCGGCTTTTTTCGCAGCCATGTCCTTCAGCGCTTTCTGCGCCCGTTCGGACATAGGGCGATTGCCGGGTTTTGATTGTTCGACTTTTTTGCGGCTCTCTTCGAGCTTTTTCTTCATGATGAATTTGAAGCGCTCCTGCGAGTCGAGCTTCCCTTTTTTCATCACTTCCATGCGCACGATTTCCTGGGCAATGCTCTTCTTGCCCGCATCGTTTCGTCCACCGCTAAAAAATCTTACACCTGGCATATGATTATTATATATAAAATCGCTGTACTAGACCACCATAATCTCATAACATCGTTGAAATTTTACTAAATTTGAACAGGATAGGAGTGTTAAATGCGTAAGTTTTCTGCTGTTGTTTCGTTATTTTTTGCCCTTCCAGCCTTTGCTGAAGGCGCGCCTGTCTTTAAAAAAGACAAGCTGACCATCGAAACCGCCGCGCACACAAAACTCCCCTTTACCGTTGAAGTCGCCGATGAACAGCCGCAGCGCGAAGAGGGCCTGAAACACCGCAGCTCGATGCCCGAAAACACCGGCATGCTGTTCGTCTTTGATGAAGACAACTACGCCCAGATGTGGATGAAAGACACCCAGATCTCGCTCGACATGCTCTTCCTCGACAGCCACGGCAAAATCATCCATATCGCCCAGAAAACCACCCCGGAATCCACTGACATCATCTCCGCCAAGCGGGACTCGCGCGCGGTGCTGGAACTTACCGGTGGCACAACCGAAAAGCTCGGCATCAAAGTTGATGACCATGTGATCTACCCCGCGTTCAAGTAACGCATGCGGGCCCTGCTGTTTTTGCTGCTGTTGTGCCTGCCGTGTATCGTGTATGCCGACACGCAGCGCGGCTTCCTCTATCAGCGCACCGATATGAACATTCTGCGCGCCAAACCGCCAGCGGCGCTACCGTGGGCACCGCCAGAAAATCCCGTCGTAAAATTTGATGTGGAAGTGCGTGAAGCCGGGAACGTCTATAACCCCAATATCCGGGGTGGCCAGACGGGCTGGTTCAACCTGTCCGCTCCGGCCGAAAACGCCGGGATCATGATGATCTTCAAGGAAGCCTACACCATGCCCATCAAGCGCACGACTGAGTTCGCGCCGCTGGACATCCTGCTGATCGAGCCGGATGGGCATATCAACCAAGTGGTGCATAATATCAAGCTCAACGAGCTGGAGCAGGATATCGCCTCGGAAAAGCCCATACTCGCCTTCTTGTTCCTGCAGGGCGGCATTGCTCAGAAACTCTCAATCAACGCGGGCGACCAGATAGACAACCCGCTCTTCCAGAAAAACGCGCTTGTCATCAACAAGGACACAACCCGCGTGCCCAAGCAAACAGCGCCTAAAACCGATGATTCAAAGGCGATCACCGCGCCTGTGCCAAGGCTTGTGGTGCCGGATATCGGACCGATATTACAGAAAAAGGCCGCGCCAAAAGCACAAGCTAATTAGAACGATTCAAAAAACGGAAAATCAGCCTTGGTGCTGTGAAAGCGCGTACTGGTGCATCATCAGCGCGACACGTGAGTCGCGTGATTTCAGCTGTTCCAGCTCGGCTTTATTCATGATGCTCTGCAAAGAGATCGACATGAATTCAAGGAAGATGACGACGACATGTTCCACATGACGCTGAATTTTGTGCACGATGGGATCGGCGATGTTCATGATGGCGCCATGCGCCTTTTTGCTGACGTCGCGAACGCGGTTCTGGTAATCGTTGATCGCGTTGAAGATTTTGCGAAGGCCGCTTTCGACCTGTGCTTTGCTGGCTTTGCTCGAAGTTTTGTTCTTCTTGCTTTCAGCGATCAGGATAAATTCGTGGGTGAGTAAATCAACCGCATCGCCGATTTCGTTAATCAGTGGTTCGACGATTTCTAGTTGCATTTCCGGGTCGGAAACGAAATCGCTTTCGATGGTGTTGACGAGTTCTTCGGCAAGATCATAGAGTGCGTGAATGTCGTTATAATTCGCCTCCAGGTCTTCTATCGTATAGTGTTTAATTGGCGCGGCCATTTGTTAACTCTTTTTATTGTTCCCCGCGGACACAACTAAATCCGCATTCGTTAATTCTAAAGGGTTTTTCGTCTCTTTGTATGACAGTTTTGTGACAATTAATTTTTACGCAATTGTTAGCGATATCAGCCGTTTGAGGTTTGATATGACGCCACCACTTATAATTGTTACTTTTTTTCCATATAAGCATCTGTATTGCAATTACTTATATGGCCAAATCCGTATTTATTTCTGAATTACTAATTTTGTTTACTTTGCTGCAGGTATTCCTAATAGTTTGATAATCTTCTGCTCCGCCATCGACATCGGAAGGGCCACCAGTTCCTCCGGCCGATACCAATGTTTACCAGAGGCGCTCCCTGCCACCACCACCCAGACCTGATGTGGCTACAGTATTCCGGACAACTCACCTGAAGTAATAATGGGGTGAGGAAAGGTAAGGAATAGCTATTATGACTGAGAAAAGAAAATCCACCGTTTATTCATCGGAGTTTCGGGAATCATCGGTAACACTGGCGATTGAATCTGGTCGCCCAGTATCGCAGGTTGCCAAAGAATTAGGCGTCAACGAAAACACCCTGCATACTTGGATATCAAAATACTCCAAACCGAAGGGTGACGCCATGCGAACGACCGATCATCATTTTGATGAAATCAAAAGATTAAAGAAAGAGCTGGCGCATGTGACACAGGAGCGCGACCTGTTAAAAAAGGCTGCCGCGTACTTTGCGAGGGAAGCGGTGTAAAGTACGCGTGGATACAGGCTAACGAGGGCGGTTTTCCCATTTCAGTGATGTGCGATTTCATGAAGGTATCACGCAGCAGTTACTATGCATGGTTACGCAATCCTGGAACGAATAGAGAAAAGCAGAATGAGGAGTTGACCCAAATGATCAAAGTGATTTTCACCGAGGGGCGCGGCACCTACGGTACACGTCGCATAGTCAGGAAACTGGCTCGGCAGGGTGTGGTGGCTGGTCGCAAGCGCATCGGCCAGTTGATGGCGGCAGCAGGCATGGAATGTAAAACGAAGCGTAAGTTTAAGGCGACGACGGATTCAAAACATTCCCTGGGTATTTCTCCAAACTTATTGGCGCGGCAGTTTGCGGTTACGCAGCCAAACCGCTACTGGGTTGGAGATATAACCTATATTCCAACAGATGAAGGCTGGCTATATCTTGCTGTCGTGATTGACCTTTATTCCAGGCAGCTTGTTGGATGGTCTATGGATAGCCGCATGCAGGCGCAGTTGGTCAATAACGCCCTCTTAATGGCTCTCTGGAAGCGCAAGCCGGGCGAAGGACTCATCTGGCATACTGACCGCGGTAGCCAGTATGCATCCGCCAGCCATCGGGAAATCATCAGGGACCACGCGATCCTCCAGAGCATGAGCAGAAAGGGGAACTGCTGGGATAACGCCGTCGCCGAAAGCTTCTTCCACACCATGAAAACGGAATGTACTCACCACCAGAAATTTAAAACCAGAGAGGAGGCCAAGTATGCGATCTTTGAATATATAGAGGTGTTCTATAACAGAATCAGAACCCATTCCGCTAACGATTACCTGTCACCAGTGGAATACGAAACCATGCAAATATCCGCTTAACAATGTGTCCGGAAAACTGTTGCCATATTAGATCCCCGCCTTCGCGGGGATGACGGTATAAACGTGTGACACTTGACTTCCTCCACCCGCTCCCCCAAAACTTCTCCCATGTCCACACCATCCCCCGCAAAACTCGAACGCCTTGTCCTATGGCTGATGGCGAGCGTGCAGTTCATCAATATCTGGGATTTCATGATCGTCATGCCGCTCGGCCCGGACTTTGCCGAAAAGCTGCATATCAGCACCGGCAACCTCGGATGGATTGTCGGCAGCTATTCCACGGCGGCAGCCATCACCGGCATTGCGGTAGCTAAATTCCTCGACCGATTCGACCGGCGCAGCGTGCTGCTGGTGAACCTTTGCGGGCTGACGCTGACCACGCTGTCGATGGTCTTCGCCACCAGCCTCACGCAGCTCATCGCCATCCGCGCCGTCACCGGCATGTTCGCAGGCACGATGGTGTCCACGTCGCTAGCCATTATCGCCGACGTGTTTCCGCCCCAGCGCCGGGGCGAGGCAATAGGCAAAGTCTTCGGGTCATTTTCCATTGCTTCTATCGTGGGCGTTCCCCTTGGGCTTGAGATCGCCCGCCATTTCGGCCTGTGGTCTCCGTTCATCGTTATTTCGCTGATGGCCGCATCCACCCTGATTGCCATTTTCGCGCTTCTGCCGCACATGCGCCACCACCTCGACAACGGCATCGCCACCGAATCGCTATTTGCCAGCCTCGCCCATAACAAGGCGGCACCGCTGGCGCTGCTGATGACCGTGTTCGGCATGTTCGGCTCCTTCCTGCTGATTCCCAACATCTCCGCCCATGTACAGCAGAACATGGGCTACCCCCGCGAGTGGCTCGGCCTGCTTTACGGCTCCGGCGGTGTGGCGACGTTGTTTTCCATGCGCATCGCGGGTAAAATCGTGGACCGCGCCGGGTCGGCCATCACCTCAATGTGGGCGACGATCCTGCTTGGCATTGTCGTCTTCCTCGGTTTCTATGTGCAGACGCGGATGGTGCCCGTGCTGCTCGTGTTCGTCCTGTTCATGGTCTGCATGTCTACGCGCAACATCACTGTCAACGCCCTTGTTTCCAAAATCCCGAGGCCCAATGAACGGGCCGGGTTCATGTCGCTGGTATCGGCGACCCAGAATATGATGAGTGGCGCTGGCGCGCTGGTGGCCACGTTCCTGCTCTATGAAACCCCCGACCGCCGGCTCGCGGGTATGGATACGGTGGCGCTGCTGGCCATCGCGGCGTTTGGGCTGTCTACGGTTGTGATGTTTCGGATTGAAGCCCTCGTGAAGCGGGGCATCGCCCACTAGGCGTTCGCGTAATGATCGTGGTCGAAGCCGTAATAGGCTTTAATTTTGGCTTTGGTCTCCGGCGTCGGCTCGCCCACGCCCTTGTCCACCACCACCGCGAAATGCGGAATCACCCCCACCTTAAGCGAGCGCAGCATTTCATCATGCAGCATCTCGCTGGCGATGGCGTAAAAGTACATTTTCTGCTTTTCGTTCTGGTCGATAGCGGGGATGAAATAGACATGGATCTTCTTAGCCGCGTCATATTTGGCGCGGTAATGGGCGTGCCTTTCCATCATGTTATCTGGGGTGTTATCCATATTATTTCTGGCGCGTCAGCGATTCCTTTAAGTCGTTCAACTGAACTTTGACCACATGCTTGGACAAATCCGGCGCGCCCGGCCCGTGAACCACCTTGCCCTCGAGCTTCTGGTGATCCGCCTGGTCGGCGTTACGTTTATGTTCTTCGATCTTGGTTAAGATAACCCTTACGTCGAACCAGCCCCGGTCGGTCGTATGGTCCAGCGAACCGGCTGGAACTTCCGTAACGTTATCGGCGGTGCCAGCGGCTTTGAGGTCTTCGAGAATGGATTTTAAGTGTGTCCACGTGGCTTCCTTGCCCTTGGCCGATACCTCGACCATGCGCACCGGCGTTTTGATTGACACGTTGGATTCGGACTTCACCTTGCGAATGACATTAAGCACATCCACGGCTGCCATACCGGCCAGCTCGGCGGTGGCGTCATAAGGATAGTCCGTTTCCCTGGGCCATGTGCCGCGGGCGTGGACTGAGCCAGCCAACTCATAGCGGTCATCGAAGATATGGCTATAGAGTTCTTCAGTGATGTGGGGGACGAAGGGAGCGAACAGCCTCAAGAGGGTCTCCAAGCAGTGATATATGGTGTAGAGGGCCGATTGCTGGTCACCCTTGGTCTCGCCGTAAGCGCGGGCTTTGACGAGTTCTAGATAATTGTCGCAGAAGTCGTTCCAGAAGAAGTCTTCGATGGCGACGCGAGCGTCGCAATATTCAAAGGATTCAAAGTTTTTCGTGGCGATGCTAATGCAGCGCTTGAGACGGGAGAGAACCCACAAATCGAGGGGCTGCGAAATGATTCCGCTCACAAAATCCTGTTGGGCCGTGGTCGGTTTTCCGGTCATTTTATCGAGGTTGATGGCGGCAAAGGCGGTGGCGTTCCAGAGCTTTGTGACCAGTTTGCGACCTATTTTCAGAAGGTCTTCAGAAAATGCAGTATCGGTGCCAAGTCGCGAAGTGGACGCCCAGTAGCGAACGGCATCGGAGCCCTTTTCCTCAATCAATGCCACAGGAGTGATGACGTTGCCTTTGGATTTGCTCATTTTTGACTTATCGGCGGCGAGGCACCAACCCGAAATCATTACGTTCTTCCACGGGATGGTGTTCTGGTGCAGATGGGCCTTTACGATGGTGTAGAACGCCCATGTGCGGATGATCTCGTGGGCCTGAGGGCGCAGATCGGCTGGGAAGAGTTTAGCATGTCGTTTAGGATCGACGGCGAAGTCCTTACAAATACCACGAGAATTCAGCTGCGGGCTGATGGAAGAGGTGGCCCATGTGTCGAGGACGTCGATATCTGCAATTACATCGATATGCGACTGATTATCGCCTTTAAATGCCAATTCACCTTTAATATTATAAACATCCTCTATTGCGACACAAGCTCGCCCAGCTATATCGCCAAAGTTAACGTTACCTTCAATTGGTATAATACCCTTAGGTAAATCAATAGTTGGATCAACAGGTAGTTGCGCAAAATTAGCACTGACTGCTTGCCAATTATTTGGGTCAGAATCGCCAACTTTTCTTAAATACCACACAGGGAACGGTACGCCGAAGAAGCGCTGGCGCGAAATGCACCAATCTTCCTTCAGGCCCTCGATCCACTGGTTCAGGCGGATGCGCATGTATTCGGGATACCACGTACATTCTACTCCTTTTGCAAGGAGTTGTTCCTTTTTATCGACAATGCGGATGAACCACTGGAAGGTTGGAATGATTTCAATGGGGGTGCCGGAGCGCTCAGCGCATTTGACCATCTGGAGTTTGGGGATAACTGTTTCGAGTTTATCGCCGGTGGGGACCAGAAGTGAAGCCCCCTCAAGCAGCCTGATGACGCGTCCTTTGGCACTGTTTTCGTTCTTGATATCGCGGATGAGCTTGGCCCCCTCTATTAGGGCGAAGATCTCTTTAGCTTTTGTAATGTCGAAGCAATTAGCGCTAGTGAGCGGAGAGGTGGCTTTGCCGCTTTCGCCATCTCTGCCAGCGCGGAAGGCGATGCCCCCCTCTTGGTTCTCTACCCGTAAACGGCCATCCAATCCGATGAGCGGACGCCATGCGAGGTTGTATTTAGCAATCCACTCCTTGTCGGTGTCGTCACCCCACGAGCAGCACATCACAAACCCAGTGCCTTTTTCCTTATCGACCTTCTCATCGAAGCAGATGGGCAGCACGACGTTAAAGAGTGGGCTGACGGCAACCTTACCGGTGAACTGGTCCTTGTCGTCCGGGTGGCACATCAGGGCCACGCAGGCACCAAGTAGCTCGGGGCGGGTGGTCATGACGTGGACTTGGGTGAGTGACTTAAAGTCTGGGCGGGGGAATGAGTTGGACCACTGAGTGGCATCCATGATGCCGAAAGGTATGGTTATTTGCACGCCTTGCAGTTCTTTTTCTTCGGTCTCGGCTTGGGCGATGGCGGTTTGGTCGACCCAGTCCCAGTAGGTGGGGCGAAAGTCGCGGTAGGCTTCGTTCTTTTTCAGGAGGTCAACGAAGGAGGCTTGCGAAAGTTGGCGAGATTGATCGCTGATGGTTTGGTATTCTTGACGCCAATCAACACTTAAGGCGGCGCTCTTAAACAATCGCCTGAATTCATCCTCGGCCTCTTTCACCACTTCACGGCATAGGGCGACGAAGTCGGCGCGGGGCATGGCTGAGCCGCGCACGCCCTTAATTTTCTCGACGAGACGTTCGGTCGGTAGGCCGTTGTCGTCGAAGCCCATCGGGTAGAAGACGTCCTTGCCGGACATGCGCTGATAGCGGGCGACGAAGTCAGCCTGTGTATAACTAAAGATATGGCCCATATGCAGGACGCCCGATACGGTCGGGGGTGGGGTGTCGAGGACGAAGGTCTGGTCGCGGGGGAGATCGTCTTTGAAGTGGTGGACAGTGGTGTCGACCCAGTGTTGCTGCCAGAATGATTCGCGGGCTTGATGATCGTAGTTTTTGGGGAGCTGTTTCATATCAATGGGTTATGCCAAGTGAGTGGTTTGATGAGGCATTATTTGTATGCTAACCCTATCTTTTTGCAAGTGTTTTTATGATTATTAACACGGCAGGGTTAGTTGTCGTTGGCGGGGGACGGTTCTTCGTCGGGCTCGTCGTCTATTTCGATGACGGGGGCGGAATAGGCTTCATTGAACCAGCGGGCGAGATCGACATCGGTGCAGCGTTTGGAGCAGAACGGCTTGTAAGCCTCGACGGTGGGTTTATTGCAGATCGGGCAGGTCATGCTCAGATCGGGTCGCCACGCAGGAGGGCGATGCGCTGGGGGTAGTCCTTGACCTCGTTGCCGCCGAAGACGGCGTTGCCGGCAACAAGTACGTCGGCGCCAGCGGCGATGCACAGCTTGGCGGTTTCGGGGTTAATGCCGCCGTCGACTTCCAGCTCGATGGGGCGGCCAACCTTGTTAATCATGGCGCGGACCTGCTGGATTTTCTTGAGCTGACTGGGGATGAAGGCCTGGCCGCCGAAGCCGGGGTTGACGGTCATGACAAGGACTAAGTCAACAATATCAAGCACATATTCAAGGTGCCACGCCGGGGTGCTGGGGACGAGCGACACGCCGCATTTGACGCCGAAGGATTTAATAAGCTGGAGGGTGCGTTCGAGATGGGTGACGGCTTCGACGTGCACGGTGATAATGTCGGCGCCAGCTTTTACGTAGGATTCGATGAAAGGGTCGACGGGTTCGATCATGAGGTGGACGTCGAACGGGATTTTGGTGAAACGCTTGATGGAGCTGATGACCGCCGGGCCGAAGGTGAGGTTAGGCACGAAATGGCCGTCCATGACGTCGATGTGCAGGTAGTCGGCACCGGCTTTGGTAATGGCGGAGACTTCATTGCCCAGCCACGAAAAGTCGGCTGAGAGGATGGATGGGGCGATTTTTACTTTGCTCATGGGCATATGATATCAATTGCCGCTCCTTTGGCAATCGAAGAATCAGGCTTTTTTGCTGATAATGGCTGCAAAAAACCCGTCCATGCCGTCCAGCTCGGGCAGGAAGCATGGGAGGGTGCGGACTTCGCCGCGAAGGGTGATGCATTCGGTCAAACCGCCGATGATGGCGGGGTCGACGGGGATGAGGGTGGCGGTTTTGACGTCGGCGAGGAAGGAGGTGATCTGGTCTTCGCCTTCTTCGGGCTGAAGGGAGCAGGTGGAGTATACGAGGATGCCGCCGGGTTTTAGTATTTCGAAGGCGTGGCGTAGCATCTTGGCTTGGGTGGCGATGAGACGGGTGATGTCGGCGGGCTGGCGGTGCCATGCGACGTCTGGGTGGCGGCGCAGCGTACCCGTGGCCGAGCAGGGGGCGTCGAGTAAGATGGCGTCCGGGGCGAAGGCGGGCAGCCATTTGGAAGCATCGGTGGTGACGTAGTCGGCTTGGAGTTTTAAGCGGTGGACGTTGGTTTTGAGCATGGCGATGCGCTCTTTGGACACGTCTACGGCGGACACCTTGGCGCCGCCAGCGGCGAGCTGTGCGGTTTTGCCGCCTGGTGCAGCGCACAAATCGATGACGCGTTTTTCGCGGACGTCGCCTAGAAGGCGGGCGGGGATGGTGGCGGCTAAGTCCTGAACCCACCAGAAGCCTTCGGCGAAGCCTTTAAGCTGAGTAATGTTGCGGGTGTCGCGCAGACGGACGGAGCCGGGGATGGGCAGAGCCACGCCGCCGAGCTGTTCGGCCCAGAAATTCGGGTCGCTTTTGACGGAGATGTCGAGCGGGGGTTCTTTGAGATGGGCTTCGGCCATGAGGCGGGTGGTTTCCATGCCGTAGGCTTTGACCCATGTGTCCCAGAGCCAGTCGGGGGTGTTGAGCTTGGCAGCGTCCTGTTGTTCGGCGATGGCTTTGCCCTCGGTGGAAACTTTTTTAAGGACGGCGTTTACGAGGCCACCGAATTTTTCCATTTTTAACTGTTTGGTCATTTCGACGGCGCTGTGGACGGCGGCATGCGGCGGGGTGTCGAGCCAGACGAGCTGGACGACGCCGAGGCGCAGCGTGTGCATGATGCGCGAGGCGCTGGCGGCCAGGGGGCGTTCTAAGAAGCGGTTGAGGATATCGTCGATCTGGCCTAGGCGGCGGAGCGCGGTTTTGGCGAGCATCTGCGCAAAGGCGCGGTCAGATGGGCTGAGCGAGGTGAAATGGCGGTCCGAGGTCCACGCCGAATCGAGAGGCTTTTGTTTATCAATGCTTTGCACCAGAGCGCCGAGGGCGCAGATGCGCGCGCTGGGTGACAAAATAGGGTTTTGTTTTGGAATCATTTTTTGGTACACTTATGCTTCTTCGCGCCATTTATGGCATATCATAACCTAAGAGTAAATAATTGAAAACCCCCAAAGCCCAGCCGCCTGCGCCGGCGCAAGCAAAACCGGGCAAAAAGCCCGCCCAGCCCAACGAGTTCGGAGGCCGCGAAGGCCCCGACCCCACGCGCTATGACGACTGGGAAATCAACGGCCGCTGCGTCGATTTTTAGCCCCGGCCGTAAGGACTCTTATGAAAAAGAAACGTCCCGATGATATTCGATTTTTAATCAATACCTTCGCTATCACGCTGGTGATCGTGGGGGTCATTATCGCCTTCCAGCCATACCTTGAATATGAGCCACGGCTGGAGGAGGTCAAGCACATCGAAAGCAAGATCGTCACGCTTGAGCCGCAGCAGGTTGCGGACATGGTGACGAATGACAAGAAGCCGGTGATGCTGGTGGGGTATGCTTCGTGGTGTTATTACTGCCGGCAGGTGATGCCGACGCTGGTGGAGATGGTGAGGAGCCACGAGCTGGATTCGGTGACGCCGGTGTTCATTTCGCTGGACGACCAGCCGCGCAAGCTGAGCCAGTATCTGGTCTATCACGATTATAATACAGCCTTCTCGCCATATGTTGTTGACCGGGGACTATTTCGGAGGATATCAAGTGCGATGCGCGCCACTGGCAGCGGGTTTACCGGGGTGATTCCGTATATCGGGTTCTTCGGCCGCGACGGCAAGCTCAAGGCGGAAGTCACGGGCGTGGTGGGCAAGGATAAAATCATCGCAATGGCCCAGACCGTTAAGTAAGGGCCCAAAAAGAGGTTATAATAAACTGCTATGGATATGAAGAAAATATTGATTGGTAAAAATGCCCCGTGGGACATCAACGTCGTGATTGAATGCCCGCAAGGTTCGGAACCTATTAAATACGAAATGGACAAAGAGTCGGGCGCCTTGGTCGTGGACCGGTTCCTGCACACCGCCATGCAGTATCCCTGTAACTATGGTTTCATCCCCCACACCCTGTCGGGTGACGGCGATCCGGCGGACGTGCTGGTCGTGGGCCGCCGCCCGCTGATGCCGGGTTGCGTGATCGCGGTTCGCCCGATTGGCGCGCTGATAATGGAAGACGAGTCCGGCGAAGATGAGAAAATTCTCGCGGTGCCGCAGTCGCGCCTGCACCCGTTTTATAATGAAGTGCAGACGTATAAAGATTTGCCGCCGATTTTGATTCAGCAGATCGCGCATTTCTTTGAGCATTACAAGGATCTCGAATCCAACAAATGGGTGAAGGTCACCGGCTGGAAAGACGCCGACGGGGCTGCTGAGCTGATTCAGCAAGCCATCGAGCGCGGCAAAAATCTAAAGCTTTCAGCTTAATTTCTTAGAACTGTCACATTAAGAGACGCTGCCGGGGTGTAATATCCCGGCAGTTAATGTGTGATTAATTGATTAGATGTTATTATAGATGTATAATGCGATGAATATTTGCAATAATATAACAAGCAAATCCAGCAGAGGAGTACAAAATGAAGTTCATATCCGTAGTGTCGGTGGTATTTATTACCTCTTTGATTCTGTCGACAAGCATGGCTAGCGCCAAAACGGTACACAAACCGATCCACTGTTATGTTATAAAATTTGGCACGGATAAGAATGGTTTCACTGACGGTAGTAAGAGATATTGTTCCCTCGTTAGTGTCCCTCCGTCATATCAGACTCCCTTGGGTCACTGCCCCAGTCATTTTGGTGGGTCACAATCTTACAACCATCATGATTGCTTAATAGCGTTGCCCAAAGCAGTTGTCCGGTAAAAGGTGTACAGGCAGCTTTAAAAATCAAGCGTAACATGCGCTAACCCCGGTTAGCGCACCATGCAGTGCAGGATTAGCATGTCTATTTTTTCGAGTCACATCAAGGACCCGTTGCGCCTTGAATTACGCAGCTTAATGAAGGGCGATTTCATCGACCGCCTGCAGGACCAACCTGACACGATGACCAAGCAATGGCCCGGCGCGAAACTGGTTATTTTCGGCTCGACGCTGATGCGCCAGCTCGACCGCAGCGACGGTGTGCGCTTCCCGTATCCGGGGCGCAAATCCAGCGATATCGATTTCGGCATCGAAGCCAATGGCAGCAGTGAGTATGACTATAAAAATAAATTCGAGCCCGCGCTGATCCCGATCATGCACAAAGCGGTGCTGGATAATGGCGCCGGGCTGATCGTGCTTAAAAATCCCAACGGCAAGCCCAAGGACGTCGACGCCTTCAGCGAAGAACAAACGCTGCCCATTCCACCTGAAGAGGTGAAGGCATTCATGACCGATGCGAACGCCCAGAAATATCTCGCCAACGATTTCATCCTCTATCATGACTATACTAAAGAGGAGATGTACGAGAGGTTATCGACGCGCTATCCGAAAACTTCGAAAAAATCCGCGGCGAAATCGACAAGGTGCCGCACGGTGAAAAGGTGCGTGTGACGCTTGTCATCAGCCATAACATGCTGGAGATTCCGCTGCTGCTCAACACCAACCCGATCAACGGCAATGGCAACGACAGCCCCGAAGGCAAGCTCAACGTTTACCGCGACAACGCGCTGAACATGATGGCCAGCAAAATCGTGCGCAACTTCCATTCGGACCGTTTCAAATGTACCGACTATGTCGATATCTATAACCTGACGCACGCCAATCCGCCGATGTATGATTTCAGCAAAGAAACCGCCAACAGCGACGCGCCGCACAAGCTGCCGGATTTGCGCAACCTGCGCGCGCTGATCGTAGCACAGATGGCGCGCCACGGCATGCACCGCATCGGCAACGACTCCGACCTGCTCGCCAATTTCCAGCCGACGGAACAAAACATCCAGAAATTCCTGTCGCAGATGGATAAGGACATCAACCCCGATGGCCAGTGGGCGACGCAGGAAAGCAAACGCGAAGCAGCGGTGCTGCTCCTTTCCAGCGTGCGCGACCTTGTGCTCGATGCGTTCAATCTGGAACACTCAAAGCAATCGCGCGTGGAAAATGCGCTGACTAATGCGGAACTGAATTTCCTCACGCATGTGCACGGTTTCAGCGTGCTGCCGGGCAATCTCGGCACGCAGATGGAAGACCCCGGCATCGACACCGCGCTGCTCAAAACGATGGCAGGCAAGGAGCACGGCGATACGCATGAGCGCTATCCGGAACTCATTCCCAACCTGCAACGAAATTTCTCGATGCGTGCGTTTGGCGATAGCGTCAATTCACGCCGCAACCAGATCGGCGACTACTAAGCGCCCACGCCCGAATTAATTTTCTTTCACTAATTTGCGCGGTTTAAATGCCGCTTGCATAGTCTTTTTCCTTCTGCCATGACTTTGGTCGCTGCTTTTTTTTCGCAGACAACAGGACTAAGAAAACCAAAGTTTAAAAATCACAACGAAGGATTACAGACTATGCCTCCAGCCATGATATTTATTATCGTCTGCGGTGTCGCCTCGCTACTTTACGGGCTTTACGCAGGCCGCTTGATTATGTCCGCGCCCGCAGGCTCGGAAAAAATGGTCAACATCGCAGCCGCGATTCAAGAAGGCGCACGCGCGTATCTCAACCGCCAGTATCAGGCGATCGGGGTTGTCGGTGTTGTGATCTGTATCCTGCTCAGCATCAAACTGGGCTGGTATGTCGGCGTTGGCTTTGCTATCGGCGCAATTTTGTCGGGGCTGGCTGGTTTTATTGGCATGAATATTTCGGTGCGCGCCAACGTGCGCACGGCCGAAGCCGCCAAGAAAAGCATGCAGGCGGCGCTGGGCATCGCGTTCACCTCGGGTGCCGTTACCGGCATGCTGGTGGTGGGCTTAGGGCTGCTCGGTATCGCGCTGTACTTTACGGCGTTGCAATCAATGCATCTTGAAATGCGCAAAATCCTTGAAGCGCTGGTAGCACTTTCGTTTGGTGCTTCGCTGATCTCCATCTTCGCGCGTCTTGGCGGCGGTATCTTTACTAAAGGTGCTGACGTCGGCGCGGATCTCGTCGGCAAAGTTGAAGCGGGCATTCCCGAAGACGACCCACGCAACCCGGCCGTGATCGCCGATAACGTGGGCGACAACGTCGGCGATTGCGCCGGCATGGCTGCGGATTTGTTTGAAACTTATGTCGTGACGCTGGTCGCAACTATGTTACTTGCTGCGATTTACTTTGTGGGCGACGTGCAAGCGGCGATGATGATCTTCCCGCTCGTCATTGGCGGCGGTTGCATTATCGCCTCCATCATCGGCACGTTCTTTGTAAAGCTGGGTAAAAGCCGCAACATCATGGCGGCGCTTTATAAGGGGCTGATCGCTACCAGTGTGTTGTCGCTGGGCGTGATCTATGTGGCGACGCAGGAAATCCTCGGCTTCTCCTCCACCTTTACCATCGGTGAGCTGGTGTTTACCGGCTCCAACGTGTTTGCGTGCTCGGTTTCGGGCCTCGTTATCACGGGTGCGCTGGTGTGGATCACCGAATACTACACCTCGACGGCATTCCGCCCGGTGCGCTCGATTGCGCAGTCATCTACCACGGGTCACGGCACGAACGTGATTCAGGGTCTGGCTGTGTCGATGGAAGCAACGGCGCTGCCGGCGATCGTGATCTGTATCGGCATCATCTTCGCTTTCAGCCAGTGCGGCCTGTTCGGCATCGCGATTTCGGCAACCACAATGCTGGCGCTTGCCGGTATCATCGTGGCCCTTGACGCGTACGGTCCGGTCACCGACAACGCCGGCGGCATCGCCGAAATGTCGGGCCTGCCGAAGGAAGTGCGTGAAGTCACCGATGCGCTCGACGCGGTGGGCAACACTACGAAGGCGGTCACGAAGGGCTATGCCATCGGTTCGGCGGCACTTGCGTCGCTGGTTCTGTTTGCGGCATATACCGAAGAGCTGAAGCATTATTTCCCTGACCTGAACGTCCAGTTCGTACTCTCCGACCCGTATGTGGTCGTGGGGCTGTTGATGGGCGGTTTGCTGCCGTATTTGTTCGGTGCGATGGGCATGAAGGCGGTGGGCCGCGCGGCGGGTTCCGTCGTGGGGGAAGTGCGCCGTCAGTTCAAGGAAATCCCGGGCATTATGGCCGGGACTGCGAAGCCGGATTACGGCAAAGCGGTCGATATGTTGACACGCGCGGCGATTCGGGAAATGATTATTCCGTCGATGCTGCCTGTGCTCAGCCCGGTTGCCCTGTACTTTATTATCAAGGCTGTCGGTGGGCAGGTCGAAGCATTCGCTTCGCTCGGCGCCATGCTGCTTGGTATTATCGTGACTGGCTTGTTCGTCGCCATTTCGATGACAGCGGGCGGCGGTGCATGGGACAACGCCAAAAAGTACATTGAAGAAGGCCATCACGGCGGCAAAGGTTCGGAAGCCCACAAGGCAGCCGTGACCGGCGACACTGTCGGTGATCCGTATAAGGATACCGCTGGCCCGGCCGTTAACCCGATGATTAAGATTGCCAACATCGTGGCGATTTTGCTGCTCGCGTTGCTGGCTGCTTAAGTAGTTTTCTGCCAAAAGAAAAGGGGGCTTTCAGGCCCCCTTTTTTTATGGAGATAAACAGGCGCTCAATGTTTAAACAGGTAATATCCGTACGCCAGCGAATGGCCGACAAATACCAGCGGTAGCACGAAGCGGAAATAGCGCACGTTCAAAAACCCGGCGCCGACGAGAATGAGTTTCATCAGTGGTAGCCAGATCAGCAGTAATAACAACGCGCCGTATTTCTGGAATTGCGCCTGGCATTTGCCGTACCAGTATTCGTTCACGTTAAAGTTTTTGCGCTTGTGCAGTTCGAGCAGGGCTTTGCCTACGAGCCAGTTGAACGTCATGCCGAGCGTGGCGCCGACGATGGCGATGCCGGTGGCGAGCGGCATGTTGAACCCGCCGAAATAAAACATGGCGAAATAGGTCGGTTCGGAACCGAAAGGAATGATGCTCGCCACGCGGGCGGATTCGATGAAGACGTTTGCGTAATTATCCATGAGAGCCTCGGTTAGGTTTCAGGCATCTTACCTGAGTTGCTTCGGGGTTCAAGAGGTTACGTGCGCGGGTGCGCGGCGCGGGCGAGGCGGTCGTTGATGGCGGCACCTAAACCGGTGTTGGGAATGGGCATCACGGCGATGCGCGTGGCTTTGAACGCGTCGAGCTGGCGCAGCATGCGGAAGAGATTGGCGGCGGCTTCCTGCAAATCGCCGCGCTCGCTTAAGTTCAGCGTGTGGCGCGCGCCGGGGAGGGCGGGGCCGAAGGCGAGCAAGGCTTCGTCGGCATCGACTTTTTGCGCATTGAGGCGCACGGGCGAATCGGGCGCATAGTGGCTGGCGAGCATGCCGGGGGCCTGCACGCCGCCGCTGGTGTCGTGTTCAATTGCAAAGCCGAGTACGTGCGATAATTGCGCGGCGGTGACGGAGCCGGGGCGCAGGATTTTCGGTGTGCCGCTGGCAAGGCCGACGACTGTGGATTCGATGCCGACATCGCACGGGCCGCCGTCGAGAATCAGCGCGACGGTGTCGCCCATTTCTTCGCGCACGTGGCTGGCTTGCGTCGGGCTGATACGCCCGGAACGGTTGGCGCTGGGAGCTGCGATCGGCAGGCCGGAATCACGCAATATTTCCTGCGCGAGCGGATGCGCGGGCACGCGGATGGCAACGGTGTCCATGCCTGCGCTTACAAGCAACGATAACGGGCAATCGGCGCGGCGCGGCAGCACCAGCGTAAGCGGGCCGGGCCAGAAATGTTCGCCCAGTTTTTCCGCGTGGTCGTTGAATTCGACATAGCGCATCGCGGCGGCCTGCGAATGCACATGCACAATGAGCGGATTGAATTGCGGGCGGCTTTTAGCGGCGTAAATCGCGGCGACGGCGGTGTCGGAAAGTGCGTTGCCGCCGAGGCCGTATACGGTTTCTGTTGGAATTGCGACGAGCTTGCCTTCTTTTAAAAGTTGCGACGCCTGAGCGATATCATCATGCATTGGTGTATTTTCTAAGGTGAAACACTAAATATAGTTGAGAAACTTTTTATTTGGGCTTATGGTGATTAATGATTTTTTATTAATCGGACGTTACAATGAGGGCATTATGGCAAAAGTTATTACCGTTGCACAACAAAAAGGTGGCGCTGGGAAAACAACGCTGGCGGCGCATATCGCCGTAGCGCTTGCACAAAAAGGCAACCGCGTTGCCGTGCTCGATATCGATCCGCAGGGGTCGCTCACGTACTGGCACAAAATCCGCGAAGACCGTTTGGGCGAAGGTTACACGGGCCTTACGTTCAACGCGCTGTCTGGCTGGCGCGTGGCGAGCGAAATTTCGCGTTTGAAAAAAACATGCGACTTTATCATCGTCGATAGCCCGCCGCACACTGAAACCGAAGCGCGCACCGCCATTCGCAGCGCCGATCTCGTGGTACTTCCTGTGCAGCCAAGCCCGACCGATTTATGGGCGACCAAGGCGACGCTCGATGTGGCGAAAAATGAAAAAGTGCCGGTGAAAGTGGTGATGAACCGCGTTCCGGCGAATTCGCGCCTTGCTGCGACCATTGCGGCGGAGCTGCCGGAGCTGGCGGAAACCACGCTGGGCAACCGCGTGCTCTTCGCATCGTCGCTGATGGAAGGCCGTACCGCTACAGAAATGGACCCGTCCAGTGTTGCGGCGAACGAAGTCAAAGCGCTGGTGAAAGAACTGCTCGGCGTGTTTGCTCCTGAAGAAGAGGAAGAAGAAACGGTGGTGGCGCCGAAGGCTAAATCTCGCCGCAAGCAAGCGGTCGACGCGTAATTTCGGCCGGTCTGGCTTTAAAGACGGGTAGAAATTATACCGGCGCGGACGCGACTTTACCCGGATACCGCCATGCGGCGGTATGACCGTGTGGATTTACTCCCCCGGAGCCATTGCCTTGATGCTTAGTGCGTGCAATCCGGTCTTAAATTCCTCGTCCAGCAGCTTGTAAATGGCCTGATGGCGCTGGATTTTGCCTATTCCCTTGAATTTTTCGGCTGTAATGCTCACATCATAATGGGTTTGGCCGCTCGGCGAAGCCCCTGAATGACCGGCATGTTTGGCCGATTCGTCGTTTACTTCGAGTAATTCCGGGCTAAAGGCCTGAGTCAAGAGGGAAATTATACGTTTTCTGCGATCCATAACCTCGATTTTATCTCCACGGTATTGTATCCTGTAAGAATCATTATATAAGGCACCTGCGACCGACGATGCAAAGTAAAAAACCGCCAAGAAAAAAGCGTGGAGAATACATCCCGCATAAACCCGTCGAGGAAGCCAACACCTGCATGGTCTCTGGTTGCATGGAGCCTGGCACGTATAAGGCACCGAGATCGCGCGACGAACTGCACGATTATAACTGGTATTGCCTCGACCATATCCGCGAATACAACAAGCAATGGGACTATTTCGCCGGGCTGGACGCGGACGATATCGAGTATTTCGTGCGTGACGCAGTAACCGGGCATCGCCCGACTTGGGACCGTGAAAACCGCGAGCGCAAGGCGCATGAGCATTATTTCAAGCTGCATGACGCGCTGTACGAGTTTCTTTCCGGAGGGCCCGGCAAGCCTGTGGCGCCGCCGGAGCCGCCGCTGAGCGGCGTGTTGCGTAAGGCATTAGCTACGATGGATATTCAATATCCGTTCACCGAACAGGAGCTGAAGTCGCAGTATCGGAATATGGTCAAGAAATACCATCCGGACCTCAACAAAGGCGATAAAAAATACGAAGAAACGTTTAAGCAGATTACCGTCGCGTATCATCAACTCAGCGAGCATTTGAAAAATGCCTGAACGGTTGCGGCGGTCTGAATTTGGTGTATATTTTAACTATTCACGGGGGAATGTTGTGTTTACGAAATATGCCACGTTAGCGATTGGAGGTTTTATGTTATTTGTCACCGAAGCTTATGCGCTGCACAGCCCGCATTCCGATGCGTGGGAAACGCAGGCGCAGCCGGGAACTGAAAAATGGTCGTCCAAAAACGTCGACGCGATATGCGGGCATCAGTTCCAAAAGGGTGCAGCCGCGTATAATAGCTGCGTGACGCGTAACCAGCGCAAGATCGGCAAACCACTCACGCCAGGTGAACGCCAGACGCTTGAACAGGCGGGCACCGAAATCACTACGAAAACCGAAGAACCGAAACCAACCAACACTAACAAACGTAAGAAAAACAGATGACCAAAGCCGTTTTGAAAGACACAATGGAAGCTCCTGCCACACCGGATAAAATCGTCTCTACCGAAAAGCTGTTCGGGTTTAAATGGCACCAACCTGTCAGCGCGTTTACCAACAGCGACGAACACGTGCCACAGATCGACCCGGATTATCACTTTGAACCGGAGGCGACTAAGGCAATTCTCTCGGGGTTTACGCATAACCGGCGCGTACTGGTGCAGGGTTATCACGGCACCGGGAAATCGACGCATATCGAGCAGGTGGCGGCGCGCCTCAACTGGCCGTGCATCCGTGTGAACCTCGATAGCCATATCAGCCGCACCGACCTTGTCGGGCGCGATGTGATTACGCTTAAGGAAGGCAAGCAGGTGACGCAGTTTCAGGAAGGCATTTTGCCGTGGTCGCTGACGCGCCCGGTGGCGCTGGTATTTGACGAGTATGACGCGGGCCGTCCGGACGTGATGTTCGTGATTCAGCGCGTGCTGGAAGTGCAGGGTAAGCTGACGCTGCTGGACCAGAACCGCGTGCTGTCGCCGAATCCGTATTTCCGTTTGTTCGCGACGTCAAATACTGTAGGGCTTGGTGATTCGACTGGGCTTTATCATGGCACCCAACCGATCAACCAAGGGCAGATGGACCGCTGGAATATCGTGGCGACTCTGAATTACCTGCCAGCCGAAGATGAGCTGAAAGTGGTGATGTCCAAGGTGAAGGACATGGCGAAAAACAAAGAGACGATAAAAAGCATGATCGCAATGGCGCAGCTTACGCGTGAGGGTTTCATGAACGGCGATTTAACCACCGTCATGTCGCCGCGCACGGTGATCAACTGGGCGGAAAACGCGGAGATCTTTAATGACGTGCACCTCGCGTTCAAGCTGACGTTCCTCAACAAATGCGATGAGAATGAGCGCGGGATTATCGCGGAATATTACCAGCGCTGCTTTAACACTGTTCTTTAATCGTGCCACTGAAAAATTCCGAGTTCAGCGATCAGCAGTTCAGCGATTATAAAAACGCGCTGTTATCGACGACGCGCGCGCTCGTGGCGGATAAGAAGGTGATTGTGGATTTTGTGGGGTCGCCGACGAAGCCTGATATCGCGCTGGCGCAGATTGCGGAAATGCCTACGGGCGATGCGTTATCGACGGTGCGCGGGCATGCGGATCGTGCGGCGTTGCTGCTGCGCCATCACAGTATCGGGCAGCATGCCGAGTCGCGGCCTTCGACGCAGGATGCGGCGGCGGTGTTCGATATGCTGGAGCATATCCGGGTGGAAACGCTTGGCGGGCAGGATATGGCTGGGGTGCGGCATAATCTGGCCAAGCGGTTTGAGCGCGACGCGATGCAGAAAAATTTGCACGCGGAAGAAATGCCGCTGTCGAGCCTGCTGGAATTGCTGGTGCGCAAGAATGTGCAGGGCATGCAGCTGGCATCGTTCCTTGAGCGTTCGCTGGAGCGCGCGGAAGAATCGATGGGCGAGGCGGCGCCGATTCTGGAAAAGATGCGTGCGAAAATTAGCGACCAGCAGAAATTCGGTTCGCTGTCGCTGGAGCTGATCGACGTGCTGACGCGGGTGATGAATCCCGGTAAGCCGGACGAAACGCAGGGCGATGGCGGTGCCGCGCAGGCACTGAGCGAATCGGAAGAAGACGGCGAAACGCAGGCGACGATGTCGGCCCCGCTGCCATCGACGGAGGAAGCGGAATCCGCGCCGAGCGAACTGCCGGTGAAGGCGGGCGGCATGAGCAGCGAAGAAGCGATGATGGATAAGGGCGAGCGCGTGACGGCAACGCCGGAAACGCCGTATCCTTATAACAGCAAGGAACACACAGTGCAGACGCGCCCGTATCATGCGTATACGCGGGAGTTTGACGAGATTGTGCTGGCGTCGTCGCTGGCGAGTTCTACCGAGCTGGAGGGTTTACGCAAACAGCTCGACCAGAAGCTTGGGCAATTTCAGACGGTGACGGCGCGGCTTGCTAATAAATTGCAGCGTTTCCTGCTCGCGCAGCAGGCGCGGCACTGGATTTTCGATGAGGATGATGGGTTGATCGACAGCCGCAAGCTGACGCGCGTTATCATCCATCCTGAATATGAGCAGATTTATAAGCGCGAGAAAGACACGGAGTTCCGCGATACGATTGTGACCTTGCTGATTGATAATTCCGGTTCTATGCGCGGGCGGCCGATTACGATTGCAGCGCTCAGCGCCGATATTATTTCGCGCACGCTGGAGCGCTGCGGCGTGAAATGCGAAATCCTCGGCTTTACCACGAAAGAGTGGAAAGGCGGCAATTCCTACAAGCAATGGATGAAGGACGGCAAGCAAGCGCATCCCGGGCGGCTTAATGATTTGCGTCATATCATTTACAAACCTGCCGATATCAGTTGGCGCAAGGCGCGCAAGAATATCGGGCTGATGCTGAAGGAAGGCGTTCTCAAAGAAAACATCGACGGCGAGGCGATTTTATGGGCGTGCGACCGGTTGCTGGCACGTCCCGAGCAGCGCCGCATCCTGATGGTGATTTCCGACGGCGCGCCGGTGGACGATTCGACGTTGTCGCTTAATAACGGCAGCTATCTCGATTTGAATTTGCGCGAGGTGATCGCCAAGGTAGAAAATCAATTGCCGATTGAGCTTGTCGCCATCGGCATCGGGCATGATGTGACGCGGTATTACAAGCGCGCGGTGACAATTTCGGAGATCGAAAAGCTTGGTGAAACGATGACAGAGCAGCTGGTCAAGCTGTTTTCTGAGCGCTAGATAGCGAGGGACTTTTCCGGTTGGTGGCATTTGAGCATGCTGTCAAAAAGATCCTTACCCAGCACGCGTTCGCAAATCTGGCTTTTGCCGAAGCGCTCTACGGCTTCATCCAAACTTTTGGGAATGGCGCGGTCGGCGATGTCGGCGGTGGTGATGCCGTCTTTTTGTTCGCTCGCGTGGCGCTGCAGGCCTTCATACAGCGCGCCCAGCGAAGTGACGATGGCAAACTCAGGGTCGGAGTCGGCGCGCGGCATGCGGTTTTCATGGCGTTTGCTATCGGTTCCGTTCCAGCCGCGGTCAGACAACGTGTAGCCGCCTTTTTTCGTCGAAATATCGATGGTTTTAGGGCCGCAAAACCCTTTTGGCAGGGCGATATCGTAGGCGTTTTTGGTATTTATCATGCCCAGCGCCGCTTCGTGCTGCATGTCGAGGATTGCCTGACCGCAGTTGCGGTTGATGTCGGCGTCGCTTGTCACGTTTTTGCCGTCTTTTTCCCACAAGCTCATATTCACATGCATTGAAAGGCAGGAGGCATATCCAAGACGCAAAGGATTGTAGTATTTTCTCGAGTGGAAATTTACGTCGCGGACGCCGAGCGCTTTTTTGCTCTCTTGTTCATTCAATAATGCCCGGGTCGAACGCACCGACTGGGACAATTCGCTCAGGTCGCCGAAAATTTTTCCATCCTTGTCGTAGGTATCGAATTTAACTTCGTACTGGCGGGCGATAGTGCCGGGAATGATTTTGATGAAGGCGATTGCCACGGCCGACATTACGGCGGCGCAGGCGACACTCTCCGAAGCGCCGATAAGGCCAGCGATGGGCGTGCCGATGGCGGCGATTAAATTCTGCATACTATCGTTTTTAGAATCGTTGACAGCTTCAGTGAAGAAGGGGACATCTTTCATGATGCCCTTGAGGACGGAAGTGTGCAGCAATTTTGCGTGACCGCCTTTGGCGCCGTTAAACTCAAGCTCGATGCCGCAGCGTACATCGAGGCCGTACTCACTTTTGATTTTGGATTGCAGTTCAACGATGCGCGCGCGCGCGAGTTGAAGGGCTTCGGCTTTGGCCGGGGATGTATCTTGAGGAAAATCCATGCGTTATTCTATCAGAGCGCAGGTTTTCGTGCCACTAAAAGGATAGAAAGACCGAAGGGTAGGTTAATATGTGGTAATATATGGCTTTCTGCCGATACGATGGAAAGCAGGGCGGCGTTGATTAAGGGCGAGGGCTGGCCAGCGCCAATGGCGTGGTGCTTGGGGTAACCGATGCCATCGAACAGGCGTACGAGCATGGCGATGGGGAAGAGCAGGAAATTCCAGTAGCTGGCGAATTCGACCGTCAGGCCCGCTGCTTTGAGCATACCGATGATCTGGGTGCGGTTGTAGCGGCGAAAATGGTGGTGCAGGCGGTCATGGCGGGTGAAGAGCCATTGATAGGCGGGAACGTTCATACACAGCAAACCGCCGGACGCTAAACGGTCGACAACGGCTTTGAGGGCGGTCTTGTCGTCTTCGATATGTTCGAGCACGTCGAAGAAACCAATCAGGTCGAATTTGGTATCGCCGAAGGGGATGCCGTTAGGTAGGATGCCGGATTCAATAGTACCGAGTTTGAGCGACTGGGCGTGTCCTCGGGCTTTATCGTTGAGTTCAAAACCATAGAGTTCGCCACCGCATTCGGACAGCATGCGCAAATTGCCGCCTGTGCCGCAGCCAGCATCGAGAATTTTGGGATTGGCGGGAAGTTTGATGCGCTTTAAAACGGATGACACAATCGCGCGGCGCGCGAGAAACCACCAGTGCTTATTCTCTTGCTCAAGCATCTCATCGTAAATAACTGGATCCACGATAAGCCTTCAGTTTGGAATTAAGCGACAGCTTTCGTCTTAGCGATTTTGCGCTTGATCTGGCGTTTCAGCTTTGCAGCTTGCGGCGTGAGCACGGCAACGCGGTGATTGAGCAGGTAGCTGTCGAGGCCGCCGTTGTGTTCGATCGAACGCAGGGTGTGCGCGGTAACGCGTAAGGGAACCGACGTGCCGAGAATGTCGCTCACCAGCGAAACGTGCTGGAGATTCGGCATGAAGCGGGTGCGGGTTTTGTGGTTGGAGTGGGAAACTTTGTTCCCGTACTGTGAACCGGTTCCGGTGATAGAGCAACGCCTTGACATAAAATACCTTTTTTATCGCTTTAATTAGAATGAGGCGCTTTTTTAAGGGGTTTTCGGGGGTAAGTCAAGGGTATTCTGCAAGAAAAACTAATGGGGGCTGGAAAAAATAAAACCTTGTTCCCTCAGCCCTTTTACGGAATGGGGGAACAAGGGTAGTCCCTAGCCTTCAAAATGGTTCTCCGAGCTAGGAACGTAACCTGTAAGTATTGTTTAACCGGAATAATTAGATTTGAAACCCAGAAAATAAGTTTAAGCAGGGGAGCGGTCCCAGGATTTTACATCATCAGACTTTTGCTGTGCTGCTAAGCGTTTTGTATGGATCTCACTGGGTACAGTGGCGGAGGGTTTTTTTGTCACTTTGTCGGTGAAGTTGGTGTTTGCGGCTGGGGCCGGTAATTCTTCCTGCGGTGCAGCAACAACTTCTGCTGTGGTTGGTTTGGCTGTCTTAGGTTTGATGTCAGGTATCTGATTATTCATTACCATCAATTCCGTAAGCTCTTCACTAATGGTGGGCTTATGCGGTTTAATTCCAGGCTTTCCTGGCTCGGTGGAAGTTTTATCTTTCTTTGGCGGTGCGATTGTATGGCTGTATAGATACAGGCCAGCAGTCGCGACCGCAGAATAAAACAGGTCTACGAAGCCAAGGTAGAAATACTGGCGCACCGTTTCATTCTTCGCCAATTTTTTCAAGCCGATGGCATCAGCGCCTTTCAAGATAGCGTCGGCAGAATATTTCTGCATCGCTTCATTGCGGCTATTGCCAATAGCGAAAGTGGCGGCGAACACGGCGGCAAGACCGAACGCACGTCCGCCAAGCAGCGACTTCCATGATTGTGTCGGTTGCGCTTCGAGTTCTTTGAACAGCTGTGCGTCGTGCGCTTTTTCTTCCTCAGTTTGTGGATTGCCAGCTGCTTCCTGTTTAGCGACATCACGCTCATGTAACCATTTCACGATTCCAACTTTACGGTTTTCAAGCATCTTCACCGGAAGCATGAAAGTGTTGCCGACCATGATCATAGTGGACACGATAAGTGGTGTGCTAACTTCTTTCGCCGCTTCCTCAATCGTTGGGCGATTGAAGATTTTTGGGCCAAGCCAGCGAGCTGCTTTTTCGAAGTGCGCCTTGCCGGAACCATATTTCAGCCAGCGTAGCAGGGCTATACCGGTAGCGGCCTGTGCAGCATAAGAAATACCTCCATAGACAGCTTTATCAAATAAAATTTCCTGCTTAAGCTTTTCGCGTTTTTCATCTTTAGCGATGTCCTGTGGGGCTTCTACATATTCCTTATCGGTGGACATCAAGTCATTGAGGTGAAGGTCGCTCATATGTGGTGCGCCTCCACCGTTGATTTATCAGCGGCGGCTTTCTCAGCGAAGCCGGGTTTCACAGTGGCGATATCGTATTTCTCCGCCGGTTTGGTTTTTTTCGTCCAAGACTGAGTGGGCGGCGAATTGTCAAAACCTGTTTCCGCAATCGGCGCATTAATTGTATTCGTTGCGGTTAGATTATCTTTCAGCGTTTCTTCTTTTGAAACGCTATTTTTGTCGGCGCACTTACCGGCAAATTTATTGTAAAAGAACGCATGCAACACCGCGTATGGAATGCCAAGGCCAAAATCCATCGCTACGCCGTCGTGAATGAATTTCCAACGTTCATTGGCAACTTCACGGCTGACGTTCTTGAAGCTGTTTTCTGCGGTGAAGCCAAGCTTATTGGCTGCCGATTCACTGGCTTTGGCCACGTGGTCAAAATAGATCTTATCGGTTAGTTTACGTGTAGGGGTAAACATGATCATTGCAAGCAGCGGTGCAAGCGCTGCGCCGCGCGAAAGCATGCCGGAGGCGAAGTCTTTTTTCGGCTCGTTCATAATTTCTTCGTAGGCTTTAGCGAATTTAGGGTCGTTTTCGACGGCTTCTTTGCCGTAAATCTTTTCGTCGAGCCATTGGGTAATGTCGCGTTTGTTTTTATTCGTTTCCAGCAGCATCAGCGGCGGAATGGTGAACATGCCACCTGCGATGATCGACATGAAAAGATTGCCCTTGGCTACGCTGGCCTTGAGATATTCAGGGTTTTTGATTAAGGGCTTTAGGGCGTAGGTGAATTCGTTGGTAAGCGGTTTGCTCCATAATTTTTGGCCCATCTCAGTGTGGTTGCCCCAATAAGCAAAGCTGACGCCGGCAAGGGTGTTGAATATCCAGTCAATGCCGAGGTAGGAACCCCATTTATGCACCCGTTCGCCCTTTGATATAAAGCTGCGGGGACCTTCATCAGCGGTCACATTGATGCCGGATTCGGCAGCGGCACTGCCAATAGGTATCATGTCGGGGATGAGGTCGGCGCGGGTTTTTCTGTTATCGGAGTTATTTTTTGCCGAAAAGGGTGATGCAGATGCGTCAAAGGGTTGGCCGATTGGCTCTTTAATTTCTTTTGATTTATCAGGTGTTAACTTGGTTTCGTGCGCCAAATTTTTCCTCATTTAAACACTATTCCTCACCATAAGATTCTAACATAAGGCTGTCAGGGATTTTGTTAAGGTTATGTGAAGAAAGCATTTAATGGGTATTAGTAATTGGTTTGGCTGGGAAGATAGTTCAGAAAATTAGGGAGGTTATGGATTGTGACAAGCTGCGGCACTGACAATGGGTGCTGGAAACAAAAAGGGCGACCCGAGGGCCGCCCTTTGTTGCATTTGAGACTTAGGAGCCGGGCTGGGACTAGAAGTCCATGTCGCCCATGCCACCCATACCGCCCATGCCACCCATGCCGCCAGAACCGCCGCCAGACTTCTTGTCTTCCGGCATTTCTGCGATGAGGGCTTCGGTGGTGATCAGGAGGCTGGCAACCGAAGCGGCACCCTGCAGGGCAGAGCGAACGACTTTGGTCGGGTCGATGATACCGGCCTTGATCAGGTCGCAATATTCAAGCTTCTGAGCGTCGAAACCGTAGTTGGTGTCTTTGCTTTCCAGAATCTTGCCCGCAACGACAGCGCCGTCGAGACCGGCGTTTTCGATGATCTGGCGAAGCGGAGCCTGAAGGGCGCGGCGGATGATGTTGATGCCGGCTTTCTGGTCGTCGTTGTCGGTCTTGATGTTCTCAAGAGCGCGCGATGCGTACAGAAGGGTGGTGCCGCCGCCTGGGACGATACCTTCTTCAACGGCTGCGCGGGTCGCGTGCAGCGCATCGTCAACGCGGTCTTTGCGTTCTTTCACTTCAACTTCCGACGAACCGCCGACTTTAAGTACAGCTACGCCGCCAGCGAGTTTAGCGAGGCGTTCCTGCATTTTTTCACGGTCGTAATCCGACGTGGTTTCTTCGATCTGGGCGCGCAGCGTGCTGCAACGTGCTTCGATGAGCTTCTTGTCGCCAGCGCCGTCAACGATGGTGGTATCGTCTTTGGTGATGACCACTTTTTTCGCACGGCCGAGGCTCTGCAGGGTTACTTTTTCCAGTTTAATGCCGAGGTCTTCGCTGATGACTTCGCCGCCGGTGAGGACTGCGATATCGTCAAGCATGGCTTTGCGGCGATCGCCGAAGCCAGGAGCTTTAACAGCAGCGACTTTGAGGCCGCCACGGAGTTTGTTCACTACGAGGGTAGCAAGCGCTTCGCCTTCAACATCTTCTGCGATGATGAGGAGCGGGCGCTGCTGCTGAACGACTGCTTCAAGCAGGGGCAGCATAGGCTGGAGGCCGGAGAGCTTCTTTTCGAAGATCAGCAGGTATGGGTTTTCCAGTTCAACGACCATCTTTTCAGAGTTGGTCACGAAGTACGGGGAAAGGTAACCACGGTCGAACATCATGCCTTCAACCACGTCGAGTTCGAACTCGAGGCCTTTGGCTTCTTCAACAGTGATAACGCCTTCACGGCCCACTTTTTCCATCGCTTCAGCGATTTTCTGGCCGACTTCATGGTCGCCGTTGGCGGAGATGGTAGCAACCTGCGCCCATTCATCTTTCGAGCCGACCGGCTTCGATTTCTTTTTGATTTCCGCAACGACTGCGTCAACCGCGAGGTCGATGCCGCGTTTCAGGTCCATCGGGTTCAGGCCAGCTGCAACAGCTTTGGAGCCTTCGAGGAAGATCGCCTGTGCGAGGACGGTTGCGGTGGTGGTGCCGTCACCAGCGAGATCGGCGGATTTGCTGGCAACTTCGCGCAACATTTGAGCGCCCATGTTCTGGAATTTGTTTGGCAGGGTGATTTCTTTAGCAACAGTCACACCGTCTTTCGTGATGCGCGGAGCGCCGTACGATTTTTCGATAACAACGTTGCGGCCACGGGGCCCGAGGGTCGATTTAACAGCCTGAGCGAGTTTGTTGACACCGATCAGCATCTGTTCGCGGGCTTCTGAGCCGTATTTAAGTTCTTTAGGCATAGTTAGACTCCATTTTAAGATTGTGTTCAGTAAAAAATGAAAATGCGATTTTTATTTTTTACTCGGTGCCACGCAGGCTAGCGCCTCAATGGCGCTAGCGCTTCGCGGCGGTTAGTTATTTAAGCTGCTTTTTTTTTAGAATCGGTGTTCTCGATAATACCGATGACATCGCTTTCTTTCAGAACGAGGTAATCTTTACCATCGATCTTGATTTCGTTGCCAGCCCACTGGGTGAACAGCACGATGTCGCCAGCCTGAACATCAACCGGGATGCGCTTGCCATTTTCGTCTTTGGCGCCTGGGCCAACGGCTAACACTTTGCCTTGTTTAGGTTTTTCTTTTGCGGTATCCGGAATGATGATACCACCGGAGGTTTTTTCTTCCTGTTCGAGACGCTCGACAACAAGGCGATCACCTAACGGTTTGATATTCATAGAACTACTCCTGTAAGTTAAAAATAATGTGGAAACGACACCTTGACGAATTAAACGCCACTGTGCGAATTCTGTGATGCATACATAGTCCGGATAGCGGCGAGTTCAAGACCTAAATTATAAAAAGCGGCGTTTCAAATACTAAAACGCCGCTTTATATGGGCCGGAATGGTTTTAAATAGAGACTAGCGACCGCGCGGCTTAGTAGCCGGCCTTGCTTCGTAGTCGCCAACTGCGAGGTCGATCACGTCAGCGTTCTCGCGGGCGGTTGCGATATGCTGCTCAACCGACAGGAAGATGGTTTCGGACAGCTTGTCGGTGAAACGCTTAAGGCCACCGGCGCCGTCGGCACCGCGCAGGCGGAGCTGCCATGCTTTATCTGCTTCGGCTTTTTCTGTTTCAATACGTGCCTTGCGGACAATCTCTTCTTCCAGTGCGGGCAGGTCGGTATTGTCGACTTTCCACGGATTATCGCCGAGGACGTCGCGGCCTTTGACAGCGATTTTGTCGAGTACTTCACGCTCTACAGTTTCCGAGATAATCTGGAAAATACGGTCGCGCGGGATTTCGCCGATGGCGACGTCCGGGTCGAGATCGTCGTTGCCGCGCTTCACTTTGAATTCATTTTCGACGGCTAGTTTGATAGCTGGCATCAGCTTTTTGGTGATGAGATGGTAAGTGTAGGTTTCCATCTGCACGCGTTTAGCGGCTGCTTCTTTCAGCGGATTCTGGTCGAAGCCCATTTCATGGGTGAACCTGTCGGGTTTGGCGCGGTTCATGTTGTGGGTGGCGACAACAACGGTATCGGCGGCGGCGACCACCGCGTCGTCGGTGATCAGCATGGGGTCGAGCGCGGCTTGAATAATGGCGGCCTGCTGATAGCCTTTTTTATGAATATCACGCTGTCTTTCAAGGGTGATCACGATGCCGCCTGCCTGAAGATCGTCCACCATGTCCTGCAACGCCAGGCGGGTATGGCTGGAGAGTGTTTTGTAATCGGAATCGACGCGCATGCGCACGACTTCGCGATCGGCGGAATATTTCAAATCCAGCTCCTCGGTCGGGTCGCCGAGGTCTTTGACTTTCTGGACAATGCGGTCGACGATTTTGCTGCGATTGGCGGCATGGATTGTGAGGTAGCTGGAGCCTTTGATTTCTTCGCTGCCGTTCTTGGTGCGTTTTTTTACCCAGACTTCGATGCGGGATTTTTCACCGGCCGGGCTTTCAAGATGCAGGATAAAAGTCGGCACGTTGGCGCTGCCGTCGAGCGCTTTGTGCACGGCGCTGCTTTCGCCATTGGCGAGGGCGGCGGCATGCGAGCCGGTGCCGTTGAGGCGCGGCATGATGGCGGAGCGCGCTCCGTCGTGCGGCTTAAGGGTGGGGCGAAGCTGCAATGGCTTGATCTCGGTAGGCGCGCTGTGTGGCTTGGTCAAGACGACCTTGTTTGCGGGTGGGGTTGCCTCCGGCTTTGTTTTTTCATCTTTATCGACGTCGGGGCGGAATTCATCCAAGGGCATAGTTTCTCTTCCTATTATCCATGCGTTGTTTTATTTTGCTGGGGCATAGTATCATACCCTAGCGTATAAGTTAAGAAAAATTAACTATCAATGCCAATTTCCTTCCAGCCGCCTCTCAAAGATTGCCCGTTATGTCCACGCCTATGTCAGTTCAGGCAGGATAACAAACAGAAATTTCCCGAATATTGGAACGGCCCGGTGCCGTCCTTCGGATCAATGGACTCCCGGCTGCTGGTCGTGGGACTCGCGCCGGGGCTGCATGGGGCAAATGCTACGGGAAGGCCGTTTACGGGGGATTATGCGGGGCTGGTGCTCTATTCAGGACTTAAAACCTTCGGTTTCGCCAACGGCCTATATAAAGAGAGAGCCGATGACGGATTCACGCTGCAGGATTGTCGTATTACTAACTCCGTACGCTGCGTGCCGCAGGAAAATAAGCCTGAGACTTCAGAAATTAAAAACTGCAACCAATTTTTAATAAATGAGATCAAGGCGATGCCTAATTTAACGTGTATCCTTTCATTGGGCTTAGTTTCACATAACGCGGTGCTGAAAGCGTTCGGTCTGAAGGCCGGGTTTGGGAAGTTCGAGCATGGCAGGAAACACGCCCTCAACGCCAAATTGGCCCTCATCGATAGCTATCACTGCTCACGGTACAACATCAATACAGGCCGCTTGACGCAAGCCATGTTTGACGAAGCCGTCGGGCAGGTCCGTGCCCACCTTATTTGAACTCCTGGGGTTTAGTTGATCACCTGGCGCTCTGCCATTGCAGCGGCAGCGCGTTCGGTGGTGATTTTGTCGGCGTGTTTGGTAGTCTGCTGTTGCTGGACGACTGAGGAGTGCTCGATGTTGTGACCCACGGCCACACCCTGCGCGAACGAGATTTTAGCTACGTTGACGACGTCGTCAGCGGTGGGCTGGCCTACTTCGCGGGAGCGGACGACACCGGTCATGGTGCCTGCCATTGCGCCGACCGAAGCGAGCGCCGAGCTGCCGATAATGGTGCCGGTGAGTGCGCCACCGCCAACCAGGGCTGCGCCAAGTGCGAACGTGGCCGGAATGGCGATACCGCCGGTGACCATGCCGATACCGATCGCCAATGCGCCTACCAGCGCGCCGCCGACGGCACCCATGAGGCCGCCCGTAAGCGCGCCTTTAACAAAACCGCTGATGCCGCTGGCCACCGAACTGATGAATGACGGCTTTTTTGGCATTTCTGGAACTTCATCTACCATAACTATTCTCCTGCTTTCAAAATTCTACTTCGTTAAACTCTAAAAATTCAAAATCTATCTGCCAGCCCGTTGCGGTTGCGGCGCGGGACGACCCTGCGGAGTCATCGAGGGGCTGAAGAATACTTCCGGTTCCACGTCTGCCGCGGCAGCACCTGCGCGCCCTGCCGGGGCGGCGGGAGTTGCGGGGGCTTTCGGGTCATCGGCATGGTTGAGGGCGGTGACGCCTTGGATAACGCCTGATACGCCGCTGCCGATGAAGACGGCGCCGACCATGCGCAGCACCAGTGTTTTATCGAGGCCATGCACGCTCAGTGGGTTGAACGCACCGCCGGTGGCGGCGGAAATCGCAGCGGACGAGCCGAAGGCAAGCGCTGTGTAGGCAATCGTTTTGGGGATGGATTCAACGGCCCCTTTAAAGAACTCCTTCACAGCCAGTTTCGTTTTGCCCCAAAGACCCAGTTTTTGTGGTTGTTCGGCAACGGCGGTTTCTTCTGGTTTTGACATATCAGACCGCCTTCGATTCGCAGGCGGCGTGCTCAACGCGGCGTTTCAATTCGCTGGCGCGGAAATTGGCGCCCTGAATGATGCTGCCGGGGAGGTAAATGCCGTCGTTCTTCACCAGTTCCTTTACAGGTTCCTTGACGACTTCTTTAGCGGGATCAGCGATGGGCTGCACCTGTGCCTGGGTCGTCGTCGTTTCGGAGCTGGTCGTGGTTTTTTCCAGCGTCGGCTGCGGTTGCGCTTTGGCGGCGGCGACTTGCAGGGTGAGGGTTTTTTGCTGCTCAAGCGCCTGTGTCAGGGCTAGGACTTTATCGTGTTCGCTAGTGTCGGCAACGGGAGGGTTGGCGGCTGCGGCGGCGTTCTTGCCATCGCGCCATGTTTTGAATGCCGCGACCCCGGCAACGACCCCGGCGCCAATCCAGCTGGCGGTCATGAATTCGATAGCTTTGCTGATGCCTACGGCGACACCGGCTTCAAACGTGGTGACGGGTATGCCAGTGACTGTCAGGCCGCCAATGAGGCCTGCGCCCATTGTGCCGGAAACAAGAGCCAACACGCCAATGACGACAAGCGCAGTGATGGCGAGGTTGCGGAAGAAGCGTTTTGGCGCGGGATCGAGCGTCGGCAGTGCCGCAACGGCGGCAGCGCCTGAGGCTGCGACGGGCTGGCCTTGCGCATCGAGCTGCTGTTCGGCCTGCGGCTGGTAATTGGCTGAGGTGTAGACTTCAGGTTCGGCGGCGGCGCGCGCAGGCTCGGCATCCGGCTCGTGCGAAATTGAATCCACCGGCAGGTCCCATTGGCGCAGGGGGGCATGCTGTGGGCGGCCCACATGCCCCTCATGCAACGGGTGCGGGTCGATCCCGCCTCCTGTCTTGAATTGATTAGCTATATCAATGTCTTTTTCCACTAAATGGATGCCTTAATCACTGCTTTAAAAAGATTTTCACCTTTTAAAGTTTAGCAGATAGATGGCTCATGTAATGTTAATGTTTTGTGACAAATCCAGCAAATTCTACTAGCGGAATCAGTGATGTATCACCTTGCTGGGGTCCATGTTCAGAAGGGCCTGACGGGCCTGTGCGAGGACCTTATCGCGGAGGTTCGTGTCGGTGTGCATCTGCTCGGGCAAGTTTTCGTATACCATAGTGCCGATAATGGAGCTATCGACTTCCGTCTGTTTTACAATGACTTGATGGAAATCAAGCACGTTCGAGGCTTCCTTATCAGCCGCCGGGCTGGGTTTAAGCGCATTTTTGGTGCGTTTTGCCTTGCGGGTCCGGCTCATGCCGATAGTGGCGCCGACGAGGCTGGTAAGCGTCATGATCGATGCATAGACGCTGACATTGGTCATACGGAAGCCGGTCTGGTGCAGCACCTGAATCAGGCGGCTGCCGAATTCTCCAAGGGCAAGAATCACCCCGAAAGCAAGGCCCAGCGCGAACCCGATGGCCATACTCTTCGGCGAAACCAGCTTTGGCAACCCTGCCACGTGCAGGCCAAGCTGCTCCTGCGGATGCAAGGTGAGCAGTTTTTCAAACGCCGCGACTTGTGCGGGCTGACTGCTGAGGGCTGGCTTATAGTTGGATTCGGTGTCCATACGTCCGTGGGAAAAGAGTGCAATGTGCGGGGTTTCTGATTATAACGATCTTACCAAATTTTGCCAGTAGCAAAAGTGAAATTTTTATGACAAGTTTTAGTCCTTAAACACACTGAAAAAGTGAGGAATGCATGATTGGAAAATTAAACCACGTCGCTATCGCCGTGCCGGATTTAAATGCTGCCACGGCGATCTACCGCGATACGCTGGGAGCTAGCGTTTCTGAGCCTCAGGACGTGACGGAACATGGTGTGACGGTGGTCTTCGTCAATCTGCCAAATACGAAAATCGAACTGCTGTATCCGCTGGGTGAGAATTCACCGATTGCGGCGTTTCTTGCAAAAAATACATCAGGCGGCATCCATCATATCTGCTATGAGGTGGACGATATCACGGCCGCACGCGACCAGATGATCAAATCCGGCGCGCGCGTACTTGGCGACGGTAAGCCGAAAATCGGCGCTCACGGCAAGCCTGTGCTGTTCCTGCACCCTAAGGATTTTTGTGGCACGCTGGTTGAGCTGGAACAGGTATAAATGTCCGTTTCCTTCGCCATTTTTACTTTCATCAACGTGTGGTGGGTGACGCTGTTTTTCGTGTTGCCGTTCGGGGTGAGGGCGGACGCGGACAAGGGCGTTGGCTATGTAGCGGCACCGAAAGCGCGGCGCTGGAAGAAAGTGGTGCTGATTAATTCGCTGGTGAGCGTGGTGGTGACTGCCATCATCGCAGTGATGATTGCCAACGGCGCGGTGTCGCTGAAACACATGGAGTGATGTATGAAAAAACTATGCTTGATGCTGATGATATCTGCCTTTGCCATGCCTGCATTTGCAGGGGATGAAGAGACCGCCATAACGATCTACAGCAAGATGGCGCCCGGCTCCGTGGACCCCAGCAACTACCGTCCGCGCGACGGTCAAGCCGGATATATCGGCACGAACGTTCCGGGGTATGCCATCGTGCGCCAGCAGCGCGGCATTACCCTGCCGCAGAAGGAATCCGTAGTGAAATTCTCTGACGTTGCAGGGCTGATCGATCCCACGACCGTACAATTCAAATCGATCACCGATCCCGCTGGTACGAAAGTAGTGGAGCAGAATTACCAGTTCGACCTAGTCAGCCAGCAAAAGCTGATCGAGAAATATATCGATAAAGACATCACGCTGGAGAAGCAAAACGGCGATAAAACCGAAATGGTCAAAGGTACATTGCTTAGCTCGCAAGGCGGGCTGACTCTGAAAGCCGCCGATGGTTCGATCAAAGCCATCAACGGTTATAACAGCATCAATTTCCCGGAATTGCCGGGCGGGTTGATAACCAAGCCAACGCTGGTGTGGGATATTATTACCGGCAAGGTGGGCGAGCAAAAAGCCGAAGTGTCGTATGAGACGCAGGGCATTACGTGGTGGGCGGATTACAATCTGACCTATCGCGACGGCAAAGATGCCAACACCGGCACGGTCGATTTTACCTCGTGGGTGTCGATCATCAACCAGACCGGGGCTACGTTCAAAGACGCCAAGCTGAAACTGATCGCAGGTGACGTCGAGCGCGCGCCGCAAGCGCAGGGTGCGGTGATGGCCAAGGCGATGCGCATGGATGCGATGGAGATGGCCCCGCCCGTGGCGCCATCATTCGCGGAAAAAGCGTTTTTCGAATACCATATGTATACGCTGTCCCGCCCTGTCACCCTGCCTGACAACTCGACCAAGCAGATGGAGCTGATTCCTGCGGTTGCGGGTGTGCCGGTTGAAAAAGAGTTGGTGTATAACGGACAGGTGACGCCGTATTATGCCGGGAATATTTACACCGATAGGAATTACGGCGTGGATACCGGCTCGAAAAAAGTTGACGTGTTCCTGAAGCTCGAAAACAAAAAAGACATCGGCCTTGGCGTGCCGCTACCGGCGGGGCGCATTCGCGTTAATCAGCGCGACGAGGATGGTGCGCAGGAATTCATCGGCGAAAGCGTGATCGATCATACGCCGCGCAACGAAAATGTTGTCATTAAGCTGGGTAGTGCGTTTGACGTGGTCGGCGAGCGAAAGCAGGTGGATTACAAGGTAGACATCAACAAGCACTTCGCTGAGGAAGATATCGAGATCAAAATCCGCAACCAAAAGAAGCAGGCGGTGAAGGTTAAAGTCGTCGAGAATTTGTACCGCGCGGTGAATTGGGAGATTCTCGATTCCAAGCCCGCGTTTAAGAAAACCGATGCCCATCAAGTCAATTTCGTTGTCGATGTTGAGCCGGAAAAAGAATCGGTAGTGCATTACAAGGTGAGGTACAGTTGGTAAGTTTCCGTTAGTGTCACCCCGTCGCATGATGGGGTCCGGACCCGGCTATTCAGCGGGGTGACAATGTGTAATGTAATTTTAATTTGGTTGTATATGCGCCTTTCACAATTTTTCCTGCCCCTGATTAAAGAAACTCCGTCAGAAGCGCAGATCGCTTCGCATCGTCTTATGCTGCGCGCCGGTATGGTGCGCCAGCTCGCGGCGGGTATTTATAACTGGTTGCCGCTGGGTTTGATGGTACTGCGCAATATCGAAAACATTATCCGCGATGAGATGAACAAAGCCGGTGCGCTCGAAGTATTGATGCCGACGTTGCAGCCGACCGAACTGTGGAAAGAATCGGGCCGTTACGATGCGTTGGGCAAGGAAATGCTCCGTTTCCCGGACCGCGCCGAGCGCGAGCTGCTGTACAGCCCGACCTGTGAGGAAGTAATCACCGATATCGTGCGCAACAACTTCAAAAGCTACCGCGACGCGGGCAAAAATCTGTACCAGATCCAGTGGAAATTCCGCGACGAAGTGCGTCCGCGTTTTGGGGTGATGCGTGGCCGCGAATTCCTGATGAAGGATTCATATTCGTTCGATATGGATTACGAAGCTGCGAAGAAAACCTACAACAAAATGTATGATACGTACTTAAACATGTTCGCCCGCATGGGGCTGACGGCTGTTCCGGTGCGCGCCGATTCTGGCGCTATCGGTGGCGATCTGAGCCACGAATTCCACGTGGTCGCCGAGACAGGTGAAAGCGCGGTGTATTACGATAAAGCCTTCGACGATATCCGTGATGGCAAAGTCAAAATGACAACAGAGGAAATGCGCCAGCTTTATGCCGCCGCCGATGAAAAGCACGATCCGAATGCCATCGCCCCGGACCGTTTGCGCGAAGCACGCGGCATCGAGGTGGGTCATATCTTCTACCTCGGCACCAAATATTCCAAAGCCCTGAAAGCCACGCTGCCTGCGGCGAACGGCGAACAGGTAACGCTTGAAATGGGCTGCTACGGCGTAGGCGTTTCCCGCCTTGTGGGTGCTATTATCGAAGCGAGTCATGACGATAACGGCATCATCTGGCCGGAATCGGTCGCACCATTCAAAGTGGGGTTGATCAACCTGCGTGTGGGCGATGCGAAATGCGATGAGATGTGCAGCACGTTGTACGGCAAATTGCAGGCTGCCGGTGTAAGCGTGCTCTATGACGACACCGATGAGCGTGCGGGCGGGAAATTTGCCTCGATGGATCTGATCGGCCTGCCGTGGCAGATTATCATCGGCCCTAAGGGTGCTGAAAAAGGCGTGGTAGAAATGAAAAACCGCAAGACCGGCGAGAAACACGAAATCGGCATGGACGAAGCGCTTAGCAAAGTCGTTCCGCCGAAAGCGGGTATGGCCGCGCTTTAATCAGAAGGTATTGCAGATCGACTTTTTGCAGTCCGGCACCGCCGCAGCCGTTGGGCATTGCGGTGTAGCGTAAGGATGCTCGACATACATGCCGAAATCATTACCGCGCGTAAACGGCATCAGGCTGCCGCCGTCGTAACTGTTATAAAAATCACCGGCGCGTTTCATCTCGTCGCTTTGTGCGCTCAGCGCCAGTTTGCAGATTTCGGGGCAAGGGCCGGCGCCGCCGCAATTATAGGATTTGCCGGTAGCTTTGCATTTTTGCAGCATGTCGACCACGCCTTTGGGGAAAATGATTTCCTGATAACATTCGGGTTTCTGGTCGTATTCGTGGCCGTTGGCGCGGGATTCTTCCTTGGGCGCGGGCGATAACGCCGGGTCTGGGGCGTTGATTTGTGGGGGTACATCGTAATGCATGATGTTCCATATGCCGCCGTAGCAGATGGGCAGCGCGTAGCATTTGGGCACTACGGGCTCTTTGTTGCAGTGCGCATTGGAATAGCCTACGACTTTGCCGAACTGCTTGCCCTTGCTGAACATCAAAAGCCAACCGCCGCCGTGCTTATAGAGCTGGTCGATTTTAGTGCCGTAGGGCTGCTCAGCATTGATGGCTTTTTTGCAGATATCCGGGCAACGCGGCGGGATTTTACCGTTGGTACTGAGGCAATCGTTATAGCGATCCGTTGCAAAGCATTGGTTGATCAGGCTCACCACGGCATCGGGGTACATCACCGTATCGGCGCATTTGCCGTGGATGACGGGTACGTCCACCGCAAGGGCGTTGCTGGGCAGCATCAGGACTATGGTCAGTAAAATACCCAAAATATGCATAAATCATCTTTCCTGCATGCATGATAACGTATAGATTGCGTGGCGTAAACAACACGGCTGAACATGCTCTCACCCTTTGAACGATTAGTTGCATTCCGCTACCTGCGCGCTCGCCGCGAGGAGGGGCTTATTTCTGTTATCGCGTTGTTTTCGCTGATCGGGATTGCCCTTGGCGTGGCGACGCTGATTGTTGTGCTGGCAGTGATGAACGGTGTGCGCGGGGAGATGATTAAGAGCATCGTAGGTCTAGAGGGCCATGTCAGCGTGTATTCGAATTCGCGCGGGATTTCGGATTATCAGGCGGTGAGCGATGCGATTATGGCGGTGCCGGGCGTGAAAAGCGCGGTGCCAAAAATTGAAGGTCAGATCATGGCCACGTTCCACGGGCAGGCGACGGGCGCGATGGTTTCGGGCTATCGTTACAACGATTTGCAGCACAAGTATTTGCTGGTAAAACGCATCACCGAAGGCGATATCGGCGCGTTCGAGCGCGGTGAGGGCGTGATTATCGGCAAGCGCATGGCGGAGAAATTCGGGCTTAGTATCGGGCAGGATTTGACGCTGATTTCGCCGGAGGGCCGAGCGACGGTGGCGGGCATGGTGCCGCGTGTGAAGGCGTATAAGGTGGTCGGGATTTTCTCGATCGGCATGTTTGCATATGATAATGGGCTGGTGCTGCTGCCGTTCGACGAGGCGCAGCTGTATTTCAAACTGCGCGACAACGGCGCCGATATGGCCAGTTCCATTGAGGTGATGACCAATGACCCCGATCAGGCGGGGCAGGTGGCGGGCGCGGTGGTGAATAAGCTTGGCGTGGGCTGGCGCGTGTATGACTGGAAAAGCTCCAATAGCGGGATTTTTCAGGCGGTGATCGTGCAGCGCAACGTGATGTTCCTAATCCTGATGCTGATTATTATTGTGGCGTCGTTCAATATTATTTCCAGCCTGATCATGCTGGTCCGTGAAAAGGGCCGCGACGTGGCGATTTTGCGCACGATGGGCGCGAGCAGGGGTTCGGTTATGCGGATTTTCATGATCTGCGGCTCGTGCGTCGGCGTTATCGGTACGGTGGTGGGCGTGTTGCTCGGGTTGCTGATTGCGTTCAACACGGAAAATATCCAGCTCTGGCTGGAGTCGATGATGGGTCACAGGCTGTTTAACGAGGAGCTATATTTCCTGTCGCACCTGCCGTCGAAAGTCGATGGCGGCGAGGTGATTACGGTGTCGGTGCTGGCGTTGGCGTTATCGTTCCTTGCGACGATTTACCCGGCGCGCCGCGCGGCGAAACTCGACCCGGCGGAGGCGTTGCGTTATGAGTGATGCGGCGCTGATGTTCAATAGCGTGGTGCGCAAATATGAGCAGGGCGGACGTGTGCTCAGCGTGTTGGACAATCTGAACCTTGAGGTGAAGCGCGGCGAAGTCGTGGCGCTGGTCGGCCCGAGCGGTTCGGGGAAATCGACGTTGCTGCAAATCGCGGGTCTGCTCGATAATCCGGATGCGGGGCAGGTGTGGATCAGCGGCGAAAACATGACTGGCGCAGGTGACGACAAGCGCACGATGGCGCGGCGCAGGCATATCGGGTTTATTTATCAGTTTCATCATTTACTGCCGGAGTTTTCCGCCGTAGAAAACGTGGCGTTGCCGCAGATGATTGCGGGCGTGTCGCAGAAAATGGCGCAGGAAAAAGGCGCGGAATTGCTGGGTAGCCTCGGCCTTCGCGAGCGGTTGCACCATCGCCCGGCCGCACTTTCAGGCGGCGAACAGCAGCGCGTGGCGATTGCGCGCGCACTGGCCAATGAACCGGCGTTATTGCTGGCCGACGAGCCGACCGGCAATCTTGACGTCACCACGTCGCAGACGGTGTTCGATATGCTGATGCAGGTTTCGCGTGAGAAGAATGCGGGCATGCTGGTGGCCACGCATAACCTCGTACTGGCTGGCCGGATGGACCGCATCGTGCGTCTGTAGGACGCATCAAACCGGCAAACGTGTTTGTTGCAATAGAAGACTTTTTAACAATGGTTGATCACGTGAATTTATGTGTCTATGATTGAGGCATGACACAAATTCCATTTATTCACCTGCGCGTGCACAGCGCTTATTCGCTGCTGGAAGGCGCCATTCCTGTGAAGGAAATGGTCAAATGGGCGAAGTCGCATTCGGTGCCTGCGATTGGTATTGCCGATCATGGGAATCTGTTCGGCTCGCTTGAGTTTTCGCTCGCGGCGATGGATAGCGGCGTGCAGCCGCTAATCGGTTGTGTGGTGTATCTGAAACCGCATCAGGCGGAGCAGGCACGTAACGTCAACCTCGTGAAGCCCGACCAGTTGCTGATCATAGCGCAGACGGATAAAGGCTGGCACAACATGCTGCACCTTGTCAGCAAATCCTATCTCGCGCCGACGGGCGGCGAAGCGCCGGTAATGATGCTGAAAGATTTCGAAGGCCGCAGCGACGGGATTATCGCGCTGACCGGCGGCATACTTGGCGGCGTCGGCAAGGCGCTGATCGGCGGGCAGGATACGCTTGCCGAGGAACTTTTGTTGGAACTCAAAGCGCTGTTCCCGGAGCGGCTCTATGTTGAGTTGATGCGGCATGGATTACCCACCGAAAAGTTGATCGAAGCCCGCAGCGTGGCGCTTGCGTATAAACATAATTTGCCGCTGGTGGCGACGAACGACGCCTATTTCGTGAAGCCTGACATGTTCGAAGCGCATGACGCATTTTTATGCATCGCCGAGGGCACCTATGTCACCGATAGCAGCCGCAGGCAGCTGACGCCGGAGCATCGCCTCAAAACGCCGGAAGAAATGGCGGAATTGTTCAAAGATATCCCGGAAGCCATCGCCAATACGGCGGCAATCGCGAAGCGCTGCAGTTTCGTCGCGACATCGAAAGCGCCAATCCTGCCGCACTTCACCGAAGGCGACATGAGCGAAGACGAAGCGCTGCGCCTGCAGGCCACCGAAGGCCTGAAAATGCGTCTTGAGTGCTACGTATACACCGACGCGATGAGCGCAGATGAAAAAGAAGCTAAGCGCAAAGAATATTTCGAGCGCCTCGAATTCGAGTTGTTGACCATCATCAAAATGAAATTTCCGGGTTATTTCCTGATCGTCTCGGACTTTATCAAATGGTCGAAGGACCAGGGGATTCCGGTGGGCCCGGGTCGCGGTTCGGGCGCGGGTTCGGTGGTGGCATGGTCGCTGCTGATTACCGATTTGGACCCGCTGCGATATGGCCTGCTTTTCGAGCGTTTCTTAAACCCGCACCGCGTGTCGATGCCTGACTTTGACGTAGATTTCTGTCAGGACCGTCGCGAAGAAACCATCCGCTATGTACAGAAGCGCTACGGGCAGGACCGCGTGGCGCAGATCATTACCTTCGGCCGATTGCAGGCGCGCGCGGTGCTGCGCGACGTGGGCCGCGTGTTGCAGATGCCGTATGGGCAGGTGGATAAAATTTGTAAGATGGTGCCGAATAACCCGGCACAACCGTGCACGCTCGCCGAAGCCATCGACCTCGAGCCGATGCTCAAAATGGCGATTGAAGACGACGAAACCGTCCAAAAGCTGGTGAATATCAGCCTGAAGCTCGAAGGCCTGAACCGCAACGCGTCGACGCATGCGGCGGGCGTGGTGATCGGCGACAGGCCGTTGGACGAGCTGGTTCCGCTGTACCGTGACCCGAAATCGGATATGCCGGTGGTGCAGTATTCGATGAAATACGCCGAAAGCGCGGGGCTGGTCAAGTTCGACTTCCTGGGCCTGAAAACACTTACTGTTTTAGTGGGCGCGCTTGAATTGCTGAAACTGCGCGGTATCACCATCGACCTGCTGGCGCTTCCTGAGGGCGACAAGCCGACCTACGAAATGCTCAGCCGCGGTGACACCGTCGGTGTGTTCCAGCTTGAGTCGGCGGGCATGCGCGATACGCTTAAAAAGCTCAAACCCGATACGCTGGAAGATATTATCGCGCTAGTGTCGCTGTATCGCCCTGGCCCGATGGATAACATCCCGACTTATATCGCGCGCAAGCACGGGCTGGAAGACGTGCAATACCTGCATCCTACGATGGAGCAGGTGCTGAAAGAAACCTTCGGCGTTATCATTTACCAGGAACAGGTAATGCAGATCGCCCAGCTTTTAGCTGGTTATTCGCTCGGCGAAGCCGATTTACTGCGCCGCGCGATGGGTAAAAAAATCAAAGCGGAAATGGAAGCGCAGCGCGATATTTTCGTGGAAAAATCCGTCGAGCGCGGCGTCGAGAAAAAACAGGCGGCCACGATTTTTGATTTGATTGCTAAGTTTGCTGAGTACGGCTTCAACAAATCGCACGCGGCGGCGTATGCTTTGATAGCCTATCAAACGGCGTTTTTGAAGGCGAATTATCCGGTGGAATTCATCGCCTCCTCGATGACGCTCGACATGCACAACACCGACAAGCTCGGTATTTTCCGTGAGGAAGCGATTCATTCGGATGTGCCGCTGCTGCCGCCGGATGTCAACAGATCCGAGGTGAAATTCTCCGTGGAAAAAACAGGCACCACCACGCAGCCGAAACTGGCCATCCGCTATGCGCTCGCCGCTATCCGCAACGTCGGCGCGCAGGCGATGGATGCGGTGGTGCAGGAGCGCAAGGCGCACGGGCCGTATAAGGATGTTTTCGATTTCGCCACGCGCGTGCCCACTGAATCGCTCAACCGCCGGGCGCTGGAGCATTTGATCAAAGCGGGCGCGTTCGATTCCATGCATCCCAACCGCAACCAGCTGATGAGCCATATTGACATGGTTATGGCCGACGGCGCTTCCGCCCAGCGCGACAAGGAAAGCCAGCAGGTCAGCCTGTTCGGCGGTGGCGGCGCGGTAATTCCCAAGCCTAAGATGGCTGATGTTGCGGACTGGACGAGCCTTGAGCGGCTGGAAAACGAGTTTTCTGCCATCGGGTTCTATTTATCCTCACATCCGCTTGAGGGTTATAAGATGGCGTTGGATGGCTTGCGTGTTACATCGTCGGCGCAGTTTGCCGAAAAGCTCGATAGTCGCTTTAAAACTATCAAGGTGGCGGGCATTGTCACCGGCAGGAAATTTAAATCATCGGACAAGGGCCGGTTCGCGTTTATCCAGATGTCGGACATGGGCGGTATTTTTGAAGTGTCGGTGTTTGACGAAACACTGCTCAGTGGGTGCCGCGATATCCTTGAAAACGGCAAAATCCTGCTGATGTCGGTCGACGCCAAGATGGACCCTGACGCTGGCGGGCGCTACATCGCGCAGACGATTTCGCTGTTCGACGACGCGTTAGTGAAGCACCAGCAGCAAAGCTCCAAGGCTTCGGCCTTCCGCATTACTATCAACCAGCCGAACGCACTGGCCGATATCAGGACATTGCTGGGGACGCCAGGACCCAAAGGGGCTAAAGTTACCCTGAACGCTGAGTTAGGGACGGAGCGGGCGGTATTGCAACTTCCTGATAAGTATACGCTCTCGCCGACTATTCTTGATAAAATCAGGGTGGTTAAGGGTGTGGTGTCGGCGGAGGAAGTGCCCGCCTAACGTTACGACTTTTAACGTTTTCTTTGTTTTTAGCTGTTAAAACTAGAGCATCTGAATCCTCTAGCTAACAGAAATCCCACGATGATTGGCATTATTGGTATTCTTGGCACGATTGTCATCATTTTCGGCATCTATGCGATGTCTGGTGGCAAAATCGAGATCATTCTCGAAGCGGCCCCGCACGAAATGCCAATGCTTATGGGCGGCGCCATCGGCGCGTATATGGTGGCTAACAGCACCACCGTGTTGAAAGCGACCTGCAAAGAGATTATCAAAACCTTCAAAGGCCCGAAATGGAAAAAGAAGGATTACCGCGAATTGCTGTGCCTGATGTTCACGCTGTGCAAGCTGATGAAATCCAAGGGCATGATCTCGGTGGAAAAACACATCGAAAAACCGAGCGAAAGCTCGATCTTCAGCCAGTATCCGCACATCATCCACGATCACTTTGCTATCGACATGATCTGCGACGTGTTGCGGACGCTCACGATGGGCATGGAAAATCCGAACACCATCGAAGACAATCTCGATAAGCAGCTTGAAAAACACCATCACGAGTCCACCGGCGCGGGTCACGGCCTGCAAGGCATGTCAGACGGCCTTCCGGCCATCGGCATCGTGGTGGCGGTGCTGGGCGTGGTAAAAACGATGGCGAGCATCAACGAGCCACCAGCGGTTCTTGGCGCCATGATCGGCGGGGCGCTGGTGGGAACGTTCCTTGGGGTATTCATGTCGTATTGCGTGGTGGGTCCGATTGCGCTGCGCAATCTGTCGATTCACGCCGAAGAGCAGCAGTTTTATTTCATCATCCGCGACGTGCTCGTGGCGCATCTCAAAGGGCTCGCGCCGCAGGTGTCGATGGAGATGGGACGCGCGCAGATTCCTTCGCATTTTCAGCCGAGCTTCCTCGAAATGGAAGAAATGACCAGCACGATCAAGGTTGAAGGCTAATCGCATCAGCGCCAAATAAGCAAATGGCCCTGCCGGGGGGAGGCAGAGCCATCGCTTACTGTAAAACAGTATTCCGAAGTTCTAGAAGTCGTCGATGCCCGGATTAGGGGACGCAGCGAGTACGTTCGACGGCGGAACATAAGAGTAATCAACCATGCTCGGGGAGCTCTGCGTGTTCACGCATGCGCTTAACGAGAGCATAAGGCCGATGAGAGCGGCGATGTTCAGGGCTTTTTTTGTATTGGTCATATCGGCAAACTTTGCAAACTTTTTTTGTATTGTTGTGGTGCCAGTATAGCCATTAAGTAAATGCATTGAATTGCTATAAAGTAAGACTAGTTATGCGCTTTATGCATGGCTAAATCACGTTTTATAGCTGTAAATTTGCTTGAGTTATCCCGAGAGCTATAAGAATTCCTTTTGCTTTATCAATGGTTTCTAGGCGCTCCAGTTCGGGATTTGAATCGGAAACAATGCCGCCTCCTACCTGAAACTCAAAATTGGAACTTCTACAAATAAGGGTTCGGATGACGACCGATAGCTCGCCCGAACCGTCGCCGCCTAACCACCCTATGGCACCACTATAAATTCCACGTTCAAGTTGCTCGAGCTGGGTGCAGGCATTCATGGCGCGAATTTTAGGTGCGCCGGTCATGGAACCCGGCGGGAAGCAATGGGAAATGGCGTCTATCGTGCTGCACTGTGATATTTTCTGGCCCACGACGGTGCTGGATAAATGATGCACGGTGGCGTGCGAGGTGATGTCAAACAGGCTTTCGGCGGCGACGCTGCCGGGAATGCAGGAGCGCGAAAAATCGTTGCGCATTAAATCTACGATCATCAGGTTTTCGGCGCGGTCTTTTTCGCTGTTTTCAAGGCGTTGCCGGGATTTTTCGTCTTCTTTTAGATCGGCGAAGCGCGGCATGGTGCCTTTGATGGGGCGGGCGCGCATGGTGCCGTTGGCGTCGATGCTCATGAATTGTTCGGGGCTTGATGACAGCACGTAAGTATCGCCGATTTTGATGAAGGCGCTGTATGCGGCGGGAGTCACGCGACATAGCGTGCGGAATAAGCTGAAGGCGTGCGGCTCGCGCGCGAATGTACCGTAGAATTTGCGGGTGAGATTCGCTTGATAAAACTCACCGTCATGAATGCGCGTGATGAGCGAAGCGACGTTCGCGAGATAGCTGGTTTTGCTCATGTTGGAAGTGATTTTGCCTGCTTCGGGCAAAGGCTGCACGGGAGGTGCGGCTGCGATGTCGGTGCATGTGCCGCTTAGGACGGTGACAGTTTTTTCATCGTGGTCAAAGCGGATGATATCGGCGTAGCGCGTCATCACGAGGTTGGGCAGCGTAAAGGCGCCGGGCTTGTCGTGCTCAAGCGTTTCCAAGCTATCTTTCAGGCCGTATCCGAGATAGCCGAACCATGCGTTTTCATACGTAGTCTTATCGTTGCTGAGAGCTGCGGCGAATAGCGATAAATCATGGCTTTCTATAGTATCCAGCGGGTTGAATGCGAGGATGCTGTAACGGCCCGAATACGACGTACGCACGCCGGAATAAAGCAAAATCCAGTTCGCGGCGCCGAAAATCCCTGCGGCTTCCAGCGCGGCGGCACATTCAAGCGGTTCGATCCATTGGAGAGATTGCGGGGAGGGCATAAATACAGTAAGGGTAGCCGTATGATTCGTGTTATTTTCAATAGAATAAAGAAGTATCTGGGCTGGGCAAGGAAAAGTCGCCCGGAGGACATCCCTAAGCTGCTGGACGCTGAAACGCTGGAAAAAGCGATGACCGAGGCACGGTTTTTGTTTCAGAAACACGCCGTTGACGTTAAATCCCTCGCGCCGGGTGAAACGCCCGATTTGCCAAAAACTGTAGAGCCTTCCGCGTCTTAGTGGGCGGGAGCGGGCGCCGGTGCGGGTTCGACGGGGCGAATGACAGGACGGATGTATTCATTGAACAACGCGGTGACATCCGCCATCGACTTATTGTTGATGGTGATGTTCGGGCCGTTCATGACGATAACATAGCCCAGCGTGGTTTTATCCGTAGGCTCGGCGGCGGGCAGCGAGAGGATGCTCAGGAACTGCTTTAAAGCCCCGGTTTGCGCCGGGTCGATGGTCGGGACGGCCTTGCTCGGTTCGAAATACGCGACGACGTGCTGCACGCGGTTGTGGAAGTCGGCGAGATCGTCGATCATGCTGAGGCAGTTAGCGCAGCTAAGTTGCACATTGCCGCCCGCTGGCGCGCCGCTGGCCATTTTAAGCGCGCCTTTGCCGGTGATGCCATACAGCGCAGTTGAGATTTCCAGCCCGTCGAGCGTGTAATCCCCGGCGGTAAAATCGGCTGTGCCGCGGAAATTACCGTCAACGCCGAGAACCAGCTTGCCCAGCGCCGTGTAATTAGGCAAAGCAGGCGTGACGACGGCGAAGACTTCATCCGGCTTGTATTTCTGCACAATTTCGCGCACCCCGGCCAGGTACGGGCTTGGGTTCGTGTATAGGTTGATAATGAAGTTATGCACGCTTTCCTTCGCAACGGTGTTGTATTGCGGGCCGAAGGTGCTTTCGGTTTTGAACGACAGATTGCTGGCGCGGCTGTTCGGCGCGGGCAGGTTATTATAGTGGAATGAATTGTGGAGGGTGTAGACGTTGTTGGCCATGTCGAATTTGTTGAGGGCCACTTCCATCTGGGCGTTTTTGGTGTCGGGTTTGAATTCCGAAGGTCCCATGTAAGTAAAATCGATTTCAAGATTTTGCTTGCCGTAATCGGAGTAATTCAACGCTGTGGCCGTTTCCGGCGATGCCGCATGCACATACGCCACCATGAATTTATCACCGGCCTTGCTGATTTCCATATCGGTAAATTTCGTGTAGAAGCGCAGCTGGGTTACGTCGTTTTGCGGAGTGTTGACGGTGTAAATACGGATCGGGCCGACGATAGTGAGCGGTTCTTTTGTGGCGGTGTCGATGGTTTTCTGCCCGGCGGTGTTGCAGTCGAGCATCCGGAAATCATGCAGCATGGCTTTGCCGTCTCGCTGGAGCGAGCCGAAGTTCCACAGCGTATCGAAAATGCTGGTTTCGCGGGCCATGTGCAGCGTGCAGTTGAAATCGCTGACCTGTTCATGGATGCTGGCGTAATTCACGCCGCTGATGGTGGCATTGTCGCTCCAGCTACCGGAAACGGCAATGGTGTAATGATCGGAAAGCGCATTGATGCCGACGGTGATTTTGCCGTCAAGCAGGATGTCTTCATCCCACGGTTCCATCGCTTTGGGCGCTGCGTTGGGGTTGGTGATGGCGTTGGCGGCCAGCATGATCTGGTCGGCGCGGCCTTTGAAATGCGGCTTGACGATCGACACGTTGACGTTGTTCGGAAAACCGCTGTACTCGATGGATTCGTAAGTGATGTAGGTTTGTTTCTGATTGATCTTGGCGATGGCGGCTTCGATGGCGCGCTTGGTGCTGGCGGCCTGGCTGTACCATGTGATGCCGTAACCACCGATGCAGACCGCGATGAACACGCCGATGATGATCGCAAACATATTACGCATGGCACTACCTCTTTTTTATTTTCAAAGTAGTTTTAATGCGTAAGCCGCGTTCGCTCAAGCGCTTGTTTTTATTTCCACTGGGCGTGGTTGGAGTTGCTGTATCGCATGCGGTCTCGCTCCAGAATCTGCGCGCACTGCGCGGCCAGCGCGCCGCTGAGCCATTTGGTTGCGCCGAGCGACGCCACCGGCAAGGCTTTCCACGCCACGTTAGTGATGCACACTTCGTCGGACTGATGCAGGATATCGGCACTTGCTTCGATTTCGCGGATGTCGGGAAGCAGCCGCAGCAGTGCCGCGCGCGTTGAGCCTTCGAGAATGCCGCAGGCGAGCGAGGGGGTGAAGATGTTACCACCCTTGGCCCAGAACACATTGCCGGAGCTGGTTTCGCAGACTTCGCCTTTATCGTTAAGCAGCAGCGCATCGAAACAGCCGTGCTCAATGGCTTCCATGCGCGCAAGCGTCGAGTTGACGCCCTGACAGAGCTTGTATTGCAGCGGCATGGATTGCGACGACGGCTTGGTATAGCTGCTTTCCCAAAGCGTCACCGGCGCTTCGAAGCTGGCGGGGTTCATGGTTTCGATGAGCATGGTGGGGGTGTTACCGGTGGGCAGGTAGCCTTTGGAACCGTTGCCACGGGTGATTTGGAGTCGCAGGAAGCCGCCCCGAACCGCGTTTTTATGCAGGATTTCGCGACAATAAGGTGGTAAAACCGTGGTATCGAAGGAAATTTTGAGCGCGGCAAGCCCGCCGATTAAGCGTTGCAGATGCCATTCGAACTGATAGGGCACACCGTTGTTGACCCCTATCGTCTCAAAAATGCCGTCTCCGAAGCGGAAACCCCGGTCCTGCACGGAAATTGTGGCGTTTTCAACATCAATAAGTTGGCCATTTAAGTTACAATATGACATATCCCCTTGTACCCTTACATGGTGAGAGTTAAAATAAGCACCCTTTGTATAAGTTTGCTATAATTTATTGGAATTTATGTGATTATTCTTGGGCTGGGTAGCAATATTGGAGACCGCATGGCGTATTTGATGGGTGCGGTGCGGGAGCTTGGCGAATTTACGCGCGATATCCGCTGTTCGCGAATCTTCGAATCCGCCGCCTTGCTCCCCGCGGATGCAACGCCCGAGATGAACATGCCGTTTTTGAATATGGCAGTGAGCGCAAGGTGCGAGTTGGAGCCGCTGGCGCTGTTAGAAAAGCTGAAACAGATCGAAACCGCGCTGGGCCGGCAGAAGCGCGGCTTCTGGGGACCGCGCGAAATCGATATGGATATTCTGGCAATTGATGCGGTGGTGCTGGAAAGCGACGAGCTGAACGTGCCGCATAAGGAACTGCTGAACCGCGACTTCGCGATCTTTCCGCTGATGGACGTGGCGCCGAAATGGCATTATCCGGTGGCGGGGGAATTTCTCGGCAAAACCCCTGCGGATATTATCCGCGCCAAGGGCTACATGCTTGGCAAGCAATTGCACGACACGGGATGCGTCATTAATGACTAAGCTGGTCGGCATCTTGAATGTCACACCCGATTCCTTCTCCGACGGCGGCAGGCATTTCAGCAAAGATGACGCCATCGCAGGTATTCACACTCTGATTGCGCAAGGCGCTGACATTATCGATATCGGCGCCGAATCGACGCGCCCGGGAGCGGCAGTGCTTACACCAAACGAAGAATGGGCGCGGCTGGACGTGCTGTTAGAAGCGTTGCCGGAAGGCCCGATGTACAGCTTGGACACGCGCCACGCCGCCAATGCGCGCCGCGCGTTGATGGTACCCGGTGCGGGTATCGGCTGGATTAATGACGTGTCGGGGTTTGACGCGGCGATGGTCAATACGGTGAAATATGCCGATTGCAAGCTGGTGCTGATGCATTCGCTGAGCGTCCCGGCGGATAAGAACGTGGTGCTGCCGGAATCGGCGGATGTGTTGCAGGTGTTGATCGAATTCGCGCGCGAAAAACTAGCCATGTTTACCGAAGCGGGCATCGCTAAAGAGCGTGTTATATTTGACCCCGGCTTAGGTTTTGGCAAAACGCTAGCGCAATCGATGGCGATTGTGCAAGGGGTCGAGCGTTTACGCGAAGCGGGGCTGCCGCTATTTATCGGGCATTCGCGCAAATCGTTTCTGGCGCAGGTCGATAGCGATAAGGATAAGGCGACGCTGGAAGTATCACGCTGGCTGATTGGTAAAAATGTGGAATATCTGCGCGTGCATGATGTCGCGGCGCATAAGGGGCTGGTATGAACAAGCTCGACGAGTTGCTGGCGCGCATGCATCACCAGAATTTAGCTACCATCGATCTCGGTCTTGAACGCGCAGTGCAGTTTCTGGAGCTGCTTGGCTCCCCGCAGAAGCGCCTGCCGCCGGTTATCCATGTGGCGGGTACGAACGGCAAAGGCTCGCTGCTGGCGTATCTGAATGCGATTTTTGAGGCGGCGGGATATAGGGTGCACCGATATGTGTCGCCGCATCTGATGCGTTTTAACGAGCGCATCCAGCTTGCGGGCAAGCCGATTGACGACGCGTATTTAACGGCGTTGCTGGAGCGCGTTGCCGGGTTTGTCGATCAGCAGCCGGTGACGTTTTTTGAATCGACGACGGCGGCGGCGTTTCTTGCGTTTGCCGAAATGCCCGCCGATGTTCTGCTGCTGGAAACCGGCATGGGCGGAAGGCTGGACGCTACGAACGTCGTTGAAAAACCGGTGTTGACGGCCGTTACGCCGATCTCGCGCGACCACGCGCAGTTTCTTGGCGATACGGTGGTTCAGATCGCGGGCGAAAAGGCCGGAATTTTAAAACCCGGCGTGCCATGCGTAGTCGGCAGGCAGACGAAGGATGTGCTGCATGTCATCAAGGCAAAAGCACATTCGTTACATGCGCCTCTTCGGTGTTTCCATGAGGATTGGGACGTGGTGGAGGCATCCTATGTTTCGAAAACTTTGACGCTGCCGCTTAATCCGTCGCTGGCGGGCGACCATCAGGTGGATAATGCAGCAACTGCTGTGGCATGCATCGAGACCTTGCCGCAATTCAATATTACACCGCAACAGATTCAGGCGGGACTTGCCAATACGGTATGGCCCGCGCGGTTGCAGCATCTCATCACCGGCAGGCTGGTGAAGATACTCCCCAAGGGTATGGAGCTGTGGCTGGATGGGGGGCATAATCCGCAAGGGGGCGAGATTCTTGGCCGGTGGCTGGAAAAGCGTGGCGAGAAAGTGCATCTGGTGTGTGGGATGATTCAGGGGAAGGAAAGTAAGGCGTTTTTCAAAGTGCTGGCACCGAATATCGCGTCGCTGCACACCATTGTCGTTGAGGGCGAAGAGACCAGTCAGAGCGCGGCTGAATTGGCAGGGCACGCCAAAGCCGCCGGGATTGAGGCCAATACGGCACAGAGCGTCCAAAATGCGTTGCAAACCATTGCGGGGTCTGCCAAAACACCCTGTATAGTCATGATATGCGGGTCGCTTTACCTTGCGGGTAAGGTGCTTGCTTTAAACGGAGAATAATATGCAGAAGATTATCGAAACCGCGTGGGAAAACCGTACTGCACTTAGCATCACTACCACTGGCGAAGTGCGCGACGCGGTGGAAGATACGCTGATGAAACTGGATAGCGGGAGTTTGCGCGTTGCTGAAAAGCAAGGCGCGGAATGGATTGTGAATCAGTGGGTGAAGAAAGCTGTGCTGCTGTCGTTCCGCCTGAACGATAATCAGGTGATGGATGGCGCGTATGACAAGGTGCCGTTGAAATTTGCCGCGTGGGATAAGGCGCAGTTCCAGCAGGCGGGGTTCCGCGCCGTTGCGGGCGCTGTGGTACGCAAATCGGCGTTTATCGGTAAGGATGTGGTACTGATGCCGAGCTTCGTGAATGTGGGCGCCTATGTCGGCGAAGGCACGATGGTGGATACGTGGGCGACGGTGGGTTCTTGCGCGCAGATCGGCAAGCATTGCCATATTTCCGGCGGCACCGGCATTGGTGGCGTGCTGGAGCCGTTGCAGGCGAATCCTGTTATTATCGAAGACAATTGCTTTATCGGCGCGCGCAGCGAAGTGGCCGAAGGCGTGATCGTGGGGGAAGGTTCGGTGATTTCGATGGGCGTGTTTTTGGGCGCTTCTACGAAGATCGTTGACCGTGAGAGCGGTGAAGTAACATATGGTAAAATTCCGCCATATTCTGTTGTGGTTCCAGGTACGCTGCCGGGTAAGCCGGATGCGCCGGCGCTGGCATGCGCGGTGATTGTAAAGCGCGTGGATGAGAAGACGCGTTCGAAGACGAGCATCAACGATTTGCTGCGGGCTTAAAATAGCCGTCATTCCAGCGAAGGCGGGAATCCAATACACCTCGCGGTAGCGAGGAAAAACATTTACGCTGCTTCCGCAGCTACGGATTGGATTCCCGTCTTCGCGAGAATGACGTTGGTTAATAATCCACCCCAACCAGATATAACCCATCCGGTGGCGCTGTCGGCCCGCCGCTTGAGCGGTCGCAGGCTTCGCGGGCTTTGACGAGGTCGTCGATGGTCCAGCGGCCTTTGCCGACGAGGGCCAGCGAACCGGCCATGATGCGCACCTGATGGTGCAGGAATGAGCGGCCGGAGACGAACAGGCGGACTTCTTCGCCGACGCGGCGGACGTCTAGCTGCTCCAGTGTTTTAATGGAGGATTTCGACTGGCAATTGGTGTCGCGGAACGAGTTGAAATCGTAATGACCGACGAGCGCGGTTTGGGCGGCTTTGTGCATCAGCTTGTCGTCGAGCTGGTCGATGACGTGCCATGCGCGGCCCGCTTCGACGCCGAGGCGCGCGCGGCGGTTGATGATGCGGTAGAGGTAATGGCGTTTTTTAGCGGAGAAGCGGGCGGAAAAATCGTCGGCGACGCGCTCGGCTTTCAGCACGGCGATGCGGTTGGCGACATTGTTTTCGGATTCGCCAGCGTCGTTGACCTTATTGAAAAGGTAGTAGTTGATACCCTGCATCACTTTGAAATCGTCGTATTCCCGGGGCAAATTGACATGGGCGACCTGCGCGGTGGCGTGCACACCGGAATCTGTGCGGCCTGCGCCGACGACATCGACATCGACGCCGGTGAATTTTTTGACGGCTTGAATCAGTTCGCCCTGAACGCTGCGCTGTTCGAGCTGACGCTGCCAGCCGAAATAATGGGTGCCGTCGTATTCGATGGTGAGTTTGTAGATGGGCATGTCAGAGCTTCGTACCGGCGGGGATGGGATAAGCGTTTAAAAGCTCGGCTGTTTGCATGCGTTTTTTGCCGGGACGCTGGACTTCGAGCGGGATTAAAATGCCGTCGCCACAGGCAATTGCAAGGGTGCTGTCGAGAACGGTGCCGGGAACGCCGACGCCAGCGGCAACACGGCTTTTGAAGATTTTGATGGGTTCATCGTTGAAGAGGAAATAGGCGCCGGGAGCGGGGGATAGGCCGCGGATATGGTCGTCGATGGCTTCGGCGGTGAGGTCCCATGCGATCTTGCATTCTTCTTTGGTAATTTTTTTGGCATAGGCGACGCCGTGTTCGGATTGCTTCGTGCGGGTGACGGTGGCGGAGGTGAATTGGTCGAGGATTTGCAGAACCATCGGCGCGGCTTCGGCGGCGCATTTATCGTGGAGGATTCCGGTGTCGAAATCGCGCGGCACGGAGAAGTTTTTTTGCAGCAATATGTCGCCGGTGTCGAGGCCAATATCCATTTGCATGATGCAGATGCCGGTTTCTTTGTCGCCAGCCATGACGGTGCGTTGCAGGGGGGCGGCGCCGCGCCATCTTGGGAGTAAGGATGGGTGGATGTTAATGCAGCCGAGTTTGTAGGCGTCGAGGATGGGTTGTGGGAGCAGTAAACCATAAGCGGCGACGAGGGCGATGTCGACGTTGTGGGCTGCGAATTCGGCTTGGATTTCGGGGGATTTCAGGCTGACAGGCGTGAACACGGGGATACCGTTTTCAGCGGCGTATTGGTGCACTGGCGAGAGGGTTTCTTTTTGGCCGCGACCGGCGGGGCGTGGGGGTTGGGAGTAGACGCACGCGATGTCGTGTCTGGCTTCATGCAGGGCTTTGAGCGTCGGCACGGCGAAAGCCGGGGTTCCCATGAAAACGAGGCGCATCAGGGTGTGCCGTTGTGCCCGCGACGGCGGGTGTCTAGTGTTACTCGTGGTAGCGAGGATAAGGTTTTTTCCCGCGCAGACGCGCTCCGCATTGGGTCCCCGCCTTCGCGGGGATGACGGGAAGGGCTAGTGATTGCAGTTCTCGCCATGCACGTGCTCGTGGTCATGATCGTCATGGCCGTGATCGTGATCGTGGCTGCAGTTGGGGCCGTGGACGTGGGGTTCGAACATGCCTGCTTTTTTCATTTTGATCAGTTTGCGGGTGATCATGTCGCGTTTGACGGAGGAAATATGGTCGACGAAGACGATGCCGTTCAAATGGTCGATCTCGTGCTGGATGCAGGTCGCGAGGATGCCTTCGAAGGTTTCTTCAATCGATTCACCTTTGATGTTGAGGTATTTCACGCGCACGGTGCTGGGGCGCACGACATCGGCGAACTGGTCGGGGAAGGACAGGCAGCCTTCTTTGTAGACATGGTCGTCGCCGGAATCTTCGAGTATTTCCGGGTTGATGAGAATGTATTGCTTGCCGGGCGTGTCGTCATCGTCACGCCAGTTGACGTCGGCTACGAGGACGCGTTTGAGCTCGCCCACCTGCACAGCGGCGAGGCCGATGCCGCGCTCGTGGTACATGGTGTCGAACAGGTCGAGCGCGAGTGCGCGGATGGAGTCGTCGATCACCGCGACGGGTTCGGATTTTGTTTTGAGGCGTACATCGGGTGCGATTATGAGGGGAAGGATTGCCATGTTCTTAATTACCGATCAGAGGTTCAATTTTGGTTGTATCTATAAAATTGCCGGTGGAGCGCTCAACGCGTTCCAGCAGCAGGGTCATCCGGTGAGTGTTGGCGACGCTGTCACGCGCGGCCAGACTCTCTTCTATATAAATAAGCCTGTCTTTCAACAATGCAATATCGTCTCTCACGTCCAGCCACATATTTGCCGCGCCGATGACCACATCGTTCTCGCTTTGCGGGATATGTTCCACCATATCGCGGATGGTCATGCGCACGCGCTGGCAGATTTCTTCGGTTTCCTCGCGGAAATCGCGCTCAAAATAGTTTTCGTTTAAGGTTTGCGCAAGCTGCGAATGAAACTCTTTAAACTGATCGAGCGGAGTGTGTTTTTTCAGCATAGGAGGAACAGCTTAACATACGTCACGAAGGCGGCCAAGTGTTTCTTCTTTACCAAGAATTTCCATGACTTCGAACACGCCTGGGGAGACGGATTTGCCCGTAACGGCAGCGCGAAGCGGCTGGGCGATGGCGCCTAGCTTCTGGCCCGTGGTTTCAGCATGGGTGCGGCAGGTTTGCTCGATTTCGGTGTGATTCCAATTGGATATGGCTTCGACGAGCGGCAGGACGGCTTTGAGGATGTCCTTGCCTTTGTCGAGGATTTCGGTGGCTTTGGGCTCGAAGGCGAGCGGGCGGGCAATGACGTAGATCGAGGCGGCTTCTTTCAGCTCTATCAGGGTTTTGGCGCGTTGTTTCAGGCCGTTCATGCCGGAAAGCAGGCGGGAATAGCTGAGGCTGGCCTTGTCGATACCGGGATAGATCAGGCCGATAAGGCGGGCGTTGTCGGCTTCGCGGATGTAGTGGCCGTTTAAGTTTTCGAGCTTGGCGAAGTCGAAACGCGAGGGGGATTTGCCGACGGTGTCAAGGTCGAACCATTCGATGGCTTTGTCGGCGGGAATGATTTCCTCGTCGCCGTGGGACCAGCCGAGGCGCAGCAGGTAGTTGCGGACGGCTTCGGGGAGGTAGCCCATGTCGCGGTAGGCGTCGACACCGAGGGCGCCGTGGCGTTTGGAGAGTTTAGCCCCGTCAGCGCCGTGGATTAAGGGGATGTGGGCGAAGGAAGGCGCGGTCCAGCCCATCGCGTCGTAGATCATGAGCTGGCGGAAGGTGTTGGTGAGGTGATCGTCACCGCGGATGATTTGCGTGACGCCCATGTCGTGGTCGTCGACGACGACGGCTAGCATGTAGGTGGGGGTGCCGTCGGAGCGAAGGAGGATCATGTCGTCTAGTTCGGAGTTTTTGACGGTGACGGTGCCTTGCACCTTGTCGTTGACGGTGGTTTCGCCGTCCAGCGGGGATTTGATGCGGATGACGAAGGGCGTGTTTTCGGGAGGCGTTCCGCCATCGTGCCAGGGGGAGCGGAATTTGGCGTTGGGGTTTTTGGTGCGGAATTCTTCAAGTTCGGCTTGGGTGGTATAGCACGGGAAGGCTTTGCCGAGCTTGACCATTTCGTGGGCGACTTCGGCGTGGCGCGTGGCGCGGACGAACTGCATGAAGGGTTCGCCGTCGCAGTCTAAGCCGAGCCATTTCATGCCGTCGAGGATGGCGTCGATGGCGGCTTGGGTGCTGCGCGTGCGGTCGGTGTCTTCGATGCGAAGCAGGAACGTGCCATTATGGTGCTTGGCGTAGAGCCAGTTGAAAAGCGCGGTGCGGGCGCCGCCGATGTGGAGGAAACCGGTGGGGGAGGGAGCGAAGCGGGTAACGACGGTCATTTAAAATTCCAGTTATGAGTAGGTGAGGTAGAGCGGCTCGGGGTCGAATAATTCCAAAGTTTTAGCGATCGGTGATGCCGAGCGCGGCGATGCGCGCAAGGATGAAAGCTTCAAGCTGGCCGCTTTTGAGAACACTGTTGCAGCGTTCGATTTCTTCGCCGGTAGAATGCCTTTCATTGGCGAAAAAAACCTTTGGTTTATGGTGGACTGCCCTGTTTATATCGGGATTGCCTTAGTAATTGCAAAACAAAAACGGTGCTTTACCAATCTTTCAATCCGGTTATAACGGTACTATATCCATTAAAGGAGAAAATATGTCCGATCGCCCGAAATTATTGAAATCCAGACAGTTCCACAGCCGTATTTTCGCTGTACTGGCGGTGCTTGCAGCGCTTGTCATCCATCCGTCGAAGCGCTGGAGCGAATTTCACTTACAGTTCCTGATGTGGCTGGGGTATTCGCTGGTGATCGCAGGCGCCTTCGGGCGGGTGTATTGCTCGGCGTTCATCGGGGGCAGGAAAAACGACGAGGTGGTGCGCGACGGGCCGTTTTCGGTGGTGCGTAACCCGCTCTATGTGTTTTCGTTTTTGGCGACGGTGGGTGTGGGGCTTGAGTTTCGCAGTTATACGGTGGCGCTATTTTTAGCCATTGTTTATATGGTGTATTACCCATTCGTGGTGAAGAAGGAAGAGGCGTTTTTGCGCCATAAATTCGGTGAGCCGTATGAAGCTTACATGCGCGAAGTGCCACGGTGGCTGCCGGATTTCAAGTTGTTCAGGGAGTCGGAAGAGCTGACGGCGCGGCCGCGTTTTATTCGCAAAACGGCGATGGACGCGGCAATTTTCTTCGTGCCGTTCCCTTGCCTGATTCTCATCACGATCCTGCAACGCATTAACTGGCTGCCGGTATGGTTGATGCTGCCGTGACGGAATCGATTGCCCAGACCGATTCTGAATTACTTGCCAAACTGAATGAAGAACAGCGCCTTGCGGTGGAAACCACCGATGGACCGCTGCTGGTGCTTGCGGGGGCGGGCACGGGCAAAACGCGCGTGCTGACGACGCGGATTGCGCATATTCTGCTGGAGAAGAAGGCGTGGCCGGGGGAGATTCTGGCCGTGACATTTACGAACAAGGCGGCGCGGGAAATGCAGGAGCGGGTGACGCATCTGACGGGCGCATCGCAGGCTTTGTGGATGGGGACGTTCCATTCTATCGGGGCGCGAATTATTCGCAGGCACGCGGAGAAGCTAGGCCTGACATCGAGCTTCACGATTTTAGACATGGACGACCAGATCCGGTTGCTGAAACAGATTTTGAACGAGTTGAGCATCGACGATAAATCGACGCCGGCGAAGCTGTTTTCGGGGATTATCCAGAGCTGGAAAGATCAAGGGCTGCGCCCCGATCAGGTGACGAGCGCGCATGATCTGGGCGCGGGGGGCGGCAACGCGGTGAAGGTGTACAAGATTTATCAAGACCGGCTGCGGCAGTTGAACGCGACGGATTTCGGCGATTTAATTTTGCATATGCTGACGTTGTTTACACAGTTTCAGGATATTTTGCAGGAATATGTGAAACGGTTTAAATACATTCTGGTCGATGAATATCAAGATACCAACGTGTCGCAGTATCTGTGGCTGAGGTTGCTGGCGAGTTTCCATAAGAACATCTGCTGCGTGGGTGACGATGACCAGTCTATTTATAGCTGGCGTGGCGCGGAAGTGGGAAATATCCTGCGCTTTGAGCGGGATTATCCGAATGCGAAGACGGTGCGGCTTGAGTGCAACTATCGTTCGACGCCGCATATTCTGGCGGCGGCCAGCGCGGTGATCGCTAATAATAAAGGGCGGTTGGGCAAGACGCTGTGGACACCGATTAAAGAGGGCGAGAAAATCCGGCTGAAATCGCTGTGGGACGAGGGTGAGGAATCGCGGTTTATCGGGGAGGAAGTGGAGGCGATGCAGCATAATAGCGTTTCGCTGAAAGATATGGCGATTCTGGTGCGGGCGGGGTTCCAGACGCGTTCGTTTGAGGAACGGTTTTTGACGCTCGGGATTCCGTATCGCGTGATTGGCGGTTTGCGGTTTTATGAACGGGCGGAAATCCGGGATACGATTGCATATCTGCGCGTGATTGCCACGCCGCAGGACGATCTGGCGCTGGAGCGCATCATCAATTTGCCGAAGCGCGGGATTGGGCAGGCGACGATGCAGGGAATTCACACTACGGCGCGGAATTTGAATATTTCGATGTATCATGCGGTGGTGCATATGCTGGCGGTGGGCGAGCTTAAAGGCAAGCTGGTCGCTTCGCTGGATAAATTCGTGAAGGATTGCGAACGCTGGCGCGGGCAGATCGAGCAATTGCCGCTGGCGGAGGTGGTGGAGCTGGTGCTGGAAGAAAGCGGGTATCGCGCGATGTGGACGGCGGAAAAATCGCCGGAAGCGGCGGGGCGGCTGGAGAACTTGAAAGAATTAGTGCGCGCGATGGGCGATTTTGAAAGCCTAGCGGCATTTCTAGAGCATGTGAGCTTGGTTACGGAAGCGACCAACGCGGATAAGAACGCGGACATGATCAGCATGATGACGCTGCATGCGGCGAAGGGGCTGGAGTTTAAGGTGGTGTTCCTGCCGGGCTGGGAAGAGGGCGTGTTCCCGCATCAGCGCGCGATGGACGAGACTGGGATGAAGGGGCTGGAAGAAGAACGGCGGCTGGCTTATGTTGGGATTACGCGGGCGCGGGAGAAGCTGTTTATTTCACACGCGGCGAATCGTCGGATTTATAATCAATGGCAGAGCAGCATTCCGTCGCGTTTTATCGGTGAGATTCCGGCTGAGCATGTGGACAAGCTCGGCGGCGGCATGTATGGCGCGCCTAAGGTGGAGCAGCGTGATTGGCGGGCGGAGGTGGCTTCGATTCTGGGTAGTGTCGTGGGCGGGAAGCAAACCGGGACGGCGGCGAAAGACGAGTCGAAATTCAGCAAGGGCTCGCGGATTTTCCACCAGAAATTTGGCTATGGGCGCGTGGCGGCGGTGCAGGGTAAGAACCTTGAGATCGACTTTGAGAAGGCCGGGCACAAGAAAGTGCTGGCCGATTATGTGGAGCTGGCTTAGGGACAGCCTTGGTATAATGCTGAACCGTGCACCAGAGTATTGGTTGGCTGTTTTGGAAAAGTCGGGTAATGCGCGCGTCGCGCTGACGAAAATTAAGTAGCACATACAGCAGCACGCCCAGATCGGGGCTGCGGCATATTACCATAAGCGGCTATCGAGTTCCGGCTTAAGGATTGCAGCAAAAGGGTGATTAGCCCTGGCGCGCTTTGTAGCGCGGGTTCTTTTTGTTGATCACGTAAACGCGGCCTTTGCGGCGGACGACGCGGCAATCTTTGTCGCGTTTCTTTGCGGATTTCAACGAGCTGAGAACTTTCATAACACTATCCTGAATAAAAATGAGGTGTCTGTTTACCGCGCTGGGGGATTGTTGTCAACGACATTTATTAACTGCTAAACGCTTGACCGCCTATGCACTTTCCCCGTAAGTTTCCTGACATGCGACGCTCGTTTGCAGCCTTTTTAAATATCCTTATTAAATAAGCCTTTATGCAGATCGAAGAATGCCCGATACCCGGACTTAAAGTAATCCGGTTGAACGTTCATGGGGATGCGCGAGGGTTTTTTATGGAGCGGTTCCATGCCGGACGGTTTACCGAGGCGGGGCTTCCTACTGATTTTACGCAGGATAATCATTCGCGCTCGGCGCCGGGGATTCTGCGGGGATTGCATTACCAGCATACGCCGCCGCAGGGCAAGCTCGTGGGTGTGGCGCGTGGTGCGGTTTGGGATGTGGCTGTGGATATTCGTCGGGATTCTAAGACGTTTGGACAGTATTTCGGGGTGGAGCTGACGGGTGAGAACGGGGTGCTGTTTTGGTTGCCGGCGGGGTTTGCGCATGGGTTTTGTGTGCTCGGCGATGAACCGGCGGATATGCTTTATAAGGTAACGGGGCTCTATAATCAGGCGGGCGAGGGCGGGATTAAGTTTGATGACGCGGCGCTTGGGATTGAGTGGCCGATTGCGAACCCGACGATTTCGGATCGGGATATAAACCTGCCTTCGTGGGCGGATTATTGCGCGAATGCGCCGGAGTGGCAATAGATGCGGGTGGCGTATGTGAACGGGCGGTATTTGCCGCATCACGAGGCGGCGGTGCATATTGAGGACCGGGGGTATCAGTTTGCCGATGGGATTTACGAATATGTGGCGTTTTATAACCGGACGCTGGTGGATGGGGCGTTGCATTTGAAGCGGCTGGAGCGGTCGCTTCGCGAGCTGGAGATTGCGATGCCGATGTCGCATGCGGCGATGGCGATGGTGATTCGCGAGCTGATTTCGCGCAATAACAAGGACGATGGCGGGCTTTATATCCAGATTACGCGCGGGGTGGCGAAGCGCGATCATGGGTTTCCGAAGAAGGTGTCGCCTGCGGTGGTAATGACGGTTTGCGGGGCGAAGTTGCCGACGGATAAGCAGGTGAAGGATGGTGTGGCGGTGGTGACGCAGGCGGATATTCGCTGGGGGCGGCGGGATATTAAATCGATTTCGTTGTTGCCGAATATTCTGGCCAAGCAGAAGGCGATTGAGGCGGGCGCGCGTGAGGCGTGGCTGGTGGATGGGGATATTATCAGCGAAGGGTCGGCTTCGAATAGTTATATCGTAAGCAAGGCGGGGCAGTTGATTACGCATCCGGCGAATGAGTTTATCCTTGGCGGGATTACGCGTGAGGTGGTGTTGGAGCTTGCGAAAAATTCAGGCGTTCCGGTGGCGGAACGGGCTTTTACGATGAGCGATGTGAAGAATGCGGCGGAGGCATTTTTGACGTCGACAAGCGCTAATGTACTGCCGGTGACGAGCGTGAATGGGAAACCGGTCGGTAATGGGAAGGTGGGGCCGGTGACGCGCAAGCTGGCGCAGTTGTATCTGGATCATATTTTTAAGATTACGGGGAAGAAGATATGATGGCACATGCCACATTGATAACTTTTTTTGCCATGTTGAGTTTTTCAGCTTATGCCGATGAAGATACAACGAGCGGTAATTATCTTATTGATGGGTGTGTGCTAAATAATATTAAATCAAAATAATTATAAGTGAGAACTTTTTATGCCGTTGCCTGCGCCGAAAGCTATTTTGTTTGATTGGGATAATACGTTGGTGGATACGTGGCCGGTGATTCATCAGGCGATGGTGAAGACGTTTACGCATATGGGGCATACGCCTTGGACGTTGGAGGAGACGAAAGAGAAGGTGAGCAAGTCGATGCGCGATGCGTTTCCGGAGTTGTTTGGGGAGCGTTGGGAAGAAGCGGGGGATGTGTACCAGAAGAGTTACCGGAGCATTCATTTGCAGCATTTGCATCCGTTGCCGCTCGCAAAGGAAGTGTTGCAGGCGGTGAAGGAAAAGGGGCTGTTTTGCGGGGTGGTGAGTAATAAAAAAGGGCCTACTTTGCGCATTGAAGTTGAGCATATCGGGTGGGCGGGTTTTTTTGATACGACGGTGGGGTCGGATGATGCGGCGAAGGATAAGCCGCACCCGGAGCCGGTGCATTTCGCATTTAAGCAGAGTCATATCAAACCGGCGGGGTATGTGTGGTTTGTGGGCGATAGCAATGTGGATTTAGAGGTGGCGAAAAACACGGGGTGCACGGCGATTTTATATGGGCCGGAGGCAAAGGCGCATAAGGAGTATACGCCGACGCATTTTCATGGGATGCCGTTCCATGCGCATGTGCATGAACATAGCGAATTGCTGAAGTTGCTGGCGGAATTTTAGGCTGGAAAAGCTCGGATTCGCGGGCGTAATTTACGGAAAATTATGGGTTTTATCGCGCTTCTGGGCGGATAATGATTAATGTTGATTAATTTTTTGGCTCTGTTATCATACCTTAAAGTCTAATATCGGTTGGTATGATATAACATTTAGCGGAGGGTATTATGGCTAAGCTGGAATTTGAAAGCGGTAAATACGCGGGCGTTGTGGTGAATGTGGATGCGTTGGCAGGGTATATTCCCGGATTTGAAGAACAGAGTTGGAATTATACTGGGGATTATCCGCGCGTGGAGATCGATTTTTCGATGAAGCCGGGGGTTGAGGCGGGCAATAAAATTGTGGAATTGCAAATTGAATTGAGTAAGAGCGATGCGGCGATGATGGCTGAGGATCCTAAGCTGCGTATCGGCGCTGAGGGTAAACAGCTGGTGTATACGTTGAAGGATGATAACGCGGACCCGTATGCGCTTGGGGATAAGGTGGCGGGCGTGCTGAATGAGATTAAGGGGGAAACGAAAGAGCGCGGGCCCGAGATGTTTGGGGATTCGTTGGAGATGCCGCAGGCGCGCGTGCAAGGAGCCTTTAAGGATGATTTGATCTTTAAGGGCGGGGCGTTTGCGGGGGTAGTGGTGTCGTTTGAACGCAGGAATACGGTTGAGTATCCTAGCGTGACATTGCAGTTTAAAGTGCTGCCGGGGTTTGCGGCCAAAGATAAAATAGCGATGTTGCAGGGCGCGCTGGCGCGGGCGGCGGAAGAGTCCGGGGAGAAATATGTGGGCGTTGTGTCCGGGGGGAAGGCGATGATGTATACGCTGTCCAGCGGGGCGGTAGCGTATGTGGCGGAAGATAAGATTGAGGATGTTTTGCGCGGGCTGGGGGCGAAGAGTAAAGGGGGGAATGTGGTGACGCTGGATAGTTTTGCGCAGACGGTGGAGATGCCAGTGCCGGTGGGTGAGGTGGTGTCGATGAGTTCGCATCCGGAGTTTGCGTTGAGGTATGTAGAACAGCAGAAAGAGCGCGCGCAGCAGGTTTTGGCGGCGCGACGGGAGTAGTGGCATACCCGCGCAGGCGGGTATACGGCGATAGTTGCTCTTACCGGCGCAGACGCGCCTTTGCATTGGGTCCCCGCTTTGCGGAGATGTCGGTTCTTTATTTTCTTAGGAAACCCTTCCATTTGGTGGGGTTTTCTTTTTTTTCATTTCGTTTCCTTCGTTTTAGCCAATAAGGCTGGGCGCGCCCACGCAGTTTACTTCGTTATGAAAGAGTACGTGAGGTGTGTGCCGGATACGGGCTTCCGCCTGTGTCCGGCCACGTCCAGAGTTTACCTGAACGTGTCGCCGAGTCTTTCATGCCGCCCTTGGGAACTACGGTCCTTCGGGCGGTCCGGGTTGTCATGCATGACAGGGTTATGAAAACACGGGGTGGGGTGGCCCGGAAGGGGTTTTTACAAATAATCTTCGTTGCCGGTGGAGATGGCGAGGCTGAGGGCTTTCAGGCGGGCGGTGAATTCTTCGAGGACTTCGACGACGGCGACGTATTGGTTGGCGATGGATTCGATGTCGCCTTCGGGGGATTGGCTGGCGGGGTAGGTGAAGTCGGCGAAACCGGGCCCGGCGTATCTGGCGAAGGAGAAGCCGGCTTTTTTTTCGGCTTCCATGACGGTGGTGATGAGGCAGGAGGCGACGACGCGGGGGAAGAGCGCGGTGCGGGCGAGGACGGTGTCGGACTCGGGGATGGGGGCATCGTCGGGGGCTTCGCAGAGTTCTGTTTTGATGTGGTCGATGGCGTCGAGGTAGCGGTTTAAGGCGGTGACGATGTTGTCTTTGTTGAGCAGGAAGATTTCGGTCCACATGTCGGTGTTCGAATGGGACAGGCGCAGGAAAATGCGCAGGAGGTCGTCGGCGGATTCGGTTTCGGGTGGGATGTCGAGGACGCTGCCGGCGGCGAAGGCCAATAGTTGCGGGAGGTGGGAGACGTAGGCGTAGACGAGGTCGTGGAGGTGGGCGGGCATGGCTTCGACTTTTGCGCCCATTGATTTCCAGAAGGTGTCGACTTGCTGGAAGATAGGTTCGATGACGCTGGGGTCGGAGGGGGTGATGATGACACGCTTGTGTTCGAAGAGATCGGCGCGACCGGCGGCTACGCCGGAATGTTCGCTGCCCGCGATGGGGTGGGCGGGGAGGAAATAGACGTTTTTGGGCAGATGCGGCTCGATGGATTCTACGGCGGGTTGCTTGACGGAGCAGACATCCATGACGATAGCGCCCGGTTTGAGCGCGGAGGCGATTTTTTTGGCGATGTCTTCCAGGGTATTGGGTGGGGTGGCGATGATGATGACGTCGGAATTGGCGACGGCGTCTTTTAGTTTCAGCTCGGCGATATCGACGAAGCCGTGTTTGCGGCCGTAAGCGAGGGAGACTTCGTTGCGGTCGTAAGCGACGATGGTGGTGGCGAGGCCGCGCTCGTGAATGGCCCTGGCGATGGAGCTGCCGATGAGGCCCAGGCCGATGACGGTGATGCGTTCGAATAGACGGGCGGCCATTAGGATTTCAGGAAGTCGGTGAGTGCGGCGATCACGGCTTTGTTGTCTTCTTCGAGGCCGATGGAAATGCGCAGGCAATCTGGGAGGCCGTAGGCGGCGACTTCGCGGACGATGAGCCCTAGTTCCATGAGGTGGAGGTTGGCATTCGCGGCGCTGTGCTTTCCACCGTTATAATTTTTTGGGGGGAATTCTATCATGAGGAAGTTGGTGATGCTGGGATAGACGTGTAAGCCGAGTTTGGTGAGTTCGGTGGTGAGCCACGCGAGCCATTTAGTGTTGAAGGCGCGGGTTTTGTCGGCGTAGGCGGTGTCGCGCATGGCGGCGGAGGCGGCGGCGATGCCGGGGCCGCAGATGTTGAAGGGGCCACGGATGCGGTTGATGACGTCGATGATGTCTGGGGGGCCATAGGCCCAGCCTACGCGCAAGGAGGAGAGGCCGTGGATTTTGGAGAAGGTGCGTAGCATGATGGTGTTTTCGCTAGACGCGACGAGTTCGCGGCCATCCGAATAGTCGACGATCTCGGTTGCGTATTCGCTGTAGGCGCCGTCGATGGCTAGGATGACATTGGTGGGGAGGCCTGCGTGGAGGCGCTTCATTTCGGTGGCTGTTAAGTAGCTGCCGGTGGGGTTGTTGGGGTTGGCGATGAAGACGATTTTGGTGCGGGGAGTGACGGCGGCGAGGATGGCGTCGACGTCGGTTTTGTAGTTTTTTTCGGGGGCGGTGACGGGGGTGCAACCGGCGGCTTGCGCGTAGATTTTGTACATGATGAAGCCGTACTGGCTGTAGAGGATTTCGTCGCCGGGGGTGGTGTAGCCGTTGATGAGGAAGGCGATGAGTTCGTCCGAACCGGCGCCGCAGGCGAGCTGGGCCATCGGGAGGTTCTGGACTTCGGCGATCGCTTCGCGAAGGGCGATGGTGTTGCCGTCGGGGTAGCGGTGGAGGTAACTTGCGGTTTCGGCGTAGGCTTTGATGGCGAGGGGGCTCGCACCGAGCGGGGTTTCGTTAGAGGAAAGTTTGACCACGCGCACACCGGGGTTGGCTTTGGCCCCTTTTAATAATTTAGATTGGCCGCCGACATAAGGGGCGATGTCCAGCACGCCTTGTTTGGGCGTGGGTTTATTGGGCGGGCTGGAGGGTTTTGGCTGGGTCATTGGCGATGGTCTGTCTTGCGGTGTTGTTGATGACGATGGGGACGGCGTAGGCGCCGAGGAAGCTCAGGTTGAAGATGGAGGTGCCGAGGGTGGCGCGAATGATGTCGATGCCGGGGTGATCGAGGGTGACGAAGCCGCGCACTTCAATTAAGTGGTGGCGGGCGACGGGGCTTAGGGTGGCGATGTTGATCCATGTGGAGTCAAGCTTAGCGGTGAGGAAGGCGCTTTGCAGCTTATGCTGACTGACGTTCGCGTCGGCTTCGAGGACGATGAGGGAATTGTCGTCGTCGCTTGGTTCAGGGAGTAAGCGTGCGATGGCAAGGGCGGAGGGCGCGTCGCGCGGTGGGGTTTCGTGGTAGACGAACGGAATGCGGGCGAAGACTTTGGGGGCGTCGTGGCCTTGCTGGATGAGGTTGGTCCACCAGAAGGTGGTGTCGGAGCTGCGAAGCATGGGGACGACGCCTACGGCGGCTTTGCCGTCTAAAATATCGCCGATGACGCGCTTGATGTGGGGTTGTTTGATGATGGGGAGGAACGGGCCGAAATATTCGCGGGCCATCCAGAAATAATCGTTGTCGCGGTCGGGGTGGAAGACGGACATGGAGAGCGTGGATTCCACGGTGGTGGAAGCGCCGATGATGGTGCGCCAGAGGTCGGCTGCGGCGGCAGGGAGGAATTGCGAGCCAGCGAATTTACCGATGATGCGGCGGATCATTTCCGCTTCGCGGGCGGGGCGGATGGGGCAGCGGCCGGGGAAGGTGCGGCGCTTATATTCGCCGACTTTCGAGACAATGGCGATGCGGTCTTTCAGCAACGTGATGAGCTGGTCGTCAATGTCGTCAATCTGCTTGCGGAAAGCAGAGAGTTCTGTCTCCAGCGGCGGGTCTTTTTTTATCATTGCTTGCGGTCTTTCAAACTTGGGCGCAGATCATAGTCGAAGGAAAATTCTTATTCAAGGTAATGTAAGCGCAAAAAAGGCGTGCAAGGGGGCGGTGTTACTATGTATTCAAGCGGATGATTCGGCTGGTTATTCGCCGCAGGCTGAAGTCCATATGGAAGGGCCGACGCGGCTGACTTGCGCGGGCACGCTCCATTTGCTGATTTCATCGGCTTGTTTGAGCAGGGCGCTAGCGGACATGGTGAGGGCTTCGTTTGATTTCAATTTAGTGGGGATTTACACCGTCGCGGGCCATTACAATCTCCTGTAAAGTATTGGCGAATGTTAATAGAAATAGGGGTTTAGGTTAAGCATTGGTTTAAGCGATTCAAAAAAAAGCTTATCTTGACCACGCGCGCGCCTTGCCATATCTATAGAATATATGGTGAAATCTTATTTTGGCGCTAGCTACCGTGAAGTTGAAATCGGCGAGATCGTGACCCTTGGCAGGGACGCGCCGTTGACGCTTGAATGTGGCGTGCCGATTAGTAATTTTCCTCTGGCTTATCAAACTTATGGAACGCTGAACGCGAAACGCAATAACGCCATTTTAGTGTGCCATGCGTTGACGGGGGATCAGTATGTGACGGGAATTCATCCGGTGACGGGGAAACCCGGCTGGTGGGACCGGATGATCGGGCCGGGAAAACCGATCGATACGAACCGGTTTTTTGTGATCTGCTCGAATGTGATCGGTAGTTGCATGGGGTCATTCGGGCCGAAGGAAATTGACCCGGCGACAGGGAAGGCTTGGGGGCTGAATTTTCCGTTTATTACGGTGAGCGATATGGTGCGCGTGCAGGCGCTGCTGGTGGATTATCTGGGGATTGAGAAGTTGTTTGCGGTGATCGGTGGGTCGATGGGCGGCATGCAGGTGCTGGAATGGGCGACGCGGTTTCCGGAGCGGTTATTTGCGGCAGCACCCATTGCGACGGCGACGCGCCAGTCAGCACAGAATATCGCGTTCCATGAAATCGGGCGGCAGGCGATTATGGCGGACCCGGACTGGTGCGACGGGGATTATTTAGCGCAGCGGAAATATCCGCATAAAGGGCTGGCGGTGGCGCGTATGGCGGCGCATGTGACGTATGTGTCGCAGAGCATGTTGCAGGAAAAATTCGGGCGGAATTTGCAGGACCGGGAGGAATATACTTACGGGTTCGATGCGGATTTCAGCGTGGAGAGTTATTTGCGGCATCAGGGGGTGAGTTTCGTTGAACGATTCGATCCGAATTCGTATTTATACCTTACGCGGGCGGCGAGTTATTTCGATTTGTCGCAGGGCGGGCGGGCGCGGCTTACGGATGTATTTGCCGGTACTAAAGTTCGCTTTTGCGTGGTATCATTCAGCAGTGACTGGCTGTACGCGTCCGTGGAAAGCCGGAATCTCGTCCGCGCACTGAACGCGGTCGCCGCCAATGTGAGTTTCACCGAGATAAACACCGATAAGGGGCACGATTCGTTCTTGCTGGACGTGCCGGAGTTTGATGCTGTGATGACAGGATTTTTGCATGGTTCGGCTGCGATGTATGGAGTGGATTGATGGATAAGATTATCAACCTCAGGCCGGATTTGAAGGCCATCGGCGAACTTGTGAAGCCGGGGTCGTCGTTGCTGGATATCGGCTGCGGCGAGGGGGATTTGTTGTCGTGGTTGCAGGAAAATAAGAAGGTTTCGGGGCGCGGGATTGAGTTGAGCCAGAGTGGGGTGAACCGGTCGATTGCGCGAGGGCTTTCGGTGATTCAGGGGGATGCGGATACGGATTTGCAGTATTACCCCGATCAGGCGTATGACTATGCTGTTTTGAGCCAGACGTTGCAGACGTTGAGGCAGCCGCATGAAGTGCTCAAGCAACTGGTGCGGATTGCGCGGCATGCGATTGTGTCGGTGCCGAATTTCGGGCATTGGAAAAACCGGCTGTACCTTGTGTTCATGGGGCAGATGCCGGTTACGAAAACGTTAAGCTACGAGTGGTATGACACGCCGAATATCCATTTCTGCACGATTACGGATTTCGTGAATTTGTGCGAGCGGATGCAGCTGACGATTGAGAAAAAACTGTATGTTACCCATCAGGGAGCGCCTAACTATTTCAATAATAAGGGATTATTTGCTAACGTCTTCGGTGAGCAGGGGATATTCGTACTGCATCGCTGATTAGCAAATAATTATCACTTTAATCATACACTTAACCGATGGCAAAAAACAAAAAAAAACAAAACTCACCTAAACAGCTGAAGATTGCTGTGGGGATCGGTATTGCCATTTTGGGCGTGCTGGGGTTGATTCTGCTGTTGCAGGGGATGGTGGACACGCGCAATTACGCCGAGCGGATTACGCAGGTGATTCAGGCGCAGACCAATCGCAAGGTGATGATCAAGGGCGTGGTGACGGCGCAGCTGCTGCCGACGCCGACGTTGTACATTCCGGGGCTGGAGCTGCGCGACGCGGCGAGCGATAAACCGGCGCCAGCGGTGGCGATTGATCTGGTCAGCATTCAGGTGCCGCTGTTTTCAATTTTCTCGGACAAGCTGGCGATTTCTAATATTACGATGGATCGGCCGGTACTGGAGCTGGTGCAGGCAGAGGATAACCTGATTCATTGGGATTGGATGAATGCGGGATTACTGAAAGCGCTTTCGACGAATGAAGCGGGTGGGTCGGTGAATGTACGCGTCAATGACGGGCGGATTATGTATCGCGATACCGCGACGGAGCATACGACGACAATTGAAAACATCAACATGTCGGCGGTGAGCAAGGCGACGATGTCGGGGGCGGGGAGTTTCCGGATTGCAGGGCATGATCTGGTTTTCGGGATGAATACCGAGGCGGCGGTTGAGGGGCAGAAGGCGGTGCCGTTTACGTTTAAGGCGACGTCGGGGGCGACGGATTCTTTGGAGATTAAGGGCAATCTGGATACGTCTGGCGAGCTGCCGGATTTGAAGGGCACGTTTGCGCTGAACCTTGAAAATGCGCCGGAATGGATGAAGGCGACGAAGCCGCAGGAACAGCATTTGTTCGAGAAGGTGACGAATCAGTTTACGAAAAAATCGGATGAAAAAACGTTGCTGCCGCTGAATATTACCAGCGACTGGACGCAGCACGGGCTTTCGGTGCAGATGGATAAATTCAAACTTGAGGGCTTGGGATCGGCGGGAGCGGGGGCGATTGGGCTTACGTGGTCGCAGTGGAAGCCGAATTTGAATATCGACATGAAGTTTTCGGCGATCAGCTATGACCAGTGGAGCTTGCTGCTGGTGGCGGCGTTTAAACGCGAAGGCGAGACGATGGTGTATCGCGACCTCAACGAGGCGGCACCGAATCCGATTCCCGATAACATCAGCATTTCGATGAATTTGAAGGCGGATGAGATTTTCTATGGGCCGCAGGTGTGGAAAGATGCGCAGATGTCAGCGACGATCGGCTCAGGCGCGGTGACGGTGAACCAGTTCAATGTGAAGTTGCAGGGCGATTCTACTGTGACAGTGTTTGGCGTCATTTCGCCATCGGCGACGAGCGATTTGCGGTTTGAAGGGAGCCTGGAAACTACAGGTAAATCGCTGCGCAAAATGTTGACGGTGTTCGACGAGACCGCGGCGGATTTGCCGGAAACGGGGTTCGGGGATTTCTTTGCGCATTCGAATATGTTTATTTCGGCGGACCAGTTGCGGCTTTCGGAAGCGGATGTGAAGCTGGGAGATTTGCATTTGAACGGCGGTCTGGTGGCGTATTTCGATTCTAATCCGCGCATTGAGGCGGATTTGAAACTGAAAAATATCAGCTTCGATTATTTCCGCGACGTGTGGCGCGATAAGCAGAAAAGTTCGGACCAGCAGGACGACTTCTTCCTGAAATTCGATAAGAACATGAACTTTAGCTGGTTGAAGAAATTGCAGACGGCAATTGATTTTAAGGTGATCGTGGAGAAGTTTACGTTCCTTGACCGGCAGGGGGATAACGCGTCTTTCCGACTGTATGCGAAGGGTGGGGATCTGGGCGTGTATGACATTAATTTCGTGTATCCGACGGATATCACGAAAGGGTATTTCAAGCTCAACGTGAACGGGGAGCAACCGGCGCTTTATTTGAGTTTGACGACGGGGGATTTGAACACGGATTATTTCAATGCGGAACCGTATAAAAAGCCGGATGTGCCGGTGGTAATTCCGGCTGGGCTTGCAAATATTGGCAATGCGACGGGGCCGATGAGCGTGGGCAATGCCACGGGGCCGATGGCGATTACGGTGCCGCCGTTGCCAGCGGCGGCGGATGCGAGTGAGCCAGCCTTTGTGCCGCAATTGCCGCCGGATATGCCAGCGGCACCCGATGCGGTGTCGGGGGCGGCAGCGCCTGTGGCGCCGATTGCGCCGGGGGCTACGTTGTCTGCGACGAGTGTTACGCCGGTGGTGCCGCCTGTGATTGCGCCGGTGGCATTGCCGGGGGATGTGGCGCCTACGACGAAACCGGCTGTTGAGGCCATCACTGTGCCGCCGCCTACAATGCCGCCGCCGCGTGAGGCGAACAGGCCGAAGCTGCTTGTGAAACCGCAGGCGAATACCTTCCAGGTGGCGGCGAATTCGATTGACGATGTGGTGCCGCCGAAGGCTGCGACAGGGCTTGAGGATATTGCGAAGAAACGCGATAAGAGCGACCCGGCTTCGATTGGTGAGAATAAGAAAAAATGGTCGGAAAAGCTGATCGACATGAGCTGGCTGAATGGTTTTTCGGGGGAGCTGGAACTGAATGTGAACCGGCTTTTCCATAAGGATATCATGCTGGGGAATTTGAGAATCAAATCGACGTTCGGTAAGGATCTGGTGGTGTTTAAGACGTTCAGCTTCTCGTATTGGGGTGGGCAGTGTTCGATTCTGGGCTCGCTGTATGGCGGGAAAGTGCCGGGGTTTTCGATCAGCTTTACGCTGGTGGATGCGCAGGTGCAGAAGGTGATGGCGTCGCTGACGAATCGGCAGAATATTTCCGGGCAGGTGAGCGTGAGCGCGGCGATTACGTCTTCGGGGGTGAATATGCTGTCGTGGGTTTCGCAAGCGGAAGGCAAGATGGTGATTATCGGGCGCAATATTTATGTGCAGGGGATTAATATGCAGGGCGTAACGGATAGTGTGGCGATTTCGCGCACGTCGTCGGACGTTCTTAATAGTGTGAATCGGTCGATCTTTAATGGGTTTACGATTTTCTCGGTGGATGGGAATCTGAACATCAAAAACGGGATGATTCGAACGCCGGGGATTGGCTTGCGCACGACGGGGACAGTGGGAAATATGCAAGGGGAATTGAAGCTGGTACCTTGGACGATGGAGCTATCGGCGCTGTTCCAGTTCCCGGCGATGTCGACGGAGACGATTCCGACGCTGACGATTCAGTATTCGGGTACGCCAGATGGCGGGGAACTCAAGACCGATACATCATCGCTTGAATCCTTCGTGGCAAAACGTATTATCAGTCAATAACAAACGGGAACTACTGTGGTATTGCAATTCGTCAATAAAACGCCGGAAGCTAAGTTGATGCAGCTTCTGGGCAGCAAGCAAATCCAGTCTGACGGCTGGATGGCGATTCATTTCCATTTGTCGGAACTGCTGGAAGAATATAAGAGCGATTACCAGATCAAGATCGCGGTGAATTTGATCAATGATTTGCTGAAAACGTACGAGGGGTTGATTTACCTGTTTGCGGATTACAGCATCATGGTGGTGTGTTTGCGGATGGAGCCGATTATCAAGGAAAAGCTGACGTTCCAGCTTCGTTATCTGTATATGGACGATCCGCTGGCATATACGGATAGCGGACATGAGAATCCGAAATTCTGCACAGTGTATGATTTGAAAAAAGACTGGCAGGAATTTTTCTCGTTGTGTTCGCACCGGATGGTGATGTCGACGCGCAGGCCACACCCGCCGGGAACGGAACCCGCACCCGCGCGGTTGGCAGCACCCGAGCGACTGGCGGAACGAGCCGAGAGTTTGCAGACGCTAACGCATACGCCATCGATTGAGCCGGTGATTACGACGATTGTGGAAGCGCCGGTGGCGATTGTGCAGGAAACGCAGGCGAGCCGGATTTCGGCGATGGAAGCGTCGCTGCGCGTGGCGGATATTAAAGCAACAATTCGTAAGCAGCCTGTGTGTGCGGTGCTGGGCGATATGAAGGTTCGGCGCGTGTTTGACGAGCTTTATATTCATATTGCTGCGCTGCGGAAATTACTGAAGCTGGAAGCGGATTTTTTTACGAACCGATGGCTGTTTAAGTATATCACGCATATTCTGGATGAGCGGATGATCGATCTGGTGCGGGGGAATCCTTCGCATTATCTGGAGAATCCAATTAGTTTGAATTTGAATGTGGAGACGTTGCTTTCGGCGCGGTTTGCAGAGTTTGACGCTTCGATTAGTTCGGCGAACAAGGTGGCTATTGTAATTGAGATTCCGGTGGCGGATGTGTTTACGGATATGAAGGCGTTTTTCCTTGCGCGCGATGAGGTGCAGAAGCTGGGGTATCGGTTGTGCCTCGATGGGCTGACGACGGAGAGTTTTACGAGTATCAATCGCGAGAAGCTGGGATTGGATTTGCTGAAGATTCAGTGGAACGCGGATTTGCATGCGGACCTTAAGGGCGATGCGAGCAAGATGCTGGTGGATGCGGTGAAGGTGACGGGGACGAATCGGTTGATTTTGTGCCGCTGCGATAATAAGAGCGCCATTGAATACGGGCAGGCGCTGGGGATTTCGCTGTATCAGGGGCGGTATCTGGATGGGTTGTTGAACCCGACATCTAAGGTTGAGAATTAGGTTCTAACCGTCATACCCGCGAAGGCGGGAATCCAATCCGTAGCTGCGGTAGCAGCGTAAGAAATCTTTCCCGGCGCAGACGCTCCTTCGCATTGGATTCCCGCCTTCGCGGGTATGACGGTACTAGTGTATAAGCGCTTTTAAGTAGCCCTGATTTACGTGCGTATTTTCCAGGCGGATTTTTACAAGCAGGTCAGCCAGCGCTTCTCGGATGTGTTCCTGTGGCGGGCGCTGGGTTAGGCGTTTGTCGTCGGTAGTGGGTTTCCGGGCGGCGAAGCGGGTGATTTCTTTCCAGTGGATGGGCGGGGCGATAGTGGTGACGGCGGCGGCGTTGCCCATTTTTTTGTAGGGCCAGTAGGCCCAGCCGATGTGGTTGGATTCCATGAGGGCGGCGAAGTCTTGGACCCATGCGTTGGTGTTTTCGCCGGATTCGCCCATTAAGAGAGGGATTTTGTGGCGGGCGCGGAAAGATAGGTAGGGTTGCATGGCGGCTTGGGTTGGGGGTTTCCAGTAGTAGTGGAAGGTGTACATAGTGTTCGCGTCGAAGGGGGGGGCGAAGACGTCGAAATTGGAATTCCACTGGGCGCCGCCCAGAATGATGATGTGGTGCGTGTCGGTTTCGCGGATGGCGGTGGTGATTTGTTGGTAGAGGGGTTCTAGTTGGGGGTTGTAAAGCGTGAGTGGCGGGAAGGAGGGAATAGGTTCGTTGAGGAGGTCGTAGCCCAGAATGGTTGGGTTGTTGCGGTAGTGGGTGGCGATGCGTTTCCATAGGGCAATGGTGGCGCGCTGGGAGGGCTCGGAGGCGAAGAGCCACTGGTAGCCGTAGCTGTCGTCGATGTTGCTGCCAGTCTGGCCGCCGGGGGCGCAGTGGAGGTCGGGGATGACGTAGAGGTTGTATTTAGCGGCCCATGCGGTGAGGCGGTCGAGGAGGCGGAAGCCTTCGGCGTCGTCGGTTTCGAAAAACTTGTAGTGGAGGGGGACGCGGATGGCATTGAAGCCGGAATCGTGGATGAATCTGATGTCGGCTTCGGTGATGTAGCTGTCGCGGTATTGACGCCAGAAATCGATGGCGTCGGTGGGGCCGGCGAGTTCGGTGATGAGGGATTCGATCTGGCGGGGGCCTTCGTTTTTCAGGCCCAGCATGTAGCCTTCGGGTACGAGCCAGTTGGCGAGGTTGATGCCGCGGATTTGCAAGGGTTGGCCGTTGGCGACGAGGACCGGGCCTTTCGTATGGACGTAAGCGGAGGTGCAGGCGGTTAGCAACAATATCAGGACAAGAAAGCGCATGGGTGGCAATCCGGGCGGCGGTTATTATATTGTAGAGGTATATAATGGATTTATTAAGAAATATAGGCTACATACAATAGGGTATCAAAGTTTCTGGAGTTTTGCATGTTTGACGCGGTTGAGGGCATAAAGTTTGGCTATATCCTATGCGGGATTATCTGGTCGATTGCACTGGGATTCGCGGCGGGGAATTATGCGTGCAGCCTCGTGCACCGGTTGCCGCGCGGGCGGTTGCTGCTCGATAAAAAACCGTATTGCGGGACGTGCGGGCATGAGCTGGAAGTGAGGGATTTATTCCCGGTGGTTTCGGCGGTGATGCTGGGGCATAAGTGCAGGTATTGCAGGACGCCGTTTCCGGTGTCGCATACGTGGACGGAGATTCTGGTTGGGTTGCTGTTTGTGCTGGCGTTCCTTGAGCATAATTTCGGAGAGCAGTATTTACTGATTGTGTGTCTGGGCGTGTTTTTGATTACGCTTTCGGCGATTGAGGCGAATGAGAAAACGGTGATGGTGAAACTGCTGGTGCCGGTGATTGTGTTCGGCATGTTGCTGCGCACGCTGGTGGACCATACAATTTATGAGTTTTTCCTTGGTGGGATCGACGGGTTGTTTGTGGGCTGTATTTTGTGGCGCAAGCAGATCAAGAAAGTGGGGCATATTTTTGTGCCGCCGATGCAGGCTTGGTTGATGAGCGTGGGCGCGTTGTGCGTGGGGAATAAGGGGTTATTTCTGTTCTTTACGCTGTTTGCGGGATTTTATGCCATCGACTGGACGGTGAGGAAAGTGTTTAGCGCGAAGCCGCCGTTGATTACAGTGGCGTTTGGGTTGGCGACAATCCTGCCGGTGATGTATCCAGCGTTACAGGCGCATTTCCATATTTGATTAGTTCTTGCAGGGCCACGCTGTGGTGAAGGCGGGGATGGCTATGTCTATGAAGCGCCGGTTGGCGTCGTCGGGATGGGCGTCGACGTATTGCGCGTAGACTTTGACGAATTCTACCAGTGCGGTTTTGGCAGGTGGGCAGCTGTTGATGAGGGACGCTGGCGGTGTGGTGGCTTGCTGGAGGGTTAGGAAGATGCCGTTGCATAAATCGCTGGCAGGGTATTTGTCGCGGTTAACGACTAGCTTGCCGTCGTCGCCCATGACGGCTTCCTCGATGCCTTTGCACCATTCGCGAACTGTTGCTGCTTTTATGGCGGCGCTTTCGGCGTAGGCTTGCGATGTCAGGCAGCATAGAAGCGCGAGGGCGCTGCCGTATTTCATTTTTATTCTACCGTGACGGATTTGGCGAGGTTGCGCGGCTGGTCGACGTCGGTGCCTTTGAGGACGGCGACGTGGTAGGCGAGCATCTGGACTGGGAGGGCATAGAGTAAGGGCGAGACGAATGGGTCGCAGGGAGGCATTTGGACTACGGCGGTGGGCATGTCGCCGACTTTGTGGAGGCCTTCGGCGTCGCTGATGAGGACGATTTTACCGCCGCGGGCTGCGGCTTCTTGCAGGTTGGAGGCGGTTTTGTCGAAGAGGTTGTCGGAGGGGGCGAGCACGATGACGGGAACTTGTTCGTCGATCAATGCGATGGGGCCGTGTTTTAGTTCGCCAGCGGCGTAGGCTTCGGCGTGGATGTAGGAAATTTCTTTCATTTTCAGCGCGCCTTCCATCGCCATTGCGAAGGAGGTGCCGCGGCCGATGTAAAGCATGTCGCGGGCGTGGAAAAGGTTGTGGGCGAGGGCCTGTATTTGGTTTTCCAGGTTCAGGATTTCCATCATCTGGTGCGGGGCTTCGACGAGATGCTGGAGGAGTTCCTTGCGCCGGTCGGAGCTGATGGTGTTGCGCTTTTCGGCCATCGCGATGGTGAAGCAGGCGAGGGTTGCGAGCTGGGTGGTGAAAGCTTTGGTGGAGGCGACGCCGATTTCGGGGCCGGCATAGGTGTAGAGCACGCCGTTGGCTTCGCGGGAGATGGTGGATTCGGGGACGTTGACGACGGCGATGACGGGGTGTGAGCCTTGGGTGGCGTTTTTGGTGAAGCGGAGCACAGCTAGCGTGTCGGCGGTTTCGCCGGATTGGGAGATGACGATGGTGAGTGATTTGCTGTTAAGGATGGGGTTGCGGTAGCGGTATTCGGAGGCGATGTCGACATCGACCGGGATGCGGGCGATGGTTTCCAGCCAGTATTTGGCGACTTGGGCGGCGTAGTAGGACGTGCCGCAGGCTATGAGCTGGATGCGTTCGATGTTGGCGAGGTCGATGTTTTTCAAGTCGGACATCGGGACGCTGGAATCTCCGGGGTTGAAGTAAATCTTGAGGGTTTCGGCAACGACGCCGGGCTGCTCGTGGATTTCCTTCTGCATGAAGTGGCGGTAGTTGCCTTTACCGACGGAGGCGCCGTGGTAGCCGGATTGGGTGATGGGGCGGGTGACAATTTCGTCGTCGGGGCCGTGGATGGTAATGGTGTTAGGGGTTAGCTCTACCCAGTCGCCGTCTTCGAGATAGCTGATCTGGGTCGTGAGGTTGGACAGGGCAATGGCGTCGGAGCCGATGAACATTTCGCCTTTGCCGTAGCCGACGGCGAGCGGCGGGCCCTGGCGCGCGGCGATGAGCAGGTCGGGGTGCGAGGCGAAGACGAAGGCGAGGGCGTAGGCGCCGTGCAGTCGTTTGAGGGCTTTGCTTACGGCTTGTTGCGGGGTGAGGCCGGATTTGATGTAGTCAGTGACGAGGACGGGGATGACTTCGGTGTCGGTCTGGCTGAAGAAATTATAGCCTTTGGCGATCAGTTCGTTGCGAAGTTCGCGGAAGTTTTCGATGATGCCGTTATGGACGACGGCGACGGTCTCGGTGGCGTGGGGGTGGGCGTTGGTTTCGTTGGGGTAGCCGTGGGTGGCCCAGCGGGTGTGGCCGATGCCTAAAGCGCCGTGGAGCGGGGCTTTGGCGAGCTGGTTTTCAAGGTTGACGAGCTTGCCTTCTGCGCGGGCGCGGGTGATGGCGCCGCCGGAGATGGTGGCGATGCCAGCGGAGTCGTAACCGCGATATTCAAGGTGTTTTAAACCGCCCAGAATGAGGGGCGCTGCTTCCCGATGGCCTGTAATGCCGATGATTCCGCACACGTAATGATATCCTTTGGTTAAATATAAGAAATAGTGATAGGGCAGTTGTCAAAAAGGCGCAAGTAGTGGATTTTGGCGGGATTCTTTAAACTGGGTTGTTTTATTAAAGTGTGTATAGTATGGTGTCATTAAGAAGTAGGTAAAAAATTCCTAGCTTTCCAGTGAGGAATCTAGTGTTAGCTTAAATTAAATTAATTATTACTACAAATAGAAAATCAAGGAAACCCGAAGAAAACTATCGCCAACTGGCATAAATATACTTATTGAATTTGTCGCCTAAGCAGTAAGACGTTTACTGTATTTTAACTTTTGAGTTTTGCCTACCCAATTAAGACCGAGGGGAATGCCAACGGACAGCAAGTCCGGAGCATTTGGGAAGTGAAAGAAACCGGAGAATAAGTAATGACGACTCGCCTAAACGAAGACAATAGCCTTGCCGAAACGAACGCGCGTAACAATGAGGCGTCGATGGCGTTTTCCTATATCGATGATTACGTGGCTTGTTCCGATTTATCGCGTCGGATGGCGAGGATTCCAAAGGAACAATCGAAAATCACCTACGAATTTACGCATGATGAGGCGCTGTTGCACCAGTATTGCCTGTTGCGTGAGGAGATGTTCAAAAAAATATGGTCGCTGGAGAATTTCCATGCGTCGAAAGACGTAGTGGACGATATCAGCGAAATTATTATTGCGCGGCAGGGTTTGCAGTGCGTAGGCGGTGGGCGCGCGACGTTTTCGACGGAGCAGGAACGCCAGTTGCTGCCGCTGGAAGCGGACGGATTTTCGCTGGTGGAGGCGCTGCCGGAACTGATGCTGGACCGTTGCAATTATTATGAGGTGACGCGGATTGCTGTGCTTTCGGAGTTTAATAAGAACAATGTGCCGATGGAGTTGATCGGGCGGTTGATTAAGCTGTCGATTGAGAAAGAATGCAGCTACGGGTTCTTTATTTCGCCGCTGACGATGACGCGCACGCATCGCAGGGTGATTAATGCGCTGGGGTATAATCTGACGACGAGGCGCGATATTGAGCTGCCGGACCGTGAGGAGTATGAGGGGATTAAGATGTATCTCAGCTGCGTGGACCTGACGGCGTATTTGCCGGAACAGGTGCGGGCGGGCGCGCTGGAGTTAGAAGGCGCTTAAGGATTTTTCGGAGATTTGAGTGTGTGGGCGACCCCGTCATGCGACGGGGTGACTATCCCGTCATACCCGCGTAGGCGGGTATCCAATCCATAGCTGTGGGAGCAGCGAAAAAGCTTTTCCCGCGCAGACGCGCTCCACATTGGAGTTGGCTTCGCCGCGATATAAAATCGTCCGCCTATGCGGGGATGACGGGGAGAGTTTTGGGGTATGACGAGTGAGAGTCTGGGGCGTTACAGATGGTGCTGGCTCTTTGCAATGGGTTGTATTTCCTGCCTATTTATTGCGTTACCGGAATTATTCCATTGTTAACTGGAATTTGATATAATATAGCTTCTTAGTCCGGTTTCATCACGTAGATGGGCCTTGTGAAGTGTCAGGAAATTCCCAACGTATAGGGGTGCCCGGCTGAAACGGACTGTTTTCATGGCTGGAATCTCGGCGCTGCCTGGTAGCCCTGCGTATTACACCTATCCTAACGTGCTGCTGGAGCAGGCGTCTAAGGCGCTTGCGGATTCGGCAAACCGGTTGAGCAGCGGGAACCGGATTGTGCAGATCAGCGACGACGTGGCGGCGGCTTCGGTGGCGGCGGGGCTGGATTCGCAGATTACGGGGTTGAAGCAATCGTCGTCAAATCTGGCGCTGGGGTCTAGCTTGCTGGAAGTGGCGCAGGGCGGGCTGGGTGAAATCAATAGCTTGCTGGATAAATTGCAGTTTTTCGCCGTTCAATCGCAGGGCGGGGTGACGTATCAGCAGAAGCAGTTTTTGCAACAGCAGTTCATTCAAACGCTTGGGCAAATCGATAAAATCGCGACGACGACGAGTTTCAATCATATCAATTTACTGGACGGCACGCTGGCTAACGGCACGACGATTGTGCTGGGGAAGGGCAATAACGGCGAGAATTTAGGGTCGGTTCGGCTGGCGATTCCGAACACGCGCAAGGCAGCACTGTTTAACGGAACTACGCCGGATATTACTACGGGGCCGGGGGCGATCGCAGCGGAAAATAGCATCAACGCGGCGCGGACTATTTTGCAGACGACGGTGAGCGGGGTGACCGGGAACCAGAATAGCTTTGATTTTGCGGCGCAAAGCATTCAACGCTCAATTACGGGCGTGCAGGAGGCGCATAGCGCGCTGGTGGATACGGATATTGTGGCGGAATCGACGAATTTTGCGACCGCTAAGCTGCGGGTTAACTCGACGGTGGCGGTGATCGCGCAGCTCAGGCTGTTGCAGCCGCATCTGCTGGCACTGCTTAATAACAAGTAAAAAAGCTAGACATTACGCAGTGTTTACGCCAGAAGTGGTAGCCAGAAAATCCGGGAATAGCACGCATACTCAATGGGAAATTTTGTAACACATCTGCGCCAGTCCGCGCTGTTCAAGCTTGCGGTCAAGGGTGGGTTGACGCTGCTGGCGTTCTGGTTCGTGTTTCGCGGCATCGATTTTGAAAAGCTGGGCGATATGCTGCATAGGCAGAACCATGAGTTGCTGGCGGTGGCCGTGTGTTTCATGGCGTTGCAGATGATAGTGGGGGCGCTGCGCTGGCGCTATATCCTTAATGCAATTTCGGGGACGGGGGTGTCGTTATTGACGCATCTGCGGGCGATGAAAATTTATTATATCAGCATCTTTTTTACGTGCTGCCTGCCGGGGACGGTGGGGGGCGATGTGGTGCGGGTGTGGCTTACGAAATCGGAAGGGGTGGCGATGAATCTGGCCATCCATTCGGTGATTATCGACCGGTTGATCGCGCTGCTGGCGCTTTGCACGATTATTTTGTTCTGTTTGCCGGTGTTGGCGGGGCTGCTGGGGTTTGACCCGTATCTGGTGTTTGCGGGGGTGGCGGTGCTGGCGGTGGGTGGACTTTACACGGTGTATAACATTGAGAAGATGATCGGGAGGTATAAGCATTTCCGGGTGGTGAACTGGGTGCTGTATTTCCTTGATAGTTTAAGACTGATGCTGAAACGCCGGTCGGCTTCGATCCGGTCGTTTTTAGTTGCGATCATAACGCATAGTTTTTACTGCATCGGCGGGTACTTCCTGGCGCAAAGTTTTCATATCAATATTACGCTATTCCAGTGTATAACTATGCTGCCGCCTGTCGTTCTAGCAACAACAATGCCCATCTCAATCGGCGGCTGGGGAATCAGGGAAGCAGGGGTTATCGGCATGCTCGGCCTTATCGGCGTTCCGCAGGCGCAGGCGCTTATGCTATCGATTCAACTGGGGATGATTATTATCGGCATCAGCCTGCCAGCGAGCGTGCTTTGGCTGCTGTATCGCAGGCATTCGGAGGCACCAGATCACGCCAGCATGAGTAACGCGTCATGAGCGCGGCGACAATCAATACCGAGGGGCGGGAATTCTGGGAAGGCGCGGTCAGCATGACCAACACGGCACAGTCGCTGCATTCGGTGGCGCATATCGCGACGCCTTATTCGGCGAATCCGTTGGATATCACGATTTTTGTTTCGTGCTATAACGAGCAGGACACGATTGTGCCGACGCTGGAAGCGGTTGTCGAGGCGATGGACGTCGTAGGGAATAGCTACGAAATTCTGGTGATTGATGACGCGTCCAAGGACCATTCGGCGGAGCAGGTGCGCAATTTTATGGCGATGCATGACGATTTGAACATCATCATGCGGGTGAATAAAACGCGCAAAGGGCTGGCGCAGAATTATTATGACGGCGCGTTTATCGGCTGCGGAACGTATTACCGGCTAGTGCGCGGGAAGAATTTCGAGCCGGTGGAAACGAGCGTGGATGTGTTCCGGGCGATTGGGGATGCGGATATTATCGTGCCGTATTATATCGCGCGGTTGCGGCAGGGGGCGTTGATGACGTTCGGGGGGCGGTTCTTTAACGGGCTGGTCAACATCGTGTCGGGGAACCGGATTAATTGCTATACGTCGACGCATGTGCATTTGCGGTATAACGTGATGCGTTGGCACTCGGACGTGCTGGGGCGGGCGTTCCAGATGGATTTGCTGTGCCAGTTGCTGGCGCGGGAATTTACGTGCAAACAGGTGCCTTGCCGGGCGGTGAATTTGAACGCCAAGATCAAACGCAACGGTATTGTGAGCGGATTATCGTTCGCGCACGCGGTGTTGAACATTTTCCTGAGAAGAATCGCGCGGCTGGTCTATTCTAACCGGTAATCGCGCACTATATTAAGGTGATGAAAACATTATTTGAGCAGCATATCCCAGATGATGCGCCCTTGGCCGACCGCCTGCGGCCGCAGACTCCGGAGGAGGTGATCGGGCAGAGCCATGTGCTGTCAGGCGGGCATATGCTGCAATCGATTCTGGAGGGGGCGCCGCCGGTTTCTATGGTGTTCTGGGGGCCGCCGGGATGCGGGAAGACGACGCTGGCGCGGATTATAGCGGAGAAGACGGGGTATGCGCTGGAGCAAGTTTCGGCGGTGTCTTCGGGCGTGGCAGAATTGAAGCAGATATTTGAACGCTCGCGGGCGCGCAGGAGCGACGGGTTGCGGACGGTGATGTTTGTGGATGAAATTCACAGGTTCAACCGGTCGCAACAGGATGCTTTTTTGCCGGTGGTGGAGGATGGGACGATTATCCTCATCGGGGCGACGACGGAAAATCCTTCATTTGAGATGAATTCGGCGTTGCTGTCGCGGATGCAGGTGGTGGTTTTGCAGCGACTGGATGTGAGCGCGATGATGCAATTGCTGGCGCGGGCGGAAAAGCACACGGGCAAGAAATTGCCGCTGATGGCGGAGGCGCGCGAGATTCTGGTCGGCATGGCCGATGGGGACGGACGGGCGTTGCTGAATTTCTGTGAGATTCTGTTTGGGTTTAAGGGCAAGGCGATGGATGCGGCGGCGTTGACGCAGTATTTGCAGAAGCGGGCACCGCTGTATGATAAGCGGCAGGAGGCGCATTATAATTTGATTAGCGCGCTGCATAAATCATTGCGCGGGTCAGATGTTCAGGCGGCGCTGTATTGGCTCTGCCGGATGCTGACAGGCGGGGAGGACCCGCTGTATATTGCGCGGCGTATGGTTCGGTTTGCGGTTGAGGATATCGGGCTGGCGGACCCGAATGCGCTGGTACAGGCGAATGCGGCGAAGGAGGCGTATGATTTCCTTGGATCACCGGAGGGGGAGCTGGCGCTGGTGCAGTGCGTGATGTATTTAGCGACGGCGCCGAAATCGAACGCGCTTTATACGGCGTACAAGGATGCGTCGCGCAGCGCGCGGGAGTTTGGGTCGCTGATGCCGTCGATGCATATTTTGAATGCGCCTACGAAGCTGATGAAGGAGCTGGGGTATTCCAAGGGTTATGAATATGATTATCAGGCGGAGGATGGATTTTCGGGGCAGAATTATTTTCCGGACGGGATGACGCGGCAGGAATATTATCAGCCGGTGGAGCGCGGGTTTGAGAGGGATATTATTAAGCGGTTGGAATATTGGGAAAAGCTGCGAGAGAAGCGGCAGGCGGAATGATGGTTAGCAATATTAACGATTATGGTATGATCTTTCTTATTCGTGAGAGGAGCTTGTATGGTTGAGAAAGTTGAATCAAGACAGATGGAAGTGACCGTCGGCGCGAATAAATGGACGCTGATTCTGTCGCAGGATCCGAGTCGCAATACGGCGGGCGTAAGCGCGCAGCTTTTCGACCAGCCTGACATCGGCTATGACGAACTCCGAAAAAGATTTGAGCTGGACGGCATCGAAAAATCGGTGATGCAGTATGGCAGACGGCCTACCGTCATCAGCGATATGATCAAGAAAGCGAATTTTCCGCTCGTGATCGTTAGCGGACAGTTTCCGGGGCAGATGGAATATCCAGAGTCGATGGTCGCACTGGTGAAGCACGATTTCGGCGATGCGGCGAAAGAACTGCCGTATGATCCGCCAGCGACGAAACAACGCGAAGGGCGTTCTTAGTCTTCCTTTTTATCCGTTTTCTTGTTGGTTGCTGCCGGTGCGGTCGTGTCGGTGTCGGCGGGTGGAGCCATTTTAATTTTATTTTTATTGGCGGCTTCGCGCTGGGCTTCGCGGGTTTTCCATGCGCCCATTTTCTGATCTGGCAATTTCATGGCTTCGTGGCGGGCTTCTGGGGTGAGGCCGTCTTTGACTTTGGTGCTGCCGCTGCGCTTATGGGCGGGTTCGCTGGCGTTGATGGGAGCAGCGGTGGATGACGTTCCGGTGGAGACGGTCATGGAGCTGCCAGTGGTGGTTTTTGTGGGGGTGGAACTCGTGGTTTTAGTGGCTAGGGCCGGGGTGGTGATAAGCGTCATGAGAGCGAGTGCGTAATGGAATTTCATAAATCCTCCCTAATGTTTTTTAAGCTGCGGCTTTGTAGTCGATTTGTTCAACCTTGATGGCTTTGACGAAGGCCGGGCGGCTGATGGCGTCGCGCAGCATGCGTTTGGTGTTTTCGCCGATGGTCGGGCGGACCGGGTGGTGGTCGCCCCAGTTGGCGATGACGGTGAGCAAAATGTCGGCGGCGGTGAAATCCTTGCCGCAGATGAAGCGGTTTTTGGCGAGAATGGCGTCGACTTCGGCCCAGAGTTTGTTGATCTCGGCGAGGATTGCGTTGAAAAGCTGCATTTTGACGGTGGCATCTTCGGTGTTTTTGAGCACGAAGGTGGCTTTGGAATAGGCGTTGTGGAGCGTAGAATTAGCGAACATTAGCCATTCAAGCGCATTGGCGCGGGCCTTGCCGGAACGCGGCATGAGGATGCTGTTATATTCGTCGGTGAGGTAAACGATGATAGCGGCGGTTTCGCGGATGACCTGATTGTCGGTGACGAGGACGGGAACCTGGCCGCGTGGGTTGAGCTTTAAGAACTCCGGAGTCTGGCCTTCGCCGTTTTTGAGGTCGATTGGCTTGCGCTCGTAGGGCAGGTTGAGTTCATTCAACAGAACGTGGATAGCGAGCGAAAGTGCGCCGGGGGTGTAATAAAGCTGTTGCATCGGTAATCTCCTGTGGTCCTTTGAGGCGGAAGTATAATAATTTTTTTGGTTTGCGCCAGAGCGTTGTTTTAGGTGCCGCGAAGGTTTTTTGCTCGTTGCCTGTATTATACAGGATGTGGCAACGCGCGTGAGCTAAATAATTTGTAATCCTTGTGTATTCTTGCGTTCATGCGTGTTGCCGCATACTTCGCTCATAAACAACCACTGGAGTTCGTTATGTCGAAGATTAAAATCACCATGCTTTCTGCCCTTGGCGTGATGATACTGGCAGACCCTGCGATCGCCGATGGCCATCGCCCTTACGAGCATCGCTGGGAGCGCGAACACCACCACCATGAGCATTATCGCCCGGTTTACCCTTATGTGCGCTATGAGCCTGCGCGGACCTATTATTATGCCCCGCCGCGCGCGGTTTATTATCCAGAACCTGTGTATGCGCCGGTTCCTGTCTATCCGGTGTACCAGCCGGCTCCCCTGGCCTTTAGCTGGTTCTACGGCAGGTAAGATGCTGTAATATATTGCACTTGCCTGAAGCTCGCCCGGCTGCTCCCCCCAGCCGGACGAGATACTGTTGAAAGCATGCAAAAAACGCTTTCCTTACGGGGCGGATTTGCTATATACAACGCCTTCAAGTTTTAGAAACACAAGGAATAAGACAATGGCTGTACCTAAAAGAAAAACTAGCAAGTCCAAAAAAGGCATGCGCCGCGCCCACCACGCCCTCGATAAAACGACGGTTGTTGAAAACAAAACCACCGGCGAACTCGGTCGCCCGCACCACGTTTCCCCGGACGGCCATTACAAAGGCCGCCAAGTCACTACGGATAAAGTAAACCTTTAATCCATGTCGACTGGAAAACTCCAGTTACCGATAGCCTTGGATGCTATGGGCGGGGACAATGCGCCCGAGTCTGTCATCCTGGGCGCGGAAATGGCGCTGATGCGCTATCCGGGCTTACGTTTCGTATTGTTCGGCAACCGGTTCGTGCTCGAACCGCTCCTTCAGGAAGTTAAACTCGTTAAAGCCGCATGCGAGATCGTGCATACGGAAGTGGCCATTGCGGGCGACGATAAGCCGTCGCATGCCGTTCGGCGCGGGCGCAATTCCAGCATGTGGCTGGCGATCAGCTCCGTTAAAGAAGGTAAGGCCTGCGCGATTGTGTCGGCGGGCAATACCGGCGCGCTGATGGCGATGTCGAAATTGATTTTGCGCACGCTTCCGGGAATTTCGCGCCCGGCGATTGCGGCGTTGCTGCCGACGATGCGTGGCGAATGCGTGATGCTCGACCTCGGCGCGAATGTGGAATCGGACGAGCATGATCTATACAAATTCGCGATTATGGGCGATGCGTTTGCCCGCGCGGTGCTGGGGATGAATCGCCCGCGCGTGGGGCTGCTCAATGTGGGTTCGGAAGAACTTAAAGGGCGCGAAGAGGTGAAGGCGGCGCACGCGCTGCTCAAAAATTCGAACATGGATATCAATTATCACGGCTTCATTGAAGGTAACGATATTACCGGCGGTGCGGTGGATGTGGTGGTGACGGATGGGTTTACCGGCAACGTGGCGTTGAAGACGGCCGAAGGTGCGGCGCGGTTGATTCGCACGTATCTGAAAGATGCATTCAAGAGTTCGCCGGTGTCGCAGGTGGGCGCGTTGTTTGCAACGGGTGCACTGAAAGCGGTGAAGGAAAAACTCGACGATCGCAAGCGCAACGGGGCGATGTTCTTAGGGTTAAACGGTATCGCCGTGAAGAGTCATGGTGGCGCGGATGCTTTCAGCTTTTGCAATGCGATTGGCGTTGCTGTAGAGCTGGTGGAGCACAATATCAATACGCGGATTATGCAGGATATCAAACTTTCACAGGCACCTCAAATAATCGCGCTCGACGCGATCGAAGGCGAGGCGGATTAATGCGCCGCGCAGTTGTCATAGGCGTCGGTGCGCATCTGCCGGAACGCGTGGTTCCCAATACGCATTTCGAAGCGTTTATGGAAACGAACGACGAATGGATTCGCGAACGCACGGGGATTACGCAGCGGCATTTCGCTGCTGAGGGTGAAGTGACGTCGGACCTTGCGGTGATGGCGGGTGCTGAGGCGATCAAGGATGCGGGCGTGGAAGCGTCGAGCATTGATCTTGTGGTGCTGGCAACATCAACACCGGACGATACCATGCCGTCGACGGCGACGAAGATTCAGCATCGCTTAGGCATTACCGGCGGAGCGGCGTTCGATGTGAACGCTGCGTGCAGCGGATTCGTGTATGCGATGACGGTGGCGAATAGCTTTATTATCGCGGGTACGGCTAAGCGCGTGCTGGTGATTGGCGCGGAAACGTATTCGCGCATTCTGGATTTTAATGACCGTACGACGTGCATCCTGTTTGGTGACGGCGCGGGGGCGGTGCTGCTCGATGCGCAGGAGCAGAAAGGCACGAATGACGATCGCGGCGTGTTATTCTCGAAGATTCATTCCGATGGGCAGTATACGCAGTTGCTCGCCACGAACGGCGGGGTGAGTTCGACGATGACTTCGGGCAAGATGTTTATGGTCGGTAAGGAGATTTTCAGGCATGCGAGCACGAAAATGCCCGCGGCGGTCGAAGAGGGGCTGGCGGAACTAAAGTTACCCCTATCGGCCATCGACTGGCTGGTGCCGCATCAGGCAAATATGCGGATTTTGGCCTCGGTGGGGCAAAAACTCCATATAAATGAGGAAAAAGTGGTCGCTACGGTGCCAAAACACGCCAATACCTCAGCGGCGAGCATTCCTTTAGCCTTATATACGGCCAAAAATGACGGAAGGCTCAAGAACGGCCATTTAGTCGCCTGTCCGGCTCTGGGAGCGGGTTTGACGTGGGGCTGCACCCTGATTCGCTGGTAAGGATTAACAACCCGTTATTATTGTGAATCAGGCACTTGCATTCTTTTGAAAAATCAAGTAAGCTGATTTCCATCATCAACTAACAAAAGAAGAAAACACCATGTCAAAAACTTTAACCCGCGCTGATCTGAGCACCGCTGTTTATAAGAAAATTGGCCTTTCACTTCAGGAATGCAACGCGCTCGTTGATTCCGTGATCGAAGAAATCTGCACCGGCCTCGAACAGGGCGACTCGGTGAAACTCTCGTCGTTCGGCACGTTCTCGCTGCGCAAGAAAAAACAGCGCATGGGCCGCAATCCGAAAACCGGTATCGAAGTGCCAATCACGTCGCGCACCGTGCTGTCGTTCAACGCTTCTAACCTGCTCAAAGGCAAGGTGAACACCAGCCTGACCGGCACCGGCAAAAAAATCGTTCCATAAATACTGCGTCCCGTATACTATCTGCGGGAGCCCAGCTGGGGCGTTCGGAGGCACTATTCTAAGGGAGTGAAGTATGCAGCTTGATTTTTTGCAGGAAGACGCAGCAGTTACCACTGAAGAAAAGCTCCCTGAAAAAAAAGCTAAGAAGCCGCAAACGCCTAAAGATCCTTCGCTGAAAAAAGAAGTGAAGAAGCAGCCGGTGATTGAAACTGGCGCGGCGGAACTTTCCGAAAACAGCTTGCCGCCATTGCCTAAATCCTTGCGCCATCCGTTCATCATGGATGAGAACGCCAAGGAAGATTCGGATCTTGAAAAGGCGCCGGAAGCATTCAAGACCATCAGTGAAACAGCAAAATTTCTTGATGTGCCGCAGCATGTGCTGCGCTTCTGGGAAAGCCGTTTCTCACAGATCAAACCGCTGAAACTCAATGGCGGGCGCCGTTATTATCGCCCGCACGACATCAACATCCTCAGCACCATCAAACACCTTCTTTATAAGCAGGGCTATACGATCAAGGGTGCGAAAAAGGCGTTCAGCACTGAAAAGCGCCTGTTAAGTGAAGGCATCGCGGCGGCAACGCCACAGGGAGTTGCTGCGGCACCGGTCGCAGATCCGCGTCATCTTGAACAGCTTATTCAGGTGCGGCAGGAACTTATGGACCTGCGCGAGCATCTGCGTTCTTATGTCGGCAAGCAGCCGGTTGAAGCGTAATTTAATTTGATTTTATACTCTTTTCGCCTGCGGAATGAATACTAAGGATTGGTTAACTGTAACCAGTTTGCTGATATATGGATGGGGTTTAGTGAGGGTGCTAACGGCGTGTAAATTGTAGAAAATACACGGAAATTGTCATAAAAATGTATAAAATAAAGTTTTGTGCCGCGCCCGATTTTAAGATATACTAAGCTTAATATTCGGTTGAAGTAAATGACTTCAATTTGTTCAGATACTGTAATTTCTTAGCATTCAAAGAGTGTCGATATGAAAACGCAAACTGCAACCATTGACTTAGAAATGTCCTGGCACCTCGCCAGCCTCGCGTTGATCAGCGCGATTGTTTTAATGATGCCTGACGTGCTGTTTGCTGCTGCTGGCCTAGCACCCAGCGCTCAGTCCGACGTTGGTAACTACATCTGCAATATCGCCGACAACTTCACGGGTAACGCTGGCCGCGGTATCGCGACTATCGGTATCAGCGTACTGGGTACGCTCGCCCTTCTGGGCCGAGTGACGTGGACGCAGGCACTTGTGATCGGTGTGGGTTGCTCCGTACTGTTCGGCGCGCCTTACATGATTGTCAGCATGGGTGGTGCGCAGGGGTTCTGCTACCAGGCTTAGTTTAGCTAGTTATTATATATAAGAAGGCCGTACTCGAAAGAGCGCGGCCTTTTTGTTATTTATAGGACGCGTTATACCCGCGTAGGCGTGGTATCCAATCCGTAGCTGCGGCAGCAGCGTATAGCTCTTCCCGGCGTGACGCGCCTTCGCATTGGATAACCGCTTTCGCGGCTATGACAAAAGGGGAATTAGGCCGGAAGGATTAGTACAGGCGCTGGACGCAGAAATCGACGATGTCGAGCATCGCGGATTTGGCTTTGCTGGGGGCGAAGCCGTTTAGTGAGGTGCGGGCTTTGGCACAGTAGCGTTCGGCCATGGCAATGGTTTGTTCGATGGCGCTATGCTTGTGCAGCAAGGTGAGGGCGTGGTCGAAATCGTCGGGACGTTGCTCGAGTTCGGCGAGGGTGCGGATCCAGAAGACTTTTTCTTCGCGAGTGCCGGCGCTGTAGGCGAGAATGACGGGCAGGGTGATTTTGCCTTCCTGGAAATCGTCGCCGATGTTTTTGCCGAGGCTGCTCGTTTCGGCGATGTAGTCGAGCACGTCGTCGACAAGCTGGAAGGCGATGCCGATATAGATGCCGAATTCGCGTAAAGGTTCTTCGTAGCGTTCCTGACCGGCGATGGTGGCGCCGAGTTCGCAGGCGGCGGCGAAGAGGACGGCGGTTTTGGCGGAGACGACTTGCAGGTAGTTTTCGATGGTGGTTTCTGGCTGGCCTTCAGTCATGAGCTGCATGACTTCGCCTTTGGAGATGATGGCGGCGGCGTCGGAAAGGATTTTGAGGGCTTTCAGGGAACCGTCGGAGACCATGATCTGGAAGGCTTGGCTTAATAGGAAGTCGCCGACTAAGACGCTGGCTTTGTTGCCGAAAATTTCATTGGCGGTGGCGAGGCCGCGGCGCAGTTTGCTTTCGTCTACGACGTCGTCGTGGAGCAGGGTTGCGGTGTGTATGAATTCGACGGTGGCGGCGAGCGGGATGTGGCGGCTACCTTCGTAGTGGCACAATTGTGCGGAAATCAGGGTGAGCGCGGGGCGGATGCGTTTACCGCCAGAAGCGATGATGTGGCGCGCGACGTCGGAGATAAGCGGGACTTCGGTTTTGACGCGGTCGATGATGAAGGTGTCGACTTTTTTCAGGTCGGAGCTGATGAGGGCGTATAACGCGTCGAGGGTGACGGTTTTTTTGTCTTGTTCTTCAATGGTGGTGCTTTGGCTCATGGAGTGTATTTTTACACTTTGGCGGGAAGAAAAGAAAGTGTAAAAAATGCTAGGCCATGAAGGTGTCGTGGGTAGCGACGAGGTCTACCATCGGGTTGACCGGAAATTCGCGCACGGCCTGGAAGGTGAGAGTGCCTTTATAGCCGGTGATCTGGCCCATGTTATTGTAAATGCCTAAAATATCATGCTGCATGTCGGGCGAGAGGCCCGCAAGGCTGCGGATGATCATGTCGAAATGTAAGTATTTTTCCTGTTTGCGGACGAAGCCGTCGAGCTGGAGTTCGCCTAAGTAGGTGAGGTCGACTTCGATGATGAAGCGGGTGTCCTCCTCGGTGGGCTGGTCGTCGCGCTTGTTTTCCTTGCGGTCTTTTTTTACGAAAATGCGGACTTGTTGCATGATTCCGTCGACGGGTAAGGGGAAGAATAGCGGCTGCCAGTGGCCGGGGACGGGCTGGTTAAATTGTTTGGCAATGGCGGCGAACTCGCTAGAGACTTTCTTCAGCAGGTCGCCGTGGCCCTGATCGCGCAGGAGTTTGATGTTGCTGGCGCCGAGCCAGTTGGTGAAATCGCCGGATTTCAGGGCAGTCATGAAGACCAGCATGCCGGTGGTGATAGATTGGGGGGTCAAGTTATTGGGTTGGGTTTGGGCGGCGGCATTAGGGACGCCGGGTAGCTGGAGGAGGTCGTCGAGGCCGGTTTGGGTGCCACGTCCGGTGAGGAGGCTGAAGATTTGCTGGAGACCGTTCCATTGCTGGGCCAGCTCGGTGATGGGGGCGGGCTGAGAGTTGGCGAGGAAGGCGCTGGCGATGTTGAGTTGCTCGGGGGGCGTGGAGTCGAGGAGTTCGAAGGTGATGTTGCTGCCGCTGGGGAGGCTGGCTTCGGTTTGAAGGCGGACTACGCCGACTGGGGTTTGGATGATGGATTCGCCGGAGGCTTCTCGGGAGACGACGGTGGCGGGGATGGAGGTGCCGGGGCGGGGAATGGTGGAGGTGGGGTCTTCGGTTTCGGTGGTGTGGGCTGTTATTTCGGGGATGTCTTCATGGATGACGGGGGCTGCGGATGTGACGCGGGCCCCGTCATTTGACGGGGTGAGAAGAAGAGGCAACGGGGTGACAATGGTTTGAGTGGTTGGAGTTTTAGATGGGGTTGTGGGCGTAGCAATTTGTGTAGTGGTGGGGGTTTGAGTTGTGGGGGGGGCTGACTGTTCAGTGGTGATGGTTTGCGGTGTTGTAGTGGCTGCTGTTGTTGGCGATTGAGGCGTATTGCTTGGCGTACCTGCGGCGCGGGCGTAGGTCGCGTAGAAGGCGGAGGTGGCTTGGGAGGTAGTCGTCGTTGTAGAGGCGGCGATGTCAGGGGCGGTTTGTGGGGCGGTGCCGGTAGGGTTGGTGATGTTGACGATGCGCAGCGAAAGCTGTGTGCCGTTAGTGAAGACGGCGGGTTGTTCGGTTGTGCCTTGGGCGGTGGTGGTTTGCGGGGGGGCGATGATGGTGCCTTTGATGATGGTGAGGGTCTGGGCGACTTCGTCAGTGATGGGAGCGGCGGTGGCGGGTGCTTGGGTGGCGGCGGCCTGGGTGTGGGGGCTGATGATGACTTCGGGGTCTTGGGAGAAGGCGGAGGCGGCTTGGGCGACTTCGGGTGTTTTGCCGTCGACGCTGACGAGGTTGGCGGTGGGGACGCCGGCGATGCTGCCGATGCGGATGACGACTTCGCTGCCGATCTTCAGGTAGAAATTGGTGGCGAAGGGGACGTCGCCCTGGGGAGTGCGCACGATGGGGTTGCCCGTGGCGTCGCGGTTGATGACGAAGCCTTGAATGGTGCTGCCGGTGGGCAGGGAGGTTAGCGCGGTGCTGGGCTGCTGCGTGGCGTTGGACTGCGAGGGCGCCTGAACCTGTTGGGCGGAAGGAGGAGGCGTGATCGTGGGCAGCTCCGCCATAGCGCTATTTTTGCATCAACTTGATGGAAAGGACGGCGGCGTCGGTGGCGGCGGTGGAGTGAGGGGCGCGAATGAGGAGGGATTTTTGCGCGCGGATGGAGTCCTTCACCTTGTTGTCGCGGCGGATGATGCCTAACAGCGGGGGGGAGATGTTGAGGAAATTGACGCAGGCTTTATTGATGGCGTGGTAGGTGGCTTCGCCTTCTTTCTGGGTAGCGGCCTGGTTCACGACGATGCCGATGTCGGGTGGGTTTTTGGATGCCGTGGAGATTTTGATGAAGGCGTAGGCGTCAGTGAGGGAGGTGGGTTCGTCTGTGATGACGACGATGCAGCGGCCCGCGAGGGAGGCGAGGTATTGCACGTGTTGCTCGACGCCCGCGCCGAGGTCAATCATGACGAAGTCGTAATTTTTTTGCAACTGGGCGAGATCGGCGCAGATGGCTTCAAGCTGTTCGACGGGCATGGTGGCAAGGGTGGCGGAGCCGGAGCGGCCAGCGATGATGTCAAAGCCGCCTTCTTCGTAGTGGGTGATGACTTCTTTGAGGGTGTTGCGGCCCGATAAAACGCTGCTCAGGTCGCGCTGCGGGGTAAGGCCGAGCTGGACGTCGACGTTGGCGAGGCCGATATCGCCGTCGAATAACAGGACGTGGCGGCCGGAACGGGCGAACAGATGGGACAAGGTGACTGCCAGCCACGTTTTGCCGACGCCGCCCTTGCCGGATGCTATCGCTAATATGTTATTTTTTGGCGCTAAAATATTGTTCTTTTCAGTCATATTACACCATTACACCTTTGTTTAACGCGATTGCAACTGGTATCGGAGCAACATTTGCGCCAACACCGCGCCGTCAACCGGCTCTAATGAATTTACGATACTTGAGGACGTGCTGACATTGCTGAATGCCAACTTGTGTGCGGCTGCCGCTGCGATGACGCCGCCGAAACGCTTGGTGGTGTCGGCGCGGGTGACGAGCAGGCGTTTGCAGGGAATGGTCATGAAGGCTTCGACGATGTCGATGGTTTCGGAGGCGTCGCCGCCTGCGGGGAGCACCATGATCGGCTCGACGTCGCGCTGGGCGGTGAGGGCTTTGAGGGCTTTAAGTTCTTTGTCGTCGTAGGGATTGCAACCGGCGGTGTCGATGAGGACGTAGGTTTCTTCGGGGATGTTGTTCAAGTTGCGGGCGAGTTCAGTGGCGCTGGCGATGGGGTGGAGATGGGTTTCCAATATGTCGGTGAAGGCCTGGAGCTGTTCGATGCCGCCGGCGCGCTGGTTGTCGGTGGTGAAGACAGCGAAGGATTTTTTCTCCATTGCTAATCGTGTGGCGAGTTTGGCGATGGTTAGGGTTTTGCCGATGCCCGGAGGGCCGATGAGCATGAGGCGGTCGGGCGCGGGACCGGTGAAGAGGGGGTTGAACTGGAAATAGCTGGACAGGATTTTTTCGAGGAGTAAGCGCAGGACTGGTTTTTCGTCGCGGTTGGCGCTGATGTGGTGGAGCGCGGAAAGGGACATGAACTCCTTGGTAGAGGCGCGCTGGACGATTTTGGAGACGAAATGCTCGGGGAGATTGTGGAAGCGCAGGACGTTCTGGACTTCGAAGGCGAGTTGTTCGCCGCGTTCGGTGTTGGTTTCGGGGGCGGCGCGGCGGAAGGAGGGAGCGGGCGCGGGAGCGAGGGCGAGGGCGGCAGGTGGGGTGTAGTCGTCGTCGCGCGTGTCGATGGCGGCGGTGACGGTGATGCCTTTTTTGCCTTTCTGGGCGTCGCTGGAAAGAATGACGGCGTTATCACCGAGGGCTTCGCGGACCAGCTTCATGGCGGAAGGCATGTCGGCGGCGTGGAAGGTGCGCAGCCTCATGGGGTGTAATAGGAATCGTCGTTACGAGGAGCGTAAGCGATGCGGCAATCCATGTTATGCATGGAGAGCTGGATTGCTTCGCTTCGCACGCAATGACGGGAGGGGATCATAACTGACCCAACGTTTTGATGCGGGCTTTAGCGAAGATTTCGCTTTGCGAGAGCACCACCGTGGTTGGGCGGAAGCGCTCGATAATGGAGCGTACGTAAGGGCGGATGGTGGGGCTGGTGAGCAGGACGGGGAGTTCGCCCTGAGTCGCGAATTTGTCGAAGACGCTGCGGGTGGCGGCGATGAATTCCTGAATTTTACTTGGGGCCATCGAGAGGACTTTTTCTTCACCCGCGCCGGTGGTGATGGCTTCCATGAAGATTTGCTCCCATGTGGGGGAAAGGGCGACGATAGGGATGTAGCCGGAGTCGTTGGTGTTGAAATGGCTGATCTGGCGGCCGAGGCGCGAGCGGACGTGTTCGGTGATGATGACTTGGTTTTGCGTGCTGCGTGTGGCTTCGGAGATGGCTTCGACGATGGTGGACAGATCGCGGATGGAGATCATCTCGCGCAGGAGGTTTTGCAGGATGCGCTGGACGCCACCGACGGAAATCTGCGACGGGATGGTTTCGGCGACGAGCTTCTGCTGCGTTTTACCGAGATCGTCGAGGAGTTTCTGGGTTTCGGCGTAGGACAGGAGTTCGGACATGTTGTCTTTCACCACTTCCGTCAGATGGGTGGTGATGACGGTTGGCGGGTCGACGACGGTGTAGTTTTTAAACAGGGCTTCTTCGCGGTGGTTTTCGGTGATCCACATGGCGGGGAGGCCGAAGGTCGGCTCGGTGGTTTCTTCGCCGACGATGGAGATCGGGCCACCGGCGGGGTTCATGACGAGCAGCATTTCGGGCTTGATGTCGCCGCGCGCGGCTTCGATTTCCTTGACCTTCACCACGTAGGTGTTGGGGGGAAGTTGCATGTTGTCCTGAATGCGCACGGCAGGGATGACGAAGCCGAGTTCGCGGGCCATTTGTTTGCGCAGGGCCTTGATTTGCTCGGTGAGGCGGTGGCCCTTCTGGTAGTTGATGAGGGGCAGGAGGCCGTAGCCGAGTTCGAGGCGGAGCGCGTCGATTTGCAGGAAGTCGGAGGCTTGTTCTTCGACGGGCTTGCCGTCGGGCGTGGTGGCGCCGGGAGGGCCTTCGAGCTGTTTGTGCTTGGCGACGGCGGCGGCGTCTTTGGGGAAGGCGGAATCGGGATTCTGGAGCATGAACCAGCAAGTGTAGCCGCACAGGCCCGCAAGCGCCCAGAACGGAATGAGCGGGATGCCGGGGAGAAAGGAAAGTGCCACGAGGAACGCGGAGGTGATGCCGAGCGCGGCGGGCTGGCGGGTGAGCTGACCGATGACGGCTTTTTCGGCGGACCCCGCGACACCGGATTTGGTCACTAAGATACCGGCGGCGATGGAGACAATGAGGGCGGGAATTTGGCTTACAAGGCCGTCGCCGATGGTAAGGATGGTGTAGGTGTGCAGCGCCTGATTGAAGCTCAGGCCATTTTGGACGACGCCGATTAAGATGCCCGCGATAAAGTTGATGAAGGTGATGAGGATGCCTGCGATGGCGTCGCCGCGTACGAATTTTGAAGCACCGTCCATCGCGCCGAAGAAATTGGATTCGTCTTCGAGTTCTTTGCGGCGGGATTTGGCGACGTCTTCGGTGATGAGGCCTGCGGATAAGTCGGCGTCGATGGCCATCTGTTTGCCGGGCATGGCGTCCAAGCTGAAGCGCGCGGAAACTTCGGCGATACGACCGGAACCTTTGGTGATTACGACGAAATTGATGATGGTCAAAATGCCGAATGTAATCGCGCCGATGACGATCTGGCCGCCGATGACGAAGCCGCCGAAAGCTTGGATTAAATGGCCCGCGGCCTGCGTGCCTTCATGGCCGTGTCCGAGGATGAGGCGCACCGAGGCGATGTTGAGCGAAAGTCGCAGCATGGTGACGATAAGCAGGATGGTCGGGAAGGAGCTTAGGTGGAGTGGTTTTTCGACGAAAAGAACGGTCATCAACACGATGAGCGAGATCATCAGCGACACGCCGAGCGCAAGATCGAGCAGGAACGGAGGCAGCGGCAGGATGAGGATGACGAGAATAAACATGATGCCGAGCGCGAAGAAAATATCCGGGCGCTTGGCGAGCGCGAGCATCTGCCCGCGAGCGAAAGTGTAGTTGAATGGCCGTGGGGCTGGAGCTGCGTCAGCCATTATGGGGGAACTTTCGATACAGGCCTGTGAACGTCACGTTCATACCGCCGCATTGATTGTTATCATGAGCGATCAGATGCTCGCCAACTTTGGTGATATTAACAGTGCAGTCGCCATCGGTAAGTTTTAAGGTATTGCTGTCGGTTTTAGCAGTGGCGCGGAAATCGCCGGTATGCACCGCGGTGGCTACCGGACCTTGCCATGCGCCTTCGCCTTTAACTTCGAGCGCGTCACCGCTGATGATAATGTTCAGTGTGCCGGAAGCGGTTTCCCAGTCTCCCTGCCATGCGTTCATCGATGCGGATTCCGGCAATTCCTTAAGGCCGTCAAGAGCGACCCAGCCGGTTGTTTCATGAACGGCGCCTTTGAATTTCGTGTTCATGGCAACGCATGCTTCTTTTCCCTGCTTGAACAGCATGACGAGGTGAGTGCCGGGTACGAACGAGGAACGTTGGCAGTATTTCAGTGTTTCAGGAGTGGGGTGTTTGCAGTGCTCTATACGGTAGGTTTCGGGTTTCAGCCAGAAATCGGCGTCATAGGTGACGAGTGAGTCTGTGAAGGGTGGCTGCCATTGACGCATGTCGCTGGTGCATGGCTTGAGATCATCTGCATAAGCGCAGACGCTGAATAACAGTATTGCTGCTACTCCAAGCCAATTCATAGCTACTCCGCTCCCGTCGGCGGGGGCGGAATATTCGTGCCGCCTTCGCCGTATTGTTTTAGTTTGTTGCGCAGGGTGCGAATGGAAATGCCCAGGATATTGGCGGCGTGGGTGCGGTTGCCGAGGCAGTAGCTGAGGGTGTCGATGATGAGTTCCTGCTCTACGGAATCTACGGTGCGGCCGACGAGGCCGCCGGTGTTGCCGCTGGCGGGTTTAGCGGAACCGTTGGTGCCGGTCATGGTTTCGGATTGTTCGATGACGCCTTGCAGCATGATGGCGTCAGGCTCGACGATGTTGCCGCTGGCGAGCAGGACAGTGCGGTGCATGGTGTTTTCCAGCTCGCGCACGTTGCCGGGCCAGTGATAGCCGCAGAGTTTGGCTAGCGCCGCGTCGGAGATTTTACGGACAGGGACGCCGTTGGCTTTAGAGTATTTTTGGTTGAAGTGATCGGCCAGCGGCTTCACGTCCTGTAGGCGGTCGCGCAAAGACGGCATGGTGAGGGTGATGACGTTGAGGCGGAAATATAGATCTTCACGGAAGGTACCTTTTTTAACTTCGTCCTGCATGTTGCGGTTGGAGGTGGCGAGCACGCGGATGTTGACTTTGACGGGCTTATTGCCGCCGATGCGGTCGACTTCGCGCTCTTGCAACACGCGCAGGAGTTTGGACTGCAGGCGGAGGTCCATTTCGCTGATTTCGTCGAGCAAAATAGTGCCGCCGTCGGCTTCTTCGAACTTGCCGATGCGCCGCGCCACGGCACCGGTGAAGGCGCCTTTTTCATGGCCGAAGAGTTCGGATTCTAACAGGTTTTCAGGGATGGCGGCGCAGTTGACGCAAATCATGGTGTTGCCGGAGCGCTTGGATTTCTTGTGGATATAGCGGGCGATGACTTCCTTGCCGGTGCCGGATTCGCCGCTGATCATGATACTGGCGTCGGAAGGGGCGATTTGATCAGCCATTGCGATGACTTTGGCCATTGCGGGTGAGGAGAAAATGAGAGAGTTCGATTCTTCGGTGATGGCTTCGAGGACGGCGGCGATTAGCTCTTCGTTTGGCGGCAGGGGGATGTATTCTTTCGCGCCGGATTTGATGGCTTTAACGGCGGCGTCTTTGTCGTTTTTGATGCCGCAGGCGATTACGGGGATATTGAAGCGTTCGCGCATGAGGAGTGTCACGAGCTTGTCGATGTCTTCGCGCACTTCGATCATGATGAGGTCGGCGCCCTGACCGTCGCGCAGCGCGTTCATGGCCGATTCGATATCGACGACATGCGCCACTTTCGCGCCACGGGAGCGGGCGATGGTGCTGGCGGTGCCGATCTGGCCGTAGAGTTCTCCGATAATCAGTAGGCGCATAAAAATTCTCTTTTAGTGTTTATCTGCTTTGATGATTTCGGTCATCGTGACGCCGATGCGTTCGTCAACGACGACGACCTCGCCGCGGGCGACGAGACGATTGTTAACGAAAATGTCGATGGGTTCGCCGACTTTTTTGTCTAATTCGATGACGGCGCCGCGGCCTAATTTGAGCAGCTGGTTGACCTGCATGCTGGTGCGGCCGAGGATGACCGTGATTTGCACGGGGATATCGTAGACTGTTTCGAGACTGAGGTTTTCGCCTGTCGTGGGTTGCTCAATCGTATCTGTCGGGTCAGCCATTGGTTACTCCTTTTCGCCGCTTTGGGGATCGTTTGCATTAACGATTTGCTTCTGCAACTCGTCCATTTTAGCAAATGTCTCCCTTGTGTTAATAACTTCCATGTTACCGAGGGCCCTGTCAATTTCTTTCCACAGGCTGGCGGTAATACGTTCCATCGTGCCGTTGCTCCATTCGATGCGGCAATCGGGGCGGGGCATGGCGGGGTCGCGCACGATAACGATGCGGGTAGCGGCGGGAAGGCGCTGGGCCAGTTCCTGCAGCTTGTGTTCGAGCGTGTCTGCCATCGCTTCGTTGGCGATGATGGTGAGTTCGGGCTCGGTGATCATGGTTTCGCAGGCGCGCATGGCCATGTCGGTGACAACTTGCTCGGCGTTGGCGTCGAGCGCGTCGCCAGCGGCTTTTTTAGCGATGGCCATGGCAACGGCCGGGAGGTCCTTCTGAACGCTCATGACCATCGTTTTGTATTGTTCAAATATGGGGCCGATGGAATTGACGAAGGATTCGAGCATGCCGGTGAGTTCTTTGTTGACTTCAGCTTGTGCGCTCGATTCCTGCGCGCGGCCTTCTTTTTCGCCGGCGAGGAAGCCTTTTTTATAGCCTTCGCGCTCGGCGGCCATCATTTGTTCTTCGTTGAAGGTGGGCGGCGGCGGGGGCGGCGGCGGCTCTTCGGCTTTTATGCGCGAGGGCACGAAAATCTTGCTGCCCACGGAGTTGTGGACTTCCTTTCCGTGCGCGAGTTCTTTGAAGTTGAGGCGTTCGAGTTTCCTATGCATGTTAGTAAATAAGTTGTTCATCTTCGCTGTCGCCAGCGATGATGATGTCGCCCTTGGCGGCGAGGTCTTTGGCGATGCCTACGATGTACATCTGGGCTTCGTCCACGTCCTTGATGCGGACCGGGCCCATGCTTTCGATGTCTTCGCGCAGGATTTTTGCAGCGCGTTCGGACATGTTGGCCATGAAAAGTTCCTTGATGGTTTCGGAGGCGCCTTTCATGGCAATGGCGAGCTTGTCCTTGTCGACGCCGCGCAGCAGAGTCTGGATGCCGGTTTTGTCGATCTTGTTGAGATCTTCGAAGGTGAACATCAACGCGCGCACACGGTTGGCGGATTCGAGATTGCGCTCTTCGAGCTTGCCCATGAATTTGGACTCGGAGGCGCGATCGAAATTGTTGAAGATTTCTGCGAGCATTTCGTGGCTGTCGCGCGTCTGGCGCTTGGCGAGGTTGCTCATAAATTCCATGCGCAGGGTTTTTTCGATGCCTTCCATGACGTCTTTTTTTACCGACTCCATTGAGATCATGCGGGAGATGACTTCGATGCTGAGTTCGTCGGGGAGGTTCATGAGAACTTTGGCGGCGTGGTCGGGTTTAATTTTGGAAAGTACGACGGCGATGGTTTGCGGGTATTCGTTTTTAAGGAAGGTTGCGAGGATTTCTTCGCTGACGTTGCCGAGCTTGTCCCACGTGGTGCGACCGGCGGGGCCGCGGATTTCTTCCATGATGGAATCGACGCGGCCTTTGCCGAGAGCTTTGACGAGGAGTCGTTCGGTGGAGTCATAGTTACCGACGACGGCGCCGGAGGAAGAGACTGCTTCGGCGAATTCCATAAAGAGGCGTTCGACCATGTCGGAGGAAACCTGCCCGAGCGTGGACATGATGTTGGAGACTTCGCGAATTTCGTCGTCTTCCATCATGGAGAACAATTTGATCGCGGTATCTTCACCGATCGCCATGAGGAACATGGCGGTTTTCTGCGCACCGCTCATTTTGCGATAGTCGTCTTTTTGCTCTTTGGGTTGCGGAGCCATAATGCGCCTACTTCGTTATCCAGTTGCGAAGAACGGCCATCGTTTCTTCGGGGTATTTTTCGACGATCTCGTTGACCTTACGCATCGACGAGGATTTCATGCCGCCTTTGATGTTGGCGACGTCGATCAGCATGTCGTTATCGCCGCCAGACGAACCGCCGGGAAGCAAGCCGCTGGAACCGGCGCCCATCAACGTGCCGTCGCCGCCACCGGACAGGCGGCCTGCGCCAGCACCGGCGTTGCCGAGCGCTGCTAACTCATTTGAGATACGGGTGCTGACGGCTTCCGACTGCTTAATCATCTGGACTACCGCCGGGCGGAGTACCAGCAGGATTGCGAGGATGGCAACGATGGCGATGATAAGGGTCTGGATGATCGACTGTGCTTCGAGTTTGAAGCGTTCGAACAGCGACTCGCTGCCGACGTTGAACGATTCCTGCGTGAAGCGCATGTTGACGACTTCGAGCTTGTCGCCGCGTTTTTCATCATAGCCTACGGCGGATGCGATGAGGGTGCGGAGTTGTTTCAGCTCGTCATCGGTGCGCGGGGTATAGGTTTTGTTGTCGTCGGCGTAAGTGCCGTCAACCAATATGGCGACGGATAGCTTGTTGATTTTTCCGCCTTCGGTGACGTGGTTGAGGGTGGTTTTGGAGATTTCGTAATTGGTGGTTTCGTCGGTGTGCTCGTTGGAGTGAGTGCTGCCGCCGTTATCGCCTGGGGCGCTGGCCGGGGGCGGCAGGTTGTTGGCGACGGAGACGTTTTCTTTGCCGTTCTTTTCCTGCGAGCTTTCACGTTCGGAGTTAGACTGGGTGGAGCGGACGACCTGACCTTCGGGATCGTATTTTTCGGAGTTTGTGACGAGGCGGTCGAAATCCATGTCGGCTGCGACCTGCGCGCGGACTTTGCCGACGCCGATGACTTTTTCGACGAGGTCTTCCAGGCTCTGCTGTGTTTTCTTTTCGTATGCGGTACGGAATTCCTGCGAGTTCCCGGCGGCCATGTCGGAGCCTTGGCCATCACCGCGAGCCAGCAAGCGGCCGTGGCTGTCGACGACGGTGACTTTAGAAACGTCGAGGCCGGGTACAGCGGAGGACACTAAATGCGTAATGGCGGTGACTTCGCCGTGCTCAAGGGATTTACCGCCGCGCATTTTGACGGTGACGGAAGCGCTGGGTTTATCGCGTTCGCGGGTGAAGAGTTCGTGCTTGGGCATGACTAAATGCACACGCGCGGTGTCGACGTCGGTGAGCGAGCCGATGGTGCGGGAGAGTTCGCCTTCGAGGGCGCGCAGCACGTTGATGCTGAATACGGCATTGGAGCTGCCGAAGCTTTCGGATTTATCGAAGATTTCATAGCCGACGACGGAACCGCCGGAGGGCAGGCCCTGTTCAGCCATAGACATGCGCATGCGCAACACTCGGTCGGACGGCACCATTATTTCAGAACCGTTGGCGAGCAGCTCATAAGGTGTGTTGGATTTTTCGAGTTCGGCGATGATTTTGGAACTGTCTTCTAAAGCAAGGCCGGTATAAAGCGGCGAGAAACTACTGGTGGAACTGCGCAGAGCAATGATGATGAAACCGACGATGACGAGCATCGCCGCGGTCAGCATGAGGCCGGTATTTGCTTTGCCAAGCCCCTTCATTGTATCTGATATTGCCATTGCCAGTCCCCTATTGCTTTAATTTTTTGCGCTCTATCTCTTTATCACAGCCAATATGCAGCGGTTGGATGAGCCTGTAAGGTAGATAGTATGCCTGAATCATTAATAAGATCTTAATTGGAGGAAAATTTTACCTAGTTTGCATTTTTTCTATATTCCACGCAAGCATATCTATAAGGATTTCATAAATTTGGTGTGGATGGATCTGTGGATATTTTTGTGTGTAGATATCGCCGCGCTAGGAAATGGAAAGGTCTTCATAGATGCGCGCAAGCGATGCGGCGAACATCGGCATCGTGACGGGAATTGGAAAAATGAGAATGAGCGAGCCGACATGCATGATGATGAGCAGCTCGAAGACTTTTTGATATTTTCGATTATGTTTTTGCACGAGCAAGCGCGACGCAGCCATCGCTTCGATCATAGACATGCGGCGATCGTAGATGAAAAATGGCACGAAGATATAATAGACGGAGACGATCAGGGCGGGAATAACCAGGAGCAGGAAGCCGCCAAACATCATCAGCGCGAGCACGATGCCGGAGAAGAATAACACTGGTAATATAGGGGCGAGCTGCCGGTTCATGAAATCGATGGAGAAGGGTTGCATTCGGTAGATGCGCAGCGTGCAGACGAAATAGATATAGTGGAAAATGACGAACACGATCCACGATAACATGCCGCCGATGACGCCGCCGAGAGCACCGATGAGGCCTGCGGAAAGCAAGATGGTGAGCAGCACCATGCCGCCAGCGTAGACGGTCATGATATTGTGATCGAAGGTGAAGCGCAGCGCGTCGCGCAGGACGGTGGTGAGCGGCACGGAGACGACGTCGTTGCGGCTTGCTGCTTCGGTGTTATTTTTACTGAAGAAGAGGGCGATTTCCGGGATTTGTTCGGCAGGAACGCCTTCGGGAGCGTCGTCGGCGTAGATGCGGGTTTCTGGGCCTACTTTCTGTGCGCGAATGCGGCGCATGATGCTGAGCAGATCATGGGGGCCATCTTTGGCGCCGGCGACGTCGATGTAGTAATTCTGGGCCATCGTTTGGGAGTCCGTAGTTTATGTTGTTCTAATCGCAACCCTAATACGAATCACTTAAGGATATATTAAGGAAATATTGCTTCAGTCGTAGGGTATGGTAAAATATAACCTCGCACCCTCAGGCGGAGATGACATGAATTTCACAAAACACATTACCTTATCATTGCTGGTTACGGCATCTGCTTTCGCTATGGAGGCGTATGCGGGCATTGGGAAAGTTGGCGGGTCAGCGATTGGGAAAGTCGGTGGGGGAACGATTGGTAAAGTCGGCTCACCTGTTGTGCCTTCGAATATGCCGAAAAAAGCAGCGACTAACGATGACGGTAACGCGCATGAATCAACAGCGAACAGCGAAGAAGCGGAACGCAGCCCGGTGATGACGATTTCGTTCAGCCAGCACCGCGTGAATTTTGATAAGATGCTGGCGCAGGCAATTTCGGCGAATGAGAATGATGCGCCGGGCGGGCTCTATGAGCTGGAGTCGGATATTCCGACGGATAATGGCGGCGCGGCGAAAGCATCGCGCGCGAGCACGACGTATGTAGGTAATGTCGCGGCGGTGGTGGAGCGGATGGGGGCTAGTGGTGTTGGTAGTGAGCGCATCCATGTTACGGCGGTGAGCAAGGATGAGTTGACGAATCAGGAAGTGAATATTTATGCGGTGGTGAAAAAGGCTGAGGAACCGGGCGCGGAGAATGCGGATCGTGCGGCGGATGGTACTCCGCCAGCGGATGCAAAGGATGTGAAGACTGGGAAGAGCGCTGCGACGTTAAATAAACCGAAGCCGGGGCAGTAGTGGTGAGGCAGTTCTGCATAGCGTAGTAAACGAAAGAGTTTCTTACAGCGGTGCGACGATTGGGCCGACTTTCAAAATGATTTGCAGCAATGTCACCCCGTTGTATGACGGGGACCACCTTACCATGCGGAAGCACAGACCCCGTCATGCGACGGGGTGACAATTGGCGCATGGGGGGCACCATTACAAATTCGCCGCCTGTGCTAATCACTCATGAAATGGCCTTGTACAGACCTTATCATGCTGTGCGTTTTTGCTGAAGGTTTCTGAGATTGCATCGTGGATGCGATTTAATGCGCGCAGCAGTTCGATATTTGTTTCTACTATATATATTGGAAACCGCTTGCCGATTAGCGAATCAGGCGGATGTTTTCCAGCACACGCGGTTCATCTTCGCTGCTTTCGTCGAAGTTGTAGTCGGTGCTGCCGGATTCGTCTTCGTCGGTCTGGACTTTATCTGTGCGTTTGCATTTGCCGTCGATGAAGGCGCCATCTTCGATGGAGATGGTTTCGTGCATAACAATACCTTCGACGTTACAGGTCGAGCAGAGCTGGACGTGCTTGGCGCGGATCAGGCCTTTAATTTTGCCATAAATTATTACGTTGTTGGCGACGACTTCGCCTTTGACGAAACCGTTGCCGCGGACGGTGAGGGTGCCGCAGCGGATGTTGCCGTTGAGGGTGCCGTCGAAGTCGATGTTGCCATCGCTTACAATGTTGCCGAGGACATTGACATCACGGGTGATGATGGAAGGAGAAACTTCCTTGCGGCTGGGTTTGGAAATGGCCGTCGTAGGCATTCCGTTGGCGTTGTTATTGTTCTTCCGAAACATCTTTCTGGGCCTCCAAAAAATTCTTAGGGTTCACTGCCTGATCGTGATAGCGCACTTCGTAATGCAGGTGCGGGCCGGTTGCGCGGCCGGTCATGCCCTGGATGCCGATAACTTCACCTTTTTTTACCTGCTGACCTTCGTGGACGAGGACTTCGCTCAAGTGGCCGTAACGGGTGGTTACGCCGAAACCGTGGTCGATGTCGATGGCGTTGCCGTAGGCGCCATTGCGCCCGGCGGAGAGGATTTCACCGTCGGCGGTGCTGTAGATTTTCGAGCCGATAGGGCCAGCCATGTCGAGGCCGGAGTGGAAGGCCATATGGCCGTTGAAGGGGTCTATGCGGTGGCCGAAGGCGCTTTGCTCTCCATAAACGTGAATCGGTTTAGACAGGGGTAGGGTGCTGACGATCTGGCTGAGGACAACGAGATTGTCGAGACCGTTGAGCATGTCTTTCGCCTGTGGGCTTAAAAAGATGGTGTCAACCGGGATGTACGGGCCACCTTCGGAAGGATGGGCGCTTTTGTTTTTAGCGTGGTTCTCGTCCATATATTCGCGCTTGAGTTCGCTCATGTTCAGGCCGGTGTGCTTGATGATGCTTTCAAGATCTTCAAGTTTGCCAGCGGTTTTATCCTGAACGCGTTGGACGATGGCTTCGTTGGTGTTTTTCAGCTCGATCACTTTGCCTTCAAGAAGTGTGATGCGGGCGACGAGCTTGGCGTTATCTAAAGCGGAAAGCGCCGCTACGGGGCCTTCGACATTGACGCTCGGGTTGTTCTTCTTATATGGGCCGACGCCTACATCGGCGATTGCCTTGTTGCGGACGTTCGCCTGATAAACATTGCTGAAGCTGGTTTCGATATGCGCGTTGGTGACCGAGCGCAATGCCTGACCTTGTTCCTTGAGCGCGGAACGGGCGGCGATATAGCTGCCGGTGGAATACGATGCCCATGAAATGGCTCCAGTGAGGAGCAGCAGTGCTGCGAATTGCAACGGCCCGCCGATGGGGATGTGTTTTACTTTTCGTTCGGAGACGATGATGATGTTTCGTTTATGAAACCAACGTGCGAAAAAATTGGATACCTTAGTGATGAATGACTTCATCTTATAATAATCTCCTCATTTAAGGCACCGCTTCTAAGCTCGCATGCAACGTGAGCTTACAATCAGTGTCTATTTAGTCCCTCACCCGTTCAAGGACAGCTGCAAAAAAACCGTCGACACCATCTTGATGTGGTGTTGTTGCGAAGAATGAAACACCATCATTAGAATTCGATGTCTCCTCTTGCGCGCCCTTTTTATCCCACATTTTTTCCGCACAAACAACCTTGAAATTATTTCCAAGTTTTAACAATTCATCTACTTGGCGCTCATTCTCATCGTTCAGGATGGAGCATGTCGCGTAAATCAGGCGTCCGCCGACTTTTACGAGTCGCGACGCACTAGCTAAAATATTTTTTTGCAGCGCGGTTACTTCAGCGAGATCGGTGTCGGTGAAGCGCCATTTCAGATCCGGATTGCGACGCCATGTTCCGCTGCCGCTGCACGGCGCGTCGACTAAAACGCGGTCGGCGGTTGCTTTGTGGCGCTTGATGAAGGCGTCATTTTCAGACGTAATGACGTGGGTCTGGATGTTGTCGACACCGGCGCGGCGAATGCGCGGGGCGATTTGCAGCAAACGTTTCTCGGATGTATCCCACGCGAGGATGCGGCCTTTGTTTTTCATGGCGGCGGCGATGGCGAGGGTTTTGCCGCCGGCACCGGCGCAGAAGTCGATGATGCGCATGCCGGGTTCGGCTTGCACTAGCTGTGCGACAGTTTGCGAGCCTTCGTCCTGCACTTCGAAATGGCCTTTTTTAAAGGTGGCGGATGTAAAGATGGGGCCGCGCTTGTCGAGGCGGATGCCGACGCCGGACATTTCGGTGGGCTTGCATTCGAAGCCTTCTTCTTTTAGTGCGGCGAGGAGATCTTCGCGTGTGGTCTTTAGCGTGTTGACGCGAAGGTCGGTGGTGGCTTGTTCGTTGAGGGCGCGGAGTTCTTCGTCGAATTCAGTGGGGAAAGATTCGTGGAGGCGGGCGTCCATCCACTCGGGGTAGTTGAGGCGGACATGGTCGGGCATCTCGGGGTGTTCTATGTCGTGGCGTGTCAGCTCGGCGATCATTTTGGTTTCGTATTCGTCGAACGGGGGTGGAGAGAACTGGCTGTCTTTGGGGATGCTTAGGATGGAGGTGGGATTATATTCCTTGCGAAGGACGACGGCGGCGAAGACGTAGCAGCGGCCATGCATGCGCTGGTTGAGGCGGTCCAGCCACCATTCAAGCGCAGCTTTGTGGCGCAGCACCCAGTAGACGAGCTCGCTGATGGAGCCGCGGTCTTTGGAGCCGACATAGCGGTGGGATTTGAAATAGTTTTCGAGAAGCTTGTCGGCGGGGATGCGCTTTTGCGACTGCCATGACATGAGGATCTGGTCTACGAGGTCGATTGCTGCCTGTATGCGCGCGCCGGGAGTCATGGGGAAGCCTTTGTTCGTCAATTCATTTTCGCGGCCGGGGAATCGGCATGGCGCACCTTAAAACCCGGGAGGCTAAAAGGCAACTAAGTTCGTTATTTGGTGGCGTAAATATGGTAGGTGGAGATTTTTCGGTGATCGGGGCCGATAGTGGCGGTTTTGTCCAGGGTAACGGAAAGTGGCTTCAGGCCAGCGGTTGTGAGGGACTGGGCGATTTCTTCGCGGCTCATGCGGGTGATATTTTTGTCGCGGGCAGCGCCGGTGTGGCGGGCGACGGTGAAATAGATAATACCGCCGGTTTTTAAGGCGTTAGCGCAGTTGTTGAGGCTGGATTGGAAGGCTTCGATGGGCTGGAACATGATAGAGTAACGGGACATGATGCCGTCGTAGTGGTTGGGTTCCAGAGGGATATTGGTAAAGTCGTCGTGAAATTGCTTGCCGGTCCAGTCGGGGCTTATGTGGCGAGCCTGATCGAGGTGCTTGTCGGCGACGTCGACGGTGATGGGGCCGATGTGGTGAGCTTCGCGGTCACGGTGGAAGGCAGCGCCCCACTGGCCGTTGCCGCAGCCGAAATCAAGGAGATGGAGGGACTCGCGGCCTTCGAAATGGGTTAGGAATTCTGAGGTTTGGTCAGGGGTGGGGAGTGAGATAACGCGGGCGAGGTAGCGTGGCCAGTTGGGAGTTATGGGGAGGTCGCGGTCTATCATGGTGGCTCGGTGGTGGTGGTTCAAGTGGCTGATGCTAGCAGGGTATGCGGGTTTGGCAATATTATAGGGTGCGGTTTCGGGATGCGCCTTCGCGCCGGGCGGTGACGTAGTCGACGGCGGAGGTTTGTGCAGCGTCTTCAAGGGCGCGGATTTTTTCATCAAGCTGGGTTTGAACATTTTGCACGGTTTGCGGTGAGGCAATCCAATTCATGTGGTCGATGAAGTGATCTTGCAGGTGCTGATGGTGTTCGGCGGGATAGACGAGAAGAATTTTGGCGTAGATTTTATTTTTTGCGCTGCTGCGTTCAATTTCGTGGCCTTCGCTGGTTTTATTACGTATGCGTATTTCTAAGAAATAATTGATATCGTCCGTGTTGAAGCCGGAGGCGACGCCTTGGAGTACAGGCCAGACTTCGGCGAATTTCGTGCGGTCATAATCGACTGACTTTAGTTCTGGATTGAGCTGTATCAGTTCATCGAGGATTGTGTTGAGGTCCGTGAGAACTTCTTTTTCAGCGCTTTTGTTGCGCCACTTACTGGGGAGCAGTATTTCCAGCGGATGCAAGAATTCTTTTGCCAGATCGCCCCATTTTTCCAAGTGGGTTTCAATAGCTTCGGCGGAGGGCCAGCGCACAGGCAATACGTAATCGGTGCCAATATCGGTCAGTCCGTGGGCTAGCTGAAACTCCAGCGCGGGGCGTACGAACATTGATTAGAGGTAGGCTCCGCCAACATGGCCTTGCTCGGCACGCTTGTTTTCAAAGGTTTTGTCGACGGTATCTTTAAAATGCTGCTCAATTTCACCGATGGCAGCGGTGAGTTTGGCGCGCCTTTCGGCCACGTATTCTTCATTGCCGGGGGCGCAATCGACTTTGAGTAGCGGCATAAGCTCGCGCGCGTCCTTGAGAAGTTTGGGGATGCCTTCGACAACTTGCTGCGTGTATTGATTAGCAGGGCCGACGATGGCTTCCAAATCTTTATCCTGAGGTGCTTTGGCCCAGCCGACAGTTTTCAGCGCGGCTTCATTAGCAGCTTGTAGTTTGAACTTCAGATTTTCGATACGATAATCATCTTGTGATGAGGCGCCAACCGCGTGGAATTCCTCGGCTATGAGGCTTAATGCCTGATAGGTGCTTGCAGGGCCCATCATAGTATCGAGTGCTTGGATGGGCTGCTGGAGAAGGACGACTACGCTGTCACGGAACGAGGTATTGTTAGGATCCATTTTACGTGGCATGCGACACTCCTGTTTATTTGTTTAATATAGGATAGTTATACCTTATATTATGACAGGACAGTGTTACGGTTTGGTTAAATGCCTAAAATCACTGTATTACAGCCTATTCCAGATCAGCGACGGGAGATTTTCCCAGTGTTTTAACGATGGTGTCGACATTATCCCTGGCTTCGAGCGTGCCGTCGTTTTCCCAGTGGACGCCTTTGTAGGCGAAACGGTAGCGCAGGTTCATGAAAAGTTGCGCGATCTGACGACCGGATAAATCCCTGCCTTTATTGTGGGCTTCGGCATCTAAAAGGGTGACGTTCCATGCGGAGATGAAAGCTTTTGCTTCGGCTTCCAGCGCCATTTTGGAGAAGGCGGCGGGAGAGTTGGCGTCGGCCGGGTTTACCGGATTTTGCAGATGGTAGGTCAAATGCGCCAGCACGAAGATGAGGTTGTTGGGCGGGATGTCGTCTTTGTAGCGGACGTCGTAATAACGGTTCTTCTTTAGCTCTATGATATATTAATGCTTGAGGACGATGCGCTGGTCATTGATGAAGCCGCTATGGATGCTGGATTTGCCGCCCGACATCTGGCTGGTCATTCCGATGGCAAAGCCTTTAAATTTGCCTTCTTTGGAGAGCGTATCGAATTCGCTTAGCAGCGCGGGCATGGATGTTGCCGTGGTGACGACGAGTTGCTGGTCGGCTTTTAGCAGCTCGGCCTGTGATTTGGCTGCCATTGCGGGCAAGGGCAGGAGTGCGACGATCGCAGCGGCGAGGCAGGCGCGAAACGATAACGGCATGCTAGCTGCCGGTGCGGTAGTTTGGCGCTTCCTGTGTAATGGTGATGTCGTGGGCATGGCTTTCGCGAAGGCCCGCGGAGGTGATACGGACGAATTCGCAGCCTTTTTGCATCTCGGGAATCGTTCCGTTGCCGGTATAACCCATTGCAGCTTTGAGGCCGCCGATGAGCTGGTGGACGACGCCGGAAACGGGACCTTTGAACGGCACGCGACCTTCCACACCTTCGGGTACTAGCTTGAGCTTATCGTTGATTTCCTGCTGGAAATAACGATCGGCGGAACCGCGCGCCATTGCGCCTACGGAACCCATGCCGCGATAGGTTTTATAGGAACGACCCTGGAAGAGGATGATTTCGCCGGGAGCTTCTTCGGTGCCCGCGAAGAGCGAACCGAGCATGGCGACGTCGGCGCCTGCGGCGATTGCTTTGGCGAGATCGCCGGAGAATTTGATGCCGCCGTCGGCGATGAGAGGAATGTTATATTTTTTGGTGACGGTGAGCACGTCGAGGATGGCGCTGAGCTGGGGAACGCCGACGCCAGCTACGATGCGGGTGGTGCAGATAGAACCCGGGCCGATGCCGACTTTAACGGCGTCCGCGCCTGCTTTGATCAAGGCTTCAGCACCTGCGGCGGTGGCGATGTTACCGGCGATGATCTGGACGTCTTTGGAGAGTTTTTTTACAGCTTTTACCGCGTCGAGCACGCCTTTGGAGTGGCCGTGGGCGGTGTCGACGATGATGACGTCGGCGCCTGCATCGATAAGGGCTTTGGCGCGGTTCAGCCCGTCGGTTCCAGTGCCGACGGCAGCGGCGACGCGAAGGCGGCCGCGGCTGTCTTTAGAGGAGTTCGGGAAGGCTTGCGCTTTTTCGATGTCCTTGACCGTAATGAGGCCGATACAACGAAATTTGGCGTCGACGACGAGGAGTTTTTCGATGCGGTGCTTGTGTAGCAGCTTCTTGGCTTCTTCGCGCTTGATGGTGGCGGGGACCGTGATAAGGTTGGTTTTGGTCATCAATTCCGCTACCGGTTGCTTTGGGTCGGAAGCAAAGCGCACGTCGCGGTTGGTAAGGATGCCGACGAGCTTGCCGTCTTTGCTTTTGGTGACGGGAATGCCAGAGATGTGATTGTCACTCATGAGTTTGAGAGCTTCGGCGAGGGTGGCATTGTCGGCGATGGTAAGCGGATTGACTACCATGCCAGATTCGAATTTTTTGACTTTCAGGACTTCGGCGGCCTGAAGCTCGATGGTCATATTCTTATGGATACAGCCGATGCCGCCGTGCTGGGCCATCGCGATTGCGAGGTTGGCTTCGGTGACGGTATCCATTGCGGCGGACATCAGGGGGATGCCGAGCGTGATGGTTTTGGTCAGGCGGGCTTGGGTGTTGGCCTGTGCGGGGACGATACTAGAGGCGGCGGGTTTGAGCAAAACGTCGTCAAAAGTGAGGGCTTCTTTCATGATCATGGGGATTCCTCTGTTTTGCCGGAAAGATTTAGCTATTTTATAAGTGGTTGTCACTTGTTATTTTGCGATGGCTGGTATGTTCGAGTGCTTTGACTGCCGAACGGGCAGCAAGCTGTGGGAGAGGCAGGAGGAAACGGCTAAAATGCAGCAATTCCGCCACTTTCGGGCCGGGCTACCAGACGAAGGTTAAAATAGTTCAAAATAACCCTTAAAAATTTACAGTTTATGCTTTATTATTCATTTGATTCTGTTTATAAGAATCACGTCGTTAACAACGAATAGGTATTTTATGATTTTATTTATGAAGGAACAGACGTTTAGCAGGCGTTTTGTTGGATTTTTGATTAACGAACCTTAGCGGTTCTCCTTTGAAGGAATACAAGCATAGATGAAAAGCACCCATAGCGAGCCTCCCGGCCGCAGCCTACCGAAACCGGCACGACGCATCAACGTCACCCCCCTCACTAAAAGCCCTGTAATACCCAGGATGACGCTTGTCCCCGGACAGTCGGAACACTCCCGCACGCCGACTTACCTTTCAGTTGACGCCATGGTGCATGACCTGCGCCCTGAGTTGCCTGTCTATTGCCTTCGTCCGTTGACGATTAGCAATATGGCCCGCAAATTCCTGAAATCGTTTCCCGGCGACGTGTTGTACGCGGTAAAAACCAACCCGGACACGCGAGTAATCCGTTGGCTGGCGCAGGCAGGAATTAAGCGTTTCGATGTGGCATCGCTGGCAGAAGTGAAGCTTGCGCATGGTGTTTCTCCTGATGTACGCCTGTATTTCATGCATCCGGTGAAAAGCCGCGAGGCGATTTCGCGTTCGTATTTCGAATACGGCGTACGCGATTACTCGCTTGATTCGCATGAAGAACTGGCGAAAATCCTCGAAGTGACGAATGAGCCGAACGACCTGAATCTTTATATCCGTTTGGCGATTTCTAACAAAGATGCCGCTTACAGCCTTTCTGGCAAGTTTGGCGTTGACGTTGAAGAAGCCGCATCGCTGCTGCTTGCCGCCCGCAAGGTGAGCAAGAAACTCGGCGTGTGCTTCCATGTCGGTTCGCAGTGCATGGACCCGGAAGCGTATGTGCGTGCGATGGAAACGGTTGCGAAACTGCTGGCTGACAGCGGCGTGGCGATTGATGTGCTCGATATCGGTGGCGGGTTCCCGTCCATCTACCCGGGCATGCTGCCGCCGCAGCTGACGCAGTATTTCAAAACCATCAAACGTGGCCTGAAGGCTCATGCGGCGTTCGCGGAATGCGAAGTGCTGTGCGAACCGGGGCGTGTGCTCGTGGCGGAAGGCGGCTCGACCGTCGCTCGCGTTGAGCTGCGCAAGGGCAACGCTTTGTACCTCAACGAAGGCACCTATGGCAGCCTGTTCGACGCTGGTTTCCCGGGGTTCGTATTTCCGGTGAAAGCCATCCGTCCTCAGGGTAGCTTGTCGGATAAGCTCGCGGAATTTACGTTCTTCGGCCCGACTTGCGACAGCCTTGACGCCATGAAAGGTCCGTTCCACCTGCCCGAAGACATTAAGGAAGGCGATTGGATCGAAATCGGCCAGCTCGGCTCGTATGGCATGACCATGCGCACCAATTTCAACGGTTTCCAGTCGGATACCGTGGTGGAAGTGGCTGATAAGCCGCTGCTGTCCATGCTTGGCGTGAACTAAAACCTATGGTATAGGATCCCCTGACGGCGAGGCTGTCAGGGGATTTTTTTGTATTTTCCATTGATCAGAAGGAATAAAAAATGAAAGCAGCGACTGCTAAGAAAGCTAAAAGCCCGAAGGCCCAGCTCCTGTCCAAACCGGTGAAGCATATCGACATCACGTCGTTCGACGCGCGCCCGATTATCGACCAGATGGTGAACATGTCGTTCACCTCGCGCGATCTTGGCAAAGCGGCGGAAATTTATAACATGATGCTGGCGGACAAAAAATGTTCGATCATCCTGACCATCGCGGGCTCGACTTCCGCTGGCGGTTGTATGAAGCTGTATGCGGATTTGATACGCTTTAACATGGTGGATGCGATTGTGGCGACTGGCGCTACGGTTGTGGACATGGATTTCTTTGAAGCGCTTGGCTACAAGCATTATCAGGGTACGCCATTCATCGATGACAAACTCCTGCGCGATAATTATATCGACCGCATTTACGATACCTATATCGACGAAGAACAGTTGCAGGCATGCGATCATACTATCGGTAAAATTACTGATTCGCTGAAACCGCGCCCGTATTCCAGCCGCGAATATATCAAGGAAATGGGTAAATGGCTGACCAAGAATTCAAAGAAAAAAGATTCGCTGGTGCAGTTGGCTTATGAACATGACGTGCCGATTTTCTGCCCGGCCTTCACCGATTCTTCCGCTGGTTTCGGCCTCGTGGTGCATCAGGTTAAGCGCATGAAAGAGAAAAAGCCGTACCTCACGATCGATTCGATTGCGGACTTCCGCGAACTGACCGACATCAAGATCAAGGCTGGCACGACGGGCTTGCTGATGATTGGTGGCGGCGTTCCAAAGAACTTCACGCAGGACACGGTTGTGTGCGCGGAAATTCTTGGCAAAGAAGCTGAGATGCATAAATACGCGGTGCAAATTACCGTGGCTGACTCGCGCGATGGCGCTTGCTCCTCGTCAACGTTAAAGGAAGCGTGCTCGTGGGGTAAGGTCGATACGGCTTATGAGCAGATGGTGTATGCGGAAGCGGGTAGCGTATTGCCGCTGCTGGCGTCTGACGCGTATCATCGCGGTCACTGGAAAAAGCGCGCTAAACGCAGCTTTGCCAAGCTGTTCGCTTAATTTAACGGTGGCTTAAGGCGACTAGCGTAAAATAATGCCAGCCCTGCTGAGGTGGGGCTGGCATTTTTTATGATGGGATGGAATGAAACAGAATAATTCGAGACGCAAGGTCGGGGCTTACCAACTGCTCCAGTTGACGGCGGAAGCACCGCATGACGCGGTGGTGAAACGATATTGGGAATTCCTTGGGAAGTTTGATCTGAATCGCAAGGAAAGCTTGGCGGAGCTGGGGGCGTTCGTCCTGATTTATGAAAACCGGCAATTGCCGCCGCATGCGGGTTCGCCGGTGGCGCTGGCGATGGACCGGTTGAATAACGAGCAGCTCGAGGTGGTGTTTAAAATGCTGAACCGCCCGGCAACGGTACGGCCTTCGATGGAGTGGATGGAAACGCAGCATATGGCGTTGCCGTGGGTCAATCCGCCGCTGCTGTATGTGCCGCCGACGCATGTGGCGCCACCGGCGCCGAACTATCGCCCGCCCGCGCCGCCGCAGCAACCGGTGGCGGACAAGGAGTTGGATTTTGAAAAGGGCGATGAAGCGCTGACGATCCGTAAATGTCCGCAGCCGCTTTCGAGCAAGGGTTGGATTTTGCCGACAATGGGATTGCTGGGTGCGGCGGGCGTGGTGACGGCGATTGCGCTTGGCGGTAGCAGTAAGGAAAAGCCAGAGGAGAAAGATACCGTGCCCGCGAAGGCAAAAATGGAAGCGCCACCCAAGGGTGAGAAAAAATATCAAGATGGCCTGAAAAAAGACAAGGGCAAAGACGAGCCAGGAAAAAAGCGATAGGTTACATTTTGTTATGGCAACGCAGTTGCGGTAGCGTTATGCTGGTGGGGAATAATAAACAGGACGTTTCCAATGAAAAAATCCGCATCCAAGACCGCTAAAACCGTCGCCCGTAAACCGCTTAAGGCGGCAAGCAAAAAGCTGATCGACACGGGCAAGAAATTTTATACGCATGCTTACAAGCCGCGTGAGATGATTCTGGATCGCGGCAAGGGCTCGATGGTGTGGGACCTGGATGGCAATGATTATGTCGATCTGGGTGCGGGCATCGCGGTGTCGGCGCTGGGGCATCATAATAAAGATACCCTGAAGGCGCTGACCGATCAGGCAAAAAAAATCTGGCATACGTCGAATATTTTTTATACGGAACCGCCCGTGAAGCTGGCTGAAGAGCTGGTGAAATCTTCTAAATTCGCCAAGCGCGTTTTTATCACCAACTCCGGTGCTGAAGCCAACGAAGCGGCAATTAAGCTCGCGCGTAAATATGCAGCGGATAAAGGGCGTCCGCCAGAAGGACGCAACATTATTACGTTTACTGGCTCGTTCCACGGGCGCACGTTGGCGACTGTGACTGCGACGGCGCAGCCGAAATACCATCACGGCTTTGAACCGCTGCCGCCGGGCTTCCTATATTGCCAGTTCAACGATTTCGACGCGATTGCAAAGATGGTGGATAAGAATACCTGCGCGGTGATGATTGAAGTGGTGCAGGGGGAAGGTGGGATTACGCCGGTGAAGCCGGGATTCCTGAAACACTTGCAAGAGCTTTGCCACAAGCATGACGCGCTGCTTATGCTCGATCAGGTTCAATGCGGTATGATGCGTACAGGCAAACTCTTCTCGCATTTCAACGAACCGGGCGTAAAACCGGACGTTGTCACTATCGCCAAAGCCCTTGGCGGCGGGATGCCGATTGGCGCGATGCTGGTGGGAGAACGCGCGGAAAATACTTTCCAGTTCGGTAGCCACGGCTCTACGTTTGGCGGCAATCCGTTGGCTTGTGCAGTGGCTCGTGTGGTGCTGAAAAAAATTCAGTCACCGCCGGTGGTAAAGAATGTACGCGATCGTGGTAAGCAACTGGTGGATGCGCTCAAGAAAATCCAGAAAGAGCATGGCCTGTTCGTCGATGTACGTGGGCGCGGTTTGATGATCGGCGCGGAGCTTGCGCCGCAGTGGAGGGACAAGGCGGGCGACATCAGTGAGTTGTGCCGTAAAAATGGCGTGCTGGTGCTACAGGCCGGGCCTAATGTGATGCGTTTTTTACCGCCATTGTCGATTACCGAGAAAGAAATGAAGGAAGGTATCGCACGCCTTAATAAGGCGCTGGCGGTGTTTTTGCAGCCTTCGGCTTAAGGCGGCGAGCGGCGGGGAGAATATTGTAGAATTACCTAAACAATAAGCTACTGAAAGTTTTATTTTTTATGATGCTTGTGCGCCCTGTGACGCTTTCCGATCATGATGAAATCCTTGCGCTCGCCAAGGAGGCGGGGATTGGCATGACGTCGCTGCCGCCGGATACAGCGGTGTTGCATCGCAAGATTGAGCGATCGGTCAATAGCTGCAACGGAAAGCCGGAAGGTAAACATGAGGATGCATTTTTGTTTGTGCTGGTGGATACGGACACGAAAAAACTTGTCGGCACGTCCGGGATTGTGGCGCATGTAGGACTGAAACATCCGTTTTATTCATATAAGCTGTCGACCATTGTGCAGGCATCCAGCGAGCTGGATGTGTATTCGTATCAGCGCGTATTGCACATGGTGAATGATTACACGGGGGCGACGGAGATCGGGTCGTTGTTCCTGTTGCCCCAATATCGGCGCGACGGGATTGGGAAGTTTCTTTCGCGTAGTCGTTATATGATGCTGGCGGAATTGCCGGAGCTGTTTTCGGATATCGTGATTTCGGAAATTCGCGGGGTGCAGGACGAAAAGGGCGACTCGCCGTTTTATAACACGCTGGCGCAGGAGTTTTTCCAGATGGAATTTAAGCGCGCAGATTTTATCCATGCTACGCAGGGCGGGCAATTTATCAGCGATTTGATGCCGAAATATCCGATTTACGTGAATCTGCTGGATGAGCGCGCGCGCGAGGTGATCGGTGTGCCGCTGGAAGCGTCGCGTCCGGCGATGAATCTGCTGGAGAAGGAAGGTTTCCGGTTCCAGGGGTATATCGACGTGTTCGACGCGGGGCCTACGATGCAGGGCGAACGCGCATTCCTGCGCACGGTGCGCAAGAGCCGGCGAGCGGAAGTGGTGGAGATTGCGGAGGTGTCGCAAAACGATCGTTTCATGGTGTCGACAACATCTCTGCCGGATTTTCGCGTGGCGTATGCGGGGTTTGAAAAGCGCAGGGATGGGATTGTGATTAATGCGGAAACGGCGGATGCGCTGGGTATTCAGAAAGGAGCGCAGGTGCGCTATTTTGATCAATGATGGACCCGATTGCAAAATTCTCCGAGTGGATGGAGCTGGCGAAAAATACCAGCGCGATTACGGAGCCGACGGCGATGACGCTGGCGACGGCGACCCCGGATGGAATGCCATCGGCGCGCATTGTCTTGTTGAAGGAGCACGATGATCGCGGGTTCGTGTTTTATACGAATTTCGATAGCCGTAAGAGTGGCGAGATTAAACGCAACCCGAATGTGGCGCTGTGTTTCTGGTGGATGGCGCTGGAGCGGCAGGTGCGGATTGAGGGGGGTGTCGAGCAAGTGAGCGCGGTGGAGGCGGATGAGTATTTCGCAAGCCGAGTGCGCGAAAGCCAGATCGGCGCGTGGGCTTCGAAGCAGTCCGGTGAGCTTGCCAGCCGCGAGGAATTGATGGGGGCGGTGGCGGATGCGACACAGCGCTTTGAGGGCAAGACGGTGCCGCGCCCGCCGCATTGGTCGGGCTGGCGCGTGGAGCCGGATGTGATTGAGTTCTGGGAGCAAAGCGACTTCCGTTTGCATGATCGCAACGTCTACACGTATGTCGATGGCGGCTGGAACGTGCATAAGCTGTATCCTTAAATTGTAAGATGCTATTTTTCCTACTTAATTTTGTTGATAAAAGCGTTGCTTGAAGCGCGGTACTTGCTATTTTATTAACGTAAATAAATACGGGGAAAATCATGGAAAATGAAGATGTGGAAAAGGCGCGTTTCCGCGACAGGATGCGCCCGCAACTCGGCAATCCCAATCAGCAGGGATGGGATTTTAAAGGATTCTACGAGCGCCCGCCGGAAGAGAATAAGCGGGCTAAGCTGGGTGCGGCGGTGAATTATATCCACGGGCAGGTAGTGCACGGGCAGGAAGATGAACTGCGCGAAGTGGCCAAACGTGCGCTGAAGGTGCAGCTTGGGGAATATATTGAGAAGCACAAAGACACGTTTATGGATTATGCGAAATACCTTATGCAGAAAAAAAGCCGCAAGAACCCGAATAACGATCTCGACGCGTTCCGCGAATACCTGACGGACTCGATCACGTTTCTCATGCAAGCGAAAAAAGACATGATGGCGATGGGGGATAAAGACGGTCTTGCCGTGGGCAATGTCGCGATTGACGAATGGACTAAAAATAAAGCGACGCCACTGCGGATTGAAGCGGTGCTGTTGCTGGCGGATAACCAGTACGATCACCTGTTTATCGAAGATGAAAAACTGCGCGTGCGCATCGATGCGGCGTTGCAGGATTTCAAGCCATTTGCCGCGGAGCTAAATGCGATGGCGGCGGCGATGTCAGCGCAGCGCTAGATTTCTACTTCAGCGTAGCAATTCGGGGTTTCATTGAGGCGGATGCGCACGCATTCGATAGGCTGGCCCGCGAATAATTCAGCACAGACGGTATGCATTAGATACTCGGCCATGTTTTCGGCGGTGGGGTTTGTTGGCAGGTAAAAAATGGTTTGGCCGGTGTGGTCGGCGATGGATTTGCCGAGGGGTTTGTCCTGATCGAAGAGGATGGTAGTGTGGTCCCAGTTGGAATCCAGCCAGCCGCCGAGGACGTCTTTTATGACGCCAAAATCGACGACGCGGCCGAGAGTATCCAGCGATTTTGCGGCGAAGGTGGCTTCGACCACGTAGCGATGGCCGTGCAGGTTTTTGCATTTGCCTTCGTGGCCCATGACGCGGTGGGCGGAGTCGAATTCAAGACGCCTTGTGCAGGTGATAGGTTTCATTGCTTGTCGTTGCCGATAGAAAGACGGGAGGAAAGATCGGGCGGGCAGGACGCGGGGCGCGGGGCGCCGGGGGCGGCGCGCAGCGCGTGTTCGCATTCAAGGTCGCAGGCTTGGGCGCGAGTGGCGGCTAAGCTTGAGACCGACGCGGAGTGGCGGGCGAAGGCGCACTCTGAGTTGCGGGTCATGAGTGATTTTTCTTCAGCTTTGGTGACGGCGACAGGCGGCGGAGCCACGGCTTGCGAGGAGAGCGCAGCCGGAGCGGCAGCGGCAGGCGGCGGGGCTTCGACTTTTTTGGAACCGTCGCCTTTGCCATCTGGCACGGTCCAGCCGTTATTGCCCATACATTGGCTGAACAGTGAAACGAGGCTGCTTTTGCGGTTGCGGTCGTCGATATTGCCGCCAGCTTCGCGCATGGACATATCAACTTTGAGTTGTGCATATTCGCGGCATTTGTCGCGTTGTTCGACGTAATCGTTCTGAGTGCTGGTCTGGTCGGTGCAGGCAAAATAGCAGCGGAAGCGGTAACCGGATGTGGCCACCAGCGCGGTGATTAAGAAAAGCAGGCGTAACCAGATCATACGTGGCAGTTTCCCTCGGTGTGTATGCCCTATGATAGCATAAAACACCTATGGAACAAGGAGTACGGAGGCTGAAGTCAAAATGTCACACTCGGAAGGGCGAATGCCATAAAAAGACATCCAGCACACTTTATTGGTTGTGTAATTATATAAATTACATATACTGCAAGTTGCATAATGTTAACGGGGAAAATGCTTATGAGCTATACCATTCTAATGTTCGACGATCAACCAATTCAACCACATGCAGTCTCTCAGGTCGTCAGCCAGCGTCTGGGCTATCGTACGATTATCTCAGATACGGTCGATTATGGGATTGGCTGGATCACTTCGGTCAACCAGCCGCAACCTGACCTGATCATGATTGATTTGACGAATAATATAGAAGGGATGATGAAGATTATCCGCCAGGCAAAGGCGTTTAAGCCGCAATTGCCGATTGTGGTGGTGACCCAATATGGTCAGGAAGAGTTGATGATTCCTGCCATTGATGCCGGGGCTACGGATTTTATTTCCAAGCCGACGAGCATGGAGCGTATCCGCCTGACGATTCAGAATGTGCTCAAAATACAGCACATGAATAATTCGATTTCGCGGTTGGAACGCAAGTATACAGGCGCAATGAATTTCAACGATCTCGTGGGGCAGAACAAAGTATTTGCTTCTGCGATGTCGATGGGAAAAATGGCGGCGGGATGTAGCTTCCCAGTGTGGATTGACGGTGAACATGGGACGGGGCGCGAAGTGATGGCGCGGGCGATTCATGGCAGCAGCGATCGTGCGGGCAAACCGTTTATCAGCATCAACTGTGAACGTTTGCAGGAAAATGGCGGCGAAGCGCTATTGTTCGGTTCATCTGATAGCACCAAGCCCGGCTCTACCAAATTGGGGCGGTTGCGTGAGGCCGGGCATGGAACGATTTATCTCCGTGAAATCACCAATATGCCGATGCAGCTGCAGCACAGGATTCTAGAGCTGATCAATCATAATGAATTGCAGGCGCGCATTATTTGCAGCAATAGCAAAAACACGGATACGATTTTGCAGCATGGGCATTTCAGCCAAGGGCTGTATGACAGGTTGCGCAAAATCCGTGTGCCGTTGCCGCCGCTGCGCGAGCGCAAGCAGGATATCAAAGTGCTGGCGGAGAATTTCATGAGCTAGTTCGCATCTTCGGAAAATAAATTCCCGAGAATTCTTGCCTATGATGCGGTGGCTATGCTGGAAAATCATCCGTGGCCGGGCAACATCCGCCAGATGGGGAATCTGCTGTCGCGGGCGGTGTTATTGGCGCAGCAGGAACAGCTGGATGCGGCGACGCTGCGGTTGATTCAACAGCTTGAGCCAGTGAATTATGCACTTAGCCGCGTCGATGCGCCTAACTTCTTAGATCGGAAGGGACAGATTAAAAAGCTGCGTTCGATTGAAGAGGAGGCTATCAAGTTTGCGCTGAAACATTCCGGCGGCTGCATGACCAAAGCAGCGCGCAATTTAGGGATTGGACGCTCAACGCTTTATCGCAAAATGGATGAGTTCGAAGCGAAAAGTTATATGCCGCGCGAAAACCAGACGACACGGCCAATGATGCCTGCGTCGGCTGGCGAGCTTTCATAGATCGAATATTGCGGGTTGTCGGAGACGATGCGAATTCGTGGGGACGAGGTGTTCATCACTCGTTCGACGCGTTTGACCGACAACCCGTATCCGTCATATAACACGTAGATGCCTTGCTGTGTGGGGTTATTCTTTGCTGTGTCGACGAGAATAATGTCGTTGTGGTGCAAGGTTGGTTCCATGTTGTCGCCTCCAACGGTAAAAACGCGGACATCGTCGACGTTTGAGCCGAGAGTTTTGCTGATCCATGAGAAAAGAAAACACTGCGGCTGGCCCGATTGCGGCGGGGCGTCGGACATCGACAGATAGGGAACGATAACGTAATCGCTGGATTGCGCTTTGTTGGCGGGTGCGTTTTCCATGCGGTCTTCGGGGGCGATTAGACTGGCGAGCGAGATGCCTAAACCCTCGGCGACGCGCGCGAGTTTGACCGTGGACGGGTTGCTGGATTTGCCGCTGATTACATCGTAGATGAAGGACGTTTTGACGTCGGTCTGTTTGGCCAGTTCGGCGGAGCTGATGCCGCGCGATTTCATTTCATATTTGAGGCGCTGGCCGATGAAGTTGCCTTTGGGAGAAAGGCTTTTGGTTCTGATGGCGGACATGTAGCTAATCAACAAATGAGGTTCACTATATATACATAGTATAAACGATATAAAATGTCAAAGGGTATGAAAAAAAGACACAGTAATACAATGTGTTAATATGTAATTATGCTAAAAACCGATTAAAATGCGTCTAAAGCAAAAAAACGCCCTGCGGTGGGGCAGGGCGTTTTTGATTGAATAAAATTTATTATCGGCCTTGAGCGCCTGGGCCAGCGCCGGTAACAACCGGAGTGATCGGCTTGTTGAGGCTTGCACCATCTACCATCGGTACCTTCGGAGCCGAACCAACTACGAAGTCGGTGAATTTCACAGCGTCTGCGGGCATTGCCACGATGGCAGTAGCCTTGGCGAGCTCAACTTCATCAATCTGTAGCGTGGAAGCTGGGACAGCGCCAGCGGCTGCGCCAATGGCAACCATCGGTTTGCCTACGCTTGCGAAGGTCATGGGCTTGGCGAGCGGCTCGAACTTAGATTTACCGTCCTGGGTGTTGACCTGAATGTCGGTGACTTTCAGTTCGCCGGTTTTGCTGAGCGTGCCCTTGAAGGTGCGGGTGGCGTCAGGCGAAGTGGCCGAGGTGACAGTGAAGGTGACAGGGGCCGTTTCAGCAGCCGGGTCAGTAAGAGCGACCGCTTCGGATTTTATGGTGAACTTGCCTACTTTGAGTTCTTCTACACCCACCGCATGCTTTGCGGCGCGGGCAAGATTTTCAACGTCCGTTTTGAACAGGTCAATCTTTGCTTGATCGGGGGCCATAACAATTTTTGCAACCGGAGGTGCGCCATCTACCAAAACGGTGCCTTTAATGTCGACCTTTTTTGGTGCGCCGATGACTTTGTTGTCTTTATCATGCAGCACCATCTGTGTGAAGGAGACTGCGCCCGGACCGCCAGCGATACCAGCACCGTCCATTTTGCCTTCGAGGGTGACGTTGTAGGTTTTGCCGTCGACATCAAAGGTGCTATAGCTGATGGCAACGCCTTTATCGAGGCCGTACGGTATTACTTCGAACGCCTTTTCTTTCGGTGGGGTCGGCGGGGCCGTTTCGGTGCCGGGGCCCGCAGGGGTGGGGGCTTTCTTGAAGCCGATAGCGGTCATGACGTAATTCTTGGCCTGACCGAGCATGCTGTCGTCATCGCTGAAGGCTGCGGCGGCGACGACGCTGGCGATACCAACGCCGATCATCGGCAAGGTTCCGAGGTCGAGGAAGTTACCGGCGAGGAGCGGAACGACGATGGCGGCAAGCATAGGCCAGTTCTTGCCGAGCCATCCGCCAATACCGCTTGCGACATCGCGGGCGTCTTTAGAGAAGGTTTCGAACGCTTCGGACATTTTCTTGTCGGCGTCGACGTCGTGGATGAGGACGTCCTGAGCGGCTGGGTCGAGGCCTGCTGTGGCAGCGGCGACAGTGCCGGTCGGTTCGGTTTTCAGCCATTCGGCGAAGGACTTCGCTTTGGATTTTTCATTTTCCTTGGCGGCGTTTTCCGGGAGGTTAAGGTATGCGGTGTACGCATCCAGAACAGGCTTCTTTTTGGCGCCATCAACACCTTTGGTGATTTTGTCGAACTGGGCGACAACGGCACCTTTGTATTGGTTGAAACGATCTTCAAAAACGCTAGCCATATACTAATCCTTATAAAAGGCTGATTCTGTTATTACTACTTCATCACATTATTCCACAGGGGCTGTCCATAACAAGTTAAGCTTTTATTACGCATGGTTAATTGGTGCGTTAGAAGCGGTCTTTTGTCATCGAACTGTCACAAATCCTGTCATAATTGGATTTTTCCAAGAGCCATAATAAGCATAACCTTATGAAAATAAGGTAAATACAATTATTATTGGGGGAAATAGTTAATGTGTCTGACGGCTAGCGCACAGGGGCATTAATAATGCCGTTGGTAGGAGCGGCGAGACGCTTTTCGTTGCGAAGACCCATCGTGCGGGCGTCGGCGAGGGTGTCGGTGGCTGGTTTCGGATCTTTGCTGGCGTCGGCGAGGATTTTGCCGAAATCGGGCTGGGCGGTGGTAGCGGCAGCCGGGGTGGGCCGGGTGGCGACTTCAGCGGGTTTGTCGGAGGTTGGAGCGGGAGTAGCGGCATCCCGCGCGGCGGTGGTGACTACGCCGTCGTCGGATACTTCGCGGACGCGGTCGCGCGCGGGGGCGACAGGGTCTTTTGAGGCGCTGTCGAAATCTGGTAATTTCAGGGGTTCCGGCGTGCCGTCGATGACTTTATGGCCAATGTAAGCGCCAGCTGCGCCGATAGCGACGGTGGCGAGGATCTGCATGATGCCGCCCATGCCGCCTGTGAGGTTATAACCAAGAAGGGCTGCGCTGACGCCACTGAGAACGCCGCCCCACTGGAGGCCGCCGTTTTCGCTGTTGTAGAGCATTTTTACCGGACCGGCGAAGACGCTTTCACCGCGCATTTCCTTGCTGACGGCGCTGAGGGCCGCGTTGCCTTCGTCGCCGTAATCCTTATAGATCTTGTCGCGAAGCAGGGTGGCGTATTTGGTTTTGATGGTGTTGATGTTCTGTTGCAGCATGCCCGGGGTCGGGGAGTCCTGATAGGCCTGAACCTGCTCGGCAACGAGGGCTTCGTGGAGGCGGTTGTTTTCAGTGACGATGGCCTGGAAGATTTCCGGCTTGATCTCAGGGTTGCGGGCAGCGGCGGTTTCAACGGTTTTGACGAAGTAGGCGCGGCCACGCTCGAGATAAGCGGCGGCACGATCTTGCGCCTGCTGGCGTACATCGTCCATGTTGCGTTGGTGCCACAGGTCGTTCAGCGCCGGTCCGGCGCCGGGCATGCCGGGCGGATTCGGTGGGATAGTGACTTCGCTTGTTGGAACTGTGGGTGGCATATTCTCGTGAAAAACTTGGTTTATCCTAGATTACAGGATAGACTGCCAGTGTACACGGATTCAAGTTAAGCTTTTGTTACAAGGGGAAAACTAAGCGGGGCCAACGCCTTACTTGGTGAGCTTGACAAGCATGTGTTTTTTGCGACCGGCAGATAGTTTAAGGGTCTGGTTTTCATCGAAGAAAACTTGTCCGATCAGCTCATTTTCGTCCTCGATTTTGCGGTCGTTGACACGGGCGCCACCGCCGCGGATGAGACGGCGGGCTTCGCTGCCGGAATCGGCCATGCCCGCCAGGCGCAGTAATTCGTAGGCGGCGATGCCTTTGCCCATTTCGCCAGCGGCGATGCTGAAGGTGGGTAAATCGACGCTGATGGCGCCTTCTTCGAAAGTTTTCTTGGCGGTTTCAGCGGCTTGTTTGGCGGCGCGGTCGCCGTGGCAAAGCTTGGTGGCTTCGTTGGCGAGGATTTTTTTGGCTTCATTGATTTCAGCGCCTTTAAGGGCTTCGAGCTTTTCGATTTCCTTGAGGGGCATTTCGGTGAAGAGGCGCAGGTAGCGGCCGACGTCGGCATCTTCGGTGTTGCGCCAGAACTGCCAGTAGTCGTAAGCCGAGAGCATGTCTTTGTTGAGCCAGATGGCACCGTTGGCGGTTTTGCCCATTTTGGCGCCCGCGTTGGTTGTCAGCAGCGGGGTGGTGAGGCCGAAGAGGTCTTTGCTGTCGCCTTTGTTGAGGTAGTTCATGAAGGCTTCAGGGGTGTAGTCGGAGGCGTCGGTGCGCTTGGACTGGATCATGGGTTGGACTTCGACGATTTTGGGGGTGTTGCCCGAGGCGGCGGAGACTTGCGCGCCGCCGATTTTGCTGATGTCGAGCGGCTGGAAACGTTTTTCGGAATCGCTGCGGCGTTGCAGGTCGATGCCCATGATGATGTTGCCCCACTGGTCGGAACCGCCGATTTGCAGCGTGCAACCGTAGCGCTGGCTTAGCTCGACGAAGTCGTAGGCTTGCAGGATCATGTAGTTGAATTCTAGCAAGCTGAGGTTTTGTTCGCGCTCTAAACGCATCTTGACGCTATCTTGCGTCAGCATGCGGTTGACGGAGAAATAGCGGCCATAGTCGCGCAGGAAATCGATGTAGTTGAGCTTGTCGAGCCAATCGGCATTGTTGAGCATCATGGCGTCGGTAGCACCCGTGCCGAAGGTGAGGAAGTGGCCGAAGATGTCTTTGATGGCTTCCAGGTTTTTTTTGATGTCTTCGCCGCTCAGGACTTTGCGGGATTCGTCTTTGCCGGAGGGGTCACCGACTTTGGTGGTGCCGCCGCCCATGAGGACGAGGGGGCGATGGCCGGTTTTTTGCAGCCAGCGAAGGGCCATAATCTGGATGAGGCTGCCGACGTGAAGGCTTGGGGCGGTGCAGTCGAAGCCGATATAGGCGACTGTACGGTCTTTTTCTAAGCGCTTGTCGAGGGCGGCGGCGTCGGTGCATTGGTGGATAAAACCACGCTCTTGCATTACACGCATGAATTCTGATTTGTACGTCGTCGTCATGGCTGGTCTTTCTTAGTGTATTTGTATATTAGTAATATTTATAGGTTAAGTTCTTATTAAACAAGTCAGGATTCACAATGCGTAAAGAAAATACCGCCGTTTGGGCGCTGGGATTGATGAGCGGAACCTCGCTGGATGGCATCGACGCGGCGTTGATCAAAACAGACGGGGAGACGGTGGAAGCGTTCGGGGAATCGCACACGACGGCGTATGACGATGGGTTCCGCACGCAGCTGCGCGAGGCCGTGTATGGACGTGGGGATTTGCTGAAGATGGAGCATGGGCTGACTATACGACATATCGATGCGGTGAAGAAATTGCTTAAGCAGGCGAATATCGCCGCGAAGGACGTGCATGTGGTTGGGTTTCATGGGCAGACGGTGGCGCATCGGCCGGCGGAGCGGATGACGTGGCAGATTGGCGACGGGGCGTTGCTGGCGGAGAAGACCGGGATTGATGTGGTGTGCGATTTCCGCAGGCGCGATGTGGCGGCTGGCGGGCAGGGCGCGCCGCTAGTGCCGTTGTTTCATGCGGCGCTGGCGAAGACGATGGAGCTGCCGGTAGTAATGGTGAATATCGGCGGGAGTGCGAATGTGACGTGGATTGGGCGTTCGGAGAGTGCAAGTGATACGTTGCTGGATTTGGATATTCTGGCGTTTGATACGGGTCCGGGGAATGTGTTGTTGAATGAATGGGCTTTGAAACATACCGGGCGGGATTGCGATGTGAATGGCAAGCTGGCTGCGGCGGGGAAGGTGGATAAGGCTTTGCTGGATACGCTGCTGGGTGACCCGTATTTTAAGCTGGTGCCGCCGAAATCGCTGGATAGGAATCATTTTTCGATTGAGGCTTTGGATGGATTGTCGGCGCAGGACGGGGCGGCGACGCTGACGGAATTTACGGCGGCGACGATTGGGTTGGCGGCGGAGCATTTTCCGACACCGGCGAAGCAGTGCATCGTGTGCGGCGGCGGGGGGCATAATCCCGAGTTGATGAAGGCCTTAGCGAAGCATTTTCCGCGCGTTACGATGGCAGATAAGATCGGCTGGCAGAGCGACGCGATGGAGGCGCAAGCGTTTGCGTTTTTGGCGGTGCGATCGCTTAAAGGGCTGGCATTATCGGTACCGACGACGACGGGGGCGGCCCGCGCGGTGACGGGTGGGGCGCATTACAAGTCATGACGGTGGAGTGGCCTGTTGCCCCCGACCCAGCCGGTTTTATGTGTGGAGGCGGCTTGTTTCCACTGTTCGTAGAGTTTGCGGAATTCGCTGAGGCCCGCTTCGGTGCGTTTGCCATCATCGCTTGCGGCGGGAATCTGATCGGAATTCACTTTTTGTTTCGCCGACCATCGCGACTTCCTGCGTGGCGATGATTTTATATAAAATCGTTATTTAATCAATAGGTAAACGACCTGTCACAATGAATATAAGGCTTGTCACGATCATGTAACGGTCGGTTTTTACTGGTTATGTTATAAATATGGGATTCGTATTGTTCTTTTTTTGGGCAATCTACCACTCGGATTTCCGGGTGTTTCGGATAGATAGTCAAAAGACTTTAAGGGTGAATTGACAATCCACCCCGAGCCAAAGCACTTCGCTAAGGTTCGCACGCGTCACCGGAGCACTTGTCATGAAAGACAAGGCCATCAAGGTTCTGCTGTGCGTCGCCGGGATCTGCTTCCTCATCTGCGTCATCCACGCCTCCATCACGGGGGAAGAGGAGAAGCAGAAGAAGGAAGCCGAAATCAAGGCGACCCAGAAGTAACCCGATATATAGGAGGTATGACACGCTTCCTACGGACCTTTGGTGCAAAACACCAAAGGTCCGCACTGTGTCACTCTCAATTATATCGGTGCAAACCGTTTAATACATATGTGAAATCAGTAACTCCCCGCTAGCCGATTCTGTCGGTCAAAAACCAGCTCGGTGTTAAAGGCAGTTGCATTAACGCTTCTCAACAGAAGGGCCGCAGGTGTGCCCTTCCTATCCACGACACTTTCGCCAGAGAGAAGTCGATTCGAAACATCGAGTTGCAGGTGGAGGTGAATGAGCTGAAAGGCCACATCCTCGGACTGCAAATTCAGCTCACGCAAAGAAGTAAGAATTTATCAAGCCGGTGCTGCCCAACAGGGCGTGTCGGTTTATAAAAAAAGCCAGCACCCCAACGGGTACTGGCTTTTTTTACATGCGGCAATTAGCCGAAGAGCGATTCGTTGACGCTGTAACCGCGGCTGCAAAGAGCTTCGATGACTGCTGCGGTGGGACGTGCATCGTAGCCGGATTCCACGATCTGGCCGTAATCGTTGAGGCCGAGTTTGGGCGTTTTGAGCGCTTTTTTGAAAAGCGGCTCTTTCAAAGGCTGCACCTGTACGAACCACCATGCCTGTTTTTTCAGGTGTTTGCCGGTGACGAGCCAGAGGAGGTTTGGGTTTTCGACTTTTTTAGGTTTCGCTTTGGGTTTAATGCGGTTCTGATCATGATTTATCCCCTGTTTTTGGATGCGGTAATGCCTGCCTGACGGCCGACTGGTTCTTCGACTTCGGCGCCGGGCTTGGAAACCTGACGTTCGAGCGCTTCGGCGAATCGCTTGCGGCTGCCTTCTAGATCTTTGCCTTCGAGGTCGATAGCGATGGTGGTGTTCTGGAAACGTGCTTCTTCACGTGAGCCTACGCTAAGACCTGCTTCAGCTGCGGCATTGGCGATGGCGTTGAAGACGGCGGGTGCTTGGGTATGCGCATCGTTGCCGTTGAGTTGCACCTGCACGAACGGCAAAGCCCCGTCGCGGAAATGGTCATTCTGGACGATGGTTGCGTCGCCGAGGATGCGGTAATCATCCGGGGTTTTCATGCCGAAATGCTCGAGCGTGTCGCTTTCAGGCAAGCGGCCAGCGGGGTTTTTAGTGTCGACACCTTCCTTGGCCGCGAGTTTGGCGATAGCGTCGGATACTGCGTCTTTATTTTTCTGATTTTTAGCCATTGTACGCTCCGTTGGTTGAATCAGGGAACGTCCCATTATAGGTAGGGAGAGCTTTAATCTAAGTTAATAAATAGATTGGATTTTAACTAATGGTGAAATTTAAGCGACTGAAATTTAAGCTGCTTTTTTCAGGGTTTCCACATCGGCCTTGATTCCAAGGCGTTCGAAGACCCAGACGAGGGCGCGGGTAAGTTCGAACATCATTTCGTGCGTATGGCATGGCGTAGGGGTGATGCGCAGGCGTTCAGTGCCGCGCGGGACGGTGGGGAAGTTGATGGGCTGGACGTAAATGTCGAACTGGTTCATCAGCATGTCGGAGGCTTGTTTACACAGGACCGGGTCGCCAACGAGGATGGGCAGGATATGCGACATGGTTGGCATGACCGGAATGCCAGCTTTGTGGAGCATGTCGTTGAGCACGCGGACGTTGTGTTGCTGGCGGGTGCGCTCGTCGGAGCTTTCCATCAAATGCCGGATGGAGGCGGTGGCACCAGCGGTCAGCGCGGGCGGTAATGAGGTGGTGAAGATGAAGCCGGGGGCGTAGGAGCGGACCATGTCGATCAGGGCGTGCGTGCCGGTGATGTAGCCACCCATAACGCCGTAGGCTTTGCCCAAGGTGCCTTGAATGACAGTAAAGCGATCCATGATGCCTTCGCGTTCGGCGACGCCTGCGCCGTGCGCGCCGTACATGCCGACGGCGTGGACTTCGTCAAGATAGGTGATGGCGTTGTATTTATCGGCGAGGTCGCAGATGGTTTTAATGGGGGAGATATCGCCGTCCATCGAATAGACGGATTCGAAGGCTATGAGTTTGGGGCGCGCGGGATCGGAGGCTTTCAGCAATTGTTCCAGATGGGCGACGTCGTTATGTCGGAAGACGTGTTTTTCGCATTTGCTGTTGCGTATGCCGTGGATCATAGAGGCGTGGTTGAATTCGTCGGAGTAGATGATGCAGCCGGGGATCATGGAACCGAGGGTGCTGAGGGCGGCTTCGTTCGTGACGTAGCCGGAGGTCATGACGAGGGCGGCTTCTTTGCCGTGTAATTCGGCGAGGGTGTCTTCGAGGGCGACCATGGCGTGGTGCGTGCCGGAGATATTGCGGGTGCCGCCGGCGCCGGAGCCGACGCGGCCGATGGCTTCGGCCATGGCGGTGATGACTTTCGGGTGCTGGCCCATGCCGAGATAATCGTTGGAACACCACACGGTGACAGTGCGGCCGGTAATGTAGGATTTTGCGAGAGGGAACGAGCCAGCCTTGCGCTCGAGGGTATTGAAGACGCGGTAACGGCCTTCATCCTTCAAACGCTCGATGCTCTGGCGGAAAATCTGCTCGTAATTGATCATGGAACTTCTTGTAACATATGCATGGATTTTTTACAGCAATTTTATTGCGGTAATCTAGGAAATCTGCAGTGTTGCGAGTGATTCGCAACTTCGGTGCAAGACTATGATGGAAAGGCAAAAAAGCAGCAGACCTGCCATCTGGTGGGCGAGCGCTAGAGGGAGGGGGGCTTGGTAGAGTAATGTGGTGACGCCGAGGGCGAACTGTAGCAGTAGGGTGTGGACAAGGGCGGTCGCGGATTTGGGCAGGATTTTGCGGGCTGGGAACCATGCCAGCAGGTAGGTTGCGGCGAGGGCGATGGCGAGGGTGCGATGGATGAGCTGGATGAGGGGGATGTTGGCATACCACGGGTGGGTGGCGAGCAGGCCATCGGGGATGAACTGGCCGTCCATGAGGGGCCATGTGTTGTAGATCAGGCCGCCGTGGATGCCAGCCATGAAGGCGCCCATAATGATTTGCAGGCAGAGGAGGGCGAACCATGCGGGATAATATTTCCGCAGGCTGTCACCCCGTCGCATGACGGGGTCCGTGGTTGTGCGCGGTGAGGCGGATCCCGTCATGCGACGGGGTGACAATTCGTCTTTGATATCTAAGACGGCCCATAGAATTAAAGCAAATAACGCGAAGGCGGCGGAAAGGTGTAAGGCGAGGCGAATGGGGCTGACATGCGGGTCGTCCTGAAGTCCGGATTTAACCATTAGCCAGCCGATGAGGCCTTGCATACCACCCAGCGCAAAGATGAAGGCAAGGCGCCAGCCGAAGCGGCGGGATATGCTTTTGCGCGCGGCGAAAATGATGAGCGGAAGGAAGAAGACCATGCCGATGGCGCGGCCTAATAAGCGATGAATAAATTCGGGCCAGAAGATGGTTTTAAAATCATCGAGCGTCATGCCCGAATTGACTTTGATGTATTGCGGGGATTGCTGGTAAGCGGTGAATTCTTCGTTCCACTGGTCAGCGTTCATGGGTGGGAGTGTGCCGTGGATGGGTTTCCACTGAGTGATGGAGAGGCCCGAACCGCTAAGGCGCGTGTAACCGCCGATGAGCACCATCAACGCGATCAGCGCGAGGCAGGTGAGGAGCCAGCCGAGGATAAGGGGGCGGTCGCGGCGAATGAGATTCTTTTCGATGGAATCGGGCATGCTTCACTATTATACAAGTGGGATAATCACAAATATAGAGCAGATCATGGATAATATTAAAGAGAAATCACTGTCTCGCTGGTGGCTATTATTGGGTGTTGGGGCGCTGGCGATTGCAGGGCTATTCGCACTGGTACTGGTGGTTGCGCGGACGCCGTCCGTGGCGGCGGTGCCGATGTTCGCGTCGTTGTTTCATTCGGCGTTGGTGGTGCACGTGGATTTGTCGGTGCTGGTGTGGTTTGTGTCGATTGCGTGCATGATCTGGAGTTTGCTGGCGTCGCCGAGTGTGGCGGTAATCCCTTGTCTTGAGGAAGCAGCGCTCGTGTCGTTTGCGCTTGGAACGCTGACGATTGCGGCGTCGCCGCTGGATGGTAAGGGCGAACCGCTGATGAGCAATTATATTCCGGTGATTACCAGCCCGGTGTTTTTCCTTGGGTTGTCGCTGCTGCTGTGCGGCGTGGGGTTGATGCTGGTCAAGCTGTTTACGTCACGGAGGAAATGGGACGGGTTCGGGCCGTTTTTGCGGCTTGGGGTGATGTCGAGCGGGGTGATCGCCGTGGTGGCGATTATCGGGTTTGTGACAGCGTTTAAGGATATGCCGAACGATTTTGAGGCGACACAGTATTACGACATGCTGTTCTGGGGCGGCGGGCATGTGTTGCAATTCCTGCATACCCAGGTGTTGCTGGTGTGCTGGATGATGATGATGGTGGCGGTGAAGCCGGATTTCAGGATTGAGCGCGTGGTAATGCTGATTTTATTCAGCATCGGATTTGCGTGCGCGCTGGTGGCGCCGCTGGTGTATGCGATGTTCCATGTGTATTCGGTGCAGTATCGTGATTTCTTTACGGAAGAAATGATGATGATTGGTGGTGTCGCGCCGATGCTGCTGATGTTCTACATGGTGCCTGCGCTGTGGAAATCGCGTGGCGAACGAAAGGGTGCGAATCGCGCGCTGTGGTCGGCGTTGGTGATGTCGGTGCTGTTGTTTTTATATGGTGGAACGATTGGGGAAATGATTCGCGGGCAGAATGTAGTCATTCCGGCGCATTATCATGGTTCGATTGTGGGCGTGACGCTTGGGTTCATGGGGATGGCGTATCTGTTCCTGCCTAAATTCGGATATCGCGATGTGAGTTCGTGGCGGCTGGCGTACTGGCAACCGTTCGTTCTGGGCGGGGGGCAGTTGTTGCATGTGTCGGGGCTGGCCTGGTCGGGCGGGTATGGAGTGTTGCGCAAAACGCCAGGAGGGCTTGAGGCGTTGCCGATGAGCGTGAAAATCGCGATGGGCTTTATGGGGCTTGGTGGAGTGATTGCGATTGCGGGCGGGTTGATGTTCGTGATCGTGATGTGGCGATCGGTGTCAGCGAAGAATTAGGTGCTTGGCTGCGCGATGGCGTTGGGGTCTTTGCTTACGACCTGAGCCCATTTTTTGCCGTCGGCGCGCACGTTCTGGGTGTGTTCTTCAACAGTGGTGGAACGGCTGGTTTTCAATTCCTGCACGAGATGGCGGGCGGTGGATTCAGCGTTAATTTCCAAGTTGTCGAACTGGCCGGACTGCCACATGCGCGAAGCGAAATAACCGGTGGTAACACCGCCAGCGAGCATGGCGGCGGCCCCGACAAGCATGCCGATGGCGATGGGCATCAAGGCAGCGCTGGCGGCGAGCGTGAGGGCCGAAATCATGAGAGTGGTGCCGATGCCGAACAATGGACCGGCGACGAATTTGCAGGAATCGCTGATGCTGGTCAGCATCGAGTATTTGCGCATCTTGTCCATGACCTGATGCTTGATCTGCAAAGCTTGCTTATCATGGATGATCTCGCTGCGCTCAGCAGACGTATCAGTAGCATGTGTGGTTACAGTAGCACTAGACATGTAAAACGGCATTTTTTATGGTTTTGATAGATTAAGTCTACGCCCGCAGTCGGCGCAGTTCAATAGTATTAATATGACAATTTCGTGAAGACTTGCGTGGAAATATCATTGTTTTCAAGGTCTTCTGTCGTTAACCATCCCAGCGTACCGCCGAGGGCTGCCACATGGCCGATAATTACCAGCACGGGGGACTCGAAACCCGCATCCTCCGTGGCTTTGGCAATGGTTTCGAGGGTGGCGATGTGTACGCGCTGCGAGGGGGTGGTGCCTTGGGTAATAGAGGCGGCGGGCAGGCTGGCTGGAAGACCGTGTTCGATGAGCTTTCGGGCAATAATTGTCAGGTTTGCCAAGCCCATATAGACTACGATGGTGGTGTCAGGATCAGCGAGGCTTTGCCAGTTGAGGTTGAGGGGGGATTCCTTCTCCTCGGACTCGGTGCGGTGGCCGGTGATGAAGCGCACGCCGGTGGCCATGCCGCGATGGGTGAGCGGGATGCCAGCATAAGCGGCGCAACCATGCGCTGAGCTGATGCCGGGAATGATTTCGAAATGGATGTTGCGCTCAGCGAGATACAGCGCTTCTTCACCGCCGCGGCCGAAGAAGAAGGGATCGCCGCCTTTAAGACGTACGACGTTGTTGCCTTTTGCCGCTAAAGCGCCCAATAATTCATGGATTTCCTCCTGCGGCATAACTTTTTGCTTGCAGGATTTGCCAACGAAAAAACGGCTCACGCCGTGAGGCAAGAGGGCCATCACGGCCTCGGATACGAGCCGGTCGTAAACTACGACATCGGCAGTTTGTATCGCTTTCAACGCTTTTAGCGTGAGCAGGCCCGGATCGCCGGGGCCAGCGCCAACGAGTGAGACTTTACCAGTCACCGGCTGCTCCTTTATGGAATTTTTATGGATTATAGAGGAAAACTGCGGGTCCGGCAAGGGTCCGACGGCTTAAAATAATTACAAAATTGTAACGCCGGAGCCATGTCTTGGTAGTTGCCAAGGGAGTAAGTTTGTGGGATATATGACTCACTCATATATTGCCGCCGCATTCCCGGCGGGCATTCAATGACCTTATTGTAAAGGATACGGATATGCAGAATTCAAAATTGATAGCGGCGATTCTTGCTGTGACTATGCTTACGGGCTGCCAGCAGGGCGGCGCACCGGGCACCGGCGCGATGAACGGCGGCGGCATCAATAAACAGGATATCGGCACGGTCGGCGGCGCAGTTGGCGGTGGTGTTCTGGGTAGCTTAATTGGCGGCGGCGCGGGCAAAACCGCAGCCACTATCGGCGGCGCGCTACTAGGCGGTTACCTCGGCAACTCGGTCGGAAAATCACTAGATAACGCGGATCGCGCGGCGTATGATCAGGCATCGCAGCATGCTCTTGAAACCGCTCAGCCGGGCCAGTCCCTGCCTTGGAAAAATTCGCAATCGGGCAACTACGGCACTGTAACCCCGCAGAATTATTATCAGAACTCGCAAGGCCAGTATTGCCGCGAATACAGCCAGACCATCGTAGTCGGCGGCCGTAAACAGGACGGTTACGGCAAAGCTTGCCGCCAGCCGGATGGCAGCTGGCAGATCGTGCAGCAGTAGTTTCGACTGACCTGATGATCAAAGAAAGCCTTAAAGAAAATAGCGAACCACGGGGAAACTCGGGTGGTATTCCCGTGGGCACGCTTATGTCCGGCAAACGCGGTCTTATTATGGGCGTTGCTAATGATAAATCGCTCGCGTGGGGCATTGCGCAATACCTGAGCGCGCAGGGTGCAGACCTTGCGTTCACCTATCAGGGTGAAGCACTGGAAAAACGCGTACGCCCGCTTGCAACCAGCCTGAAATCGGATGTGGTGCTGCCGTGCGATGTCAGCGATGTCGCCAGCATGGACGCAGTGTTCGACAAGCTGAAAGCACACTGGGGAACGATTGATTTTATCGTTCACGCGATTGCGTATTCGGATAAGAACGAACTTAAAGGTCGTTATGTCGACACTACGCTCGACAATTTCCTGATGACGATGAACATCTCCTGCTACTCGTTTACAGCGCTCGCGCGCCGCGCAGCAGAGCTGATGCCGAATGGCGGCAGCCTGCTGAGCCTGAGCTATCTGGGCGCGGAGCGCGTGGTGCCGCATTATAACGTGATGGGTGTAGCGAAAGCCGCGCTGGAAGCCAGCGTTCGCTATCTCGCGGTCGATCTCGGCGGCCAGAATATCCGCGTGAACGCGATTTCGGCGGGCCCTATAAAGACGCTTGCGGCTTCGGGCATCGGCGATTTCCGTTACATCCTCAAGTGGAACGAATACAACTCGCCGCTGAAACGTAATACCACGATTGAAGACGTGGGTGGCGCAGGCCTGTATCTGCTGTCGCAGCTGGGTCAGGGCACCACGGGCGAAGTGGTGCATGTGGATTCGGGTTACCATGTCGTTGGCATGAAGAGCGTAGACGCCCCGGATATTACTACTGTTTAATGAGCTGGAAATTCCTGCCAGCGTGGTTGTCGTTATGCTTGGTAATAGCGTATGGAACGGCATTCGCTGGGGATTTATCCTTCAAACCACGCTGGGGCGTGAGCGAGCTTATAAGCTCGACAACGCTAGGACCCGCGCAAAAAACACTGAATATCTTATTCATCGGCAACAGCCTGACCGGATTTAATGATATGCCCGGCCAGTTCCTCGCGCTGGCCTCTGCCGATATAGGCAACACAATCCTGTTCAATGTGCAATCGGTGATTCATAGCGGTTCGACGCTGGAAAAAATGTGGCACGAAGGTAAGGCGGCGCAGGTCATCGGCAGTAATCACTGGGATTATGTGGTGCTGCAAGAACACAGCAACTGGGGGGTGTCGCAATCGCAACTCAGCGACACATGGCAATATGCGGCGATGTTCGATGAGCTGGTAAATACTGCGGGCGGAGAGTCGGTGCTGTATATTACTTGGCCGAAAAGATCGGGCTCTTATGAGGGGCGCAACCTACCCCATTACGGGGCTGAACTGGCGCTGCGACGCAGAGTGTTTGTGCATACGATGTTAGTCGCCAGTAGCATCGGCGCGAGCGTGGTGAATGTTGGCGTTGCGTGGAGTAATATGCAGCATGAGCATACGGAAATCGAACTGTATGAAGATTTTCTGCACCCGAATATGTATGGTACTTATCTTTCAGCGCTGGTGTTTTACAAGCATTTCAGCCAGCGCGATGTGACGCAGATTCCGTTTGCGCCATCACAAATTCCGCCCGCAACGGCAGCGATGATTCGCGAAACGGTACAGCATTCGAAATGACGCGATGTTGCTTGTATTTGCTGAATGATTAGCTAATAATGCCTGATATTTTTTCTCACCAGCACGCGAGTCCCCATGAGCTTTAATACGTTCGGACATTTGTTCCGCTTTACCACCTGGGGCGAAAGCCACGGCGAAGCGATTGGGTGCGTGGTTGACGGGGTTCCGTCGAATATTGCGCTTAGCGAAGCGGACATCCAGCCGTGGCTCGACAAGCGCAAACCGGCGCAGTCAAAATATACGACGCAGCGCAAGGAAACGGATACGGTAAAGATTCTTTCCGGTGTGTTTGAAGGCAAGACGACCGGAACACCGATCAGTCTTGTGATTTTCAACGAAGACCAGAAATCGAAAGATTATGGCGATATCAAAGACAAGTTCCGCCCCGGGCACGCCGACTATACTTACATGGAAAAATACGGCATTCGCGATTATCGCGGTGGCGGGCGTTCGTCGGCGCGCGAGACGGCGATGCGGGTTGCCGCGGGTGCGATTGCGCGCAAGGTTCTGGGTAAATCGGTGCTGATTCGCGGCGCTATGGTGCAGATGGGCGAGGATATTGCGGACCCAGAAAACTATAACTGGAAGCAGGTTGGCAGCAATCCGTTCTGGTGTCCTGATAAGGAGGCAGCGGCGCGCTGGGCGGAGCAGCTTGATGCGGTGCGCAAGAGCGGGTCTTCGGTGGGCGCGGTGATTGAAGTGGTTGCCGAGGGTGTCCCCGTTGGCTGGGGCGCGCCGATTTATAAGAAACTGGATGCGGACCTTGCGGGTGCGATGATGAGCATCAATGCGGTTAAAGGCGTGGAGATCGGCGACGGGTTCGCGGCCGCTTCGCTGCACGGCGAAGACAACGCGGATCGGATGCGCGGCAAGGGTGGCAAGGTGCAGTTTCTCAGCAACCATGCGGGTGGCATTCTCGGCGGGATTTCAACGGGGCAACCGGTGGTAGTGCGTTTTGCGGTAAAGCCGACGAGTTCGATTTTAACCCCGGTGGAAACTATCGATACACATGGAAAAAATACGACAATTATGACTAAAGGTAGGCACGATCCATGCGTGGGCATTCGCGCTGTTCCGGTTGGTGAAGCAATGATGGCGTGCGTGCTGGCAGATCACTTGCTGATGCACCGCGCACAACAAGGGAAATGACATGAAGAAGATTTTAAAGCTACTGGTTGGCCTTGTGGCGCTGCTGATTATCGTAGCGCTGATGGCGCCGATGTTTATTTCAGCGGACACGTATAAGGCGGAGCTGATTAGCAAAGTGGAAGCGGCCACCGGGCGCAAGCTGACAATCAGTGGGCCGTTGTCGTTCAAACTGTTTCCTGTTGCGGGGATAAAAGCCGAGCAGGTGACACTGTCGAACCCGCCGGGTTTCGATGAGAAAACGCAGTTTATTACGTTGTCGGCGTTGAATATCGAAGTGGCGTTGATGCCACTGCTGAGCAAAGAAATCGTTGTGAAGGATTTTATCCTTAAGGACCCGGTGATCAATTTGCGCTCGAATAAAGATGGGCGCAAGAATTGGGATTTTTCGGCGCCGAAACAGGCTCCCGTGCAGGAACCGCAGGAGGATGCGAATAAGCGCCCGTCGGTGCAGAAACCGGGTGAGCAACCGGCACAACCGAGGCCGAAAGTAGTAACGAGCAAGTCGCTCCCGGCGGGGTTGATGCTCAATAATGTGAAGCTGGAAAACGGCACGGTGGTGTATACTGGCGGGTGTTGCGGACCGCAGACAACGGTGAGCCATATCAATGCGAATGTGGAAGTGCAGTCTCTGGCATCGGCGGCGGCGATTGACGGTAGCGCGGACTGGAATGGCAAGACGATTAAAGTGAAGGCCGGACTCGGCACGTTGAAATCGTTTTTGCAAGACCAGAAAGGTGAGCTGAACGCCAGTGTTTCGACGGATATTTTCGATGTAAAAATGGAAGGTGCTTACGATAAGGGCGCGTTTACCGGCAACCAGAGCATCAAGGCTACGTCGCTGGCGGAACTGGCGTTGTGGCTCAATCCGAAAACGAAATTGCCGACACCGGCAAAGCTTGCGTTGAAACTAGATAGCGAGCTGCGTTGCGGGACGAATTATTGCAATCTGCCGAATTTGAAACTCACGCTCGACGGCGTTGACGCGACGGGGCAGGCGCGCTTAGGTTTCGGAGATGCGCGGCCTTCGGTTGATTTGAGCCTTGCCAGCGATAAGCTGGATTTCAACCCGTTCCTTCCTGCGCCGGAACATGCGGGCGTGACGCTGGTGAACGATGCCGTGGCGGCGGAAGGCCGGTTTAGCACGGCGCCCATCGACGTATCGGTGTTGAAAGCGTTTAACGCGACGATTGCGATTAAAACGGGCAGTATCAATTTCCATAAATTCACCATCGGCAAGACGCAGCTGGATGTGCGCGTGCAGCAGGGTGTCATGACGGCGGGGATTAATAACGCTGTGTTATATGACGGCACGGGCTCGTTTGCGCTGAACGTGAATGCAAATCTGGTTCCGGCGATGTTCGATACGAATTTCGCGCTGAATTCGGTGGCCATTGCGCCGCTGTTAAAAGATGCGGCGAATGTGGAAAGCCTGACTGGTACGGCGAGCGTATCGGCGGCGTTGAAGAGCAATTTGCAGAACATGCAGTCGCTAATCAATGGGCTGGACGGTTCGGGTAAAGTGAAATTGTCGAACGGGGAAATCAAGCATTTCAATATCGACGACATGCTGCATAACGTGGGAACCGCGTTTGCGGGTGCGAACTCGATGTCGAGCGAATCGAAAAGCACGGCGTTTAGCGATATTTCCGGGACGTTCACGATTGTGCAGGGCGTGATTACCAATAAGGATCTGGTAGGGCAGTTGCGTGATTTATTGGTTAACGGGCAGGGTACGGTAAGCTTGCCAGCCTGGTCGGTTAATTACCATGTGGTGCCGAAGCTCACGAAAACGACGAAAGATGACAAGGGCGTCTCGACGACGAAGGCGGGCCTGCCGGTGCCGGTGATGATCGAGGGGAGCCTTGAACATCCACAATTCAGGCCGGATTTAAATGCGGTGTTGCAAAACGCGTTGCAGGATCCGGCGCAGTTGAAAGAACAGTTGCGTAATAACCGCGAGATCCTGAAGGACCAGCTCAAAAATCCGAAAGACGCGGTGAAGAGCCTGAAAAACTTGCTGGGTGGCGGGCGCTAATTAGCGCTGCGCCATTTCAGCGCGTGGACATTTAGATCTTTCTGGGAAGAATTTAGGCTACGCCAGTACCGACGCCAGCAGCTGGCCCTTTGTTTGGCAGGCCAGCGATGGCGGTGAGACCTGCGCCGTGCTCGGGAGGGATTTTGCCAGCAGGGCTGATGTCTACCACATTGTATTTGGGCATATCGCCTTTATTGATGCCAGCGGCACTGAGCAATACACCAAAACCGGCGTGGTGGGCGTGTTCTTTTTCGGGTTCGGCAGATTTTTCGGGTTCGGCGGCGGGTTCGGTGCTGGCGGCAACTTTAGGCGTTTCCGCCGGTGTGCCGGTGTCCGTGCCGACGGATGATTTGGCCATCGCCTCCTGCACATCGCCGACGTCTTTGGCGCCGTCGGTTGCATTTTTGGTATGTACCAGATGGGCGGTGGCTTCATTGACCGCGCCGATGCTATTATCGCCTTGTCCCATCGGGCCGACGCCGGATGGGCCGGGGCCGCCTTCTTCATTGCCACCGTGACCGTGCTTGTGTTCATGGGCGCCGTATTCGATGGCTTCAAGCTCTGCGATCGGGGTAAGCTCGTCTTCGGCGATTTCCATTTCTTCTTCGCGTTCGGCGAGTTCTTCAAATTCTTCTAATTCTTTGGCGGCTTCTTTATCGTGCTCGATCTTGTCGGCTTCGATCTGGGCAGCGCGCTGCTCTTCAATCGTTTGTTCCTGCGTCTGGGCAAGATGTTGCTGCACGGCAGTACGAAGCTCGTCGCTTTCGATATTGTCTAGGATGGCTTCGACGCCACCGGGGGTGCGCACGCCGAGTGCTCTGAGTTCTTCGAGAGTGATGGAACCGTTTTCAAAACCTGCGGCGATTTGTTCAGGAGTGTTGAACTGGCCGGAGTTAATCAGCGCTTCGATGCGGCCTGGTTCGTCGATGCCGACGCGGGCGTCGGTCATAATGGGCGCTTCAGCGATAACCGGTGTGATACCAGACGGATCGACAGGCGCACCCTCGTTGTCGGAGTTGAGGATGTTACTCATCGGGCTATCGGCGAACAGATCAATTTCTTTAGCCATGCAATTGCACTTTTGCGGTTATTATACTTAGCTATTTTACCATCAATCAGGATATAAAGTCTTATGAACTTTTGATGACAAACACAAAATTTTTAACGCCGCTTAAAATGTTACCTTATTGAAAAAACAGGTTTTTTGTCCGGTATGACACGCCGGGCCGATCTGGTCGACCTTTAGAAGCAGGGTGTCGCCGTCGCAATCGATGTAGAAATCCTTGAGTGTCTGGAAATGGCCCGAGGTTTCGCCTTTGCGCCATAAAGCCTTTCGGGACCGGGACCAGTAATGCACGTTTTTGGTGGTCAGGGTGGTTTCGAGGGCCTGCCGGTCCATCCATGCCATCATGAGGATTTCGCCAGTTTCAAAATGCTGCGCAATGACCGGAACGAGGCCCTGAGCGTTAAAAGTGACTTGCTTTAGGAGGGCTTCGAGGTTCATAGTTATAATGCGATGTCTATGATGACCGGTACATGGTCGGAAGGGCCGGCTTCGCCTACCTTCCAGTCGCGGGCATCGGTGTGGATATCAAAGTTTTTAAGGGCGCTGGTGAGTTGCGGCGTCACCCAGATATGGTCGAGGCGGCGGCCGCGATTGGATGCGCGCCAGTCGCGGTTGCGATAGCTCCACCAAGTGTAGAGTTTTTCTTGTTTGTCGACGAAATGGCGACCTACGTCATTCCATTTGAGGCTGGATTGCAAGGCGCTCAGGCGCTCGGTTTCAGCGGGCGTGTGGCTGACGACATTGAGTAATTGCTTGTGGGACCAGACGTCGTGCTCGTGCGGGGCGATGTTGAAATCGCCGACAATGATCATTTTGGCTTTTGACTGGGTGGATGATTTAGCCCAATCGGTCATGTGCTCAATGAAGCGGAGCTTGAAATCGTAGGAGGGGTTGGCCGCGGGGTCGGGCAAATCTCCCCCGGCCGGGACGTAGAAATTATGCAGCTCGGTTCCGTCTGGGAGAACGGCGGAAAGATGGCGTTTGTCCTGTGATAGGGCGATTTCCATCGTGTTTTTGCCAGCGAGGGGCAGTTTGGAGAGGATGGCCATGCCGTTATATCCCTTCTGGCCGCTGAAAAAGATGTGCGGGAAGCCAAGCTGGGTGAGAGCTTCGAGGGGGAACGAGGCGTCTTCGACCTTTGTTTCCTGCAGACAGATGATGTCGGGGTTCTTTTCCTCGACCAGCTTTTTAAGCAGGGGAAGGCGTAAACGAACGGAATTAATGTTCCATGTGACGATGCGGATGGTCATAAATGCTTATAAATCAAGGTTTTTCATTGGACTACGGGAATAATCCATTATAAACAGCTTTGCAATATAATACTTTTTTGTAAGGTTAACCAGACTATGAATCGCTACGAGATTATTGAACAGGCGCAGAAAGACATGGCCATGCTTTGGCAGTGTCAGCACAGGCTTGTGCGCTTAAGTGACTATTCCCAGCCTCTATTTCGGACCCGGCGCCACGATGCCTAACACACAGGCGCGCGGAACGCTGAGCACGCTAATCAATAAGTTTATGGATTTCGATCTTGCGGATTTCAAGTGTACGATGCAGGAAAAAGATGCGGCACTCGTGTTGCTGCTCCTGAAAGAAAGCGATGAGTGCCTTGAAAAAGCCGGTGATGGCAAAACAAAATTCCCGAAACTTCATGAGCAGTTTGCTGAGTTCCTGACGCGCAGGCAGGTGAAGATATCGCGTGTGGCCGATAAGGACGAGCGTGAAGTGGTAGTGTTTGGCGATAGCGAATTGGCGCGGGGAAATTTAGTTGTGGATGAGCCGGATGCGCGCAAGCATATCGAACGTTTTCGTGATCATTTCCAGCCTGCGGCGGATAGCGGCTTTTTCCGTGAGCAGAAGGCGAATATGGCGGATTTTGGGTTGAATCAGGATTTGGCAGCGCCGTTTCCGCGCGCGATGATTACCTTTGATGAAAGCCGGTTGAAATCCTTGCTGCGCGATGAACGGCCAGAGCTGATGATCGATTTTTCGATGTCATCGCCGCAGATCGCGGGTGCAGTGGCCAAGATATCGTTGCATGACGCGGATGTGGTGAGGGAATTTTTTAAACGCCCGCATGCGCGCGAGGTTCTAGTGGAATGGGGGCAGCCGATTTATACGCCAGCGACAGGAGCGTTCGGATTGAACATCACGGCGGCGGATTGGGAGCGGTTGAGTCCGGCTGCGGCGGAACTGCTGGATAGGCTTTGGGAGAAGACGAAGCAGACGCTTACGAAAATGCGCCCGTCGTATCACGATGCTGGAGAAATGCTGGAGGCGCTGAACACGTCGGAAAAGCAGAACCGATTCGTGGCGACGGCGATTGTGGCGGCGATGACGCAGACACAGGGCGTACGCGACGGCGGGGTGGGCGGTAAATAAAAAAGGGGGCCGGAGTTAACACTCACAGCCCCTATAAGTCGCAGGACGTTTACAAAGACGTAAAATAATTACGCCGAAACGTTTATAGTTATAGCCAGAATCATGCCAAATAATAAACTAAGCAAATCCGTCAGTTTACTGAGATATAAGAATTTTTTATGCCTATTATTTAGGCAAACCCCCAAATTTCATGCTTAAAGATTGAGCATGTGGATAACTTAAGCTCTCATTAAGCCCATGCTGTTATTATTGAACGATAAAAGAATAATAATAGGGGAATAAAATGCTTTTAGAAAAACCAATATCACGTAAGCACGGCGATAGCGTTAAGGAAATCGCATATAAAATGTTCGGCCTGCCGGGTTTGGTTCGCGTATTCCATCAGGCTATGGGCTATGATGAAAAAACAGACACGATGCATACACGCGTGATTCTCGCGCGTCGCGTGGGCACGCCGTATCCGGGACGACCGGGTGAAGAGGTTGGCAATGAGCTGGAGAGTATGCTCGCGGAAAAATTGAATAAGCCGGGCGATGCAGAAGGCTTCATCAAAATTAGCCGCGCTGATGTGCTCGGTCAGGGGCACGATACTATCGCGGTATGGGACCCGAAAGACGGTTCGGTGCCGGACGATGTTAAAAACATGCATACCCGCGCGGTGGTGATCGATACCACTGACTACAAGGAACTTCAGTATCGCCTCGACGAGGTGGCGAAGGACCTTGAGCCGACAGCAAAAGGCACAACGGCAATGCGTTCGCGCGTAGGCAGCCCTGCTTTCGGGCGCTAACACTCTTCGTTTAATCAGGGTAAAAAAAGAACCCGGTTGTTAGCCGGGATCTTTTCATTTTTGCAGTTTGTTAGCGCTTTTCGAGCGGAACAAAGGCGCGTGCGGCCGAGCCGGTGAAGAGCTGGCGCGGGCGGGCGATCTTGTTTTTTGGATCGTCCATCATTTCTTTCCACTGGGCAATCCAGCCTGCGGTGCGGGCGACGGCGAAGAGTACGGTGAACATCTTAGAAGGAATGCCCATCGCGCGGTAGATGATGCCGGAATAGAAATCGACGTTCGGGTAGAGCTTGCGCGAGACGAAATATTCGTCGGAGAGCGCAATGCGTTCCAGCTCGATGGCGATTTTGAGCAATGGCTCGTTGATCTGGCCGAGTTCGCCCAATACTTCTTCCAGGGTGGAACGGAGCACTTTTGCGCGCGGGTCGTAGTTCTTGTAGACGCGGTGGCCGAAGCCCATGAGGCGGACGTTGGAGTTTTTGTCTTTCACCTTGGTGATGAATTCAGGAATTTTGCTGACATCGCCGATTTCGCGCAACATGTTGATCACGGCTTCGTTAGCACCGCCATGCGCGGGGCCCCAGAGGGAGGCGATACCGGCGCTCATGCAGGCAAACGGATTAGCGCCCGACGAACCGGCCATGCGCACGGTCGAGGTGGAGGCGTTCTGCTCGTGGTCGGCATGAAGGATGAGGATTTTGTCCATCGCGCGGGCGAGAACGGGGTTGACCTTGTATTTTTCGCATGGCGTCGAGAACATCATGTTGAGGAAGTTTTCGGCGAAGCCCATTTCGTTCTGCGGATAGATGAATGGCTGGCCGGTGGAATATTTAAAGGCCATGGCAGCCAGCGTCGGCATTTTGGCGATCAGGCGGAAAGCGGAAAGCTCGCGCTGTTCGGCGTCGTTGACGTCGAGGGAATCATGGTAGAACGCAGCGAGCGACGCGGCGGCACCGGCCATAACAGCCATTGGGTGCGAAGCGCGGGGAAAACCGCGAAAGAGGAAGTGGAGCTGTTCGTGCACCATCGTGTGGTTGTTGATGCGGCGGACGAATTCAGTTTTCTGCTTGGCGTTGGGTAGTTCGCCGTTGAGCAACAGGTGGGAGACTTCGAGATAGTCGCTGTTATCGGCGAGCTGGTCGATGTCGTAACCGCGATAGCGCAGGATGCCCGCGTCGCCGTCGATGTATGTGATTTTCGATTCGCAGGAGGCGGTGGACATGAAGCCCGAATCGAAGGTGAAGTGGCCGGTTTCTGCGTAGAGCTTGCTGATGTCAAACACCGAAGCGCCCTCGACGCCATCGAAGATTGGGAAATTAACGGTTTTTCCATCAATGGTCAAGGTGGCCTGGCGATCGGTGGTGGTGGCTTGCTTTTTTTCTTGTGCGGCCATGTGGAGACTCTCCTGTTAGTGGTACGTGCGAATTAGGACATGTTATATATGATAGTAAATAGTAAATAAAGTGTTGATGCGACGTTAAACTTCCGTTTGGACAAAGCCATCGCAAAACGATACATTTCCGCATGCTCAGCGCCATGAAAAAATTTACGCAGTTGGAAGCGGCTGGCGGCCTTGTGCTGCTGGCGATGTTCGTATTCGCGATGCTGGCGGCGAATTCGCCGGTGGCGCCTTATTACGAGTTATTGCACGGGCATGATGCGAGGCTGGTGATCAATGAAGGGCTGATTGCAATTTTCTTCTTGGCCATTGGAATTGAGATTAAGCTGGAGATGCGCGAAGGCGCGTTGTCGAAGCGTTCGCAAATGGCGCTGCCGCTGGTGTCGGCGTGTGGCGGAGTGATTCTGCCGGCGCTGATTTTTACTTATATCAACTGGGGCGGAGAGGCGATGCGCGGATGGGCGGTGCCAGCGGCGACGGATATTGTGTTTTCGCTGGGTGTATTGTCGATGTTCGGCGCGAAGGTGCCGGTTGGGTTGCGGATTTTTCTGTTGGGCGTGGCGGTTTTTGACGATCTGATCGCGATTGGCATTATCGCGGTATTTTATTCCGAGGCGATCAAAATCTGGTCGCTGGTGTTTGCGCTGGCTTGCTGCGTGTTGATTGCGGCTTACAATAAGCGTGTGACGCTGCTAACGCCGTTTGTTTTTGCCGGGGCGGCGCTTTGGGTGGCTTTGCTGGATGCGGGGGTGAGCCCGACGGTGGCGGGGGTAGTGCTTGGGCTGGCGATGCCGGTTGAAATGGGCAAGCGTGTTTTCCGTTTTCTACATGTGAAGGTGACATACGGCATTGTGCCACTATTCGTTTTTGCCAATTCCGGTGTGCGGCTGGAAGATGTTACGATGGCAGCTTTCACGAATCAGGTGAGTCTTGGAGTGATGTTTGGTTTATTCTTTGGAAAACAATGGGGTATTTTTGGTTCGGCGGCGCTTTTAATTAAGCTTAGATGGGCTAAACTGCCGAGCGACGCAAGCTGGGGGCAGCTTTATGCGGTGGCGCTGATTGCGGGTATCGGGTTTACGATGAGCTTGTTTATCGGAACGCTCGCCTATGGGGCGAACGAGTTAATGACATTTACGAAGGTTGGGGTGCTTACGGGTTCGCTTGCATCTGCCGCCGCAGGTATTATATGTATGGCGCTAACTTCAAAAAAGCCAAAATCCGGATTATGAAAAGCTCCTGCGTTTTAGTCCTGCTGTTACTGATGATTTTGCCCGCTTGTCAGCGTCAGAGCAACGAATGGGAAGGCATGGACTATGCAAAGATCGCACGCGAGAATTACCGCCGCGAAAACGATAATGCGTACATCCCGCCACCGTCGGTGACTAATTGCGTGGATGACGATTTATATAATTGTAACCGCACCAGCGGTGGTGGATATTACCACTAAACGTTCGCCTTAGCGATTGTGCGTGGGCATTTCCTTGGTTTCTACCTGAATGCCTTCATTCAGCACCTCGATGAGCTTGCCATAGGTTATTTCGGCAGAATCTTTTTTAAGGTCTTTTCCTGTTAGGCTATTGAGCTTGCGGGCCATTTTGAGATTGGCATCCTGATCTTTGCGGTAATCCATATGATCCGTCATGATCACGTATTCACCGGCGGACAGGTCTTTGCTTAGGGGGGGCAGGTGCGGCGGAATCAGTCGCGTACTTTGGCATCATGCCTCTTTCGCGAATGCTTTCTTCTACTAATGTTCGGGCGGAAATTTGATGATTACCTATGCCAACATTGGTGTCCTTTACGCGAAAACCGATCTTTCCATCGTCATGTATGGCGGCGGAGCCTATAACTGTGTCAAAAATTGTTTGTAATTCTTCGACTTTACTTGCTGACATAGGTGCTCCTTAGTGGCTGTATAACGATAAGTTACTGTAGCAACGAAAGGTTAATTCGGCCCTGAAAAATTAATATTTCCAGACTATCGTTTTAGATCATCCGCCAAAGCGAGGCGCTGTTCGCCATCGGACTCGATGGCGCGGTAGACTTGCAGGTTTTCAAGCACGCGCTGGACGTAGTTGCGGGTTTCGTAGAAGGGGATTTTTTCGATCCAGTTGATGGCACTGTCGACCTCATTCCCGGGGGTGCCGAATTTTCGGGTCCAGTTGCGGACGTTGCCAGGGCCAGCATTATAGGCGGCGATCCCCATAATGTAGGAACCGTCATAGCTGTTAATGAGGCGGCCTAGATAGAGGCTGCCGAGGTTCATGTTATACGACGCGTCGCCGAGGCGCCCGAGCGCGAAGGGGACATCGTTTTTGTGGGCAACTTCTTTGGCCGTGCGCGGCAGGAGCTGCATCATGCCCAGCGCCCCGGATGGGCTTTTGGCGTTGGGGTCGAACTCGCTTTCCTGACGGGTGATAGCAAGCGTCAGTGGGCGTTCGATGGCGGTGGGGGATGGGGTTTTGGGCGTGGGGTAGCCGCCTTCGATGAGAACGACGTTTTGCTGGAGGGCTTTCTTTGCCGCGTGGACGCTTAGATGCGCTTTGCCGCCTTTGCCGCCGAGTTCGGTGGCCAGCGTGATTTGGGCGATGTCTTCGGTGTTTTCGACGGCCAGCGTGATCAGGCGTCGTGCGAGGTCGTAATTACCAGCGTCCATCGTGAGTTTGATGGCGCGGGTGTAGTCGCTGTTTTCGAAGCTGCGTTTTGCTTCGCCGCTGATGTCGGACGAGTGGGGGATGGCGAGCGGCGCATTGCCTTTAGATTTAAGCGCGCCCATCTGGCCGTAGAAGGTGGTTGGGTAGGAGCTAGCGGTTTTGTACCAGTTTTCGGCGGTTGGGCGGTCGCCCGCCTTGTCGGCTGCTCGCCCTGCCCAGAAGGCGGCGCGAGCTTTGCTGACGGGATATTTCACTTTGTCATACATATCGCGGAATTCACTCAGGCCGTCACGCGGGTGGTCGAGGAATTCACAGTCGAGCCAGCCGCGAAGCCAGATAGCGTCGGCAAGGCCGGAACCGTCGACCTGACCGTGGTTGGCGAGGAGTTTTTTGGCGAGGGAATAGTTCTTTTCGTCGACGGCGACGCGTACCTGCGATTCGCGGTACTTCCACCATTTTTCAGGATATGGCGGTTTTTCCGGGGCCATAAGCAGCATTTCGCGCACGCCCTTGTCGTCGTCGCGGCGGGCGCGGAAGAGAAGGCGGTCGAAAGTGAGGCCAGGGTCGTTTTTAAGCGAGGCGGGAACCTGCGCTACGGTAATGATGGCGAGGCGCTTGTCGTCGAGCAGCGCCATGCGGGCTTTGAAGAGTTTCTGGTAGCCGTCGGGGACGAGGCTCAGGATGCGTCTGGCGGGGGCTTGACGCTCTTCCCATAATAAACGGTCGATGCGGGCGATGTGGTCTTCGCGGGTGAGAGTGTCGCCGTAGGTGTCGAGGATTTTGTTTTCCTGTTTTTCGTCGAAATCGCCGTTGCGCCATGCGTCGTGGACGAGGGCGGCGATTTTGGAAGAGGAGGCGAGGCCATTGCGCTTCCATGCTTCAGTGAGTGCGATTTTGCCGACACCGGTGATGGGGGTGATCTCGCCGAAGGTTTCGATGACATCCTTATCCGGCGTGTTGCCTTGGTGCAGGGCCATCTCGGCGCGGATGTGCAGTTTTTTCTGCTCGGGCCATGTGGGATTGTTTTCGATAAAAGAGACAATTTCTTCAAATGTGGCGCCCGAATCGTTATCGAGCATGTATTCCCACGAGATGAGTTTCACGAAGGCGTTGTCGCCGACTTTTTTGGCGTGGCCCATGGCGTTAACCCAGTCTCGGCGTTCGGCGAAGGTGAAGGCAGATATTGCATGTTCAAAGCTGTCGCCGGACAGTTTTGCCTGCGCGGGTGCACTAAGCAGGAGGGAAATGGCGGCGGTTAATAATAATCTGAACACTACTTGATTCCATAAGCGTTTGGGAGTTATTCTTTGTGTCAGGATCACAGGTAAAGTCAATAGTGCAATGTTCGCTCCAGATATTCTCAGCCTCCGACAATTTTACGCTTCGCCGTTCGGCGATTCGGTGCGTACGCTGATCAGCGCGAGCATTCGGCAGTTGTGGCCGGAGTGTAAGAATGATGCGCTGCTAGGGATTGGGTATACGTCGCCGTATCTGGAATCATTCGTCGCAACCTCTTCGCATATCATGGTGTGCATGCCGGCGGCGCAAGGGGCTGCGCATTGGCCGACAGCTTCCGACAATCAGGTTTTTTTATCGCATGAATCGGAGTTGCCGATTGCAGGTAACAGCGTGAACCGCGTGTTGCTTGTGCATTGTTTCGAACATAGCGAGCCGCTGTCGACGATGGTGGAAGAGATGTGGCGCGTATTGACGCCGGGTGGGCGGATGCTTGCGATTGTGCCGAACCGGCTGGGATTCTGGTCGCGCTCGTCGCGCAGCCCGTTTGGATATGGCAGGCCGTTTTCGCTTGTGCAGTTGCGTGATCTGGTGAGTGAGAAACAGTTTACGCCGACGCGGACCGGCTCGGCGCTGTTTATTCCGCCGGTGCATTCGCGGCTGCTGTGGCTGGTAGCGAGCAAGATTGAATTCGTGGGGAAACTTTTATGCCCATTTTTAGGTGGGGTGTTGCTTATTGAGGCGGAGAAGCAGTTGTATGCATCGATCAAGCAGCCGGTAATGGCGCGCAAGAAATATGCGGTGCCGATTCCGGCGAACCAGCCTGTGCTTGGGCTGAAAAGCTGATTAGTTTCTGAACAGTCAAAAAAACCTATTTGCCTAAAAAAGCTGCATATTTTTTATGCAGAATGTTACAAATCCGCTCTCAGCCTTAGTCTGCGCGTTGGCACGCTTCTTGAGATAGTCATTGGCATAACAAGAACAAAAAAATCCAATGGAGATGCCAATGTACTTACAAATCGAACGCCAGCTTATAGCCTTGATACCTGTGTTGCTAATGATCGCAGCGCTGTTGATGTTAATTGGATGCGCGCCTCCGGGCGGTTCTTCGTGGGATGCGGCGACGGGCGGATACAGCAATGTTGCTCCGATGGGGCCTTCGGGACCGATCGGGCCGTAATTCCGGGCAAAAAAAAGGGGTGCTTGCGCGACCCCTTTTAATTGTGACAGCCTTTCTTTAGCTGAACACTATACTGCGTTTCCATCTCTCACTCCTTGAGGGGGTAACGTTCTTGTTAGTGGTGGTCGGAGAGCTTCACGAAGCCCTTGAAACCGCACTTCTTGCCGACCCAGTCGACGATGGCGAGGCCGTTAGCGACCCAGCCGACCAGAAAGACGATGTACAGCCACTCCGGGATGTACTCCTTTTCGTACTTGCGCACGAAATGGGGGGCGCGCTTAACGAGGCGTTCGGCCGCGGGCATGTTCTCGGCTTCCTTGGCCGAGTTCAGTTCCTTGGTCTGCTCGTACGGCGTCATGAGCTTCAGCTCACGCTCGTACTTCGCTTTTTCCTCACCCTTGGCCTTGTCGTCCAGCTCCTTCTTGAGCTTCTTGGTCGTCAAAGCGGGGTCCTCCTTTTCCACGGGCTCTTGCGAGCCGCGGTAGGGGGAGGGCTTGGTCGTGATGACCGGCTGCTCCTCTTTCGGCTCCTTGGGCTCGATGCGGAACGAACCGACGTCGAACAGGGAGAGGATGAGGAGCACGGCGTAGATCAAGCTGACGCGCATCCACCACTTCTGGGTCCAGTTGAACAGATTCATCTGAAATACCTCACTCCACTAACGCGGGAGGGTACGTCTTGCGAGGGTAGTAGGGGTTACCCGTAGAACCACACCTCGAAAAAATCAACAAGGGGGATCGAAACATGTGTAATGTACCATATTTCGATGGTTAACGAAAGTTAATAATACGTGGGTTGCGCAAGAAGGTTGTCTAGTGTAGGAATAGCCTATCTCAATGAATAATGGTGATATTTATGCTTTGGTCGGTGTTGTTAAATTATCTGGTAAAATCCGGTGAACTGGTTGTAATCGATGCCAAAGGTATTATCCATAGTTACGGTATGGTGGGGCAGACGCCAAAATCCGTGATCAAGCTGCATGATGTCAAACTGCATAAACGCCTGTTTTTTTACCCGGAGCTGTATCTCGGCGAAGCTTATATGGACGGCACGCTTACGATTGAAGAAGGCAGTCTTGAGGATTTCATGACGCTGCTGGCGACTAATTTCTCGGTCTCTAAACCGACGGTGTTTGAAAAAATCGCGGAGAAGTTGTCGCCGATTACGCAGCGTATATTGCAGCATAACCCGCTTGGGCGAGCGCAGAAGAACGTGGCGCCGCATTACGATATTTCCGATGCGGTATACGAAATGATGCTTGACAAAGATATGCATTATTCCTGCGCGTATTTTACGGATGAGAACAACTCGCTGGACCACGCGCAGCAGGATAAGCTGAAGCATATCGCAGCCAAGCTGCAACTGAAGCCGGGCATGAAAGTGCTCGATATCGGCTCCGGCTGGGGCGGGATGGCGATGCATCTGGCGCGCAATTACGGCGTGGAGGTTACCGGCGTAACGCTTTCGGGCGAACAGGCGCGCAAAGCGACGCAGCGCGTTAAAGATGCCGGGCTGGAATCGAAGGTGCGCTTCCTGCAACAGGATTACCGCCTGCTGGATACCACGTTCGACCGTATCGTGTCGGTGGGCATGATGGAGCATGTGGGCGTAGCGTTTTATCCTGAGCTGTTTACCAAAGTGAAGGCACTGCTGAAGCCGCAGGGCGTGGCGCTGTTCCATTGCATCGGCAGACTCGACGGGCCGGGGAACACCAACCCGTGGCTGCGCAAGTACATTTTCCCGGGCGGCTATGCGCCAGCACTTTCTGAAGTGACGAAGTCGATTGAAAAAACTGACCTGCTGATGGCGGATATCGAAATCCTGCGTCTGCATTACGCCTATACGCTGCGCGAATGGCTGAAGCGTTTCCGCGCCAACCGCGCGGCGATTGCGAAGCTCTATGACGAGAAATTCTGCCGCATGTTCGAATTCTACCTCATAAGCTGCGAGATGGATTTCCGTTACCTCAGCACGATGGTGTTCCAGGTGCAGTTGACCAACGACGTTAACGCTTTGCCGATCTGCCGCGATTATATGGTAGATGGTGAGCGCAAACAGGAAGCGTTAAAGCTCGCGGCGTAATCTTTAACGTCATCTGCCGGTCTTAATAATTTATTTGCACATGCGGCGGGCGCTGCTATAGTGGCCATGTATCTACCATTTCAACCCTCCGAAAGTGTGTCCATATGGCCCAGAGCAGTGCAGCTGAAGTGATCGCCCCGGTGAAGCAAGCCCCCGTGCAGTTCACCATCGAACGTTCCAACCTTATCAAGAGCCTCGGGCATGTGCAGTCCGTCGTTGAAAAACGCGGTACCATCGCGGTTCTCTCTAACGTAAAAATCGACGCGAAAGGTGACACCGTTGCCTTTACCGCCACCGATATGGACATCGCCATTGTTGAAAAAGCCACCGCTTCAGTGAGCAAACCCGGCTCCATGACCGTGGCTGCGCATACGTTCTACGACATCGTGCGCAAATTGCCGGAAGGTGCGCAGGTGGAACTCACTACCAGTGCCGACGGTGCCAAAGTGACCATTAAAAGTGGCACTTCGCGCTTCTCGCTGGCCTGCCTACCGGTGGATGACTTCCCGGTTATGGCTGAAGGCGAACTGGCGCATAATTTCACGCTGAAATCGGCGGAATGCCTTTCACTGGTTGAAAAGCCCAGCTTCGCGATTTCGACCGAAGAAACCCGCTACTACCTCAACGGTATCTACCTGCACACGTCCGGTTCGGGCGAAGGCAAGGTGTTGCGCGCCGTTGCGACCGACGGTCATCGTCTGGCCCGCATCGAAGTTGCGTTGCCTGCTGGTGCCGATGGTATGCCGGGGGTTATCATTCCGCGCAAAGCCATTCATGAGCTGCGCAAGCTGCTCGAAGAAGGCGAAGGCGACGTTCAGGTGTCGCTGTCGGAAACGAAAATCCGCTTTGTGTACGGCAAAGCCGTGCTGGTTTCGAAGCTCATTGACGGGAACTTCCCGGATTATGAGCGCGTGATTCCGGTAAATAACGACAAGCTGATGGAAGTCGACTGCAAGATGTTCAAGAACGCCGTTGACCGCGTGTCGGTTATAAGCTCGGAAAAATCGCGTGCGGTTAAATTCCAACTCGACGGCGGCAAGCTTACCCTGTCGGCGAGCAGCCCGGAACTCGGCACCGCTTCAGAAGAAATCGACGTGACCTATTCGTCGGCAAAGGTGGAAGTGGGCTTCAACTCTCGCTACCTGCTCGACATGATGGGCCAGATCGAAGGCGACACGGCGCAGTTCCTGCTGAATGATTCGGCGTCGCCAGCTATCGTGCGCGATACCGCGGACGTGGGCGCGCTGTACGTCATCATGCCGATGCGCGTGTGACGGCTGGGCAATAGCCGCAATCATTTTTCCTAAGGATGGGTATGGACATCACGGCTACTGACCGCGCACGGCTATCGCACACCGTCGATAGGTTGAACGCAGCGCAGGTGTATATCCATGCGATGCTGGATGAGTATAAATTTCCCTATAAATATGAAGAACTGCTCGATTTAATGGATCGGCAGAAGTTGGCGATTACCAACGTGCTGGAAGGACGCGAACTGGGATGCGAGATGGATTCGCTGGTGCTCAATGTGGAAGCTATGATTACCCCGGCGCATTTGCAGAATTTGCAGGCATTGGTGCTCAAAAACGCACATCTTGAAGGACCGGCAAAGAACGTAGCCATTATGCCCGAAGCGGAAATATTGCATGAGATTAAAGACAAAAGGCTGATAACCACGGTGGCGGTGACGCAACTTCGCCAGGTGTTGCAGGGCATGGCGCGACATATCGCCACGGGTGCAAATCACCATGTCCGCTGACGCCGGGACGCTTATTGCACAGGCAAACACGCATGATTACACTATCCTCAGCCTGCATTCGCTATCGCTGAACCATTTCCGCAATTACGAAACAGCGCGCATGGAAGCAACACCTGCACCGGTGGTGCTTACCGGGCATAACGGGGCGGGAAAGACGAATATCCTTGAAGCGATTTCACTGCTGACGCCGGGGCGGGGCTTACGCCGGGCGAAGCTTTCCGAAATCAATAATTGCCATAGCCATGCTAACTGGGTGATTGCCGCCAGCGTGCATGGCATGCAGGGCGAGGTCAAAATCGGCACCGGGCGCGACCCGGAACCGGGCGATAATCCCGATAAGCGGATTGTGCGCATCGACGGTAAGCCCGTGCGCGGGCAGGCAGGGCTGGCGCGGCATTTCGCCATAATCTGGCTCACGCCGCAGATGGAGCAATTATTTCAGGAAAGCGCGTCGGCGGGCCGGAAATTCCTTGATCGGCTGGTGTTCAGCTTCGACCCGGACCATGCCTCGCGCGTCAACGAATACGACTATGCGATGCGCGAGCGCAACCGCCTGCTGGCTGGCAACGCCGACGGGGCATGGCTGGATGCGCTGGAGCAGACGATGGCGGAAACCGGGGCTGCTATTGCGCAGGCGCGGCGTCACACTGTTGAGCACATCAACCATGCGATTTTAAGCTCGCCGCTGTCTTTCCCAAAAGCACATATGCGGGTGAGCGGAACGGTCGAAGACCTGCTCGAAAAGGGCATGGCGGCGGTGGCTGCCGAGGAGGCTTTCAAAGGGGTACTGAAAGATGCGCGCCGGATGGACGCAGGAGCGGGGCGAACGCTGAGCGGCATACACCGCAGCGAAATGCATATGATTCACGTTGAAAAACAGATGGCTGCGCAGTTCTGTTCGACCGGAGAACAGAAGGCTTTGCTGCTGTCCATCGTACTGGCGCAGGCGCGCGCTGGCGCGCAGTGGCATGGGGTCGTTCCGGTGCTTTTACTGGACGAAGTTGTATCCCATTTGGATGCCACAAGAAGGCTTGAGTTGTTTGAGGAAATCTGCCAGATTGGGGCGCAAACATGGATGACTGGAACCGACCCCGGCTTATTCGCTGGATTAGAAGGAAAAGCCCAGTATTTCCATGTTGACGGGGGGAGAGTAATCAGTGACTAAAAAAGATCGTGTGCAGCAGCTTTTGACAGATATAAAAGAGAACAGAATCGAACGCGTCCAGTATGGCGCTGCGGGTGACCTTTTAGAGGCGTTCGGCTTCAAAGATCGCACCAAGAAATTCGATCGTGCCGCTTCGGGCGGCTCATCGCGTGGCCGGTATGTGCATTATGAACATCCTGAAGCTGAAGATTTCGGGGTTATCAAATTGCCGAAGACTACGCTTACGGGGCAGGATCTGACCGCATTCGGTGGAGCGGTGCTGCGTTTCCTTGAAAGACATCCGGAATATGAAGCGCATGTTTCGCAACAGCAGGAAGAAGTAAGACAAGGAATCGCTTTAGGATAAAATGAAAACATAATCATGTGAGCCGCGAACGCGGAGGCAGGGAATCAATGTCACAGGTAGCAGAAGCAAAGAAAATGGTTGTACAGAACGAACAGGATTACGGCGCAGATTCGATTAAAGTCCTCAAAGGGCTCGAAGCAGTGCGCAAGCGCCCGGGTATGTATATCGGCGACACCGATGACGGCTCAGGGCTGCACCACATGATTTACGAAGTCGTCGACAACGCGATCGACGAAGCGCTCGCGGGGCATTGCGATCTTGTGACGGTGAGCCTGAACGCCGACGGTTCGTGTTCGGTGACGGATAACGGCCGCGGAATTCCGGTGGATATCCATGAAGGCGAAGGCGTTTCGGCGGCGGAAGTAATTATGACGCAGCTGCATGCCGGCGGAAAGTTCGACCAGAATTCGTACAAAATTTCCGGCGGCCTGCACGGCGTGGGTGTTTCGGTTGTGAACGCGCTTTCGGTATGGCTGGAACTTGAAGTGTGGCGCAACGGTAAACATTATTCCGCTGAATTCAGCCACGGCGATACGACCAAGCACTTAACTGCCATGGGCGATGCCGCGCCGGGCCAGAAAGGCACGAAAGTGTCTTTCCTGCCGTCGAAGGAAACCTTCACGATGGTGGAATTCGATTACGCGACGGTGGAACACCGCTTGCGCGAATTGGCGTTTTTGAACTCCGGCGTTCGAATTAAGCTCACCGATTCGCGCCCGGATCCAGCGATTGAAACGGATTTTTATTACGAGGGCGGCACGGAAGCGTATGTGCAGTATCTCGATAAAAGTAAAAACGCTGTTCATAGCACCATCGTGATCAAGGGCGAGCGTGACGGCATGGGCGTTGAAGTCGCTATGCAGTGGAACGACAGCTATCATGAAAATGTGCTGTGCTTCACCAACAACATCCGCCAACGCGATGGCGGCACGCATTTGATCGGCTACCGCGCGGCGCTGACGCGCGCGATCAATAAATATTTCGAAGAATCGGGCGCAGCGAAGCGCGAAAAAATCGCCATCACCGGCGACGACGCGCGCGAAGGTTTGACCTGCATCGTGTCAGTTAAAGTTCCGGATCCAAAATTCTCGTCGCAGACGAAAGATAAGCTCGTCAGCTCGGAAGTTCGTACTGTTGTTGAAAGCTATGTGTACGAGAAGCTCGCGCAGTGGATGGAAGAACATCCGGCGGATGCGAAAATCATTATTGGCAAGGTGGTGGAAGCCGCCTCCGCGCGTGAAGCGGCGCGTAAAGCCCGCGAACTGACGCGCCGTAAAGGTGCGCTGGATATTTCCTCGCTGCCGGGGAAATTGGCGGATTGCCAGGAACGCGATCCGGCTAAATCCGAACTCTTCATCGTGGAAGGGGACTCCGCAGGCGGTTCGGCGAAACAGGGGCGCAGCCGTAAAACGCAGGCTATTCTGCCGCTGAAGGGTAAGATTCTGAACGTCGAGCGCGCGCGCTTCGACAAGATGCTCGGCAGCGCCGAAGTCGGCACGCTGATCACCGCGATCGGCACAGGCATCGGGCGCGACGAATTCAATATCGAAAAAACGCGCTACCACAAAATTATCATCATGACCGACGCCGACGTGGACGGTTCACATATCCGCACGTTACTACTGACATTCTTCTTCCGCCAGATGCGCCAGCTGATCGATAAAGGCTATCTCTACATTGCGCAGCCGCCGCTTTATAAAATGCGCCGTGGCAATAACGATGTGTATTTGAAAGATGATGAAGCTCTTGAGCAGCATCTGCTGACGTCGAGCCTTGAAGACGCTACGCTGAAACTGTTGAATGGCAAGGTAATCACCGGCGCTGAACTGCGCGTGGCGATTGAAACGGCAAGCAAGCTTACGATTTCGCTCAAAGGCCTTGCCAAGCGCACGCCGTTGTTGCTGATCGAAGCTGGCGCGCTTGCGCATGTGTTCGATGGTAAAGCAGGCAGCGAACTTAAAGCGGCTGCATGGCAGAAGAAGCTCGAACAGCTGGCGTTGCAATCGCAGGAGCCGTCGCTGGCAAGCTGGAAAGTTACGTTTGAACCAGGGCCGGTTGGCAACGCCTTCAAACTGCAGCGCACCGTTCGCAGCGTGGAAGAAATTTACCTGCTGGAAGAAAAGTTTCTTGTAAGCAAAGAGGCGCACGATATCGCGGCTGAAATTCCATATCTCGACGCGCATTTCGTGAATAATGCTTCGCTTTCGCGCAAGACGCAGGAAACCAATGTATCTACGCCGTCGCAGCTGTATCACAGCATGATGGAATTCGTGCGCAAGGGCTCGACTATCCAGCGCTTTAAAGGTCTGGGTGAAATGAACCCCGAGCAGCTGTGGGATACGACGCTGAATCCGGAAACCCGCCGCCTGTTGCAGGTGGTCGTGGGTGATGACGCGGAAACGGAATCGATCTTCTCGACGCTGATGGGCGACGTGGTGGAACCGCGCCGCGACTTTATCGTCAGTAACGCGCTGAAGGTTGAGAATCTGGATATTTGATCTATGCCTGAACGTCAGGGATTCTGTGAACTGGAACGAATCTTCGGCAAAGGCAATGTCGTGCATGGGCATAAAAGCCGCTACCTTTTTCGGATGCCTGAAGAAGTGGCGCAGCAAGTGCATCTTGAGAGTATTAAGGTAGAACATGAACGTTTGTTCCTGGATTTAGCGCATTTTCTTAATCCAGACAGTACGCGATTGCTTTTTAAGGATAGGCACCGCAATCAGACAAATTATTATTTTCCGTATACGTTCAATGTGCGCGATGTTGAAATTCCCGTTGTGATTGAAAACTTAAAGCGGATAGAAACAGGTGCGTATGACGCATTGATGGGGTATCCGATTTTTCGCCAACGCGAGAAGGAAGAAAATGAAGAACGTGAGCAATGGTTCGTGTTGTCGCGGTTGAATGACCTGAACCCCAATAATAAATGGCATATTGAAGAGCGCGATGGAAAACAGTTTTACTGTACGCAATATCCGGTCGCTCAGCCGCAGATGTTTACTTATTACCTCGGTGAAATTCTTGAAAATTTTATGCCACTACAGGCCAAAGGCGTGGATGTGGTGGCAATTCCTGTAGAAATGATAGATTTCAAGATTGCTGGCAAGTTGCGCGATGTGACGAAGCTAAAACCGTTGCTCACACCGGTACAGGGTTTTCGCGTGTTGCTTGATCTTGAAGTTAAGGCTGTGCAGCAGCGTTAGTTTTCCGTTTCCAGATTTTTACGCCGTATCCCGGGATGTCGATAATTTCCTGCTCGTAATCCGGGTAGAGTTTTTCGCATTCGCCGGGGCGTAAGCCGCACTGCGATTTGATGCCGGGGATGTCAAAGACGAGCAAATCCGGCTTGCGGCTTTTTATGTAATCCACATCAAATAAATCATGGCCGACGATGCCGTGGCCGAAATCTTTTTGCTCGTGGCGGTGTTGCGTGAGGTACGTGTCGTTGAGGCCGTAGACATCAAGGGTTGGGAATTGTGTGTAGTAGGGAATTGCTCCGGCGGTGAAGACGGCGATGAGGGGGTTCTTGTCACCGTAGTCTTTTCGTAGTTGCTCGGCGATGGGGGTGAGGACATTGGGCACCCAACTGCGGCCGAGACGGGCGTTTAAGTTGTCTTTATCGATGAACTGGATGAGGGTGAAGCAGAGTATAACCGCTGTGACCTTAGCAGACGATGCAAGATCGAGGCGGCGGGTGCTCTCCATGAGGAGCAGGATGATTACAGGGATGACGGGAACGAAAGCGCGGTAGCCGAGCAGCCAGTCGCCGCCGGCGAAGACGATGGCGAGCGAGAGCAAGATGGCGACGTAGAGTAAAAATGATTGGTGACGGTTGTGCCGGGTTTTGCTGCTCATGTGGTGGATGAACCAAAGTATGGGGATGAAGGAGAGGATCGCTTTAACGGCGTATTCGACGCCGGAGAAAAAGCGCACGCTGCTGAACGCGACTTTGGCAAGGACGGTGTTGGGGACCCACGTGCCGTAGTAATTGTGGCGAAAGGCGAGTAGGGCGCAGAAGAATGCGAATGAGGTGAAGCAGAAGATCGCGGCGGTGCGCACACGCAGCTTCAAGGGAAGCGCGGCGGTGAGGATGAACGCGATGGCTGTGACGGCGGTGTAAACGGGGCCTTCGGGGCGGGTGAGGCAGATGAGGCCGAGGGCGATGCCGGTTTTAACGGCGGTACAGGTGCGCGAGGCTTCGTTTAAGGTGCGGGCACCTGTGAGCACCCATGCGAAGAGGAACATGACAAGCGGCATTTCTAAACCACCTACGGCCCAGATGGCGACGGGGGCGCTGAGCGCGTAGACTAGCATGGATAGTGCGAAGGCAGCGTTGGGTACGCTGTTGGTTTTCCGGTAGTGGCTGAAGGCAGTGAGGGTAAGCAGCGTGAAGGCGATACTCAGGGATTGTACGGCGTAAAGCAGGGCCATCCCGAGGTAATTCAAGCCTGCGCTAAGCAGGACCCAGAGCGGGTTGGAGTAACCTTCGACGTACTCACCGTCGTTCCATGTGAGGCCGTGGCCCTGCACTAAGCGCTGGGCATAGCGCATACTGATGAAGGTGTCGTCGGGGGTGTAGGGAAAGTAATAGCAGATATGGGCGAGGAGGATGGCGACGGCGAAACCGAGTATCGCGAGATATTTCGTGTCGCGGGTCATGCCTCTGTGCCGAAGAGGTCCAGTAGTGCCGTGCTGGCTTGGGTGGGGGTCATGCTGCCGCTTAAGACAGCTTGCTGCATGGCTTCCATCTGCGCGGAGACTTTGGGGTTTTCGCGGAAGCGCGACAGCAGCATTTCGCGGATTTCTTTCCACATCCAGCTGATGGATTGCTCGGCGCGGCGCTGTTCCAGCTCGCCGTTGTCGCGCATGATGCGGGCGAATTCGGCGACTTCGTTCCAGACGGTGTCAATACCTTTTTGCTCAAGCGCGGAGCAGGTGACGGCTTTGGGCTGCCAGTTGAAGCTGGAGGGGTGGAGCATGCGAAGTGCTGCGGAATAGTCGGCGCGGACGCGTTTGGCTTGCAGCGCGAGATCGCCGTCGGCTTTGTTAACGACGATCATGTCGGCGAGTTCTACGATGCCTTTTTTGATTCCTTGCAGCTCGTCGCCGCTGCCGGGGAGCAATAACAGCAAGAACATGTCGGCCATGTCGGCAACTTCGATTTCGGATTGGCCGACGCCGACGGTTTCTACGATGATGACATCATAGCCTGCGGCTTCGCATAGCAGCATCGCTTCGCGGGTGCGGCGCGCGACACCGCCGAGGGAACCGCCTGTGGGCGATGGGCGGATGAACGCAGATTCGTGTTGAGATAGCTGGCTCATGCGGGTTTTATCGCCGAGGATGGAGCCGCCGGTTTTGGTACTCGACGGGTCGACAGCAAGGACCGCGACTTTGTGGCCCTTGCTAATGACGTAGAGTCCGAAGCTTTCGATGAAGGTGGATTTGCCTACGCCGGGAACGCCGGTGATGCCGATGCGAATGGAGTTGCCGGTTTTGGGCAGGAGTGAGGCGAGCAGGGTTTGCGCCTCGCGCTGGTGGTCGGCGCGGGTGGACTCAATCAGGGTGATGGCGCGGGCTAGGGCCGCGCGGTCTGTGGGGGCTGTGCTCATGTTATTTTGAAAGCATACTTACTTGGGGATGGCAAGGGATTCCCGACGCCTTGTGTAATGCAGGCAGAGAATGGCGAAGGCAGTGACGCTCATGGCGTCGCCGAAACATTCGATGAGGGTTTTGGTGACGGCGAGGGTGACTTCGTGATCGCCTTTAGGAAGGATGAGGGAAATCATGCCGTCGTTAGTCGGGGTGATGTCGAGTTCGTGGTGCTCGGACTGGGCTTTCCATGCGGGGGTGTAGAATTGGGCCACGGCGATCGTGGTTTCGTCGGAAAGCACGTGAGCGGTGAAGGAGGCGGCGCCATCGGCTTTAGTGGTTTTGCTGACATCGGCGGCACCGGATTTGACTTCGGCAAGCGGAAGCTTGCTGTAGCGCTCACGGCCTAGCAGGAGTTCGTTGGGGGTGATGTTGGTCCAGTGGGGCATGTGGATGGGGTTGGGGATGATGCGGTGCTCGATGGCGATTTCGTGGACGAGCTGGCTAACATCTTTGGGGCGTTTGTAGACCATCACGATGTGGGTGAGGCATAGAATGGTAAACATGACATAGACGGCGGCAACGGCGGTGGTGAAGTCTTTTTTATTCGCGCCGATGAGGCGAGTGGCGAGCATGGCGGTGGCGACGGCCATGGCGGGTTGGAAACGTGAATAGGGGAACTGGAAAACGGACATGACGGATACGTAGCGCCATAACGGATAGCTAAGCGGGGTGGCGATGACGGTGTAGGAGATGAGCGCGACACCCCAGAAATACATGGAATTCATCAGGAGTTGTTTACGCACGCGGTAGACGAGCCAGAGGATGAGCAAGGAATACGCGCCGAGGAAATCATCGAGGTGGTAGAGGTTGAGCAGCGGGTTGAATTTATCGGCGGCCCATTCATCGAGCTTGCCCCAGCCGGTGGCGGTGAACATGCTGACGACGTAAGAGGCGATGAGCGCGAAGGCGAGGAAATTAGCGTAGAGAATGGGTTTTACCAGTGGGCGCCATTGCCAGTTATGAAGGTGTAAAATATAGGCGACGACGAGCGGGCCGACGGCGATGGCGGTGAGCGGATGGCAATGGAAACACAGCGCGGCGAACAACGCGTAGCCGATGATGCCGCTGCGCGCGGGGAAGCCCTCGGCGGTGTGAAGCCAGAGGGGGATAAAGGCTAGGCACCAGCTCTGGGCGAGGCCGAAATGCTGGTAGATGTCGATAAATTTATATGGCACCAGCGTGTAGAGCGCGGCACCGGCGAGCGCGGTTCGGTTGTCGTAATGCGTGCGCAGGAAGCGGTGCATGGCGAACATGCTGAATACTTGCGCGAGGTAGATGCCCAGCAAATATTGTTGCTCGTCGTTGAGCATGAACGGGGCGGTGAGGATGGCGGTGATGTAGTAAGGGATGGGGGAGAAATTATAGAAGACGAGGCTGCCGAGACCGGTGTTCGTAGTGGCGATCCAGTGAGGGAAGAATTCGCCGTTCCAGAGGGTATCGCGGAAGGAAGTGTAGAGGGTGATGTAGAAAATGCTGTCGGGGTTGGACCAGAAATAAACGTAATCGAGGAAGGGGTATGGCAGGAAGAGGACGAGCGGAATGAGCAGGAAATAAAGGGCGTTCATGGGGTTCCCAATAGCAGTTCGGCGGCTTCTTATTCGGTGTAGCCGAGCATGGCGAGATAGTCTAAGGAAAAGCGTTTGGCGCGGCGGGCGTGTAGCGGGTCGGCGGCGAGTTCTTTGGCGATGTGGAAGAGCTCTTCGGTCATGCTGATGGGGGTGCGCATTAGTGGCGTCCTTTTTGGAGCAGGGGTTCTTCGCAGTTGAGGAGATAGTCGTACAGACGGTCGTAGCCAGGCGCGTGCCAGCGAGGAGAAGTTTCCCGAGGTTTAAATTCTTGCGTTGCCAGCGTCAGTGGTGCCGAATTTTCGTTAGGACTTCGGAATCGTTGACATATGCTGCTTTAATGCTCAATGCAGAGCTTTGGGGAGCGTACGGCAGAAGGCTCAAGCAACTTTACGTTTCTGTTCGAGAAGAGTGACGATCTTTTCGGCGGCTACCGGAATATTCGTTCCGGGGCCGAAAATTTCAGCGACGCCTGCTTTATATAGATAGTCGTAATCCTGCGCGGGGATAACACCGCCGCAGACGATCATAATGTCAGGGCGTCCCGCGCTCTTGAGCGCGGCGATGAGTTGCGGCACGAGGGTTTTGTGACCAGCGGCGTGCGAGGATACGCCGATAAGGTGCACGTCGTTTTCGATGGCTTGCCTACCGACCTCTTCTGGTGTGGCGAATAGCGAGCCGATATCGACGTCGAAGCCCATGTCGGCAAACGCGGTGGCGATAACTTTTGCGCCGCGATCATGGCCATCTTGCCCCATTTTAGCGACGAGCATACGCGGGCGGCGGCCTTCGTTCTTGGCAAAATTGTCGATGTGTGCGCGAATGGTTTTCAGGCTGTCATCTTTATCGTACACGGCGCCATAAACTCCTGAGATAGTTTGAACGGTAGCATTGTAACGACCATAGACTTTTTCCATTGCCATTGAAATTTCGCCGATAGTGGCGCGGAGTTTCGCGGCTTCGACGGCGAGTGCGAGCAGGTTACCGCCGCCGGTTTCAGCGGCATGGGTTATAGCGGCGAGTGCTGCCTGACAGGCCGCTTCATCGCGGTTTTTACGAGTGTTGGCGATGCGGGCGATCTGCGATTCGCGGACTTTGGCGTTGTCGACATCGAGAATTTCGATTGGGTCTTCTTTCTTGAGTGTGTATTTATTGACACCCACGACAACGTCGTCCACGCGATCAAGACGCGCTTGTTTGCGGGCGGCGGATTCTTCGATTTTCTGTTTCGGAATGCCGGCTTCGATGGCTTTGGTCATACCCCCATGTTCCTGCGCTTCGGCTATCAGGGCTTCGGCGTGTTTGAGGAGGCTGTCAGTAAGGGATTCGATGTAATAGCTGCCGCCGAGCGGGTCGACGACTTTGGTGACGCTGCTTTCATGCTGGATAATCAATTGCGTGTTGCGTGCGATGCGGGCAGAAAAATCAGTGGGCAGGGCGATGGCTTCGTCGAGTGCGTTGGTATGCAACGATTGTGTGCCGCCGAGGACGGCAGCCATTGCTTCGATTGTGGTGCGGATGACGTTGTTGTAGGGATCTTTTTCGGTGAGCGAGACGCCCGAGGTCTGGCAATGCGTGCGCAGCGCCGAGGACATGGCGTTTTTCGGATTGTATTTGGCCATAGTCTTTGCCCACAGAAGACGGGCGGCGCGGAGTTTGGCGATTTCCATGAAGAAGTTCATGCCGATGGCGAAGAAAAATGACAGGCGAGGAGCGAATTCGTCGACGTTCAAACCTTTGCTGAGCGCGGCTTTGACGTATTCCTCGCCATCGGCAATGGTGTAAGCCAGTTCCTGCACGGCGGTGGCGCCAGCTTCCTGCATATGGTAGCCGGAGATGGAAATCGAGTTAAATTTCGGCATGTTTTTCGCGGTGAACTCGATGATGTCGGCGACGATGCGCATGCTCGGTTCCGGCGGATAGATGTAGGTGTTGCGGACCATGAATTCTTTGAGAATATCATTCTGGATGGTGCCGGAGAGGTCTTTCAGTTCGACGCCTTGTTCAAGGCCGGCGACGATGTAGCTCGCCAGAATCGGTAGCACGGCGCCATTCATGGTCATGGATACGCTCATTTCGTTGAGCGGAATGGAGTCAAACAGGATTTTCATGTCTTCGACGGAGTCGATGGCAACACCGGCTTTGCCGACGTCTCCGACAACGCGCGGATGATCGGAATCGTAACCGCGATGGGTGGCGAGATCGAAGGCGACCGAGAGGCCTTTCTGCCCAGCGGCTAAGTTGCGGCGATAGAATGCGTTGGATTCTTCTGCGGTGGAGAAGCCCGCGTATTGGCGGACGGTCCACGGGCGCACGGTGTACATGGTGGCGCGCGGTCCGCGCACGAAGGGGGCGAAGCCGGGGAGGGTGTCGGTAAATTCAAGATTTTCGAGGTCGGCGGCAGTGTAAAGCGGTTTGATGTCGATGCCTTCGGGCGATTGCCATGTGAGCGATTCCAGTGGAATGGGAGCGCCGGATTTGTCGGTGCCTACGTCTTTTTGCGAGAGTTTCTGCCAGTCGGATAAGGTTTTGGAGGGGAAATCGCTCATTTTTAATCCTAGCTGTTGTGCCGTATCTGTTTGATTCTTTTAGTAAATTTAGGGGGTTCTTGTCAAGATAAGCCGTCGAATATATTGATATGCCCTTAATATTTAACCGCTATATTAGAAACAGCTAGCATAAAACGAAGGAAAACACATGGCAAAATATGTCATTGTGCAGAATGCGATGGGTGAAGCGTATGTGGTCGACTTGGATTAATTGCCGCCAGCGCCGTTCGGCTCCCCAAAAAGGAGCTGGCGAGGACGATTGCGTTATACCAGCGGTGATTTTATAACTGTCGGCGCAACGGCGGGAATGATAATACCCTCTTTACGGAAGCGCTCCAAAATCGCCAGCATTACATCGCTCTGTGGGCCCATGCGGCCCTCATGCACGTCAGGAATCCAGAAGATCAGAAGGAATTGAAGACCGGTATCTGAGAACTCACGCAGCCAGCAATTCGGCGCGGGGTTTTTCTGGCACAGCGGATGGGCGCGTGCGGTGTTGATCAGCATGTCGCGGACTTTGAGGGCATTACTCTCATAAGCGACGGTGATCTTGATATCGACGCGCGCGGCGTCGGAGCTGTGCGACCAGTTAATTACGCGGGTAGAAATCAGCTCTTCGTTCGGGATAAGGATTTCTTTGCCTTCGCCGGTTTCGATAAGCGCATAACGGATATTGAGCTGGCGGACCCAGCCGGAACTGCCTGCGATTTCGATAAGGTCGCCGATCTTGATGGATTTTTCCATCAGCAATATGATGCCGCTGACGAAGTTGGCGGTGATTTTCTGCAAGCCTAAACCGACACCCACACCCAGTGCGCCGCCGAATACAGCGAATGCCGTAAGATCGACGCCGAGCGCCGAAAGCGTGATCATAAAGGCAAGGAAATAGACGAAAATACGGAAAAATTTGACCGATAATTCGCGGGCCATATAGCTTAAGCTGGAGCTGCGGCGCAGGTAGCTTTCAAGCGTGCGCGATAGCAGCCCCGCAATCCAGAACACGACCACGAGCATGAAAATGCCGTGGAAGAGGGCGAGTAGCGAAATGTGGAACTGTCCGATGTCGAAACCCATCGAGTTTAAATACACGACGGTGAAAGCGGCGAAGCCAGTGACGTTCAACACAGCAACTGCCATGATGACGAAGGCGACGAAATACGCGACGATGCGCGATTCGATAATCAACACGACAGTCTTGGCGACAAAGTAGGCGCTGCAGAGTTTGATCACGGCATCTGTTAAGTCGCCCTCGGCGGCGAACTCATCGGCGAACGGTTTGACGGCGCTTAAGTATAGGATGCCGAGCAGCGGGGCGAGGAGCTTGAGTGGCTTGGTGATGAATTCAACGTCAATTTTTTTCGGCGGGTGCTTGTCGAAATGAGTTTTAACGCGACGCTGGATGAGCACCGCCATCAGCCACGCAATCGCCAGCGCGATGCCTACAAAAAGCAGCTGGATATAAAAATCGCTGCTGGTCAGCGCGGTGAATAATTCTTCGCGCCGGGCACTGAATTTTTTGGAAGCATGGATGAGCGATTCGGGATTTTTAACGATGTCAGGAAGCTTACCGGAGGATGCTTTTTCCGAAATATTTTTGGTAGCTTCAGCGGCACTTGCCATAGGTGGATGATCCAGAAGGTAGGTTGCACCTGATTATACGCGTTGACCGACTGACAAGCAAAGAAGAAAACAGCCTCGCAATTTTTTTTTCCGTCAAGCGGCAAACATGGGTAAAACACGGCACAGCGAGAGGGACGGTTGATTGCTGTTAACCGTTTTAAAAAGATTGCAAATTTGCTTTTGACAATGCCCTGTCACCCAGATATCAAGGACGATGATGGCCGTATTACCCTTGCACAACTCCCCCTTTAAACTTCTTGATAAATCAGGTAAAATTATAGATGCACCATTCGGGGTCAAAATAGCTGCATGAACCAGCCGGAACGCACATCTAAATCAAAGGCGGCCAAAACAAAAGCAGCATTTACTTTGCTTGAGTTGGCGACGGCGTTGATTGGCGTTTCATTGGTTTCAACTTACAGCGCGACCCAAGGTGCATTTACCCTCATCGAAGTGACGATGATGCTGGCGGTGATGTCCGTGCTAGGCGGAACCGTCGTTGGAAAACTCACGCAGGATACGCGGCGTAACAAAACCATCGAATTGCAAAAACGCCTCGACCGGATCGAAATCGCACTGCTGACTTACGCGAAAGTGAATGCACGATTGCCGTGTTCGGGCGACGGTGGGAAACGTCGCGACGTCGATTCGCTGTTTGGTGTTGAAGCAGCTAACCCGGGCTCATGCGTCGGCGGATCGCCGGCAGCGAATTTCGATGACGGCATCGACACGGTCGGCGGGGTGCTTCCGGTGCGCACGCTTGCGGCGTATGGTTTGCAGGATGCGGACATGTTCGATCCGTACGGCAACCAGTTCAATTATTTCGTTTCGAAAAAAATCACTGGCATTAACGCGTTCCAGACCTATCCGGTCATGGCGACGAATGTCGGCAATATCAAAATTTACGATGGTGCCGGATCGTTGCGCACCAGCACGGCCATCGCGCTTGTGGTGAGCTACGGTCCCGATGGGCATGGCGCGTTCCAGGCGAGCGGCGTGCGTAAATTCACCAACGGTGTCAATGTCGACGAATGGATAAACTGCCACTGCAACGCGACCGGGGTTACGGCTTTCAACAATTCGTTCACGCTGCATCCGCCGGTGGCGAATGCTTCCAACGCGCTGGATATTTTCGACGACTCCGGGCGGTACTACCTGCGATCGTCGTTCAGCTGGACGGAAGTGATTATGCCGGCACCGACCCCGTTACCGCCGACGCCGGATCACCCACCCGATTCCGTTATCGATTCCCTGCCTGATGCCTCGCCTTATCCACTGCCCGCGCCACAGCCGTACCCGCGCCCATACCCCGCGCCATATCCAGCACCATATCCGGCACCTTACCCATATCCGTATCCCGCTCCGTATCCGGCACCTTACCCAGCCCCGTATCCCGCTCCGTACCCAGCGCCTTACCCTTACCCTTACCCTTACCCTTACCCTTACCCTTACCCTTACCCTTACCCTTACCCTTACCCTTACCCTTACCCTTACCCTTACCCTTACCCTTACCCTTACCCTTACCCTTACCCTTACCCTTA
>JANYES010000026.1 GCA_025362975.1 Alphaproteobacteria bacterium | reverse complement strand
GCCAGTGTTACCGATGATTCCCGAAACTCCGATGAATAAACGGTGGATTTTCTTTTCTCAGTCATAATAGCTATTCCTTACCTTTCCTCACCCCATTATTACTTCAGGTGAGTTGTCCGGAATACTGTAGCCACATCACTTCGCCCTCCCGCCCAAGAAGAAGTTCAGCTGGAAGGAGTCGCGCAACTTCGTCCTGTCGGCGTTCGCGATGACGTTCGTGTTCTGCCTCGTGTTCCATTGGGCCATTATCACGTACAGCGTGAAGGGCTCGGCCACGTTCACCGTGACCAAGACCGCGAGCACCTCGAACGACAACCTCGTCTGGGGCAAGTACGACGACGGCTCGATGGAAGTATTTTCCGTCGACGATGACTTCTGGCGCATCCACTTCCGGTCGAACGACGTCTTCGGGCAGTTTGAGGAAGGCAAGAAGTACACCGTGTTCTACAGCGGCGTTCGCTGGGGCCTCCCTAGCTACTATAAGAATGTGTTGAAAATCGAAAAGGGCTCGGAAATCCAGGTGAAATAACCTAGGTTCCGCAGCCACAAAACAAGCGCTCTCCCCTTCACAAGGGGCAGCGCTTGTTTTTTTTCAGTCGAAATAATAAAATACGCCCACGTAGCAGGTGAGCGACAGCAGCGCGAGGGCGAAGGAGATGACCCAGCGTTTTCCCGCATGGGCTTTGAATGCGAAATACACCAGCGGCAGGTGCAGCAGGACGCATGACAGCGACCACCATGTGCCGCCGATCAGGAAGAAGATGGCGATGGGGCTGCCGGAATACAGCGCGGTGATGCTTGCGGCAAATACAACCAGTATGCTCACCGTAGCTATAATGACGACTTTCAATACCCTGTGGATGGAAGGTAGCGTCACTTACTTTTCTTTTTGGCGGCGGGCTTGGCGACCGGCTTCTTCGATGGGGGCGGGGCTTTTGGAACGGTGGAAACCGGCTTGGCGGGCGGCTCGTTGACGGGTGCTGGCGGGTTGGCCCCGGTGGTGGATTCCTTGATGATCTTGAGGCGCTCGGCGAGTTCGCCGTGGTCCGGCTGGTTACCGGGGCCGCTTAAGAACTTCTTGCGGATGTCGACACTGGAGCGAACGCCTACGTCGCGCCAGTGGTTTTTGAGCCAATGGTCGGCGGTGCTGCGGCCGATTTCTTTGAGGTAGAGGAAGAAATCCCAGTCGGCGTTCATTTTGCTGGAGGCATTCAAGTGATGCATGTGATCGGCGGCGTAGATCAGGTGCATGCGCATGTCTTTGTAGCGTTCGGGTGAGAGCGAGCCGTCCTTGATGAGCTTGGAAACAAACTCGATGGCGCGCATTTCGGAAATCAGGCTCGAGTTGAAGGAAATTTCGTTCATGCGGTTGATGATTTCGTTGGCGGTGCGCGGAAGCGCTACATCGGAGATCGGGTTGATCTGCACAAGCACGACGTCTTCGGAATCGCAGTTGTAGATCAGCGGCCAGATGGAGGGGTTGCCCATGTAACCGCCGTCCCAGTAATGCTGGCCAGCGACTTCGACGGCCTGGAACATGAAGGGGATACAGGCGGAGGCCAAGAGCACATCGGTCGAGATTTCGTGGCATTCAAAAACGCGGGACTGGCCGGAAGCCACGTGCGTGGCGGCGATGAACAGCTTGATTAGCGAGGATTGGCGCATGCCGTCATGGTCGAGCATGTCGTCGATAATGACGCGCATGGGGTTGATATTGAGGGGGTTAGTTTCATACGGCGAGAAGATGCGGCTCATGAGGTCCATCCAGTGATAGGCGGGGGACATGTCCATGTTCCAGCCCGTCAGTATGCGCTCGAGCGGGGATTTATGCAGGGGACTGAAGGCGGCCACGTCGCTGATGCGGCGCCAGAAGGTCTCCAGAGATTTTTTGGCCCCGTCGCGCCCGCCGGTGGTATAGCCGGAGACGAGCATGGCGGCGTTCATAGCACCGGCGCTGGTGCCACTTATACCTTCGATGACAAGGTCTTTTTCGTCTTCTTCAAGGAGGCGGTCCAGCACACCCCACGTGTAAGCGCCGTGCGCGCCGCCGCCTTGCAGGGCAAGGTTGATCTTTTTGGTTGATTTGATGGCGGTCATAACTATGGTTAACCTTTGTAATGAAGATCTTATTTAGCACACTCCGCAGATCATGTCATCACGCACCGATGAACGCAATCGCAGGCGCTGTGCGCAGCTAACCAGATCGAAGAATTTCGCGACGTGGTATTCCGCGCGAGCCCGGACGCACCGGCGATTAAAGAATTGAATGCGTTCGCCGAGCAATGCGGCATGCCGGATTTGTCCACCGATGCGCGGATTCTGGGGCGGGAGGACAGCATCCTTTCAGCCAGCGACGGCAAGTTAGGTTCGATGGCGGAAGCGACGTTGCATGATTTCCTGAACAAGCTGCTGCCGCGGCAGATGAACCAACTGGCAAAGGGCACGGAGCTAAGCCCGCAGCTCGCCGGATACGCCACGCGCGATGGCGCTTCGCAGGCGCTAAATCCGGTGCGCCAGCGGGCCAAGCAGATGATTCGCGAGGGACGCGAATGGTTGAAGGAAGAATTTGCGAAGCAGGATAAGGCGCGCGGCAAGAAGGAAGAGCCGGTGAAGCAGGCCCCTGCCCCGGTTTATCGCAGGCCGTATATCGGTGATGACGCATCGAATTTGCGTTACCTCAAGGGCGAGGAATCATGGGTGGATAGCGTCAACGGTAATGTCGAGGGCGATATCGATTACATCGCGCCGAAGCGCGGGCGCTGATTATCCGCGGTTACTCAGCCGTCCAGCCACCGTCGATGGTGTAGGCGGAGCCGGTGGTGGTCGACGCGGCGTTCGAGCAGAAATAAACGGCGAGGCCGCCGATCTGTTCGGGGCTGGTGAAGCGTTTGATGGCCTGTTTTTCGCCGATCATTTCCTGACTGACAAGCTGCGGGTCTTTGTTTTCGGCCGCTGCGCGGTCGGCGACTTGCTTGTCGACGAGCGGGGTGTTGACCCAGCCGGGGCAGATGGCGTTGCAGGTGATGTTGAAATCGCCGTTTTCAAGGGCGACGACTTTGGTGAGGCCGACGAGGCCGTGCTTGGCGGCGACATAGGCGCCTTTGTTGGCGGAGGCGACAAGGCCGTGCACCGAGGCGATGTTGATGATGCGGCCGAAATTGCGCTTCTTCATGCCGGGGAGCACGGCGCGCATGGTGTGGAAGGAAGCGGACAGGTTGATGGAGATGATCTGGTCCCATTTTTCAACCGGGTAGCCGTCCACCGTGCCGGTAAACTGGATGCCGGCATTGTTGACGAGGATATCGGTGCGGCCAAAAATGCGGTCGCACATGGCCACCATATCGACGATATCGTTGGGCTTGGTCATGTCGGCGGGAGAGTAGTCGACGCGCACGGCGTATTTTTCCTGCAGCTCGGAGACGAGCGCGGTGATGGCGGATTTTTCGGCGAAGCCATTCAGGAGAATGTTGGCGCCCTGCTCGGCAAGGCTATGGGCGATGGCGAGGCCGATGCCGCTGGTGGAACCGGTGACGATGGCGTTTTTACCTTTAAGCATGGGTCAGGTCTCCTGATGAGGTTAGGCAGGGATTAATAGAGGGAATCTTCGTTAATATCAAGCGTTGGCCATTTGTGGGAAGGAAAGTTCGACGCGCAGGCCGGGATTGTTATCCGCCAGAATTATATCTATATTATGGATGCGGGCGATGGCGCCAACCAGCGACAGGCCGAGGCCGTTGCCCTTAGTGTTGCGGCTTTCTTCCAAACGGAAGAATTTCTCGAACACTTTATGGCGGTATTCCGGCGGGATGCCCGGGCCGTTATCTGCGACTACAATGGTGGTGGTTTTGGCTGTGGAGTGGCTGGTGATGCGGATGGTGCCGCCTTCGGGGGTGAATTTCAGCGCGTTGTCGAGAAGGTTGGCGAAGGCTTGGGTGAGCAGGTTTTTTTCGCCGTAGATAACCAGCGGGTCGGTGATTTCGCTGGTGACGGCGATGTTTTTTTCAGCGCCGTAGGGCTCGTAAAGTTCGACGAGGTTGTTGATGATGCTGGAGAGGTTGCAGGCGGCGAAGGCGCGGAACTCGGTGTTGGCTTCGAGTTCGGAGATTTTTAAGATGGAGTTGAACGTGCCGACGAGTTCTTGAATGTCGTGAATGTTTTTCTCTAAGATTTTGCGGGCGGGGTTGGAGTTGTCGATCGTGCGAAGCCCGGCGTCGAGGCGGTTGATGATGCGGTTCAAGGGTGAGCGCAGATCGTGGGCGATGTTGTTGGCGAACTGGCTTAAGCTCGACAGCAGCATTTCGATTTTGTCGAGCATGTCGTTTAAGTTGGAAGACAGCTCGTCGAACTCGTCGCCGCCTTGCGTGAAGGGAATGCGCACGGAGAGGTTGCCGTGGATGATGGTGTTGGCGGAACGGTTAATGACGTTGATGCGGCGCATAACCGAGCGCGTCATGATAATGGCGCCGATGAAGGCCATGAATAGCGTCAGCGCCAAGCTCGCCCAGAAGGCCTGCACGATGGTCTGCTCGATACGCTCGTTGGATTGCAGGCTCTGGCCCACGAGCAGATTGCGCCATTTGGACAGCGGAATTATGATGGCGCGCACGGCGACGTTTTTAGGGTTGGTGCGCGTGCCTTCGATCATGAAATGCGACCAATTGCCGTCTTTTTCGTATTTGGATTCCTTCACCGCATTGGCGGGCCATTCACTCAAATTGCCGGCGAGCTTTTCGTTTTTGGAATTGACCAGCAGGTAGACTTCATTGCCTTCGGAATCGTCGGAGATCAGTTCCTTGATGCGCGCTTCAACGCCGGACGAACCGGACTGGCGGTATTCGTCGGCGAGGTAGGAATATTGCATACGGATGGAGTCGGAGATCTGGTCCTGCAGCTGGTTCATTTCGAAGGTGTAAATGAAGGCGAAGAGCAGGATGACGGACAAGCTGAACAGGCCGACATAGACGAGCGCTAGGCGGAAGGTGAGCGTTTTAATGATGCGGGCGAGTTTTGATTCCATCAAGCAGCTAATTCATCAAAACCTTGATGTATATTTGCATCGGATTCTGCGACTATTTGCTCCCAGGGCCAGCTAACAGTCAAAAAACGCCGATATAATAAAAGTTGGCGGTCAACAACTGTTATTCGCTCCGTTGATGGATTATAAGCTAGGATAAGCCCCCTACCTTGTGCATCTACTTGCAGTTCTTCAAATTTTTGCAGAACTGTTTTAAGGTTGCTTAATTGAACTCTCGGTTGAATGTTATTTGCTCTCTTGAAGATTTCCTGTGCGGAGAGACCTTTAGTTAATTCTTCATCGGAACTCTTAAGAATAACTGAGATAGCGTGAGCATATATACCGGTAGAATTTTGACGCGCTCTAATGCCGTTAGATACAACCTTAGCAAACTCTTGATATAAGGGGTTTAGCTGCTCTGCATAATGCATTGCGGCTGCTTCAATTGCTCCTGTAGAATCTATTTGCTCTATAATGTCAGGCGAACTTTCATAAATTTTTATTTCATCTAAAACGCCTAAGGCTAGCGATTGCAAAATTCCGGCACTACCAAAAGAAATTTCAGATGCATAGTTTTGAAACTGACGTGAAAATTCCAAATTTAGTTTTTCTCCACCTATCTTCAATATTTCTTGAAGTTCAAAAGGTGACCAAGCAACGGAAAGCTCCTCCATACGGCCTGACAAGTCTGGATTTAATGAAAGAAGCATATTATCTTGTGTCCAAACACCAATCACCACTGTAAATACTTGGTAATCCCAAAGTGCTTTTAAATCGAAAGCAAATGCAGCTCGCTCATCGACGGACAGATAATGAAAATCTTCAATTACAAGAGTTCTGCCAGAAGATTTAATGATTTTAGCAATAAAGCTTAAATCAGTTATATCATGCCCAATTTTTTGTTCTTTATTTGCTTGTGATTCTGAGCTTTCATATGAGCTTTCAAGCCCAACACTGGCGAGCAACTTAGCGCCTATATGCCCTTTTGCCGATACTTTGCCTTTTATAGAAAATGACTTAGTGGATTCAATTTCTAAATTAACACCTAACTCAGATAATGCATCAACGTATATATCTGACGCTTTTTTGTTTAGCCTGCATTGTACTAAAATCGGATCAATTATAATCTTTTGTCGTAACCACGATTTTCCGCATTTGGAAGCACCTCGTATAGCGATGTGCTTTTGCTTACGATCAATAAGCATTTTAAAAGTGGCATCCAATGAACGCCTGTCAACGTAAGAAGCAAAACGAACCTCCGGCTTGATTCCAAATACTTCATCGGTTCTCATAAGATTTTTCCTGCTCTACACCACCAGCTTGTAGCCCGCACCGCGGAGCGTCTGGATCATTGATTTTTCAAACCCCTTGTCTATCTTCTGGCGTAGCCGCGAAATATGGACGTCGATGACGTTGGTCTGGGGGTCGAAATTGTAGTCCCAGACGTTTTCGAGCAGCATGGTGCGGGTGACGACGGTGCCGTGGTTGCGGATGAGGTATTCGAGGAGGGCGAATTCGCGGGCTTGTAGGTCGATGGGTTTGTCGCCGCGTTTGACTTCGCGGGTGAGCAGGTCCATCTCGAGGTCGCCGCATACGAGTTTGGTGACGGCTTTTTCGGCGGCTTTTCGGCGGGTTATGGCTTCTAACCGGGCGAGCAGCTCGGTGAAGGAATAGGGTTTGGCGAGGTAGTCGTCGGCACCGGCTTTGAGGCCTTTGACGCGTTCTTCGACTTTGTCGAGTGCGGTGAGGATAATCATCGGCGTTTCATTGCCGGAGGCGCGAAGGGTCTGGATGATGGTGACGCCGTCGACTTCAGGGACCATGCGGTCGATGATCATGGCGTCGTATTTTTCGCTCGCGGCGCGGTAGAGGCCGTCTTTGCCGTTGTCGCAGTGGTCCACGACGTAGGCTTGCTCGCGCAGGCCTTTGATCAGGTATTTGGCGGATTCGATGTCGTCTTCGATGAGCAGGAGTTTCATTCTGTTTCCTTGGCAGGTTCCTTAGGCGTTTCCGGGGCTTTTCTCTTCCACTGGATGGGCAAGTCGATCACGACCGTATCGGCTAAGTAATCGTGCCAGCCGCGACGGCGTTTGTTGAGGTTGATCCAGAAGAAGCCGAGGCAGAAGACGGAAACCGAGACGAAATAGCCGAAGCTGCGCAGGAAGACCTGGAAATCGCTGATGCGACCTTCGGTTTTAGCATCGACGACTTTCATGCGGAAGAGCATTTTGCCGGGGGTGGCGCTCCAGAAATGCAGGCATATGGCTGAAAAGACGGACCACGCGAGCATCTGCAGGAAGAAATTGCTGATCCAGCTTTGGATGAGCGGCTCGTTATGGATGATGAACTGGGCCAGATGACGCGAGGCTTGCTGGTCGCCGGGGTCGACAGTGTAGGATTCGAGCGCGCGGGTGTTGATGGGGGCCAGGCGGTTGATGATGGGGAGTGCCAGCAGCAAGATAATGGAATCGGCGGTGACGGCCATCATGCGGCGGTTGAAGCTGGGGTATTTAGTGTAGGGTTTTTTCTTGCGGCCGTAGTTGAGCATTTTCATCGGGTCGAAGCGTTTGGACAGGTCAAACATCGCGGCCTCCTATTGGCACAGCCAGCCGATGGGGGGCGTCTGTTTCCAGATGTCCTCCTTGTCGGCGATGCGGGGGATTTTGAGCAGGGGGATGGAATCGGGGAGGAATTTTTCGAGCGTGTCGGCGGTCTGGACGAGGTCGACGGCCATGTAGTCGGATTCACAGATAATGATGCTGCTTAAGCGCAGGGCGCGGGACTTAAGGGTTTCCACGGCGGTGAGCGTGTGGCTGATGGCGCCTAAATAGCTGCCGATGACGAGGATGACGGGCCAGCCCAGCTTTTCCATCCAGTCGAGCACGGTGTAGTGGTCGTTAAGGGGCACCATGATGCCGCCGCAGCCTTCAACGAGCAGGACGTCGGATTCAAGGGCCGCGTGGTCGTTGCAGAATTTGACGAGGGAATCGAGGTTGACGGGGTTACCCTCGGTTTGGGCCGCCATGTTGGGAGCAAGGGGTTGCGAGTAGCGCCAGGGGGAGATGGTTTCCATCAGAGGGGCGGTGGGGGTGATGCCGCAGGCTTTGAGGATAAGGCCGGAATCGTTATCGAGGTCTAGCGGGGAATAGCCCGCCATGACGGGCTTAAGCGCAGTTACGGTTTTGCCTTGCTGTCGCAGCTGGTAGCTGAGAGAACAGGTGATCAGCGTCTTGCCGATGCCGGTGCCGGTAGAGGTGATGAAGAAGGGTTTCATAGCCTAAGGTTAATTACGTTCCATTATCATGTACAGGACTTGCCATGTTGCTGGCAATGCTTTCTTTTTTGCGAATTTGGCGGTGTAGGCCGTTTCGACACGTTTGAGTTGGCGCGGGGTCATCATACCATGTTTGCGCGCCCCTGTCGTGGTGGAGGCGCCGATGAGCTTGAGTGAGCGTAATAGGGAGAGCAAGTCGGGGTATTTGATAGTGAAGATTTCCTGCTCGGCGGCGAGCAGGCGGAAACCGCTGTGGACGAGCAGAGCTGTGAGCGTGGCGGGGTCGGCGAAGGCGTTGACATGGGCGGTTTCGTCGAGGGCGGCGAAGGATGTGCGGAGTTCTTCGAGGGTACCGTGCACAAGGGTGGCGATGATGCCGACGCCGCCGGGGCGCAGCACGCGGGCGATTTCGCGGAAGGTTTTGAGCGGGTCGGGTGACCATTGCAGCATGAGCGAGCTGAAGACGCCGTCGAAGCTGGCGTCTGCGAAGGGCATGGCGTCGGCGCTGGCGTTTACAACCTGTGGGTTGTGTTGGCGGGCGTGGGCGCACATGCCGAAAGCAAGGTCGAGTTGGGTGACGTTCCAGAGCAGCTTGCGCTGCCTGATTTCCTCGCTGAAGGCACCCGTGCCGGAGCCGAGGTCGAGCACGTCGCAGCCGGGGTTGAAACAGTTCTCGGCGAAGCCGATACATTCTTCGCGAACCACACGCTGGAGTTGTGCATTGGCATCGTAGTCGCTGGCGGCGGCGCTGAAGGTTTTAGCAATGGTCATGCGGTGAAATCCCGGATGGTTTTGATGATGAGGGCGCGGTTGTGCCAATGTGGGGCATGGCCGCAACCCTCGATTGTAAAGAGCTGGGCTTGGGGGATTGCTTCTTGAAAAGCAATGGATTGCTCATGGTAGACGACGGCGTCGCGGTTGCCGTGGATGAGTAGGGTCGGTGGGAAATCGGCGAGGTGCAGGGAGTCGCAGGTAAAGGCGTTCAGCTCGTCGAGCCAGTGGAGCCACGGTTTCTGGGCGAGGGTTTCGCGGTCTTGTTTTTCAAGCTTGGGGCGAATGGCGCTGGCGCGGCTGTCACCTTTGAGGATGGAGGCCCATGCTTTGCCGAGCGTGCGCACGGCGTCGGAGGAGTAATTGTTGCGGAAAGTTTGGAAGAGATCGGGGGGCATGCCGAGTTTGCGCTCGGGGGTGGCTACGAACTGGAACGGGGTGGCGATGAGGATGAGTGCTTTGGGTTTGAGCATGCCGGCGGCGACGGCGCGCACGGCGAGCTGGCCGCCGAGCGACCAGCCGATGATGCATTCGGCCTCGTCAGCCTGTATTTTGAGCTGTTTTAAGGCGGTGTAGGCGTTCGGGGAGGAGGCATAATCGAGGCCCGTGCCGGGGGAAATTTCATGCAGGGTATCAGCGGGTTGGCCCCATCCGCTTAAGCTTACGGTGCGCATGGGAGGCCTTCTTGCTTGAGAATGGCCACAACGGCCTCGATTTGGGGGTTGGTGTGCTGGGTATTGAAGGCAAAACGTAAGCGCGCGGTGTTTTCGGGGACGGTTGGGGGGCGGATAGCGGTGACAAGGTAGCCGTTGGCTTCGAGTGTTTGCGAGATGGCGAGGGCTCTTTCATTCTCGCCGACGATGACGGGGAAGATGGTGCTCTGCGCGGGAGGTAAACCGAGCAAGCGGCTGAAGTAGTGCGCCTTATTTAGCGCGGCTTCACCTAGCGAATAATCGTTTTGAACGATGTTCAGGGCGGTGATTGAGCTTGCCAGCACCGAGGGTGGCAGTGCGGTGGAGAAGACCAAACTGCGGGCAGCAGTCTTGATGTAATCGACCAAAACCTGGCTGCCGCAGACATAGCCGCCGTAGGCGCCAAGCGCTTTGGACATGGTGCCCATAAAAATATCAATGCCATCGGGATCTGTTTTCAAAATACCAGTGCCGTGGGCGTCATCGACCATGAGCCATGCGTCGTGTTCCCGGCTCAAGCGCTTGAGCATGCCGATGGGGGCACGGTCGCCGTCCATGCTGAAGATGGTTTCGGTGAGGATGAGGCAGTGCTGGTAGTCGGCGCGGTTGTTGGCGAGTAAGAGCTGGCAGTGGTCCATATTGTTGTGGGCGAAGCGCATGACGGTGGCGCCCGAAAGGCGCGCGGCGTCAATCATGCACGCGTGGACGAGCTTGTCGGCGATGATCAAGTCCCCTGCCCCGACAAGGGCCGGGATGGTGCCGAGATTGGCGAGGTAGCCGCTGCCGAAGACACAGGCAGCGCCTGTGCCTTTATAGGTGGCGAGTGCGGCTTCGAGCTGAGTGTAGAGCGGGAGGTTGCCGGTGACGAGGCGCGAAGCGGCGGCCCCTGCCCCATACCTGTCAATGGCTTGGTGAGCGGAAGCGAGCACGTCGGAGTGGTGGCTCAGGCCCAGGTAATCGTTGCAGCTGAAGGAGATCAGTTGCTTGCCGTCGCGCATGACGCGGTTGCCTGAAGTGCGAGCGCTTTCTTTGGCTTCGCGGCGTAAGTGCTTGCTTTCAAGCAGGGATAATTTTTGCTGGAGAATCGAGTCTAATGCTGGCATTTCGTATGTTTCTAGGCTAAAAACAGCGTTTAGTATGCTTATCAACAACCACGGTTTGCGCCATGTCTTTACGCCATGATTGGGACAAAAACGAAGTTTTAGCCCTTTTCGATCTTTCGTTCAACGACCTGCTGTTTAAGGCCCAGAGCGCCCATCGCGAATATTTTAACGCCAATGAAGTGCAGATTTCGACACTGCTGTCGATCAAGACCGGCGGCTGCGCGGAAGATTGCGGCTATTGCCCGCAGAGTGCCATCTTTGACACCGGTGTCAAGGCTAGCAAGCTGATGTGCACAGACGACGTGCTGGCGGAGGCAAAAAAGGCCAAGGATGCGGGGGCTTCGCGCTTCTGCATGGGCGCGGCGTGGCGCTCGCCGAAGGACCGCGATATCGAAAAAGTGGCGGAAATGATTGAGGGCGTGAAGGCGCTGGGGCTGGAAACCTGTGCGACGCTTGGGATGCTGAATAAGTGTCAGGCAGAAAAACTCGCGGATTCGGGGCTGGATTACTATAATCATAACCTGGATACGTCGGCGGAGTTTTACCCGAATATTATTACCACCCGGACCTATCAGGACCGGCTCGATACGCTTGAAAACGTGCGCGAAGTGGGCATGAATGTGTGTTGTGGCGGGATCGTGGGTATGGGCGAATCGGTGGCTGACCGCGCGGAAATGCTTCGCACGCTGGCTACCATGCCCAAACACCCGGAGAGCGTGCCGATCAATATGCTGGTGCAGGTGGAAGGGACCAAGCTCTATGGGCATGAAGGCGTGGATCCGATTGATTTCGTGCGCACCATTGCGGTGGCGCGGATTTTGATGCCGGCGTCGTTTGTGCGGTTGTCAGCCGGGCGTGAAGAGATGAGCGAATCGACACAGGCGCTGTGCTTCCTTGCCGGTGCGAATTCGATCTTCTACGGGGAAAAGCTGCTCACGACGGCGAATCCGGGCGTGGACCGGGATAAGGCGATGTTTGAAAAGCTGGGGATTTCGCCGTTGAAGCTGGACATCAAACAAGACGTGGCAGTGGCCGCTTAGCGGCCTTTTTTTCTAGCGAGATTGGCCTTTGTCATCCTCATCCGGGGCTGGCTTCATGCGCAGCTTTATGAGCGGCAATCCAATATATTTACTGGGTGCTAGGGCCGAGCCGGTGGACTGATCGGCGGCGGCTTTTTCGTCCGGGGCGGACTTCAACTGCGGCCTTACGGTTGGCAATCCAATGTATTTAGTGGGCGCGACGGTCCAGCCCGGGAAGTGATCGGCGATGGCTTTTACCAGTGCGTCGGGTGTGGCGGTTTCTACCAGCAGGGTTTTGGGAAGGGTGTCGAGCACCTGCACCCCCGGCATTTGGCCGATAGCGTCGATCTCGGCTTGCGGGGCGTCGGGGCCGTTATAATGAACGGTGAATTGAGACATCATAATCATAGGGCTGGACCTTCGGTTTCGTGGGTGGTGGTGCGTTCTTTGACGTGTGTCACCGTGGCGGGGGTGAGGTTCAGCTCGTAGGGTTTGCGGGTGTCGTTGTTGAACTCCAATTTAAATCCCAGGGCTGGGTCGGAGCCGAACTGGAATTCGCCCGCGCCGCCGTAAGGGCTGATAGGGGAGGTGGAGGTTTCGCTGGCGAGGACGGCGACGCGCGCCAGTATCGGGCGGAAAAGGCGAATGAGGCGCGAAGCACTTTCGTCGTCAAGAGCGATGGCTTCACCGCCGAGTGTGATGGCGAAGGTTTTTTCGCCGGTGCGCTTGATGGAGAGTGTCGCGCCGGAGGCCTGCGTGACTTCCAGCAAAAGGTCGGTCATGGCGACAAGCGGCGGAATGTCGGCGCGGTCAGCATGGAAACCCTCTTCGAGGATCAGCTTTACTTTCTGGGCGCCAGCGGATAGTTCAGCCATGCTAGTCTCCTGTAAATGAGGTTAACGCATTGCGTGTTTATACAATAATGCCTTATACACAGCAACGATATTAAAAAACGTTAATCTTTTTAAAAGCCAAGCCGCTGATTTTTATGAATCCTGACTGGTACGATGAAGGAATGGCGCATATCTGGCTGCCTTATTCCCAGATGAAAACGGCGATTCCATCGCTGCGGGTCGCCTCGACGCTCGGGTGCCGAATCCGTCTTGAGGACGGGCGCGAGCTGGTGGACGGGATTTCGTCGTGGTGGTCAGCGTGCCACGGGTATAACCATCCGCATATTATGGAATGCATGCAGGCGCAACTGGCGCGCATGCCGCATGTGATGTTTGGCGGGTTGGTGCATGAGGGTGCGCTGCGGCTGGCTTCACGGCTGGCGCGTTCGACGGGGCTGGAGCGGGTGTTCTTTTCAGATTCGGGGTCGGTGGCGGTCGAAGTGGCGCTGAAGATGGCGCTGCAATACTGGCGCAATGCGGGCAAGCCGCATAAGGACCGGTTTCTGTGCTTCAGCCACGGGTATCACGGGGACACGCTAGGTGCCATGTCGGTGTCGGACCCGGAAAAATCGATGCATAAGGCGTTCAAGAACGCGGTGATCAAGCAGTTCGTGGTGGATATCCCGAGCGGTGAATATGCGTTTGAGGAGTTTGATTCGCTGCTGGAGGCGCATCATGGCGAGCTGGCGGGGGTGATTATCGAGCCGCTGGTGCAGGGCGCGGGCGGCATGAAGTTCCATAGCCCGGATGTGCTGGCGGAGATTTACCGTATTGCACATAAGCATGGAATTTTGTTCATCGCCGATGAGATCGCCACGGGGTTTGCGCGCACGGGGACAATGTTTGCCTGCCAGCAGGCGGGGATTACGCCCGATATCATGTGCCTTGGCAAGGCGCTCACCGGCGGGGCGATGACGCTCGGGGCGACGCTGGCGTCGAAGGCGGTGTTTGAGGGGTTTTACGATGATAATCCTGAGCATGCGTTGATGCATGGACCGACGTTTATGGCCAATCCTCTGGCGTGCGCGGCGGCGAATGCGTCGCTTGATTTATTCGAGCGCGAGCCACGGCTGGCGCAGGTGGCGGATATTGAAACCAAGCTCACGGTGATGCTAGAGCCGTGCCGCGCTTTGCAGCACGTCAAGGACGTGCGGGTGATGGGGGCGATCGGGGTGGTGCAGATGCAGGCGGAGGTGGATGTGCATGCGCTCCGGCCGCAGTTTATCGAGCGCGGCGTGTGGATTCGCCCGTTCGGCGATATCGTGTATGTGATGCCCCCGTTTGTGATGACTACCGATGAATTAGCGCTGCTGACTAAAGCGGTTTATAACGTGCTGAAAGACGGGGCTTAGAATCTTAGCGAGGAGATTGTATGCCGCTAGCAAGACCGATTGATGCGGTAGAGGACGTGGCGCTGGAGAGCGTGACCGCTCGCGATTGAAGGATGGTCGAAATCGTCATGTTCATGGCGCTTCATGCCGATGCGCTCCATGACGCGGCGGGAGCGGATGTTGGCCGGGACGGTGAAGGAGACGACTTCGTCGGTGTTCAGGCGCTCGAAGGCGAAGCGTACAGAAGCCTGCGCAGCCTCGGTGGCGTAGCCCTGCCCCCAGTGTGCAGCACTCAGACGCCAGCCGATTTCGATGCAAGGGGCGAAGTGGGTTTCAAATCGTGGCGCGGAGACGCCGATCATGCCGATGAAATCGGTCACACCCGGGACTTCGACCGCCCAGAAGCCGAAGCCTTGCTCCTCGATGCGCTTTTGAACGTAGGCGGCGAGTGCGTCGGATTGTTCGGCGTCGAGCATTTCAGGGAAATATTCCATGACCTGCGGGTCGGCGTTGAGCGCGCGAAAGGGGGCAAGGTCGGACTCGCGCCAGTGGCGCAGGATGAGGCGCTGGGTGGTGATGACGTGCATGGTGCAGGTTCTTGGGGGCACAAAAAAAGCGCCGGGGTTGCCCACCGGCGCTTTTTTCAGCGTGTTCGCTTATGCGGCTTTTTTCTTGTCGCCGGAGAAGTCGTTCAAATCGTCAAGGATGCGGCGTTTGATGCCGTTGCGGTCAGCAGACGGAATGCCGTAGCGGATGGCGAGCAGGGCGTAATCTTCGTCGGTGAGCGTGATCGGGATATGGACCGATTCAGGGTTGGCGACCGGCAGCTCGATGATGCGGCGGACGATGTCGGTCAGGCGCATTTCGTTGCGGATGGCTTCGTCTATGATCTTGTTGGCAACGCGCAGGTCGCATTCGATCGAATCGGCGTCGAAACCGGTGCCGGGTTTGGAGACGGCTTTGATTTCAGGGCGATAGCCTTCGGCGGCGTTGGGTTGAACATAGAGTTTCGGTTTCATCGCGTCGGTAGTGCTCATATCGTTCCTCGTTCCGTTGATGGTGTTGTCTAAAGATGACATGGGTTTAGATTCCTCTTTGGTCGTTAAAAAATCTGCCTTCATGGCAAATTCGGGAGTGGCCGGCTTGATAGCCGGGATTTCGGCTGGCTTAACCGGTTCGATTTTGGCTTCCGGGGCGGTTGCGCCCGGAGCGACGATGGGGGTGGCCAGCGGGGTAGCTTGCGCGAATTCCGGCAGAGCGATCGGCTTGGCTTCTTCGGCCTTAGCAGGTTCGGCAGCCTTGGCAGGTTCGGCTTTCACTTCTGCTTTTTGTGCTTCGGCTGGGGTTTCAATTTTCGGGCCCTCGGCGAGTTTAGGGCCTTGGGTGATAACTGGCTCGGTTTGCGAGGAGGTCAGTTTTAAATCGGGTTTGGTTTCGGCGTTGGGCAGGCCGCTGGCGTATTGGGTGACGGGCGGGTGAGTGATTTCGCCGATGTCGTTCAGGCGGCGATAGACGGTGGCGTAGACTTCGATGCGGCCGTCATTGTATTTTTCGATTTCGATGGCGTGTTCGTTAGAATCCGACACCAGCAGGGTGTATTCGAATTCCTGGCCTTCGGAGGCGGCGGGGACTTTGGTTTTGCGGTAGTCGCCTTTGAAGATCGCACCTTTGAGCGACTGGATTTCGCGCTTGTAGGAGGAGACGAGCCAGCCTTTGTAGTCGATGATGTTGTCGCGGCAGTTGAGGCGGGTCACGTCCTGGCTGGTCATGATGTTGCCGAGTTCCTGACCGTCGAAGAGTTTCATGCGGTCGTTGAGCGAGATGCGGCGCGAGATGGCGAGGTAGTATTCGCCGTCGGATTCTGCAACGATCATGGAGACGCCGGGGTCTTTATCTTGCGTCAGCATGAAGGAGGTGAGCGCTTCGTCGCCGAAGAGGTAGGTGTTGATGGCGCTGACATGCAGGCGGCGGCCGCTTAAAATCACCTGCGGCACAAAGCCGAAGCCGAGCGAGCTGCGGATTTGTAGCAATTCCGGCTGCAGCTTTTCCTGAGCTTGGGCTTTTTTTACCGGCTTCCAGAAATCAGCAATCACATCTAACATGGTATTCTCCTAATCTATCGTAATAATTATTAGAGGCTTCTGCGCATGGCTTTGCGCAGGCCTTCGGTGGCGGCTTCTTGTGGCGTTTTTTCACTGGGCTTGCCGCCGACACGTTCAGCCCATTGTATTTCAGTTTCGTCTTCGCGTTTCATGGCTTCGATGGCGGCGTATTCGTCGCGCGGCAGGGCATCGGTGTGGCTGCGCGGTGGGTAGGTGCCGGTGCACTGGGAGTGCGCACTCAGGGCGGCGAAGAGCTTCTCGACGTTTTCGCCGAAAGGGCTTCCGTCGCGGATTTTGACTTCGCAGGAGACGAGGCCTTCGCCCTGGTCGATCATCACGGGGGCGAATTCGAACGGCAGGTCGCCGTTGACGATGTTGACCACGCGTTCGCGGAAGCTGGCGACTTCGCTTTTGGTATCGTTGATGATAGACCGCGCCGCAAGCGCCTGAGCGCGGTCGACTTTCGGAGCGGTGCGCTTGTAATAGCTGATGTCGTCTTTGGCGGGAATTTCGATCATACCGCCGTCGTCGTAATCGTAGTCGATGGAAGGCGGGACGCTGTGAACCTGCTCGGGTTTGCCGCCCAAATCGCCGACGACGAAGGTCAGTTTAACGGTGCGCGTCTGCGGATTGGATTCGAAGCTGGCTGCCAAATCGCCGCCGTACCCGCCGATAGCGAAGTTGAAGTTATATCTGGAATGATCTTCGTCGAAGTCATTAAAACGCATTCTGATCCCTTACCCAATTGTCATTAGCTGTTCCGGTTTTACCCGTTCTTCGAACGCATGATCCTTGCTTTATCCCGTTGCCAGTCGCGCTGTTTTATACTGTCGCGCTTTTCATATTGTTTTTTGCCTATGGCGAGGCCGATTTTGATTTTTGCCAAACCACGATTGTTAAAGTAAAATGACAATGGAATCAACGTTACGCCTTTTACCTTGAGCCGACCCAGTAGTTTCTGGATTTGCTTTTTGTGCAGGAGCAGTTTGCGCGGCCTGCGGGCTTCGTGATTGAACCGATTGGCATGACCGTATTCGGCGATATAGGCATTCATTAACCATATTTCCGATTTGTTAGGGCCTGCATGCGCATCGGCAATGTTCGCCTTACCTTCTCGTAACGATTTGACTTCGCTTCCGGTCAAAACGATACCAGCTTCAAATTCCTCCTCAATCGTGTATTCATAGCGCGCCTTGCGGTTAAACGCTATATTGTTTCCGGCTGTTTCTTTTTTTCCGGCCATAGGGAGTACTAATAAAGATGAAAAAAGTTTTTAGAGCAAGTGCAATTTTTTTAACACTTGCGTGATGGCAAGTTTATTCTCTTCGCTAGGCTGCACCAGCGGTAGACGCAAATCCGGTTTGCACTTGTTCATGAGTGACGCAGCAAATTTAACCGGTACGGGACTCGTTTCGCAAAACATGATTGAGTGAAGTGGCACGAGCGGCTCTTGCAACGCGGCCGCTTTGGCGTAGTCCCCTGCCTTGCAGGCGTCCTGAATGGCTGCGCAGGCTTTGGGAGCGATGTTAGAAGTTACCGAAATGCAACCATGTCCGCCGGCGATGTTGAAGGCGACCGTGGTCATGTCTTCGCCGGAGAAAAGCGCAAGCTCTTTTTTCTGTTTGGCGCGCAAGGTATAGGGGCGCGCGAGGTCGCCGGTGGCGTCTTTAACGCCAAAAATATAAGGCAGTTCGGACAGGCGCGCGAGCGTGTCGTCGGAAATGTTAATCACGCTGCGGCCGGGGATGTTGTAAACGATGATCGGGAACTTGCAGGCGGCGCTCAGCGCTTTGTAATGCTGGTAGATGCCCTCCTGCGAGGGCTTGTTGTAATAGGGCGCGACCACAAGGGCACTATCGGCTCCCGCACTCTTAGCGTGGTTAGTCAGCGCAATGGCTTCGTCGGTGGAGTTTGAACCCGTGCCAGCCATGACAGGCACGCGGCCCCCATTCTTAGTTTTAGTTTGGGAGACTTCGATGCAGAGTTCGACCACGCGCTTGTGCTCTTCATGCGACAACGTTGGCGATTCGCCGGTCGTGCCGCAGGGAACGAGGCCGTTGATGCCTTCGGCGATCTGCCATTCGACGAATGACTGGAACGCTTTCTCGTCGACCTTGCCGTTGGCGAAGGGAGTGATGAGTGCGGTATAGATGCCTTTGAAGTCCATAAAATCCACCTTATATGAAGGACGGGCAGACTATACCAAAGGGACAAAACTGCAACACCCTAGTTTTTTGCTTGCAGCGACAGGCTTCTTGATTAAGATGCGTTAACTAATTTTGCGATTAACATAACAGGGGAAACATTATGATTTATCAACCATCCATCGAATTTTTGTCGGCTATTAGGGGTTCCGAACAGGTTGACCTGCACGGCGAAGAACCGCATGTGAGCGTCAAGCTCGGCGGGCTTCGCAATTCGGACGTGGCGTCGATGCTGCAGGAAGTGCCTACCGGCAACTCTAAGTTCATTGGCTATGATGTCAGCTCGCGCGGCGATGAGGCCAGCCTGTCGGCGCATTTTACCAGCACCGATCTGGCGCGCGGGTTCACCAATCGTGCTATTAAAATTCTTGATCTGGCCGACAAGGGTGCCACCATCCGGGCGGCATTCGACCGTAAGAGCGCGGAGTTCCTGCGTGCGCAGGCTGAGGGCATCGCGGCTTAATTAAGGCATGGGTTCGAAGCCGCGCTTGCGCACCAGCATGCGCAAATCCGCGTAGGCTTCGGAGTCGCGCATGAGCCACAGGCGGTAATTGCCTAAGCGGTAGGCTTCGTATTCTTTTGTGGATGTTTCCGACGCGATGGTTTCCAGCGTGAGCCTTGCTTGTGGTGATGTGCCGGGGGTTGCGTTGCGGATGAAGACGAGGTCGGGGTCGAAAGCGGTGATGTCGCCGTAGTTGAAGCCGTTTAAGGCGATTTCGGGCGTGTTGGCGCCGGTTAAATCGAGGGTTTCCCAGTTGCTGTAATAAGGAAGTGTGCCCGGTTCGGTGGTGGCGAGTTTGCCGACATAGGGGAGTTCGCCGATGTCGCGGGCAAGCGCGGTGGTTTCATTGGCGGCGGGATAGGTGTGCATGGCTTGCAGGTTGACGGGGAGTTGCGAGGCAATCCATAGGTAGGGGGATTATATACTTGACACCACAAAGCACAAGGTATAGTATTTGCTCATAATAACGGAGCAAGTAGCATGTCTAACCTAAATTCACCACATTTTCAAAACGAAGAAGCAGCCCGCGAATATCTTGAAAAACTTCGCTGGCCTTCAGGTGCGGTCTGCCCTCATTGTGGCGTAATTGGCACCGCCTATACCACAAAGCGCGGCAAGTATCGCTGCGCTGAAAAGGAATGCCGCAAGGACTTTTCCGTAACTATCGGCACTGTTTACGAGCGTTCCCATATCCCCCTGCACAAATGGCTGCTTGCTACCTACCTGCTTTGCAGCAGTAAGAAGGGTATCTCCAGCCATCAACTTCATCGTACCCTTGGCGTAACGTATAAAAGCGCGTGGTTCATGACTCACCGCATCCGCGAGGCGATGGCTCCGCATGGCGAATTGCCGCCACTTGGCGGGAAGGGCAAAACGGTTGAGGCAGATGAAACCTATGTGGGCGGCAAGGAAAAGAACAAGCATGCCAAAGACCGCAAGCATCTTGGTCGTGGCGGAGTCGGCAAAGAGGTCGTTGTGTCTCTGGTTGAACGTGGCGGCAAGGTTCGTTCTCACCATGTGCAGCACGTCACTGCTGCAACCCTGCGCCCAGTTCTCAACGAGCAACTACATGCGGACAGTCGCCTGATGACTGACGAAGCTCGCCTGTACATCCCGCTCGGCAAAGCATTCGCGGAGCATCACGCCGTCAATCATGGCATAGGCGAGTATGTCCGGGGCGATGCTCATACCAATACCATTGAGGGCTATTTCAGCATCTTCAAGCGCGGGATGACTGGTGTTTACCAACATTGCAGCGCAGATCACTTGAAACGCTATCTCGCTGAATTCGATTTCCGGTATAATAGCCGGGAAGGACTTGGGGTAGACGATGCGGCCCGCACCGAAATCGCATTGAAGGGCATCGAAGGCAAGCGCCTGACGTATCGAAGGACTGCTGCGTAAGAAGGACTAGCCGTTTGCGATAAGTGCTTCTATGGCTCGTGCTGCGCTGGAAAAAGGTATTGGCGTGCCGCCCATTTCCAGTAGCTTCAAGTCAGACGAGTTCCATTGCACATGATCGTCAAAAATGATGCGCTGAATAATGCTATTGTCATTGAGTTTTTTAACATCCAGATTAGCAATAACCCGAGCACAGATGGAGCTGGGGTCGTTGGTCACGGCATCAACAACTAACCTGCGATTTTCTGGCAAATGGACAATATGCCCAAAATGGTGCTGTTTATTGCTATCGCCCACGATGACGTCATCGGCTTTCATGCTATCATTGAAGTACCTCGCCAATAAATTGGAGACGTCCTTTTTGAAGTCACGCTGTTTATGCCACTTGATGTTGCGTAACATCCAATCGGCGGCTTCCTTTGAAGCGTTAGCAACAAGTAATATAACAGCAGGTATTGCCTCAACAGGAACAGGTGGGGAGTAAATAGTACCATCCTTTACCAGCAAGCCCTGCTGCTTAACCACATGTTTTAAACGGTTGTCGATCTTCACTACACTGAGACCAGAGCTCTCTACTTCTCTTACTGCGTCTCCGTCGTCAGATACGACGAATAAATCAAAATGCTTGCGCACAGACACGCTAACGGTGCCATTGGACGGGTAAAGACAATGAGTAGAAACGCGCACGAAATTGTCCGTTGACGTAACCAGCGTCATCGGCTGCATCATCTCAGATATAATGTTGTTAAAATTCATAGCATCCTGTCCTTTGGTGGCAGATCGATCATAGTTGCATTCGATGGCTGCTCGATGTTGGTCTTCTCGCAGAACCATCGAAAAGCATTTTCAAAAGTGCGCACATTCGACGGTAATATCCTAGCATTATTCAGGCTATCGGGCAACGTGAAACGCGAGGAAAACCGCCTGTTATCGGGCCATGCGTGATAGTGCGGCTCTGTGAACGAAAACTCTTTTAGATCAGAAGGCCTATCCAGAGAATTGATGTGTGGCTCATCGGAAACTTAGTCAACTCGCCATATGCAGGAGGGGGCCATAATCATGATCCGCCATTTCTCTTTGCTATTACCATAGGACGGGAAAGCGGTTGCGTGCAAATCGGCATGGCAAGGCTGGTCATTGATGCGCAGCGGCCAGACAAGGCGCTTTTCTTCATCAGGTCGAGGTGAATTTTCCCACGAAGGTTTCCCAGCAAGCGATTTCTTCGCTTCCAGCATTTTGTCGATGAGATGTACAACGGTATCGCCTTCCATAGCGACACACACTGCACCATTCCGGGGCCAGACTCAACCTTATATTTTGAAGCTTGCGTAAGCATATGGGATTGATTATGATAGGAATTTGACAACATTTGGTTAATGGCATGAATAAGAAGCCTGAGCCGCCATCACTGCGCGACTACGAGGAGGCGGCGGTGCCGTTTGATGACGTAATGCGTCAATTACTACAAGCGAAGCCCAAGCCTAAAGACGCAGCTAAACCGAAAGCACGAGCGAAAAAGACCAAAAAGCCGAGCAAGAAGGGGTAGCCCCTATATTTTGTGCTTGTGGCTTAAGGTATATAATCCCCATAGGTAGAGATAGAGCCAGAATGCTTTGGCGGCGACGGGCGCATAAAACAGGACCGCCAGCAGCATGAAGGTGAGCAGAATGGGGAAATGGTAGCGGAAATCGTTGTTCTGACTCATGTCCATCGTGGCGTAAAACAGCAACGGAGCGATGACATAGGCAGCCATCAGGGTGATGGCTTTGCGCTGGATGACGGGAGGCTGGTGGCGGCGGGCTTGGGATAAATAAAACAGGATGAAGAAGTTGAGCGCGATCAGATAGGCTTCGCTCATGAGGGAGGGCAGCACGAAGGCGCTGGCGGATTTGATGTAGAAAGCGAGCGGGATGAACAGGTGGAAATGCTGCCAGCGCCAGAGGAAATAGCCGGTGCCGAGGGCGGTGCAGGCTAGTAGCGACAAGGTATAGCGGCGGTTGTTGAGCAGGACGGGTTGCTGGGCGAATGCGAGCAGGACCAGCGGGGCGATGAAGATGAGCCCGCCGGGGCGGACGAGGCATGCGGTCAGACCCGCCCAGAGCATAAGCGAAGCGTGGTTGCGGATGAAGCCGTAAGCGCTGTGCAGTAGCCAGAAGCCGAAATAATAGGTGGAGAAGCCGGAGGCTGCCGACCAGAACGGGGCGAGTAGCAGCAGGGCGGTCATAATGCCGCAGGTAAAGCGCGTGCGGTTGGTGCTAGGGGCGAGCTTGTAGAAAATGATTCTCATGCCGATGAGGCTGGCCAGTGACAGCAGGTGAGCGGCGGTGAAAATCGGGATGCCCAGACCGTAAAACACTGCGAGCGTGACCATCCAGAGGAAATCGGGGGCACCTTCGACCTGCTCGGTGGCGGGGTTGTAGACGATGGTGAAGTAATGGGCGAGGTTTTCGCTGTAGCGATAAAGCACGAGCGCGGCTTCGGCGGGGGTGTCAACCCAGAAAAACAGCCCGGCGATGGCGGCTGCCAGCACCAGAAGCGGGAGCGCGAAATCTTGGAAACGGCCGGTTGTCATTCGGGTTATCACTGGGGAGCCCCTGTATTTTCTTTCTATTCTAGCAAAAAGCGCGGTTTTTTCTTGTGAAATGTGGATTTAACGTCCGTTGCTCCGTTTATGGTTGCCTCAGGCGGTTTGTTCCATTAAACATACCCGGATTCTAAAGGCTCCTGTCGGGGAGTAGCGCAGTCTGGTAGCGCATCTGGTTTGGGACCAGAGGGTCGGAAGTTCGAATCTTCTCGCCCCGACCATTTTATCCAGCCCAGTAGATCCAATGAGCCAAGAAAGACCGCCTCCTGCCGTTAATGCAGGAACCGGTTTTCAAAATCGACGCGGGGACGACCCTGCGCTGGTCTATTGGCGGAATTGAATGACGACGCCGTTGTCAGTGACCAATGTCGCGCTAGAATTCGCGAAGAGGTACGATTTTATGGTATGGTTCTGTCTGGATATGGTCTGGATTTTCTTGACCGCGATGCTGCTGCCGCCCAAGGCGCACAGGGCAGAATTTTCGGTCATACCGTTCGCGATTC
>JANYES010000025.1 GCA_025362975.1 Alphaproteobacteria bacterium | reverse complement strand
GCCAGTGTTACCGATGATTCCCGAAACTCCGATGAATAAACGGTGGATTTTCTTTTCTCAGTCATAATAGCTATTCCTTACCTTTCCTCACCCCATTATTACTTCAGGTGAGTTGTCCGGAATACTGTAGCCACATCACTTGGCGCGTCGATGCCTTTGAATAAAAGGCTGCTATCATCCCAATTGTTCGGGCGAACGATTAATGCATGGGATGGAAACTGCACGGTTGCCGCGAATTGAAGCAGCTCCTCCCATGATTCCAACGCCTTCATCTGATAGTTTGTTTGTTCCGTCACATGTACCATGTGCAGATGGAAGCCCCGTTTGCGGTCAATGAAATATAAAATCTCCTGATCACAGGGTAGAAATAGAATCTGCGGATGCGGACCAAAACTGCCCTCACTGGCGATGCAATACTCCACCTTGTCGCCTAGCAACTCCAGCGCCAACTCGCATTTTTGCCTCGCACATTCGAGCGCGTTACCTTCACGTTCTATCTCACCGGAAAATGTGCCAAGCGTATCGGTATCAACATAATATTCCAGCACACTTGCACCCAGATGATTCCAGAATTGCGGCGCAATCGCTATCGATTTCGCGTGCTTGGTGGGGATGATGATACATGCGCCTTGATACGCTTGGCTCATAACCATTTACTCCGGCTTGTATGGCAACGAAGAGTGGTGCAGGTCAATTTTCAGGTGGCCGTTTTTATCTTCGACATAACCGAAGCTGTAATCCACCTTGATTTCCTCGCCGTCCATCTTGGTAAAGTAGTAGTTGCCTTGTGCCAGCGCGGAGTCGCAATCGATGATGATTCCTTTGTTATCGAAGCGCACTTTAGTAAACGGCGCGAGCGCGAAGCCTTTATCCTCCGGCTCTTTGCCTGTTACGAAATAGGATAATGCTTCTTCCTTGGTATCACGAAATTCTACCACCGAGGTTTTGGTAGGTTTGAATAGAACCGGTCCGATGTCATAGCCATAGAGGGTGTTGATTAGCTCCATCGCTGTTTTGTTATGATCTTCAGCAGCGCCGATGGCGACGATGCCATCCCCCCATGCTTTTTGCGCGGCGAGGATTTCATCTTTGGTGATTTTATGGTGCGTGCCGCATTCAGCTGCGAAGGCGGAAGTGGCAGTCAGGACTATGAGTGCAGTGGTAGCGAGAAGTTTCCTCATGGCTGCTCCTTGTGGTTAGTGGTTGAGTAGTTGGGTAGCGAGAGTGAAATAAAGCGGTATTCCGAGCGTCACGTTGAAGGGGAACGTGATAGCGAGGCTCATCGGCACATAAATCGCGGCCTTGGCTTCCGGCAGTGCAAGGCGCATCGCGGCAGGTACGGCGATGTAGGATGCGCTGCCGCACAACACCGTAAGCAGCGTGCCTGTACCGACATCAAGGCCAATCAGCGTGCTAATGCCAAGTCCGATGCTCGCACCAATCAGTGGCATATAGATCCCAAAGAGTGCGAGTGGCCATGTGAAGCTCTTCAAATGATGTAGGTTCTTGGCAACCAGCAAGCCCATATCGAGCAGGAAGAGGCACAGGATGCCTTGGAATGGGCTTTCCAAGAATCCTGACACTTTATCAAAGCCCGGTTGTCCGGTGATCCAGCCTATGAGGAACGCACCGAAGAGGAGCAGGATTGCGCCATTGGTAAATATCTCGCGTGCGAGCTTCTTCTCTTCATTTTTATGAGCTTTGGTTTCCGGTGCAGTTTTATGGGCGATGAATAAACCAGAGAGGATCGCGGGAGCTTCCATGAGCGCGAGGATGGCCACTACATACCCTGCATAAGCAATATCATGGCTTTTGAGGAATGCCGTCGCGGTGGCAAACGTCACCATGCTGATGGAGCCGTAATGGGCCGCTACCGCAGCGGCTGTAGGTTGATCAAGGTTTGTGGTAAGGCGCAAGATGCCATACGCTAGGAATGGCAGTAACAAGCTCACCGCAAAACCGCCGCCGATTGCCATAAGTATCTGCGCGGTAAATTCATGGGTGTTGGCAATCGCCACACCTCCCTTTAGACCTATCGCCATCATCAGGTAGATAGTGAGGTAGCGGCTGATGCTGTCCGGAACTTCCAGGTCAGATTTTACGAAGCCAGCTCCTATACCAAGGGCGAAGAAGAGAATGGCAGGTGAAAGAATATTCTGTGAGATGATATGTAGTAAATCCATAGCGCTCCTTTTTAGTGGTTATGAATTCATCTTATGGAATAATTATCCATATTGAAAATTGATAGTATTAATATATCCTATGAGAAATACTCATAGGTAAAACCATGCCCTTCACACTTGATACCTTGCAACTCAAGAGTTTTATCGCTATTGCCGAAACCGGCACGTTTGGTCATGCCGCTGATACGGTTGGGCGAACGCAATCGGCCATAAGCCTGCAAATTAAAAAGCTGGAAGAGTCATTGGCTTGCGAATTGTTCGACCGCACGAGCAGGCGTGTAAAACTTACTGAAAAGGGTGAACTATTTCTGGGATATGCGAAGAGTATCATTGCGCTGCAATGGGAGGCCTATAGCCGAATCAAGGAACCTGATGTTGAAGGAGAAATCCGCCTTGGTACGCCGGAAGATTTTGCCACCCATTATTTGCCGGAGGTGTTGGCGAGTTTTAGAAAGCACCATCCTCGTGTACAGCTGAACGTAGCTTGTGACTTAACCCTTAATCTTATCGATGGCTTTCAAAAAGGGCTTTATGATTTGATTCTGGTCAAACGCGATCCGCAGCGTGTCAAGGGCGGTACAAAGGTCTGGCGTGAACCGTTAGTGTGGGCGGCAGCCGACCATCACAAGCCGGAAAAGCCGCTTTCACTTGTGCTATCGCCGCAACCCTGCATTTACCGTGCGCGTGCACTGGCTGCGCTCGACCGCGCAAAAAAGCCTTGGCATATCAGCTATACTAGCCCCAGCCTTGCCGGAAATATTGCAGCCGTTAAAGCGGGTCTTGGCATTACTGTATTACCCGCCAATATGCTGCCCTCAGGCATTCACCCCATTCGCAAGGAAATCAAATTGCCGGAGCTGGCCGATGCGGAAATTGCGCTTATGAAACGCGATGATCTATCCAAGGCATCCGAGATGCTTGCCGAACACATCGTGCATAGTATGGAAAATGTAGCTGCTATTTAGCAATCTCAATCATTACTTCATTGCGGCGCAGGAAGGGCAGCGTCCACGGCGGATTGAAGAATGCGTAGGTGGCTTGCGATAGCGCGTTCAGTTTCTTGTCCTTAATGAATGTATTTAATTCATCAGTATGTTCTTTCAGGCTTTCTTCACCCGCCATTCCCGAAAAACGGATGACCGCGAAACGCTTGCCCGGAACCTTTTCGAGCTTCACCGCATCATTATTCGGCTTTGGCAACGTGTCTATCGTGTAGTTGGCTGGCATCACAAAGCTTACCTTCCAGCTATTGCCGGTGCCTTCCTGTGTGACGTGCGCGGTCATGGCAATTTTCTCGGTGGGTTGCTGTATAACGGGCGCAGTCATAGCCACACTCTGCTTTGGCGTATTATTGCCAAAGATATAATCCGCGATCAAACGGAAACCTTGGTTAATCGCTTTTTTGCGCTCACCGGATACTTCCGCTTCAGCCACAATCATCGCCGCGTAGTCGCGGACTTGTATATTGCCCTGCGATACCACCACCTCGTATTTGGCCTGTTCGACATTACTACTCACAATTGGCCCCCATGCGGCTGCGCCAATCACTGCCACGCCACCAATAATCCACCATATCATATGCTTCCTCATGAAATTGCCTATAAAAATTTTAGACTGTATCTGTTCTCGTAAGCAAGCTATGTGAAAATAATAACATTACAACTTAGGCTTATTTGATTATTATTAGCACAGGTAAGTGATGTATATGCTGTGATGGAGCCTATTAGCAAAATGTAAAGTGGCTATGGTACGCCGCCACCAAAGCATATCAGTCGCCAGCTTCTTATCCGGGCTATTGCCTATAAACTGCAGGAGAGAGCATTTGGTGGTCTGAAACCTGAGACGAGGCGTTATCTTGAAAAAGTCGCAAGGGAGGTGGATGCGGGCCGTCCGATGCCAGCACTCCCGGTTAAACCTCAGCATGGAACGCAACTGCTACGTGAATGGCATGGTAAGACCTATAAGGTAACGGTACTGGCAGATGGTGTGATATTTGAAGGTAAACAATATCGGTCACTAACGCAGGTTGCCCAAATAATCACCGGCACGCATTGGTCAGGCCCTAAATTTTTTGGGCTAAGAAAACCTGCCTCGTCCGATTCCTAGAGGGGAAGCATACTAGGTGGATGAATACCCGGCACGCCAAAATTATTAATCATTCAGACCAAATAATTTTGCGATAACTCGTGCGTTTACCGTTGAATCGATACGGGTCATAACCTCATTCATATCTTTATGAGATAACGTATTAAGACTGCCATTCCACACAATACGGTCATCAATATAAACAAGTTTCTTGTGATTATTAGGGCAGTGCTTCACAGCAATTAGGCTATCGTTAAGCATATTCAGTGCCTCTTCGGCACTTTGTATCATATGAGGCTGTTTTAGCTCTCCTATCGGCGGTACAATGCAGGTAACAGCTGTGCCGCGTCTGGCGCATTCTATGAGTGATGCCATCAGCTTGCTGGTTCTATTGAGCGTGATGTAGCCAGAATAAATAATCAGGCGGTCCTTGGCATTGCGGATATCTGCTTCTAAATATTCATAATAGTGCTCTTGGGTGATATTCACAATATCGCGGGAAGCAGAAATCATATCCTCATCAGTATGGACCATATGGCGTAAATCCGCCACGGATAGGAGATCGCTGGCGGGAATCACCTGCCCATGTTCCTGAATGTAATCTAGAGCCTGACGCAGCAATGAATCCTTATCGAGGCGATTGGTAAGATGCTGCAAATCGGCCAGGACAATGAGGTGGTCCTGTGACCGGGAGAAAAGTACGTTGAAAAGCCGCGCTCCTTCTTCATCCTGCCGGGTTTCGCGTAGGAAAAAGCCTAAACCGGTGCCGCTGCATTCCACGGTATCAATAATCATAACGCGCTTCTGCTTGCCCTGGTAAGTGTGTGCTGTGCCACATTCCACGCCGGTCGTAGTTTTAAAGAAGTCTTTCATCACCGCTACCTGTGAGCGATACGGTGTAGCAATCCCAATGTCGCTGGGCCGACATCCCTGGGCTATCCACTTCGAGCAGAGTTCCTGAATCAGCAATCCGTGTAAAATGGTATATGCGGAACCGTCTCTAAATTCCGTCCTAGGGAGCAGGGGGCCGGTATCAATCAAGATGATGGGATGTGCAAAAGGGGCTGACAATAAGGGTGTCCCTTGTGGTTTGCCGTGCTTCAGAAGATTATCGTAAAATATCTGGCCGATCATCTGACCGATAGGTGGAACCATGCGGTGCTGAGTAGGCAGCATGGTGATACCCTTATGCCCGGTTCGTATCGCATGATGCATTCCGGCCTGGTGGAAGATATCCGTACCTAGATTCTTTCTAAGCGCGCCATTCTTTGACTCAACGATAGGACCAAGTTGCCGGAAGTCGCCGCCAATCACGACGCTGGTTTTTGCTAATCCTGCTACAAAACAGCAAGTGGGTAATAACAGCATCGAAGCTTCATCGATAATCACAGTATCAAAGTTATGAAAATTCTTATGCGAATGGGCTATTTTCGTGGCATTGGCTGCTAATACCCGCGCCTCTTTAATAAGGCGGAATTCAGCGCCTTTTAACTCCCGATCGATCTGAGTTATGCGATCTGCGGTCTCCTGCAATTTTTTACTGCTAACAGCCTGTTTGTTTTCTAGCTCGGCATTCGTCTCCGGGGGCAGCTGTGGGGTAATTTTTTCTTTTCTTAGTTCCAGTGCCTTGAGGTTCCGGTTGGTTTGCCCCAACTTATCGCGATTGCCTTGAAGTTTTTCCTGATGTGATTTTAGTTTGGTCTCGTTTTCAGCGGCTTCCCGTTTCATTTTTTCAGTGCTAGAGCCCAAAAGAACACGTAGTTTACTGGAGGAACGCTTTTGGATTACTTCATTACGTGAGTGCTGATACTGGCAATTCTGCAGATAAACCGCTTCTGAGGCATTAATTTTTAACCAGAATTCATCCCGTTGAACTGTAAGCGTATTAATTTCTTCAATCAATTGACGGTGCTGTTTAATAGTTTCTAACTGCAATGCCAGATGACCCAACTCTTTCCGTAATTCTTCCTGCTGTTTATTTAACTCCTGGCGCTCATGCTGGAGACCCGCAGTAATTCTAGCAGCCACATTTTTAGGGATAACCGTATCACCAAATTCTGTGAGGAGTTTAGGATCAGAGGCAGCACCGATGCGCAAGATATGCCCGGACTTCAAGCCTGCATCATCGTCAAGCAGCTGGCAGAATCTATGTAAAAGCTCATCTACAGCGAGGTTGGTATTGGAGACTAATAGTACCCGTCGTCCAGCCTTGTAATGGCTGAGGACAATGGAAGCCAGAGTCTTAGTTTTGCCAGTTCCGGGCGGCCCCCACAGAAATAGAACGTCCTGACCCGAAGCGCTTTGAACTGCTTGGTATTGCTCGGCAGAGAGGGGATCTGACGTTGGCACAGTGACAGGAACGGAGTCTATGGTCTGCGGTACATCCCCGTTCAGAAGACGATCAACCAGGTCACGATTAAAAAAATATTCCTTATTAGCCACTTCCTCCAGCCGTTTTTTGAGCATCAAGGATAGCTCGCTGGAATCTGTTTGCAGGATTATCTTATCGAGACGTGGTCCTAAATCTTCTGGTAATCGGATTGTAATGAATAAGTCTTCGTTGGAGACCACCCCCGCATCAATTTCTTCCCCATGCAGAATAAAGGTCAATTGCTCATTATCGTTTAATTGAAATCGTTTCTTGAAGCGATATAGGCTGGTGCCCGATTCAGCCAGAATCCGTTCGCCATTTTTGAGCTCATGTTTCCTTTTGCCCTTCTTTTTCTGTTCGGCAGCATACTCTCCAAGAAAGCCGATATAGTCTTTTAGCCAGTCGTCCTCAGTTTCTTGCATGGGCTTTTGTACGGTTGCGGTATTAGGCATTTGATTATGGCAGAAGGTTGCGAAGCCACTCTAGGCGACAAAGCATCTCATTTACAATTAATGTTTTGTTACAATGCCTTCGCAATGTAGGAATATAATCTTACCATTGAATCCTCTGCATTTATTCTCTGTTAGGTACATTAAATTCTTTGTTTAATAGCAATAGTTCCTGTTGCTTTGGTGGATTTTCTGGCCAAGTTACCAATGTATATGCAATAAATTAGCCATTTTTGAAGGTGGAAATTTTTATGAATGTACTGGAACTAGTACTTGCTCCTGATCCAATTTATAAAACCATCTGCACAGAGGTAACGAAGGTGGATGACTCCGTCCTAGCAACCCTCGATGCGATGATGGCAACGCTCCATGCATACCATGCCATAGGTATTGGTGCACCGATGGTGGGATTGACCCAGCGGCTCGTAGTGGTGGATCTGACGGATGAAACCGGAGCGGCGCATTGCTACAGGATGGTGAATCCGGTCATCACTGAACGCTCAGCGGAAACGACTACAATGGAAGAATCGTCCATCACATTCCTCGGCGTGTCCGCTCAGGTAACGCGCTCGGTTGAAGTTACGGTTTCCTACCTTGACGAGCATGGCATGCCCCAGACATTGCGTGCGGCAGGGCTGCTATCCATATGCCTCCAGCATGAGATCGATTATCTCGACGGCAGGACATTCATGGATTACCTGTCGCCCATGAAGCGCGATATTTTGAAGCGGAAAATGGAAAAGCAGAAGCGCCTCGGGCCCATACCTCATGTACATGGCGCGCACTGCAATCACTAAACTAGCTTATCTCCTGATAAGATTTGAATATTTCCCTATTCTGCAAAATAGCATCCCTGTAACGGCAAAATTTTTGCCTGTTAAATGTTTAGGGAATTCGCACTTTAAGTCGCTATAATAACAAGACCATTTCATAATGAGTGATCTTGTGGTGGGTCATAATTAAGTAGAATCCCTGTATTTTCCCGGTATAACAGCGAAGGGGGTAGCGGAGCGGCGATCGCTACAGAGTCCCTCCACCGCCATTTGATACAAAACAGATTTGAATCTTGGGTTCGAATCTCAGCCTGCCGGTCATTAGGTTTGAAAACAGCTATTATTCGATTGTGAAATAGTTATCCAACTGTATTACTGAACTTCTCGAAGTTTGAATCTCATTTGGCTCCTGTGGTAAATTATGGTTAGTTCCGCTCGAAGCCCTCTTTTCTTATTTTTTGCTTTTTGGATAGTGAGTGGCTTATCCAATGCCTTGGCAGCCGACATGGATTCATTGATACGCGGATTGTCGGCAAAAGATGGGGAGACACGCCTCCAATCGCTTGCTGAGCTAAAAAAGCTTGGTGACGATGCCGCACCGGCAGTGCCTGCATTGATAAAGATGCTCAAAGAAAAAGAACAGCCGCCAAGATGCAATACTCACGAGTGTTACGGTACTAATAATGAGATTCAGCCTCTAATTTTTGAGATATTCGCTCAACTTGGCCCGAAAGCTAAAGAAGCTCTGCCTATTACAATAGAGTTCTTTGAGGCTAATAAGTATATGCGTGATGGTTGGCAAGGTAATCTTAGGAATTATTCTCTGAAAGTAATGGCTAGCATGGGGGAAACAGCAGCACCTGCTGTACCCATGCTGATGCGTTATATTGAAGGATTTAGTCCTGTAGATTATGCACAGGCGTTGATAGAGAAGCGTGCTTTACCTAATTCCTATAGTTTTCGAGAAGTATTTGATACGCTTGCAAAGATTGGTCATGTCGCAAGCGATGCGGTGCCTGCTTTAATTCAGCACACCAAAGATCGTGGCAATGACGTCCGTGATGCGGCTTTTCAGGCGCTCAGCGCCATTGCACCTAAAGATTCCCGTGTACTTAAGACCTATAAAGAAGAGTTGTTAAAATCGGAATCTTGCTGCAATACAAAATTACAAGAATTGGCCGTAAATTATTTGCGGCATTACGACTCATTTGGAGAGCAAGACTTAAAAATATTGGCAAGCTATTGGATGCAGGAAGCCGAACATTGTAATAGTGCAATGGCTTATAATCCACTGCATAAACCAATACTTATGGCTTTCTCTGTTCAAAAGCAATATGCGGATTTGATTATGCCAGCCATAACCAAAACCATTGATTGCTATCCTAGCAGCGGCGGCATCGCTGACGGAATGAAAGGCGGGCTGTTTGATCTTATTAAAACAACTGGCGATTTTGGATCAAAAGCACAGCTAACTGTGCCCTCGCTTCGCAAAAAAGCCATTGATGAATTTTTTTCACATAAAGGATATCGGGAAGTGGCTTTAGAAGCTTTACAAAAGATTGGCACGCCGGAAGCTTTAAATGCAGTAAAGGAGGCTAAAGCCAAATTTCGTCTGCAGTGATTATTCACGCGGCCAGTCTTTTTATGATACAGCTATTGGTGCAGTTGATTTTATGCTGCACAATTAGCAGGCAATGCGGAGCAAAGGTTCGAAACTCGTTCGCTACGCACCGCCAATTTTCTAAAATTCAACGTATTGGCTAATCTTGTAGGAGAGAGTTTGCGTACCTTTATTTTATTTGCAGCACTGTTGATTCCATTTGCGGTTTATGCTGCGGATAGAAGTGAGTCTCATCCTGAGTTTTATACTTGCTCGCAAGCCGCAGACTGTACAGTAGTACACGCAGAGTGCGGTGGTTGGCGCGTGGTCAATAAAGTAAAAGCCAGTGATGCAGAAAAATATTTTCAGTATGAAAATATGCGGATGAACTGTGTAAATTTTTCAACAGAACAGCCCAGCTATATTGGATGCAACAAAGGGAAATGCGAGATAAAACCCGATGCACATGGATGCTTATTACATCATTCGGGTACAAGGGATTCATTAAAAGAAGCGCCGTGCTGTATTGCTTGTGAAGTCAGAACGGATGGATTTTGCGGAAATCAACCTAAAAGTACCGGAGCCTGCAAATATGCGGAATGAAAGTGGATATTGATAACTGCGAGGTACGCCTGCGCATTGTGGACGCGCTCCGCTCGCAGTTACACACATCTCCACAGGAACCACAACCATAAGTGGTAGTATAAATATGGAACGGGGTGATTCCATCGGACCTTAAATTACCCCGGTTGCTGGTCTAGACGAGGGGTGCAGCTCACATATTCAAAATCCTATTTATTCAGAAATAGAACTAAACGATATTTATAATAAGCTTTTTCCTTACACACAGCATGATTGTAAAACTAAAGAGCAGCACATACTGAAAGTAATAAAAAGCCATTAATTATCATTGTCGCGATCTTAAAAATTTTGCGATTCATCCCTTCCACATAGCTTTATTACACCACCCCTCCTAACGTCTTACACAACCGGAAGCCCGGCCACGTAAAACACAATGGAGTACTACAATGAAACCCCTCAAACCCCTTCTTCTGGCGCTTGTTATTGGAACATGCGCTTTGTTTTCCAGCAGCGCGTTCGCTGTAAGCGCTGACGATCTGACTAAGGATTCCGATCAGGCCCTACACATGCTGACTAAAAATAACTCTCTTGCCGCCGAGGTTGCCAAGCAGGCGAAGGCGGTGCTTATTTTCCCTAATATCGTGAAAGCCGGTCTTGTTTTCGGCGGCGCTTACGGTGAAGGTGTATTGAGGCAAGGCGATAAGCTGGATGGCTATTATAATTCCATCACCGCTTCCTTCGGCTGGCAGGCTGGCGCGCAGTCATACGGTTATGTCGTGTTCCTGATGAACGATAAAGCCGTTAAATACATTCACGAAACGCATGGCTGGGAAATCGGCGTCGGCCCGACTGTGGTGCTGGTGAATGAAGGCGTTGCGAAGAACCTTTCTTCAACCACGCTTAAAGACGACGCCTATGCCTTTATCTTCGACCAGCAGGGGTTGATGGCTAGCCTGAGCATCGAAGGCACCAAAATCTCCCGCGTTCGTAATCCGTAATCATCTCGCCTGAAAAAAGGCCATCCTTGATAAAGGGATGGCCTTTTTTTGGGTTCACGTCACCAGCGCTAACGCATTTTCCAGCGTATCCGCCTCGGCGGCGGGTTTGTCCCAGCGAATGCGATGGACGCGCGGATAGCGCATGGCGACGCCGGATTTATGGCGGGCCGAGCGGTGGATGGAGTCGAATTCGATTTCCAGCACCAGCTCGTGCTTGACCTCGCGCACGGGGCCGAAGCGGTTGCCGGTGTTGCCGCGTATCCAGCGGTCGAGCTTGACGAGTTCTTCATCGGTAAATCCGGAATAGGCTTTGCCGACGGGCACGAGCGCGCTTTCCTGCCACACGCCGAACGTGTAATCGGAATAAAACGACGAGCGCTTGCCGCTGCCGCGCTGGGCGTACAGCAACACGCAGTCCAGCGTCAGCGTGTTGCGTTTCCATTTGAACCAGTGGCCGCGCGGGCGGCCCGCGATATAGGGGCTATCGAGTTTTTTGATCATCACGCCTTCGACGCCGCTTTGCGGATTTTCGCGCGCGTCGTTGCGTATTTTCTCCAGCGCCGCTTTATTTTCAAGCACCAGCACGGGGGAGATATCCATGCTAGGCGACGCGTGGCGCGCGTACCAAGCGTCGAGGCGCTGTCGGCGTTGCGATAAGGGCAGGGCGCGAATGTCCTCGCCGTTATCAATGAGGATATCGTAAAGCCGGATATGGGCGGGCGAGTCTTTAAGCATGGCGCTCGTGACGGTTTTTCGGTTCAGCCGCTGCTGCAACGCGTTGAAGGAGGCGATGTTATCGCCACTTTTAGTCAGCAGCTCGCCGTCGAGTACGAATTGCGGTTCGTCGATTTTCAGCGCTGCGGCCACCATGTCGGGGAAGGTATGGCTGATATCGTCGCCGGTACGCGAATACATGGCCACCTTGTCGCCAGCGCGCACGAGCTGTACGCGGATACCGTCCCATTTAAGCTCCACCTGATAGGCGCTGAGGTCGAGGGCGGCGAGCTCGTCGTCTTCAATCGGGTGTGACAACATCATCGGCATGAAATAGGCGACGTTTTCCTGCGCGGGTTTTTCTGCCCTGCCTTCGAGCCATGCGAATAGCGATTCATACGGTGGGGCGAGGCCGTGCCAGAGTTGTTCGATCTCGTCGACCTCCTTACCAAAGGCATCGGCGAGGGTCGTTTTGGCAAGGCGCGCCGATACGCCGATGCGGATATTGCCGGTGATGAGTTTCAGCAGCGCCCAGCGCCCGACAGCGTCGAGCGTGTCCAGCCAATGGGCGATATGGCCTTGGAGGGTTTTGCGGTCGCTGTCGTCAAGCGTGGCGATCACGTGGCTTAAGGTGAGCGGCGCGTTGCCGAGCTTGCTTTCCGGCCAGATCAGCGACACGGTTTCGGCCATGTCCCCGACATAATCGCGCGATAGCCCATACAGCACCGGGTCGACGCGGCTGGCAATCAGCTCGCGGATAACGCCGGGCTTTGCGGTTGCAAACACCAGCGTTCCTGCCAGTGCCGCCAGCGCCCAGCCGCGCTCGGGGTCGGGCGTGGCTTTGAAATAATCGGCCATCAGGCGGCGCTTGGCAAGCGTTGAGCCGGTGGTGGACATGGTATCGAGGAGTTTGGCGAAATCCTGCATCAATCGTCCTCGTCTTCATAGCCTTCGAGATCGAGGGGGCGGGCTTTGAAACCGTTTTTCTTCGCCCAGTAGACCAGCGCGTCTTCGCGCCCGTGCGTCACCCATACTTCCGGTGCGCCGACATCTTTGAGGGTCTGGGTGAGTTCATCCCAGTCGGCATGGTCGGAAATCACCAGCGGCAGCTCCACCAGCTTCTGGCGGGCGCGGGCGCGAATCAGCATCCAGCCGGAGGCCATCGCCGTAATCGGGTCCGGCAGTCGGCGCGACCAGCGGTCGTGGAGTGCCGAAGGCGGAGCCATGACGATCTTGCCTTGCAATGCTACCTTATCCACATCCTGCACTGGCGCGAGCGAACCTAAATCCACGCCTTGTTGCTGGTAGACCTCGCATAAGCCAATCACCGCGCCGTGCAGGTAAATTGTGTCGTGATAACCGGCCTGACGCAGCATGCTGATTACGCGCTGGCATTTGCCCAGCGCATACGCGCCCACCAGTACGCAGCGTTCCGGCTCGCGCTTCAGCGCTTCCAGAATTTTGACCACCTGCGTCGCATCTGGCGGATGGCGGAACACCGGTAGCCCGAACGTGGCTTCGGTGATGAACACATCACATGGTGTTGGCACGAAAGCCTCGCAGGTGGGGTCGGCGCGGCGCTTGTAATCGCCGGAAACGACGACGCGCTTGCCGCCGAATTCCAGCAGAATCTGCGAGCTGCCCAGCACATGCCCGGCGGGAATAAACGTCACCTGCACACCATTGACGTCTATGGGCTGGTTATATTCGACCGGCCTTGGCTCGCCCGCCTGATCGCGGTAACGGCTTTTCATGATGGCCAGCGTGCCGGGGGTAGCGATGACTAACCCATTGCTTGGGCGCGCATGATCGGCGTGCCCGTGGGTTACAAGCGCGGTCGCGGCGGGGCGCATCGGATCGATCATGAAATCGCCCGCGGCGCAATACAGCCCCGAAGGCGTAATTTTTAACCATTCTTCGGGTTGTGAACTGGAAATCTGCATCGTAAATACCTATGTTTATTTGATGCTATTACAAGAGCGCGTAAAAAAGCCGCATGATTTCTTGATGCCCGAGCCGTTTATGCGCTGGTTTAAGCGCAAAGGCTGGCAGGTGCATGCGCATCAGCTCGACATGCTGGCCGCAGAGCGCGAGGGAAAATCCAGCCTGCTGATCGCGCCCACCGGCGGCGGCAAGACGCTGGCGGGTTTTTTGCCGACGCTGGTATCGCTGTATCAGCAGCCCACTAAAAGATTGCATACGCTTTATATTTCCCCGCTTAAAGCGCTCGCCTCCGACATCCAGCGCAACCTCGCCACCCCGATTGAGGAGATGCAACTGGCGGTGACGGTGGAGATGCGCACCGGCGACACCAGCTCATCCATGCGCAAACGCCAGATGACCAAACCGCCCAATATCCTGCTGATTACGCCTGAATCGCTGGAGCTGATGCTGTCCTACCCCGAATCGTTTACGCTGTTTGCCGGTCTCAAACGCGTGATTATCGATGAGCTGCACGTACTGGCCCCCGGCAAGCGCGGGCATTTAACGGCGCTATGCATGGCACGGCTGAAAACCATAAGCCCGGAGTTGACCGTGTCGGGTCTGTCGGCAACTATTGCCAAGCCCGAGCAATACCAGCGCTGGCTGGGCTCTGATACGCGTATCGTCACCGCCACTGTCGCCGCCAAACCGCAGATTGAATTGCTGGCGACAAAAGCGCGTGTGCCGTGGAGCGGCTATACCGGACTTTATGCGTTCAAGGATGTGTACCGGGCCATTGCGCGCGCCAAAACGACGATCGTTTTCGTCAACACCCGCGTGCAGGCAGAGTTGATGTTCCAGAAGCTTTGGGAAGTCAACGACAAGAATTTACCGATTGCTTTACATCACGGCAGCTTGGAGCGCGAACACCGACAGAAGGTGGAAAGCATGATGGCGCAAGGAAAGCTGCGCGCGATTGTGGCGACCGCATCGCTCGATCTGGGCATCGACTGGGGCGCGGTGGATCTTGTGATTCAAGTCGGCGGCCCGCGCAGCATCAGCCGGTTGCTGCAACGCATCGGGCGCTCGAACCACCGGCTGGATAAACCGAGCAAAGCGTATCTCGTGGCCAATAACCGCTTTGAAATGGTGGAATGCATCGCCGTAATGCAGGCGGTGGAAGCAGGGGTGATGGACGGCGAACCGCTGACCGCCGGTTCGTTGGATGTGCTGGCGCAATTCGTGATGAACTGTGCCTGCTCTGGGGCGTTTGATGCAAATGCGTTGTGGCGGGAGATCAAGCAGGCGGCACCGTATAACGGCATTCCGGAAGTGACGTTCGAAAAAGTCATTTCGCTGATCGCCAATGGCGGCTATGCGCTGCGCACCTATGACCAGTACCAGCGGATTATCGCCGATGAGTATGGGCTGTATCATGCCGAGCCGACGGCGATGAAGCGCCACCGGATGAATATCGGCACCATCGTTGAATATGAGACGTTGCGCGTGAGTTTGCGCAAACCCAAATCACGCGTGGCGAAGGATTTAGGGCAGGTGGAGGAGTATTTTATTCAAGGGCTGTTACCGGGCGACACGTTCATTTTTGCGGGGCAGTTGCTGGCGTTTAAAGGCGTGCGCGACATGCGCGTGGAAGTGGAACCCGCCAAGGGCGAGCGGCCGAAAGTGCCGTCTTTCAAGGGTGGGCGGATGCCGATGTCGCAGTCGGTGGCGGAGCGTGTGCGCTTGCTGATGGAGCGCAGCGAAGACGAAACCTTGCCACCGGAAATTTCCGAGTGGCTGCACCAGCAGAAGCTGCGCTCCCAACTGCCTTCGCGTGATTCCATGCTGGTGGAAACCTTCATGCATGCGGGGTTTCACCACTGCGTGATCTATAGTTTTGCCGGGCGTAATGCCAACCAGACGCTGGGCCTGCTGGTATCGCAGCGCATGGAAGCAGCGGGTTTGCTGCCGCTGGGGTTTATCGCCAACGATTACACAATCATGTTCTGGGGGCTGAAGGAAATCACCGATCCCGAGTTGTTGTTGAAACAATCGCTCACTCAGGTAAATAGCAAACACTGGATTGAAACCAGCCAGATGTCGCGCCGGGCCTTCCGCGATATCGCGGTGATTTCGGGGCTGGTGGAGCGTCGGCATCCGGGCAAGAAAAAAACCGGCCGGCAGGTGACGATGTCAACCGATTTGCTCTATGACGTGCTGCGCAAATACGAACCCGATCATATTCTGTTACAGGCGACGCGCGAAGATGTGGAGCTGAAACTTGCCGACACCGAACATCTGCGTGAGCTGGTTTTTGCCCAGCCGCTTAAACACATGCGGCTAAGACATGTCTCGCCGCTGGCGGTGCCGTTGATGCTGGAAATGGGTAGTGAAACCATCAAAGGCGCTGCGCAAACAGCACTTTTGACTGCCGAAATGCGCGAGGCAGAGGGCGACGAGCTATTTAAGGAATCAGTGGAATGACGGCAAATATTTCCTATGCCGGATTTACCATCCAATTGCATGCGGGACGTTTTTTCTGGATTCCCGACATCAAATTACTGTGTGTATCTGACTTACATTTAGAAAAGGGAAGTTTTTTCAGCCGCTTTGCCACCTTGTTACCACCTTATGACAGCCACGAGATCATTGAAAAACTAACGCATCTCGTCGCGACATTCAAACCCGTCATCTTCGTCGCCCTCGGCGATAGTTTCCATGACCGCCACGGCGGGTCACGCCTCCATGCTTCACTTAAATCGCAGCTCAATGTACTAATCGCACAGGTGCCTAAGTGGATATGGATTACCGGTAACCACGACCCCGATATCGACGATTCGATCGCCGGGTTACGATACAAAGAAGCCGAGCTTCATTCGATCATGTTCCGCCACGAGTTGGAGTCCACGCATGGCGGTTTTGAAATCAGCGGCCATTTCCATCCCAAGGTCAGCGTGCTGGTAAAAGGCCACAAGATGGGTGGGCCGTGTTTCGTCACCAGCGGCAAACGGCTGATCATGCCGTCTTTCGGCGGATACACCGGCGGGCTATCCATCCGCTCATATGATTTTATCAGGAGCGTGCCGGGTTCAGTGGATGGTGTATTTATGTGTCACGGCGAGTCGGTGTTCGTCCTGCCGGTGGGCTAGGCCGCCGCGTTCATCGCATATTTGCGGCAATGTTCCAGATATGCACCTTCATGACTCGTCACCAACTCCACCACGCTCGACCACAGCCATGATGGCGCATCAAGGGTTTTGGAACGGTTGCGGTTCAGCTGGCTTTGCCATGTTTTGCGTGTGGCCTCGTCCATCTGGCGCGCATGGGCTTTGCCCACAACCATTGCCAAGTAGCTCGCCACTTTCATTGCTTCATCACGGGTAAGGTGCTCGATGTCGAATTTCAAATCCTGCGGCAATAATTCGCGTAAGAATACCGAATGCGTGTCGAGCTTTGCCGCCAGCATGCGATCGCCAAGGGCAGGGGACAGATGCCATGCACCCTGTACGACGCGTTCGGCGTTATCGCGCGGCATTTTGCTCCCTTTTTCGCTGGGAGCTGCGGGTTGGATGGCTTCTTTCATATCCATCAGGCAGAGCTCTTTCATCTTTTTACCAACGCCGAGCAGAACAGCATAGCGCAACCGCCCAAGCGAGCTGCATCCTTTCATCCAGTAAGCTGCATCAAGAATTTTAATTGGCGCGTCATCTTCGCGCGAGCGCAGGGAGGTAACAAGCCGGCGCACTTTTTCAGTGTCGAACAGCTCGCCTATAGCTTTATTTTCACCTTTGGATAAGGGCCAGAAACGTTTCCCGAGCGGAATCACCGGTTGTGTGTCTTCTATGCGTTCCTGAGCCAGATGTTTCCACTTGCGGCGCGTGGCGTCTTTCATAGCGTGCTGCACGACTTCGGGTTTTTCGATGTCGGCGCTTCCCTCGGTAAAGGCTTGCTCATAACCTTCCATCATCTGCTCGAGCATCTTTGCGGTGGTAACGCCGGGCAGGTCGGAACCGCGCGCGGCGGTGGCTAGAGACAAGCCGAGGCGTATTAAATCATTCGCCGGGTTGCCGATGACGGTCTGGTCTAAATCGCGAATCTGGATATCGATGCCGCCTTTGGCATTAGCGATGGGGCCGAGATTACCTACATGGCAATCGCCGCAGATCCACACGGCGGGGCCTTGTGGTACGGCTAGCCCGTTAGCCGTTTCCAACCATTCATAAAACTTCAAGGTATTGCCACGCACATAGGCATGGGCGGAGCGCGCCATTTTCATGTTGCGCCTTGATGTCAATACGCTCTGGCGATCCTTAACGTTTGTATGAATGGCTGGCATGCGGTTAGTACTCGTCGCGGTGACGACCACCCACTGCGACAGCAGCGCTTGCGATAAACGCACCGATGAGCATGGACAAGAAAATATAAACGGATGCATGCATAGCCGCTTTACGCGCCTCTTCAGCCTCCTGTTTTGCTTTTTCTTTGGTATCGTTAAGTTCCTTAATGACCGTATCGACACGAGCTGAAGCATCGGCGTTATTCAAACCAGTGCGTGCAGACACAACTTGTGCCAGATAGGTTTTATCCGCATCAGGCACGGAACCGTTTTTGGTTCCGATCAGCAAGATACGGGTGACTTCAGCACGAACGTCCTTGGTGTCGCCAGCGACGGCAGAACTTGATGTGTTGGCGCGGAACAGGCTATCGATGAAATAGCCGTTTGCTTCCATAACGCCGTCGGTATGCCCAGATACTGGTGCAGCGGCGGCCGCTGCTACCGGTGCTGCGGCATGGACGGTACCGCTGACGATAGAAACTGCGGTGGACGCCAGAAAGCCTGCGGTGAGGATGGTAGCGGCTGCCCAGGCTAAGAACCCGTGAGCGGTGTCGCGGAAGAATACTTCATCCGTGTGCATCCTGAGCCACTTGCTGCGCAGGCGGCCAGTTAAAAAACCGCCGACGCCCGAAGCGACCCACTGCATCACGATAAGCCAGATCGCGGTTTTAACCGTAAACGACGTAATCGTTTCCGGGCGCGACCAAGGCGATACGGTGGATAAGCCAAGCGCCGAACCCAGTATCAGCAGGATCAGCGAAATCGCAGCAGCAGTTACGGCGCCGCCGAGAATGGCAGACTACGCCACAGCGGAATCGTTGCTGGTGGTAGTATCGGTTGTTATGGTGCTCATGGCCGGTTCCTATCGGGAAAATAAGGCGATTAACAAAATAACCGGCAATGGAATGCCAAGTAACCACAGTAAAAGTCCACTTCCTGCTCGCATAAAAATCTCCCTTAAAAAGTTTGTGTTTGTGCATTGCTGCAAAATCAGGGTAAGGGGGGTCGCATTGCTATACGATGCGGGAGCGAAAGAATTGTTATAATTTTTCCATAAAGCTGCCCGCCGGATCAGGGCTGCTTAAGGGCTATAGGTTTATAATAGCAGCAGAAAGAGGCAGGGGATTCGTCGTCTATTTTTTCGAGATGGATGTAAAGCAACTGGGCTTTGAGCGGGTCGTTAATGTAAAATGATTGCTCGGCCTCATACATATCGTCCTTATGGAAAGCGTTCCAATGACGCACGGTTTGCAGCGCGCGCACCTTGGCCTTGGATGCGGTTTCGGCCACCACGAACATGTTTTTGTGCAACTCCAGAAATTTATCCGGCTCATAACCGCCGAGATTCACGTAAAACAATTTTTTCGTCTCCACAGAAGGTTCGCGCTGCAACGTAATTTTATACCCGTCGGCCTGTGTCAGTTCCGACCAGCAATCGATATGCAGGCTGCCGGGGGTTCCCCACCACTGGCGGCGTAGCTCTTCGTGCGTACCGTCAATCGTGTCGGCCACAACAAAACGCATGTCGTGCAGTTCGATATTGGCGCCTTTGAATTCACCGCCAATATAGATAGCAAAGAGTTTCATATGGCCTCCTAGGCAGTAACAGCTGTCTGCATTGTGCCATAATCGGTAGAAAAACCATCCTGCAAAATCGCCTCGGCGACGGTTTTTCCCATATCGTGCGAACTGGTGATGCCTTGGGCGAACGGATACTGGCCGAGGATAAACGGCAGGTTCAGGCAGTAAAGGCGCGAAGCCATCGGTATTTCGGAATCCGGATGGAAGCTGGCGTCGAGCGCAATACCCCTTAAACGCAGCGGTTTCATGCCGCGCGTATGCAATGTCGCTTCATGGACAATCCCTTGTTTAAACAAGGTGGGGAAGGGGAATTCGTGCGGCGAAAGCTGGCGCTGGCCGGTAGCCTCGATGAAGGCCGGGAAATGCTGGGTTTTCCCATCGAAAGAAAGCGTGGCTCCGCCTTCGGGCGTGTGAGTGTCCAGCGTATAATCCTCGCCGATTTTAAGCACATCGAGTTTGCCCGCGCGCTGCAACGCCAGCAGCCGTTCGATGGATTCATGCGGTACGGTGGCATACATATCGACGAAAAGCGCCTTGAAATATCGCCCGAATCGCAAATAATCTTCCGCCAGCAAATGCGGCACGATGCGCGCGATAGGCTCTTGCATGCGCAGTATCGCGTATCGCCACGGCACGGTATGGGTATCTTGCGTGTTTTTGCGTGCCTGCGCCAGATTGCGTTGCGCCCATGCGAACGTGTCGGCCTCTTCGCGCTCGCGGAAATAACTTTGGTAAAATACTTCAAGCGATAAACCGGCAAGCCTTATCTTTTGAGCATATTCCGGGTCGCAGGCTTCTAACTCCTGTTTGAACAGGGCGAATGTTTCATCCAGTAAATACGCTGGCGGTGTATTTTTGACCAGCCGCTCAATCGCCTGCTCACTGTAAAACTGCAATGGTTCATAAGGAATCGGGTAATAAAAATCAGCCTCGGGTATTACGCCTTTGCGCGACATCATCGTCACGTGAAACCCTTCCGTGCCGGGTTCGGTAAAGTAATGCAGCTCGTTTTCCATATCGCGCTGGAACGTGCCGCGCGCCGTCGCCAGCGCGACCAGCGCATCAATGGCCGTCAGCGATGCGCCGCGTATCCCGACATGGTAATTTCCGATGGTTTTAAGCGCCGTAGCAGGCCACGGAGAGAGGAAATAGCCGGGCCGGATTTCCGTTTTTTTCGGCCACGCATGACCCGTGGCCATCACCACATGGGTGAAAGCTAGGTTGCAAACAACGCCGTCCGACCCGCGAACACTCACCCGCAAATCCGCGTCCGTCACTTCCACATCCAGCACCTGATGGCGGGATTTGACCCTCAATTCACACCCGTATTTACTCGCAAGCTCGACCAGCGCCGCCAGCTGCGCCTTAAAATATTCTCCAAGCACCACGCGCGGATAAAAAGCCCGCTCATCGATAGTGCCCGCCGCAATGCCAAGCCACGCCAATTCCATTTCAGAACGTTCACTGAGCCATTCCACCAGCGTCTGCGTCACCGGGGGAATTTCAATGCTGGCGATATTTGACAGCATCGATTTATCATTCCAGTCTTGATGGTAAGGCGTGCCTTTACCCGCCTCGTCCTGAGATTCGAAGATGGTGATAGATTGCGCCGCATGGCGCTCAATCAGGTAATGCGCTGTATAAATGCCGGTCGGTCCCGACCCAATAATTGCAATATTATTCATACTAATAGCCAAATTTAACTCGCTATTATGTTACTTTCGCGCTCATAAATTATATATGTGGATGCGCTGCAGGCTCATAAATAGACGGCAAATCGAGTAAATTTTCCGGTTTGATAAACATGTATTGACGCGAGCAATTATATCTACTATTCTAGATGCATGGATATTTTATCAGCACTTAAAGCCTTTACTGGTCTATCGCAGGAAACGCGTCTGACAGCCTTGCGAATTTTGGTTAAGCATGGCAGGCAAGGTATTGCCGCCGGTGCATTGAGTCAGCAACTAGGCATTCCACAAAATACATTATCGTTTCATCTTGCGCATTTAAGTCAGGCCGGACTTGTCACCTCTCGCAAACAGGGACGGTCGATTATTTATTGCGCCGATCTGGATACGGTGCAGGCGTTAGTGCAGTTCCTGCTGGAGGATTGCTGCGCGATGGACCAATCAACCTGTAAGAATGTAGAAAAAATTTTGCAAAAGGCCTGCTGCTGATGACACTGGCGCGGCGTATGACTGCCGAGGCGTTGGGCACAAGCCTGCTGCTTGCCGCCGTCATCGGTTCGGGCATCATGGGCGAACGTTTATCGGGCGGTAATGTAGCTATCGCATTGCTGGCCAATACATTATCTACCGGCGCAATGCTGGTGGCCCTCATTCTGGCTTTTGGCCCCGTTTCGGGGGCGCATTTTAACCCTGCGGTCACGCTGGCGGATGCCACACAAGGCGGCATCGCATGGCGCGACGCACTATGTTATATCCTTGCCCAGATAGCAGGCGCCTTTGTCGGCGTAGCAACGGCGCATGGCATGTTTGGCGAACCGATCTTTTCGGTTTCACATCATATACGCGCAGGCAATACGCAACTTTTCAGCGAATTCATTGCAACCTTCGGGCTGCTGACGATCATTTGGGGATGCGCGCGATTGCGCTCCTCCGCCATGCCATGCGCCGTCGCCGCCTATATTGCCAGTGCCTATTGGTTCACCGCGTCCACATCGTTTGCCAATCCGACAGTAACGCTGGCGCGCTCCTTCAGCGATACTTTCGCCGGAATCCGGCCGGAAGATGCGCCCGGTTTTATCATAGCGCAGCTACTAGGTGCGATGGCGGCTACATATTTGCTGCGCTGGTTGGTGCCGTCATCGCCGAAAAATGCCGCTTCCGTTATCGTGTCTCAGGTATAGGATGAGAATTAAATGAAATGTTGCGGGTTATGAAAAACGTACTGATTCTCTGCACCGGCAATTCCTGCCGCAGCATCATGGCCGAAGGCCTGCTCAAACATTACGGCAAAGGCAAATTCCGCGCATTCAGCGCAGGCAGCATACCAGCAGGCACGGTGCACCCGCTGAGCCTTGCCACGCTGGAAAGGCACGGCATGAGCCCGCTGGGATATGAAAGCAAATCGTGGGACGTTTTTACCGATATTGCGATGGACATCGACATTGTCATTACCGTCTGCGACAACGCTGCGGGCGAAACTTGCCCGATCTTTCCCGGCAATCCGGTAAAAGCCCATTGGGGCGCGCCGGATCCTGCGCATTTTCCAGGGACACCAGCCGAGGTAGAAGCTGAGTTTGATCGGGTGTTCGCTATATTGGAACGCCGAATTAAAGTATTGGTGACTCTACAAATGGAAGGTGCGGAGAAAGAATATCTACGTGCTCTCTTAATGGAAATTGGTCGTATTGAATGATAGAAATTTAGGATCAACGATGAGTTACATCGACATCACTGAAGCGCTCGACGGCAAAATGTCGACTGGATGGAAAAAGTCACGGACGAAGAATATCTCTCCCCGTTGCAGCCCGATTAACTAAACGATCCCGCTATTGAGATCGCGCTGCTTGCCCGCACCTGCTGGCACCGTGCCATCGGTGGCGACAAGTTTGCTTGGGTCCTGGAAGTCGCGCAGGGTTTTTTGCATGGCTTCGTCTGCCGGGGGACGGGCGGCGTTGCAAGCGTTTCGCCAGCAGGGCCTGCGGCTGCAACGGTATCCCCAGTCGAGCCCTCAAATAGCCCATTGGAATACCATTATATTTTCGCTAACTTTACAGGCTATACGCCGCTTTAACATCTAATTTTTATGACTCATTTGATAGCATATGAATTTGATAGCATATGAATAAGACTTTTTATTAACAACCATAAGAGTACATGAGAAACTTACCCACGCCACCACTTTCCGACTGGTCCGAACAAACCATTTTCACCGTCTGGCATTCTAACCAGCCACTCGATTCCTTCACCCATCTCCTGCACGCCTACGGCATCAAACAACTCATTGACGTGCGCAGCACTCCTCGCTCAAACTACAATCCGCAGTTTAACGACGACATCTTGAAGAAAATCCTGCCGGACGCGAAGATGGACTATATTCACTTAGTTGCCCTCGGCGGCCTGCGGCGGGCGCAGCAAAATTCGGTTAATACCGGCCTGAGCGCCGAGGGTTTCCGCGGCTACGCTGATTACATGGCCACCCCCATGTTCCTCGAAGCCATAGTTGAGCTGATACAACTCAGCCATTTCAACCGTACCGCCATTATGTGCGCCGAAGCCGCGTTCTCAAATTGCCACCGCTCGATGATCGCAGATGCGTTGTGCGTTCGCGGCATACCCGTCATTGAGATTCTGTCCGAAGGCAGCTACCGCAGGCATAAGCTCTCGAACCTGGCCAGCGTCGTCGGCACAAGCATCACCTATCCTCCCAGGCAGACCCAGCTATTATAACGCTGGCATATGCGTCATAATCAATTAGAATTTCTCCATCATCCACGAGGAGACACCCTATGACCGACATCACGCGCATCGAACCCGGCGCCCGCATGAGCGAAGCGGTTATCCACGGCGGCAAACTTTACACTGCTGGCATCGTTGCTGACCGCGCGATGGGCAAATCCGTCTTCGAGCAAACCAAGGAGGTGCTTGAGCAGATCGACGCCATTCTCGCCAAGGCAGGCACTGACAAAACCCGCATCCTCAAAGCCAACATCTGGCTAACCGATATCGCAACTTTCGCTGATATGAACAAGGCGTGGGACGCATGGGTGGTCTCCGGCAAAACGCCCGCGCGCGCTACCGTCGAGGCCAATCTCGCTGCTCCCGGCTACGATGTGGAAATCATGATCGAAGCTGCCGTTTAAGAGGCTTTCAGCGCCTCGATACCAAGCTTTTTCATTTCAGCAACGCCTCCATCACGCACGGGGCGCGCTGCAAATCGGCCATCAACTCGCCCATACCCGCGGGCACGATCTGCCATGACAGGCCGAACTTGTCCTTAAGCCAGCCGTATTGCTGGAAGCCGATGGGTGCTTAGCAGCTCGCCGAATAACTACGTGGCGGGCGTTTAAATAATGCCTGCCATTCCATCATGCCTTCGCTCTCGTTTTCGAGGTGCGACTGCATACTAGCGTATCGTGGTGCTGACGCCACCCACTGTGCTCGGGCTGGAAGCCGAACCGTTAAGGGTGGTGTAATTGCCGGTATTGGTCACGCCGGTTTTATTCACGCCGAGATTGGTGTTCACGCCCGACGTATTGGTATTGACGTTACCATTCGTGGTGACGCTGGGAACCGAGGTGGACACGCTTCCGGTAGTGCTGGTCGTGCCCGGTGCGACCGTGCCGACAGAACCGGTGTTGGTGGTCGAAGAAGAGGTGGTGCCACCGGTGGTAGAGCTAGGGCTTGAAGTCGTGGTACTTGTGCCAGCACCGCTGTTGCCGCCCGTGGCGCCGCCAGTCGCTGCGTATGTCTGATTAGCCGACATCATCACAGCGATAACTGCGACATACATAAAGTGTGCAGAATTCAGCATAATTCTTCTCCCGATTCTGGTTTAATTATTCTGGACGATATCCACGCCGATACCCTGCGACCGCATATCACTGTGAGAATACGAAACGTACCCGGCAAGCGCCGGCACCGCGATGGCAAGAACCGCCATTATGGTCCACAAGGTGGTATACTGTTCACTGGTAACGGGACGTTGCATGTGGGTCTGGGTAGCCATAAATTCCTCCTAGTGATTGTCGCTTAATTGTTTCACATGATCGAGATGCGCCTGCAGTGTAGGCAAGGTCTCGGTAGCGAATTCTTTAAGCGGCGCGTCGTCGCCGTTTTTTGAATAATCGCTGAACAGATTAACCGCTTCCTTATGCGCGTCGGTCTGTATCGAGATATATTGCTTATTGAAACTGTTGCCATTGGAGGATTCCAACTTGCCCATCAGCTTTTCATGTTTGCTGTCGAGCTTGCCCACCGGTTTGACATGCGAGTCAGACTGCTTCAACAGTGCATCGAGCTTAACGGCGGCTTTACTGTGATCGTCGACCATTATCTGAGCGAAGCGTTTAATATCGGCGCTGGAAGATTTCTGCAAAGCCAGCTTGCTGGATTCGATTTCAAATTCGTTGCAGACGGAAGCATTTTTAATAAAGTTCTGCGCTGATACTGCAAAAGCCGGGGTGCTGGCAAACAGGCCAAGAATAACTAAGGTGGTAATTTTTTTCATAAGGTTCCTCTTTTATTTTTGTATCCAGTAACGTAACGCTTACAATATAAATTGTCCATGGACGGTTCCGTGCTTTACCATAAAGAATGTATATCTTTCTGACCTAATGGATTTTTTATGCCAAATAGGGATGATAGTTGTAAAGCAAAGGAATCCTTATGATCGAAACCTTTACTATTCCCGATTCACCCGAATAGGCCCGCGCCATTCAAGATCTGCTGCGTACCAAAGTCTCTTGATTAACGGCTTTGATCGCTTAGAAACCGTGACAGGTATCGACGTAGGCTATGATAACGAAAAAGGCCTCGCCCATGCTTCCGTCGTCACTATGCCGATCAAAACCTTGTTGATCATTGAACAAACACAGGCTTTCGTGCCTTTCCAATTAGCTGCTAATTCAGAGTTCGATTTTATTTAAATATAATTAACACTTCTCTCCAACGTCAATATGACTGTTATATAATAATATTATCCATATTATTACCCCGATAAATTACCGAAATGATTAAAATTTTCACGTGATATTAACATTGCGCATGATATCCTTTTCTACAAGGCATTGCCAAATACCAAAATGAGGCTTTATGACCGAAGGATATTTTCCCCGCATTACCATTGCTGACACTCATGCTGAAATGGCAAAAAAGCGGCACAGGAAATCGCCCGTTTGCTCCGCAAAAAGCCCCATGCGGTTTTGGGCCTTCCTACCGGCAGCACTCCCATTCCCATGTATAAGGAATTAGTTCGCCTGCATATAAAAGAGGGGCTAGATTTTTCACATGCGATATTTCTTAATCTGGATGAATATATTGGTCTGCCAAAAACCCATTCGCAGTCCTACTATTATTATATGCAGCAGTATTTATTCACTCAGGTAAATGCAAAAGCAAAAAATATCTATATTCCAAGTGGAATCGCGAAGGATATAGAAAAAGAATGCGCTAAATATGAAGATAAAATACGTCAAGTTGGCGGTATAGATCTGCAAGTCGTTGGCATCGGAACCAATGGTCATATTGGTTTTTGTGAGCCGGGCGTATCACTGAGTATTGCAACCCATAAAGCCACGCTAGCACAAAGAACCCGTAAGGATAATGCACGGTTTTTTAAAGGCGATGTTTCGCAAGTTCCCACCCATGCCATCTCGATGGGGCTTGGAACTGTTCGCAAAGCAAAAAAGATTATTTTGATGGCCAATGGACAAAAGAAATCACAAGCCATCTATAAAATGCTGATAGAACCCATCACCACACATATGCCCGCGTCTGCTCTTAGGTTACATAACAATGTAACCATTTTACTTGATAAGGCTGCTGCACAAAAACTCAAAAAAGCGGTAGCACCGAATATAAAAACGAACCGTATTCACATCAATGCTCTTACAGCGTTGACAGTGACACTTTGAGCAGTGTTGCTACAATGGGAGGCAATCATAGCCCACATGTTCCCGGTCTGTTGTCCTTCCGTGAAATCCCGGCACTACTAGCCGTGCTTTCCCAGCTATCCAAACTCCCCGATTGAATAATGGTAGACGGGCAGGGCATTGCCGCTCATCTGGGCGTATTGCTCTACAAACCCCACCATTAGCGTGGCTAAATAGCGCCTTACTGGCACTTTATGATAGCTTAGGTGAGCGCAAAAGCGATACATGCCCGCTCATGGCGGGGCGGGAACAAATCGGCATCGTCCTGCGCAGCAAGGAAGACACCAACCCGCTCTTTATCTCCCCGGGCCACCGCGTCGATATGGAAGCCGCGCTACGCATCACGCTTTAATGCCTCACGCATTACCGCCTGCCGGAGCCCACCCGCATGGCCGATAAATACTCTAAAGTACCCAGACTCGAAACGCCCGATTAGTTTAAAATGGCTGTATCAATCGGTAGCAACGTAAGCTGAATTTACGCAAAAATTATCCCTTAAAGCGGGCTACAGCATCGTTTCATTACATTCCCGGCGATACGGTTAATCCACTTAACGCAATCCATTGATGGAGATTTATATGCTTGAATTCCTTTCCCCATACAGCGCCGACGACGCCATCGTGCTTATCAAGGCCGATCATGAAAAAGTCAAAGGTCTCTTTGAAAACTTCTTCAAAGCTGAAAGCCTTCGCGAGAAGCGCAAAATTTGCACTGAAACCATTCTTGAGCTGAAACTTCACGCCGAAGTCGAAGAACAAATCTTTTATCCGACCATACGCAAGGAAATAGGCAAGCAGACCATGAACGAAGCTGACGAAGAGCACCATGTCGCCAAAGTCCTGATCGCCGAACTCGAAGTCATGACCGGCACCGAAGACCATTATGAAGCCAAATACAAAGTGCTGTCGGAAAATATCCGCCATCACATCAAAGAAGAAGAGCGCGACATGCTGCCAAAAGCCCGTCACCTCGACGTGGATTATACGCTTCTGGGCCAGAAAATGCTCGCCCTGAAAGAAAAGCTGAAAAAAACCGGCTTCAGTGAAATGGGCGAAGAAAAAATGGTGACCGCCAGCGAAGGCAAGGGCGATTCCTCGGCGAAAGCCGCCAAAATCACCAAGCAACAGGTCAAAAAACTGCCGCCGAAATCCGCCTCGAAATCCACAAAAGCAAAGGTAGCGCCAAAAACCAAACCGCAAGCCAAAGTGGTTGCCAAGGCCAAACCGAAAGCCAAAGTAATCACCATTTCCAAGTCCAAGGCCAAAGCCTCGGCGTCCAACGCTAAAAAATCAGCAGCGCCCAAGCGCCGCAGTAACCGTTAATGAAAAGGACACGCCCCATGCGTGCAATTATTATCGTACTTTTGCTTATGATGTTTATCGGCGTATTCCCCGTCTGGCCGCACAGCCATGAATGGGGCTACTATCCGTCGGGCGGATTCGGTTCCGTTCTCGTGGTGATCGTCGTTTTAATGTTACTGGGAATTATCTGAGAAAGTAGAAATTATGAAAACATCACGCATTTTTTTCCTCGTCGCCGCACTGACTACCAGCGCTTGCACGCCTGAAAATTCAGCGCTCAGCAAACCGCCGGGAACCTATCATAGCGACGTCAAATCGACCGATGCCAACGGTGTCACCACCGAGCATTCCTCTACTACCGATGTCGGTTACAATGCCGACGGCAGCAAGCACGCCGTCGTGCAGGCTAAGACCACTAAAAAGCCACCCGGACTTATCAACGGCTGGCTGCACAAGCGGACGACCGATCAATCGACACAAGTGATTGACGAGCGGTAACGCCTGGCGATCCGGTGTTGCCACAGGCACAGGGCTGGAGTCACCGCTAACTCCATCACCAGCGCTGTCTTCATGGCAACACCGGGTACGTGGCCATAGGTTAACCCTAGGAACCGCGCAACGCCGCCTGCAACAACGATTCCCGTAAGTAGCTTGAATCGTTCGCCGTAGCGCTCAATCTCCCGTATAGAACCTAAAAATCCAAGCCCGATGCCAAACAGCAATCCCGATAAATAGCGCATATGGCTATCCATATCCACGCTGCCGCCGCCGAGGAACGCAGCACCTTCAAACACCCCCGTAAGCCCGGCCGATATCGGCACTATGCAGGCCAACGCCACGGCTAGTTGCAACAATTGCTTCTCCAGCATTAAACGCCTTTCGCCAATAACTCCGTAAGCCTTTCAAGATCGACTGGCTTGATTAAGTGGTGGTCAAATCCCGCATCGCGGGCTTCTTGTTTGTCGCGTTCTTGTCCCCAGCCGGTCTGGGCGATAAAGATCGTATTTTTAAACGCTGGATCCTTGCGCAGCTCGCGGCAAACGTTATACCCGTTCATTCCTGGCAGGCCGATATCCAGCAAAATAGCGTCCGGCTTCATCTCGCGCGCCGTGGCCAGCGCCTCCAACCCGTCATGGGCAAGCCTCGGTTCATGCCCGATCATCACCAGCATCCACCCCGTGGTTTTCGCCGAAGCGATATTATCGTCGACCACCAGCACGCGCAGTGATTGGGTTTCGGTTGCGGGTGCTTGAGCTGCTTGCATCGTTTCCTCCTCTTGTATTCCATGCGTGAGCGGCAGTCGCACGCTGAACGTGCTGCCCTGATTAAGCCCGGCGCTTTTCGCGTTGATGCTGCCGCCATGCATTTCTACCAGTTGCCGCACCAGCGCCAGCCCGATCCCGAGCCCGCCTTGCGAGCGCTCGAGGTTATTGTCCACCTGCGTGAACAGCTCGAACACTTTAGGTAGCATATCCTGCGGTATGCCCATGCCGTTGTCCTTAACCGCGATTACCGCTTCCTCACCCTCGCACGTCACCGACAGCTTGATGGTGCCGCTATCGGGCGTATATTTCGCCGCGTTGTTAAGTAAATTACTGACGATCTGTGCAATGCGCGTGATATCAGCATTCAGCCACAGCGTCTCTTTAGGCACCTCAAGCAACAGCGTGTGCTTGCGCGCTTCGATCAGCGGGTGGCTGGCTTCAACGGCCGAATCCAGCGCGCTTTGCAGTGTAATAAGCTCCTTGCGCAAATCGATTTTCCCCTGGCTTACGCGCGACACGTCGAGCAGATCGTCAATCAGTCTCACAAGATGCTTGAGCTGCCGGTTCATCATGCCGCGCACATCCTCGGTCTCAGCACTGTGCGGGTTCATGCGTAAAATCTCCAGCCCGTTGCGAATCGTCGCCAAAGGGTTGCGCAACTCATGGGCGAGTGTGGCTAAAAACTCATCCTTGCGCCGGTCGGCTTCGCGCAGCGCCGTCGTCGCCGATTTTAGCTGTTCATATTGGTGCGCAAGCTGCTGGCGTTGGCGGTATAGCTCAAAAAACACGCTCACTTTGCTGCGCAAAATATCCGATTCGATCGGCTTCTGGATAAAATCCACCGCGCCCGCCTCATAGCCACGGAAACGGCGCTGCCAGTCGGCGCTGCCGGCGGTGAGGAAAATAATCGGCACCTGCTTGGTGCGCTCGATGCCGCGCATCAACTCGGCGAGTTCAAACCCGTCCATGCCCGGCATGTGCACGTCAAGCAGCGCCAGCGCCACGTCATGTTTCAGCAAAAGCTCCAGCGCCTCCGGCCCCGAGCGGGCCTTGAGCAACACCAGCCCTTCGCGCCGCAGCAGCGCTTCCAGTGATAGGAGATTTTCGTCCAGATCGTCTGCCAGCAGGAAATAGACGAGGTCAAGATTCATGGCATGGCTGCTTTCTGTAAATAAATAGGTATCTGTTCCAAAGTTAAAATAATCGCATCCGGACATGCCTCTAATGCCGCCTTAGGCATGAATGGAGACTGCGCCGTCGCCGGGTCCTGCACGACCGCAAGCCCGCCGCTTTCTGCCACGGCGCGCAGTCCCTGCGCCCCGTCGTGGCTTGCGCCCGTCATGATCACTCCGATCAGCGCTTCGCCGTAGGCGTCAGCCGCCGTTTCAAATAAAATATCCACCGACGGCCGCGAGTAAAGCACCGGCTCGTCATTCGACAGCGATATGAATTTTCCCTGCTCCACCATCAAATGGTAATTCGGCGGCGCAAAATACACCGTGCCCGGCTTAATCCATTCTTTATCTTCCGCTTCCTTTACCGCAAGCGCACAACGCGACTGGAAAAGCTCTACCATCAGGCTTTTATCCGCCGGCACATGCACCACTACAAGAATTGGCAATGAAAAATTACCCGGCAGATTCGGCAATACCGTGCTCAATGCTTCCACCGCGCCTGCCGACACGCCGATCACCACCGCTTCATATCGTGGATTTTCCATCACGCCGCCTTCTTCTGGTAAATGCGTTCGTCATGGCTGAAATCGATAAAGGAGTCCACATATGGCGAAAACCGCAAACTTTCCTTCGCACCGATGCCCAGAAATCCTTTGCGCGCCAGGGATTCGCGGAACATGTTGATCGCCCGGTCCTGAAATTCGCGGTCAAAATAAATCAGTACATTGCGGCACGACACCATATGCGTCTCCGCAAACACCGCGTCGGTCACAAGGCTATGGTCCGAAAACACCACGCGGTTACGTAAACTCTTATCGAATGACGCCCCGCCATACGCCGCCGTATAATAATCAGATAGCGACGATTTGCCGCCCGCCTTGCGATGGTTCTGTGTAAACAGTTGCAGCCGCTCAATGTCATACACCCCGGCTTCCGCCTTGCGAAGCGCGTCGGGGTTGATGTCGGTGGCGTAAAACAGCGTGCGGTCTTCCAGCCCTTCCTCGCGGAACAGGATGACGAACGAATACAATTCTTCGCCCGTCGAGCATCCCGCAATCCAGATTTTCAGCGACGGGTAGGTTCGTAAGTGCGGGAGCACTTTCTCGCGGATGGCTTTAAAATACGCAGGGTCCCGAAACATTTCACTTACCTGCACGGTCAAAAACGCGAGTAGCTTAGGCATCATTGCAGTGTCGTGCAACGCCATATCCTGCAGCATCGAAAAGCTTTGGCAGCCGAAATGGTCTTTCGCCTGCATCAGCCTGCGTTTCACCGACGCCATCGAATACCCCCGGAAATCGTAATGATACGTCCGGTACAGCGCTTCGAGGAGCAGCTTCAGCTCTATATCCTGCATCTTATCCGGCATTCATCACCTCGGCATCCACACGCGCACCAGCGACAGCAGCTTTTCCACATCCAGCGGTTTGGCCATGTAGTCGTTCGCGCCCGACTCTAAGCAACGTTCCTGATCGTCCTTCATCGCCTTGGCAGTCAGCATGATGATCGGCAGGTTCTTCCAGCGCGCGTTCTTGCGAATAATACGCGTAGCGGTCATGCCGTCCATTTCAGGCATCATCACATCCATCAGCACAAGGTCGATGGTTGTCATTTCGGGATCCGTTTTATCCAGCATGGTGATGGCCTCGCGCCCGTTGCGCGCAATCAGCACCACCGCACCGCGAGGTTCCAGGATGCTCGTCAACGCATACACGTTGCGCACGTCGTCTTCAACCACCAGAATCTTCCGCCCTTCAAGCACCGCGTCGCGATTATGGGCTTTTTCCAGCATTTTCTGCTGCTCGTGCGGCAATTCCGACACCACCTGATGTAGGAACAACGTCACCTCGTCGAGCAGGCGCTCCGGCGATTTCGCGCCCTTAATGATGATCGATTTGGAATAGCGGCGCAGCTTGAGTTCCTCGTCCGAAGACAGGTCACGGCCCGTATACACGATGACCGGCGGGAAGGAATACGCATCCTCGCGGCTGAGCGTTTCCAGCAGCGAATACCCTGTTGCGTCCGGCAGCGTCAAATCCAGCACCATGCAATCGAACGTCGTTTCCTTAAGGCGTTCGAGGCATTCGCTGGCACTTCCGGCTTCCACCGTTTCCGCATCCAATGTGCTGATGAGTTTGGCCACGCTATCGCGCTGTACCGGGTCGTCTTCCACAATCAGTACGCGGCGCATATGCTGCTCGAATTTACTTTCCAGCTGCTTGAGCGCGTCCATGATTTCTTCGCGCTTCACCGGCTTAATCATGTAGCCGATAGCCCCCAGCGAAAACGCCGTCTGCGCATGATCTCCCGCCGATACCACATGCACGGGAATATGGCGCGTGCGGGTATTGCGCTTCATCTGGTCGAGCACCGCCAGCCCCGAATGGTCAGGCAGCCCGACATCGAGAATCACCGCGCTTGGCAGGTATTGCTTGACCACTTCCATCGCTTCTTCGGCGGTACTGGCGATCAGGCACAGGAAATCCAGCTCATGCACAAGATCATACAAAATCCGCGCAAAAGATTCATCGTCCTCCACCACTAAAATACTGCGGCTCTTCGCGTTCACTTTGTCGCGGTCATCTTCGACCTGTCGTATGCGCTCGATGCCCGCCTGCGGTATAGGCTTGGGCGAAGATTCAAACGGCATCGGCGCCACCGGTACGGCCAGCGGTGCCGCAATCACCCGTGCCAGATCGAATTGCTGCGGCAAGACAATCGTGAAAACGCTGCCTTCGCCCGGCGTGCTTTCCAGTTCAATCGCACCGCCAAGCAAGCGCGTCAGCTCGCGTGAAATCGAAAGCCCAAGCCCCGTGCCGCCGTATTTACGGCTGATAGTGCTATCGGCCTGACGAAACGCTTCGAAGATCGCGCGCTGCTGTCCCGGCTCGATGCCGATGCCTGTATCGACAACACTAAATGCCACCTGATTACCCGCGGCCAGTTGGATATTCAGCGTCACCGTACCCGTCTCGGTAAATTTGAGCGCATTCGAAATCAGGTTTTTAAGCACCTGCTCCAACCGATGGCGGTCGGTTTCCACGGACGCCGGGCAACCCGCCTCGATATTCGTAAGGAATGTAAGCTTCTTGGCCTTGGCCATCGGCTCGAACATACGACTTAGATCGTTTACAAGGCGTGACAGAGCCATCGTTTCCGGGCGGATTTCCATATGCCCGGCCTCGATCTTCGACAGATCGAGAATATCATTGATCAGCACCAGCAAATCATTGCCCGATGACTGAATCGTCTTGGCGTATTTCACCTGCTCGTCGCTCAAATTTTGTCCCGGGTTATCTGCCAGCAATTTGGCCAGAATCAATGACGAATTCAGCGGCGTGCGCAGCTCATGGCTCATATTGGCAAGGAAGTCGGATTTATAGCGGCTGGCCTGTTCCAACTCATGCGCCTTCTGCTGCACGATTACCTGCGAGCGCGTAAGATCGTCGCGCTGGTTTTCGAGCAACTGCGTCTGTTCTTCGAGCTGAGTGTTGATCTGCTCCAGTTCCGCTTGCTGCTGTTCAAGGTTCGTCTGCGACACTTTCAGCGCGCGGCTTTGTTCTTCCAGCTCTTCGTTGGACACGCGCAGTTCTTCGCTTTGAGCTCGCAACTCTTCGGCCTGACGCTGGGTTTCTTCCAGCAGGTTTTGTAAGTTAGCCCGGTAACTCGCCGAGCGGATAGCCACGCTGATCGTATCCGACACTTTTTCCAGCAGTTCAATGGCCAGATCGTCCAGCGGCCTCATCAACCCCAGCTCCAGCACCGCATTGACAACCCCGTCCGAACGCACCGGCACGATGACGAGGTGCTTAGGCTTGCCTTCGCCGAGCGCCGAACTCATCGTCAGATACCCGTCGGGAATATCATCCAGCTTAATCATCTGGTTGGTTTTAACCACCTGCCCAAGCAACCCGTCGCCCACTTCGAACGTCAGCGGAATCTTTGCCGTCGTCGGTACGCCGATCATTGCCATGCGCCGGTAATGCCCGTTGGTATAACCATACGCCACGCCCGCTTTGGCGCTTAAGTAATCACTGAAGTATTTAAGGATGCTGTCTCCAAGCTGGTCGAGTCGCTGCTCGCCTCCCATCGCAAGGCTAAGCCCTACCTGACCGGATTGCAGCCATTCCTGCCGCATGCGCACTGTCGCCGCGCGGCGCACTAGCCGTGCTACCACCGCCGACAGTAACACGCCGACACCCCCGGTGAGCACGCCGCTGATAATCGCCGTGCGATACGCGTTGTCCATTTCCGCAATGCGCTGTGTGCGCTGCTGCTGCTCGAGTTCGCGCACCGAGCCGACTGCACTGCGCAGCAAATCCATTTCGCTTTTGCCGCGGTCGCTCATCACAACCGCACGTGCAGCATCAAACCCCTTATTTTTTCGCAGTTGAATAGTCTCATCCAACTCAACCATTTTATTGGCGATATGTTTTTTGATAAGAGGAATGAATTGCTGCTGCTCCTCATTATCCTTGGTGGCAAACTGCAATTTAGCGATTTCCCAATCCATCTGCGTCACTGCGACGTTATACGGCTGTAAATAAAACTCATTACCGGTAAGCAGGAATCCGCGCTGTCCGGTTTCCGCATCCTTCACAAATGACATCAGCTCATCAAGGTTGATAATGACCTCGTGCGTGCGCGTCAATTCCTTCACCACCTGCTTGAGCAACTTCACATTCCAATACGTGATCAACCCGCTTGCGATAAAAAAGAAAATAACGGAAATAAGGCCGAAAGTGATCGTGGCGTCCGTTTTGAAATTACGTGCAATCGTTCTGGTGCGGGGCATTAGTCCTTCATCCTGATAAGCGTGATTATTTCTGCAAGGCCCCACCATAGAGGGTCTTCGCCTGAAGTTTCCATCAAATCTAGAGCGCAAGATGTAAAGATTCAATAAGCATATATGTGGTAGGCGCATCAGGAGGATAGATAAGTTGTTGTTTTGAAACTAACGGTGATGACCATGCCCTTGGTCGTCATGCCTGCGCCCCTCAAGGAGCCGCCGATATGCGCCGGGGTAAGCCCCATAATGCCCATAATACTAGCTATACAGATACGCGTCATACGCCGCGCCGCTGTTATATCCGGGATACGGTTCGGCATAACTGGCCTCTTCAGGCGGCACCACGCAGCCCGGCAGAAAAAAATAAGCGCTCAACAGTAATACTGTCCTGCGATTTTTTCATCTGCCGGGCTCCTGATTAGTTGTGGCTGCTGCTTTCGCTGTTGGTCTTAGCGTCGTTGCTGGTGTCGGAACGATTGGCGTCGGCGCTGGTGTTATCCGGGCGGTTCGGCGCGGTAGCGGCATTCTTGTGCTTGCCGTTGTTCTTCATCTCTGCCATTTTAAAGGACATGACTTCGCTTTTGGTCAACATGCTATCATCGTTGTTGTCCATGTCGTCAAACTTGTTGTCGGCATAAGCATGGTATTCGTCTCGGCTGATTTTGCCGTCGCCATCGGTATCTGCCTGCATGAACATCTGGTCGACCCAGGCTTTAGAATCATGCGCAAATGCAGGCGTTGCAATGCCGAAGGCAAGTAGGGAAGCGAACGTAGCGGTAATTTTTTTCATAAGGTGCTCCTGTAAATAATAAATCCCTCAAGGGGATACAGCCAACTAATCGCAAGACGAGTTAAATCTCGATTCGGATACCCGTGCGGGTGTCGTCTAAATTCATAAAGAGTGACTTTGCCAGCCATTAACGCGAGCGAGCGCATATTCCACTATATTTTTATGCGCACTCAGCTTCACTATAATAACGACATCTGCGTCTCCACGGAGTAATGTTTCATTTTTAAGCCATCGTATGGAGTTGCTATGAACACGAATAAACTAGGTATTATTATCGCCGGATTGATTCTTTGCCACGCTGCTGCCGCGCTTGCCGCCGATGAAGATAAAGGTGATAATTTTTACACGCCGCGCGAAACACTCGGTGAAGCGAAACAAGGGGACAATAGCTTGACCAACGAAAGCGGCACCACTGTCTACACTACCGCCCAGCCAAGCAAAAAACTCGGCGCCGCTGGCGAAAACAAATCCGTCACCTTCAATAAAGCTGGCAACCCGCAAGGCAACATGCCCAAACCTAACGACACCGGCAACACCCACTCCACCGGTGCTTCCGCCGTCGTGCGCAGCGGTGTGGGCGTCACCAACGGTGGCGACACAGGCGTGCAATCCGGCGTCAATACGATGCGCTGATTACTTCCAGACAAAAATCCCGCCAAGGTTTCCCGCGGCGGGATTTTTTTTAGACCTGTAGCGAATTACTGCCCGTTAGTCGTAGTGTTGGCACTATTGTTGCCGGTAGTTTCCATCGTGGAAGCATTCGGCGCAACAGTGATATTTGCCGAAGCGTTCGTTATCGGTGCCTGCATCGTCGAGGTGGTATCGGTCCTTACAGTATCGGCATTGGTGTTAGCAGTATTGGTGCTGGTCGTGCTGTTGCTCATGCCGCTATCGGTAGTATTAGCAGTACCATTAGTTGACGCATTACCCGTTGCCGCCTGTCCATTCATCTGGATCACATTATCCGCGCTCGTCGGATGCACGCGCTGGTAATAAGAATACGAAATCCCCGTGATGATCAGTGCGACCACCGCAATCAACACCGGGATAACCGGGTCCGTGCGGGTAGCGCGCTTAGGAGTCATAGTGCCAATAGGGGTCGGGTCGGTTATCATAGCCATAAAATTCTCCTTTGTTGTGGGGAATTATAGCTTGGACGATTCGCCATAAAGGGTGAATCCCGAATTATCGTAGATTAATAAATACGCGCTAAAGCTGTTTTTCAAACGGCAGTAAGCCATAAAGATCCACCTCGATACTGCGTTTAACACCCGCCTTCGGCTCATGCGTATAACTTACTTCCTGCCCATTTTCCTGCGCCGCCCACAGCAACTTTTTATGATCGAGCATCACATGATAGCTAGTTGCGGGCGAGATTGCCCGCTCAAACAGCGCCGTTAATTGCGCAGCCAGTTCTTTGCTATGTATAATCAGCGCCACCTCCGTGTTCAACTCAATCGAACGCGGGTCGAGATTCATCGTGCCCACCACAATGTCGCTGCGGTCGATAATATAGAGCTTCGTATGCAAGCTCACCCGCGAAGCGCTCGCAAACCGACCGGCCCTCGGATGTTTGCCCGGAATCGGCTCCATCTCATACAGCTCAATCCCGTCATTCAACACCTCCTCGCGGTAGCGCCTATATCCCGCATGCACCGCCACCACGTCCGTTGACGCCAGCGAATTGGTCAACACCCGCACTTTCACGCCGCGCTTCACCAGCTCGCGTAGCCACTGCACGCCGTTATTCCCCGGCACGAAATATGGGCTCACCGCGATAAATTCATGCTGCGCCATCGCCACCAATTCTTCGAGCGACTCCACTGGTTTGCTCACCGCCACATTCCTCGACTGGTTCACCTTCGCTGGCGTATCCGCCGCCAGTTCCGCCTTCGCCCAAACCAGCTCCAGCGTATGATTTCTAAACTCCGCCACCAGCGGGGGCAGGGACTTCAGCGCGTCTTTAACTTCCGTCATCTCCCAGTGTTTTTTCAGCATGGTGCGGAATTCCACCATGTCTGCCTCTTGCGTTTTATCCGGCTGCAACGCCGTAAACGGAAACGCCTCACCGTTATTCCAGAACCGGTCAAAATCCGCCGAAATCCTCGGCGTAATATCGCCAATCGCCATTACATCCACATCGCGGAAATTGAAATCCTGATTATTGTCGAAATACGCATCACCGAGATTCCGCCCGCCGATAATCGCCAGCTGGTTATCCGCGATGAACGCCTTATTATGCATCCGCCGCGTAAAATGCATGCCCGTGGTAAACAAATTGCCAAACCGGCTGATATAGCTCTGGTCGTTAGTCGCAAACGGATTGAATAGCCGCAACTCCACATTTTTGTGCGCGTTAAGCAACGACCAGCTTTTATCCGATTTTTTGATCGTCAAATCATCAATAAGAATGCGAATGCGCACGCCCCGGTCCGCTGCTTCTAACAATGCTTCCAATATCAACTTTCCGCTGACATCGTCCTGAAAACTGTAATACTGAATATCTAAACTGCGCTGTGCTGCCACAATCATGCCAAGCCGCACCAACAGCGCGTCCGAGCCTTTCGTCACTAAATGAAACCCCGACAACCCCGGATGCGCCGCCGCTGGCCCTGCAATTACCCCGCGCAGCGCGCTATCCGCTGTCGTCGCAATCGCGTGCGATTCCTCACGCTGATAATCCGACGCCACATGCCTTGGCGTATACCCGCCCGTCACCAGCACTATCAATGCCCCTGCGACCACAATCATGCTTGTACTGCGTTTCCATGTTCCACGCATAATTTACCTATCGTACGAGCGTTTAAGGATACGAAGGCGCAACCCCAGCCGATGATGATTCGCCTCGTGCCACATATGCATGCCGCCCGCAATCCCCAGCGGCAGGAAATAATACACGATGCGATACAGAATCAGCGACGGCAGCACCGTTACATCCGGGTAATGATACGACAGCAAATGAATAAACAATCCCTCCATCACCCCAAGCCCGCCCGGCACCTGGCTAAACGTGCCCAGCACCAGCGAAAGCACATAAATTACATAAAATTCCCCAAGCGGAATATCGATCATCGTGCTCAAAAACGTATGCAGCACCAGCCCGGAAATCGCCACATCCGTGCACCCCACCACCATCTGCGCCAGCGTCAGCTTCACATGCGGCAATTTCAAATGCAGCGACTTCACCTCGAGCACGGGCTTCCACCAGATCACACTCGCCCAGTAGGCAATATAAACCCCCGCAAACACCGCGCCGATCAGCTCAATCCCCGGCACCGGCACATCCGCCCAGCCCGCCAAAACCGCGCCATATGCCAGCAAAAACAGCATCAATAGCCCCAGGGCATATGTCAAACTATCGATCAGCGCAATCTTGATGATGTCCAGCCCATTAAGCTGCGGCGTATAATACCGCATGCGCAGCGACGTGCCCGACACCATCGGGTGCCCCGCATTATGGCTGATCGCAAAACTGACAAACGCCCCGCGAAGCGTTTTCCCCAGCGGCAACACTTTGCCAATATAACGCAGCGCCAGCTGGTCGTAGCTCGTGAGCACCAGATAACCTAGCGCCGTCAGGCAAATCGCCTGTTCCATAACATATCCCGGCACCGAAAATACCAGATCGCTGATATGCGTGATGTGATACAGCGTCAGCTGTCGGCGCGCGAACACGAGCGCCAGCAGCAAAAAGCCGATGGAAAGAAGCGGTAAGAAGCGCTTGAGATTATGCAATTTTGACCATTTCATGCTTCAAGCATCCCGCGTGCCGCGTTAAAATTCCATATGGATAATAAGCTCTTGATCAGGCTTTTAATTTAAGCAGCAATGCTGCATGGTCGGAGTAGGGCTGGGGAATGATCCTCAAATCGATGCGTTTTTCGAGGCTTTTCGAACAGATGCAAAGGTCCAGCAGCTTCTCAAACTTGTGGAAAGTAAACGTCGGCACGTCTTCCTTATTCATCAGCACAAAATTGCTGCCATGCAGTAAAGGCTGCAATTCCTTGAGCCCCGTCAAAATATTAAAATCTCCAAGCAGGATCTGCTCGCCCGGTGTCTCTTCCAGCATGCGCCGCACTTGCAGCAATTGCTGCGCACGCACCTGCCGTCTCAGCGAAAAATGTGCAAAGAACAAGGTAAGATTCTTAGCCAGCTCGATTTTGTAAATCAGCCGCTTGGTGCCGTGGTCGAACGACATTTTTTCAAAAGGGTAATTATTCTTTGCAACAAACGCGTTGCTTTTGCCCTTGCTGCGCGGCAATTGCCGCAGCTTGCTGTCATGGGCATATTTATTTTCGATATCGTAAAACGGGTAGGCATCACCGGTCAGCATCTCGATCTGGTTGAAGTTCGCCGAGGTCGACGACCCTTTATCGATCTCCACGAAACAACAAAGATCCGGATTTTCCGCTTCCATCAGTGCAATCAACTGTTGTAACGCACGTTTCTGTATATCCACCGGGCAGTAAAAATGCCGGTGCGCATACAGCAAATGCTGGATAAGCCGCCCGTCAATACCGCGCAGGTAACCAAGATTGCTCATTAATATAGTAGTTTCCGCCATGCCGTCATTCGCCTGTAAATGAATACACTAAAGGGCCCCGAAAGGCCCTTTAAGCGCTAGAATAAATAGTAGCAGCGATTTTTCGTTAGAGCTAGTTTTCTCGTTAAATTCAAACAAAAAACTGCATTTTAATGCTCCTTTTATAGGATAGGGCCAACATCGGATTCGTTTCTTAGACCGTTTGCGTTACCATGAATAGTCAGATCACCGCTCACCTAAAGGATTATTTTATGGCCAACACCCCTCAGCCTAAAAAATTAGGCATCAATGTTGTTTTCGCTATCGCTGCCGTCATCGCCATGCCGCTGTTAGGCTTTGCGCTGATGCGCGTCCTTACCGTCATCCCCATGTCTGAAACCAGCACCGGCAATCATTACCTCTTTACCGTGCTGATCTATCTGCTGGGCCTCGCGATTCCGTTCTTCATGTTGAAGCTGCTATTCCACGCCGCCCATCTGCGCAACCCTGAAGAAAAGCAGATGCACCTGGCCGACATCCCGGCCAACAAGGACGACCTCGCCGTCACACTCAAAAGTCGCCAACATTAAAACAACATCAACTGCTTGTCGGCGACGCGTCGGAAATGTTCCGCCGATAGGCCTTCTGATTTTTTCTTATCCAGCCCGTAACGTTTTTTGCTTTGCTTAAACATCTGCGCGATCTGCTCCGCCCAGATGCCTTCGCCCTTCATGCGCGTCCCCCACTCGGCGTCATATAATTTCCCACCGCGCGAATCGCGAATTTTATTCAGGATTTTGTCCTTTCGCGTGGGATAAAACTCATCTAGCCATGTCTGGAAAAGATTCTTCACCCCGTAAGGCAAGCGCACCAGCGTATAATGCGCCCCCGTCGCGCCCGCTTCAGCCGCGGCTTTCAGCAACGCCGGAATTTCATGATCGGTCAGCCCCGGCACAATCGGGGCCATGTTGACACTCACCGGAATTCCCGCCTTGGCAAGTGCTTCAATGGTTTTCAGCCGATGCTCCGGCTGCGACGCGCGAGGTTCCATATTGCGTGCCACTTGCTTGTCCAGCGTCGTCAGCGACACTATCACATGAATCGCCTTATATGCATTCATCGTCTGGAACACATCGATATCGCGTGTCACCAGGCTGTTCTTACTAATCACTACCGCCGGGTTGCGAAAATCTGCCAGCACCTCCATGCATTTACGCGTAATTCCAAGCTTGCGCTTAATCGGCTGGTAACAATCGGTCACACCGCTCACCGCGATAGTTTGCGGCTTCCATGATTTCGCCTGCAACTCCTCGCGAAGCAATTGCGGCGCTTCCATCTTGGCAAACAGTTTGGTTTCAAAATCAAGTCCCGCTGACAGGCCCAGAAACTCGTGGCTGGGGCGGGCATAACAATAAATGCAGCCGTGTTCGCACCCGCGATATGGGTTCAGCGACGCGTTAAACCCGATATCGGGGCTGTCGTTATAAGACAGAATGCTGCGCGTAACGTCATAAAAAACCTCTGTCCTGACCTGCACCGCTTCGCCTTGCTCAAGCTCAACCTCTAGCTTTTCAAACCTGCCTTTGGAGAGTTCGCCGGTGCTGCGTCCACGCACGGCTTTACACGCACGCAAAAATTCGTCGTCAGTTTTCATTATCATCTGGAATTGTTGGAACGCTGCCATCATAGCAGCGTTCCAGCATTTTCCCAAGATAATTAAAACTACTCAACGATCGGAGGCTGGTCATCCTGCTGCGGTACTTCGTTAGGTTCGTTTACTGGAATTTCATCGGGATGGCGATCAGGGAACTGGCTGGGATTGCCCGGCTCGTTTACTTCGGAATTCGCACCCGGTAATTTTTCCGGATCGGGATTTCTAATTGAATCCGGAGCATCCTTTGAAGGATTTTTCTTCGGTTCGAGGTTGGAATATTTGTCGTTCTGGGTTGTCTGGTTTTGACTTTGCTGCGACGTCATGGGGAAATCCTTTCATAAAGTTTAAGCCTTATGAGGATAAAATATGCGCGCTAAGAATTCAGTATGGGGAAGTGGCTAGGGTATAAATTACCCCTAAAATCTCAAATCGCGCCGGTAACGACGTCGGTTCGGATGATTTGAGCAATCTTTTCAAGCTGGTCAGCGATCAAGCGCAGCGACTCAGGGTTCACTTTAATGCCATTGACAGTGAAAGCAATATTATCGGGATATTCGGTGATATCCACGCTGTATTGCTTCAACTCGACTCGTTTTAAGAATTCAATAATATCAGCCATAAGTAGATGATAAATCGAATCAGTAAAAAAATCAAGAGAGCATAAAGAAGAATTTTATACTTCCTTATGCTCTCCGGTCTTGACTTTTACTCCGCTCGAATTAATGAGCGTCCTTTTCGTGATGGGCGAGAATTTTCTCATCGGTCGATTTTTCAACGTTTTTTTCGCCGATCACAGTGTGGTCAGCCGCGATTGCAGCGCTGCTGCTAGCCTGTTCGGATTTGTCGCCAACGGCTTTAGCATGGGCTTTCTGAGCGCGGTGCTTAGCGAGCTTGGAATGATCTTTGGCAAGCGCAACGTTGTCTTTAGCGATTGCGCCTTTATCGGCGGCAATGTCGCTCTGGTCAGCTGCAAAAACGGTGGTCGAAGCGGCGATGCTGCCGAGAAGGAAAAGGGTAGCAAGTTTCATGATATGTCTCCTGTTGTTACGTTAGCAAACCAGATTGCCCTGATTTGCGGTCAAGTTAATATCGCCAGCATAAATTTGCGATATGGCAATGTATTATGAATCCATAAAAATGCCATGACTTAATGCTCCCTTTATAAATGTCGCCAGATTATTTCTAGAATTTCTTCGCCGCCTTGTCGCATTGCCCGGTTACAGGTGCGGCTTGCGGCGCAATCACCGGCTTGCCATTGGCCACCGCAATGCACGGATTGCACGATTCTCTGAACGAGCCTGAAATCCGGTTCACCTGCCAATGGCTGATGCTGCCATCATCCTGTGGCAACTCTGCAATTATCGCGTCATCGCTAAACGTCGCATGCGAGCCATTGACCGTCTGCCCGGCCTCATCAATCAAAAGCGTATTGGAAAAATGCTGCCCGCCAACATTCCACTGGCATACCAGATTTAAGGAAGGGCTGTCGGCATAAGCACACGCTGGCAACAACGCCACCGCCCACACAGCCAGAAATTTCATATTAAGCGGTAATCGCACGCGAAGGCTTCGCGCGCATCTGCAACACGCTCCACGCCACCCTGCCAATCATGCGGTTGAATAAATCATGCGGTTTGAAGCCCACTGTTTTGAACGCCATCGAAATCATACGATCGATATGCCCGCGGTGATACAGCTTGCCGACGTTATTCATATAAAGTTTGGCGCATTTTTTCTGGTCGTACACTTCGTCCGCGCTCTTGCGGTGCGCTGCATAATAGGCATAGCACAGCTCGTCGTCCTCGCTTTCAGCCACGCGTCCGAGCACGATTTTAAACCGCTGGAACGCGCTCAGTTTTTCAATTTCAAGGTAGCGCTGCAAATGCGTGTAAAATAATTTGTAATGGCGGAATTCATCGGCGGCGATTTTCGCAGCCACTACCTGCAAGGCAGGTTCGTCGGTATAATCCTTGATGGCTGTATAATAAGAGCTGGTGCCGATCTCAACGATGCAGCGCGCAATCATCTCACCGCAGCGAGACCCGCGCACGGAGGCAGTCACATTCAGCGGCAGCTTATACCCTTCGGTAAACGTCTTAAAACTTTTGTCAAAATCGAATTCAGGATCGGCCAGCTCCGCCCATTTACGCAAGGCCCTGCCGTGCTGCACTTCCTCTTCCGCCCATTGGTGGGCGACCGTCTGGAAGGCTTTATCATCGGCGAAGACCTCGCATAAATAGCGGGCGTAATCATAGCCGTTATGCTCAACAAGGCTGGCGGCCTTCACAAGGGAAACCAATTCTGGGCATACTTTACTGCGGTCGAACTGATCCCAAGGAATGTCGTCCAGTGTCCATTGCGGCATTTTTTTTGGTTCCTTGTTTCTTATTCGACGTAAGCTTCACGCGTGGTTGTCGTCAACTGCCCTGTCTCATCGGCGCAGCCGACAGGACCGCAAGCGGGGTCGGGAATGGTCTTACGATAGGTCTTCACTACACGACCTTCTGACTCAAGGCCAGCATATTCCCGGAAGTCTAAGGCGGCAAGCTCACGCGGATTAGCGATAACTCCATCAATTTTATAGAGATAGCTATTGCCAAAAGCGGTGGTGTAGGTCACGTTATTGCCCGCAATCGCGTAGTTGTTCCGATTTGGCTCGCCAATGGTCACAAAGCGGTGGCCAATGGAATAATACCCGCCTTTACCGGCACTATACCCGCCGCGCTGCTTGGTTTTATCATCCAGATAGACCGACCCCGGGATAATGTGGTTACGCACAATAGCGGCCACTTCCGTGCGACAATTTGCCGTGTAGAAACACGGGTACTGGTCATGCCGAATCTCGGCAAATGCCGCATTGGTCGGTGCGAAAATTGTATAGGTGCTGTTTGCATCCAACTCATGGTTCACACCTGTATTCATCAGCGCATGGTAAAACATGCTGAGGTCGGGGCGGCTGCTGATGGCTTGTTCGACAGCCGGATTATCCGCATAAGCAACGGTGGAAATCAAGGTGGCAGCGAGAGTTGGCAAAAGTGTAGAATATTTCATAAAAACTCCTGTTAATAGATATGGATTGATTCGGATTACGCAGGCACGGGCTTGTCCGTTTTGGGAAGGCTGATTGTGAGAATGCCATTTTTAAGCTTGGCGGTAATGGCATGACCGTCAGTATAAACCGGCAAGCTAAAGACCCGGCGGACCGCCTGTGTCTTTTTTTGTCTGCCGGTTTTTCCTTTACCGCCGATATTCAGGGTCATCGCCCCATGATCGGCGCTGAGTTGAATCTGTTCCGCAGTCACACCCGGAAGGGCCACGCGCCAGATATATTTCGAAGCCGTATGTTCCTTTTGCACCAGCGGCAGAGCGGCTTTGTCGTGGCGCGCATGTTCCATCCACACCAGAGGCGTGCGGTAGGATTGCATCATACGTTCCAGTACGATCAGTCCGCCGACAACCGGCCAGCCGATAAATGCAAAATGTTCTCGGTTTGAATTTCGATGTGCGCCCATAACGCCTCCATGATTTCTATTACATCATGTCGACCATGCGCCCATGTGCTTAAAATATCGATGCGATTCTCACCGCACACCATAAAAATTTTGTAATGACACGCACTTAGCTTTACGGGGCCCTAATGTTTTATCCCTTACTTATGTTTTCTTCGGAGCTCCACACTGTATTCTTACACCCGGCATGGTTTTGTCAGGGTGTTACTATCCACTATCGGAGTTACCCAATGCCTGTCGTCCACCTCCATACTAACCCACGCTACCAGCAGCCTAACCGCGGCATTGCTCTTCTGATTGAAGAAATCGACCGCCTCATCGCCAATCATGACATGGTCCTGCGTGAAGAAGGCATCGACCGTCAGCTTGACAATCTTAAAGCATGGCTCGAAACCCACCAGCATCAGTTCTCCACCGCCCCGCGCCTGAGCGAAACCGGCTATGCGTGGCTGTCCGACATCTGCGATTCCTTAAAATTCGCCGCCCGCAAACGCCGCATGTTAAAGCCAAGCGGCGATATCGACATTGAGCGCAGCAAACAAATCACAGGCACCATCGAGCGTCTCGAACGTATCCTGGTCGACGATGCCATGACGCCTATTTACAGCACAACCAAACAATAAAAACAGGAGTAATCCCCATGTACGCCCATCCCATTCCGACACACCGCCCCACAGAATTTTACGATCTGCTTGACGAAGAATTCGACACCCTTGACATTAAACAGCCGTTCAGCCGCAAATCGGTCCGCGAGCAAACTACGCTTCTGTGCATGGACCAATCCTGGGACGACCAGTATGACTCTATGGATATGTTGTCCGAACTTCAGGATTAAAAACCGAATTACTTCTAGGGACGATCATGACCCAGAATAAAAATACAATTTTAGTTGTAGAAGATGAGCTGCCGATTCGTCGCGTGCACGCCATCTCTCTCGACATGGCAGGATATAAAGTCATGGAGTGCGATACTGGCAGGGAAGGGGTGCGCCTCGCTGCGCTCATCCGTCCCGACCTCATTCTCCTTGACCTCGGCCTGCCAGATATCGATGGCAAAGAAGTGATCAAGCAAGTGCGCGAATGGTCGCAGGTGCCCATTATCGTTTGCTCCGCTCGTATCGCCGAAGAGGCGATCAGCCAGGCGCTTGAACTAGGCGCCGACGATTACATCTCCAAGCCCTTTAACCCCGACGTCCTGCTGGCGCGCATTCGCGCCAATTTGCGCAAGGCCACCGCCATACCCGAAGTTCACAACCCCGAGCTGGTCAACGGCTGTATCCGCATGAATTTAAACCGCCACGAAGTCCAGCTCAACGGAGTGAAAGTTACCTTCACCCCAAAGGAATACGAGCTGCTGCGCTATTTCCTTACTCATTCTGGTAAAATGCTAACCCACCGCGACATCTTGAAATCCGTCTGGGGCAATGCCCATATCGACGACATGCAGTACCTACGCGTCTACGTGCGCCAGCTTCGCGAAAAGATCGAGCGGCAAACCGGCGGCCACCGCTACATCATCACCGAACCGGGCATAGGTTATCGTATGGAAAGCAAAGGCGAAACCTCAACCGACCCCAAGCCAGCGACCTCTACCCAAGGCGAATCGCGTCCCGCTAAGGCTTAAACTTTGTATGCGGCATAAACTCGTCCTTTTCATCTGTACCGTCGGTTATAAACGCATGGGTTGAGACGGGGCTACTTTCCTGAATCTTATCCGCTAAATCCTGATAGCGCTTGCGCAAAATCATGATATCTTCCTCGCTCATGTCTTCAATATTGATCAGGTGATTATTCGCCCCGGACAGCATGGCGATGATTTCATTAAGCTTGATCTGCATCGCGCGTGAATCCTTCAACTGCGACCGGTGCAGCAGGAATATCATCAAAAACGTCGTCACACTGCACACCGTATCCATCGCCAGCTGCCATCCATTGGAAAAATGCAGACGCGGCCCTATCGCAAGCCAAGTAAGCACGACGCACAAAGCCGTTAAAAACGCACCCGAACATCCTGTCCAGCGTGCAGAATGTGCCGATAATTTTTCAAAAAATGTAGGTGAGGCACCGGGCATAAGCAGTTTCCTTTAACGAAACGTTATCAACCGGGAAAAAAGCGGGGCCCCTGATGGAGCCCCGCCATGACTTAGAGGAAAAAAGCTATTAAGCAGCCTTGGTCGTAGCCCCCGCCGAGCGGAACACGTTGCGCGCGACACCGATCAGGCGGTCGCCCGTCGCATGTACCACTACCACAGCTTTACCGCGTTTGATTTCTTCTTCGTAAGCATTGGCTTCATCAGCCGCAAAGCCTGCGCGAATCAGCGCACCGCCGAGGCCACCAGCAACCGCACCCGCGCCAGCACCCGAAAGTGCTGCCACAATCGGCCCTGCGACCAGCAAACTGCCGCCATTAGTAACCAGTGCACCCGCAGCGCTCAAGCCAACAAGCAACGCGCCAAGCACGCCCCCGATGGATGCACCCGCCAGCGCGCCTTTAGCGGCACGGTTCGCTTCGTCATCCGTTGAGCTAAACAGGCGGTTACGCGTCTGTTCCGACATCAGTAGGCTAATGTTGTCCTTGGTAAAGCCTTCATCGAGAAGGTCCGAAACCGCACGGTTAGCAGCGATCTCGCTATCGAAAATACCTGCAATAACATTCATAAAACTCTCCTGTTATGATTAGTAAAAAACATCCTTTATGCGTATTTAATATACTCAATTACGCCGGATAAGGAAACAATAGCTAAGGGTTGCGCCGTACATAATGCGGGCATAATGACGCGCTCTAACTGTATGAAAAGCTAGCGTTTAACCAGCACGCGCCCGCTCCAGCGCGCGATATCGGCGGCCGCTTCGTCCATGCCGTCGTTAAACGCCGCTACGAGGTCCGGCATATGATTCGCCTTCGCCGTTACGTTTTTTTGAATCGGCAAATTGGCAATCGGCTTGCGGCTGGTAGCATTCACCAGCGACACAGTCATGCGGATTTTGACCACCGGCGGATTTTGCGTTTTATCCACCTGAAAATCGCGGATGTCGGTCAGCAGCAACACATCCGCTTCCACCTCATCCATATCGCTGCTTACCGCCTTAAAAGCATGTGATTGCTGCAATGCATCCACTAAAAACCCCTGCACAAGATTCGGCACCGGTTGCGCCCACGCCACCCCATTATAATAAGTCAGGTGATTCGCCGAATCCATCACCAGAATGCGTGGGCTATCCAGCCCCGGGTCCACTTCCGGGTCTTGCACCCGCACTGTCATCGCCACTTTTTTACCGAGCGTTTCATGCATTTCCGGCTTGAGCACATATAGCTCATGGTTTGGCCGCGTGCCGATGCCGCAGGCGGTGAGGGTGAGGAGGGGGATCAGTGCGAGTGCGCGGTTCATGGGGCGGGAATTCCTTTATCTTTAGCCGGGATAATAATTTTAGACGGGTCATCTTTCAGGCTGCGCGTCAGGCCGCCTACGTCATGCGAAATCTTCTGCCACTGCGACACCATGTCGCCCAGCGCGCCGACGTTTTTATCGTTAAACACCTTATCCACCTGTTGGGCGATATGGGAAACTTTTTCTAATATTTCCGGCATGATGTCCATAATTTCGTTCAGCGTACTCGTCTGCGCAGTGATTTCCGGCGGCGGGCTGATATCGTCGCTGACGAGCTTCGGCGCTTTCGAATCCTCGCCGGTAAGCTCCACAAACACCGCCCCGGTAATGCCCGCAAATTTCAAATTCGCCACCGTGTCGGTTCTGATCGGCGTCGTCTTTAGGATATTAATATCAACGCGAATTAACCTGATATTTTCCGGCTCGATCATCATCGATTTGACCTTCCCCACCATAACGCCGCGATATTTCACCGGCCCGCCAGCAGCCAACCCGCTCACCGATTCCTGAAAATGAATCCGGTAGGTTGTATATTTTCCCTCGTCATACGACCCCGTAATCCACACCACGAACCCCACGATACACGCCAGCGTCAGTAGCACAAACGAGCCGACCATAAAATAATGCTTATCCGTCTCCATGAGCCGCCTCCATTGCCCCGCGTGCACGCGGGTTGGTAAAATACTGTTGAATCCAAGGGTGTTCGTTCTTCACTAAATTCGGCAGCGTATCGATCAAAATTTTCTTATCCACGATAATCGCCGCCCGGTCGCACACGCCGAACAGCGTGTCCAGATCATGCGTAATCATCACGATAGTAATCCCCAGGCTCTGGTTCAGATCTACCATCAGATCGTCAAACTCACTCGCCGCCACCGGGTCCAGCCCGCTCGTCGGCTCGTCAAGAAACAAAATGCGCGGGTCCAGCGCCAGTGCGCGTGCCAGCGACGCACGCTTAATCATCCCGCCTGAAAGTGCCGCCGGATATTTCGCGCCCGCCTCCGGCGGCAATCCCGCCATCGCCAGTTTCAACTGCGCAATCATCTGCCTGTCTTTCTCCGGCACGTTTGTATGTTCCCTCAGCGGCAACATAATATTCTGTGCCACCGTCATTGACGAAAACAGCGCGCCCTGTTGGAACAACACTCCAAAAATCGCCGCCATTTCCTTCTTGCTGATGTCCCCAACCGGCTTGCCCTCAATCGTCACTTTCCCCGAATCCGGCAGATGCAACCCCAGAATCGTCTTCAGCAGCACCGTCTTGCCCGCGCCTGACCCGCCGACAATGCCCACGATCTCGCCGCGGTTGATGGTCAGGTTTACCCCGTCATGCACTGTTTGCCTGCCAAATTTGTTCACCACATTTTCCACTTGCAGGATGGGTTCGTTTTTCATCAAATCCCCATCTTGTCGAACACGATGGAAAACACCGCATCCGCCACCAACACAAGAAAAATACTCTTCACCACCGCCGCCGTCGTCTCCGTGCCGACACTCTCCGCCGACCCCGCCACTTTCATCCCATGCATGCACCCCACCATCGCAATAAGGAATGCAAACACGGGTGCTTTGATCATCCCCACACAAAAATCCTGCCACCGCACCACCTGCGACACGCGGTCGAAATATTGCGGCAACGGAATATTAATCAGAAAATTCGCCATCACCCCGCCGCCGAACAACCCCGTCATATCGGCGATAAATGTCAGCAACGGCAGCGTAATCACCAGCGCCACCATTCTCGGTAACACCAGAACCTCAAACGGGTCAATCCCAATCACCCGCAGCGCATCCACTTCCTCGCGTACTTTCATCACGCCGATTTCTGCCGTAAACGCGCTTCCCGAACGCCCCGCCACCATAATCGCCGTCAGCAACACGCCCATTTCGCGCAACACCGAAATCGCCACCAGATTCACCGTCAGATGCTCCGCCCCCATCGGCCTCAACTGCGCCACCGCCTGATACGCGATTACCACCGCAATCATAAACGCCATCAGCGCAATAATCGGCACCGCCCGAATCCCGGTATCCTGAATATGGTGCGACACATCGGCAATCCGCCAATGCTTACGAAATGGCAGCGCCTTCAACATCACCACACAGGCCTGCCCAAAAAACGCCACAATATCATGGCCCCCGCGCACCGAAAAATACGTCTTTTTCCCCACACCCTCCACGGCCGCCACCAGCGCATTAGTTTTTTTCTCCCTCGGCGGCGGTGCGATATCGGCCTTCGCCACCAGCTTGAACAACCCTTCATGCTCCGGCTTCATATTCTCGATGCGAATCGCCCTTTTTTCCTCAAACTGCTGCAACAGCAACGCCCCCACCGTATCGAGCCGATCCAGCTTCGATACATCCAGCGCTACTGCCTGCTGCCCGCGCACCGCCTTCTTCAACAACTTCTTCGCCGCCTGCGCATGATACAGATCCAGCGCCCCGAGCAGCGTCAGCTTCCCGGTGTCTTTATTTTTTTGTAATTGCAATTCGGGCGTGGCGGCCATGATGCTGCTCAAAAGGTGAACCAAACGCCCATGTTATGGCCGCTAGTATAAAGAACGTATATGGAGCGCGGCACCGGCTCGTAATTTTACAAATAATTTACTGAATTTCGCCGCTTTTCCGGTTATACTTGTTCCATGAAATCCCACGATGACAAATTCCGCGTTGCCCCCGGCGCCAAAATAAAACTAACCGCCATCGACGCCAGTTTCGACGGTGGCCTTGTCTACAAAGCCGCCAAAGACCGCACCAAATGCAACCTCGAACGCTTAAACAAGCTCCAGGGCCTGCTTTACGCCGAGCACAAGCGCGCGCTTCTAATCTGCCTGCAAGCCATCGACGCTGGCGGCAAGGACGGCCTCATCAGCCACGTCATGGGTGCTATGAACCCGCAAGGCTGCCGCGTTACCTCCTTCAAAGAACCCAGCACCCTCGAGCGCGACCATGATTTCATGTGGCGCGCCATGCGCGAACTACCGCGCAAAGGCGAAGTCGCCGTCTTCAACCGTTCCTATTATGAAGAAGTTCTCATTGAGCGCGTCCACCAGATCGAGCCGAAATCGATCATCGCGCAGCGCTACGGCCAAATCAACAACATGGAGCAATACCTAGTCGAAAACGGCACCCACATCCTCAAATTCTACCTTCACATCGACAAAGACGAACAGCTCTCCCGCTTCAAAGACCGCTTAAGCGACCCCGCCAAAAACTGGAAAATCGCCGAAAGCGACTACACCGAACGCGCCCACTGGGACGATTACATGGAAGACTTCGAAACCATGTTATTGCGGTGCAGCACGAAATATGCCCCGTGGTTCATCATCCCCGCCAACCACAAATGGTTCCGCGATCTCGCCGTATCGGAAATCCTCGTGCACTACCTGGAATCCCTCAACATGCAATTCCCTAAGCCTTCTGTGGACTTAAATTCCATCCGCAAGCAGTTCCACACCGAGAAATAACCTCCACATTGAAACTTTATAGCGCCAGTCGCAACCTCTTCGCTTGTTTCACAAGCAAGGTTGAGCCATGTCCACGATAAAACCCCGAGGAAAAATCCCCTTCGAGTGCACCGCACTCCTGCTGCAAGGCGGCGGTGCCTTAGGCGCCTATCAAGGCGGCGTCTACGAAGCACTGCATGAAGCAGGCATCGAGCCCAACTGGATCGCCGGCATTTCCATCGGCGCGGTCAACTCCGCCATCATCGCAGGCAATCCCCCGGAAAACCGCGTTTCCCAACTGCGTAAATTCTGGGAAACGGTCACCGTGCCCACCCCCATCGACGTCTCGCCTTTTATCCGCGGCGACAGCGCCCGCAGCTATATGAACCAATGGTTCTCCGGCCTCGCGCTTGTCTCCGGCATTCCCGAATTCTTCAAGCCCCGTTTCCCGTCGCCCATGTTCCAGCCCCCCGGAACCCTAGCGGCCACCAGCTTTTACGACCCATCGGCGCTTAAATCCACCCTCGAATCCCTTGTCGATTTTGACCGCATTAACAACGGCGACATGCGCTTTTCCGTCGGCGCAGTCAACATCCGCAGCGGCAATTTCGTCTATTTCGACAGCGTCGATTATAAAATTGGCACCGAACACATCCTTGCCAGCGGCGCGCTGCCGCCCGCATTCCCGGCGGTGGAAATCGAAGGCGAATATTTCTGGGATGGCGGCTTAGTGTCCAATACCCCGCTTGACTGGGTGCTAGGTGTGCGCCCACAGATAGACAGCCTCGTCTTTCAAGTCGATCTCTGGAGCGCGCGCGGCGATATTCCCGGTTGCATGCAAAACGTCATGACCCGTCAGAAGGAAATCCAGTATTCCAGCCGCACGCGTTCCTCCACCGACCATTTCGAGCATTCCCAGCAATTGCGCGCAGCGCTCGCCGATCTGCTCGACCAGCTCCCCGAAAGCTTAAAAAAAGGCGACGGTTACGAACTGCTCAAACCCGAAGCCACTCGCAAAGTCTACAACATCGTCGAACTTATCTACCGCCCGCAACACTACGAGGGCGATTCGAAGGACTACGATTTCTCCCGCCAGAGCATGGAAGACCATTGGCGCGCAGGTTATTACGATACTGTTCGTACATTACGTAACAAGAAAGTGCTAGAACGCCCCCGTAACGACATCGTCCAGACCTTCGACATGGCTGGCTAACATTTAACTTCAAGGAATAAACAAATGAAACTGCAAGACAAAGTCGCCATCGTCACTGGTGCTGCCAGCGGCATCGGCAAAGAAATCGCCGCCACTTTCGTACGCGAAGGCGCCAAAGTCGCCATCTTCGATTTAGATCAGGCCAAAGCCGACGCTGCCGCCAAAGAAATGGACCCCACCGGTAAACGCGCCCTCGGCTTCGTCGCCGACGTCACCAACGAGCAGGAAGTCAATGACGGCGTCGACAAAGTCGCGCAGGTCTTCGGCGGCATCGACATCCTCGTCAGCAACGCTGGCATCCAGACCGTCTTCCCCATCGAAGATTTCCCCTTCGACAAATGGAAACAGCTCCTCTCCATCCATCTCGACGGCGCATTCCTAACCACCAAAGCTGCCATCAAATACATGTACAAGCAGGGCAGGGGCGGCTCCATTATCTATATGGGCTCCGTTCACTCCAAAGAAGCTTCGGTCCTGAAAGCACCCTACGTCACCGCCAAGCACGGCCTCATCGGCCTCGCCAAAACGGTCGCCAAGGAAGGCGCCAAACATAAAGTCCGCGCCAACGTCATCTGCCCCGGCTTCGTGCGCACGCCTTTGGTTGAAAAGCAAATTCCCGAGCAAGCCAAGGAACTTGGCATGTCCGAAGACGATGTCATCAAAAAAGTTATGCTCAAAGAGACCGTTGACGGCGAGTTCACCACCGTGCAGGATGTGGCCGAAACCGCGTTATTCTTCGCCTCCTTCGAGTCGAACGCGCTCACCGGGCAGTCGCTGGTCGTCAGCCACGGCTGGTTCATGCAATAGAGGAACACAATGAAAAAAGAGGACATCGTCAGCACCCACGCCATGCCAGCATTCAGCCCAAGCTACCCGGTTGGCCCATATTATTTCAAGCAGCGCGAATATTTAATCATCACGTACGAATCCGACCCCGACGCCGTGCGCGAAGCGCTGCCCGAGCCGCTGGAGCCCACTGGCGATCGCAAAAACCTCTGCTTTTACGAGTGGATGAACATGCCAGACAGCTCCGGCTTCGGGTCTTACGTCGAAAGCGGCAGCGGCATCATCGCTACTTACAAAGGCGAGCCATGCAACTTCTCCGTCCAGATGTATCTCAACGACGAACCGCCCATCACGGCAGGGCGCGAAATCTGGGGCTTCCCCAAAAAATGGGGCCAGCCCAAGCTTAAAGTCAAAAAGGACACGCTCACCGGCACCCTGCATTACGACGGCATCAAAGTCGCCGTCGGCACGATGGCCTATAAACACGTAAGCCTCGAAGCCAAACTCGGCGAAATCAAAAAAGGTATCGAAAAACTCAACGTAAACCTTAAAGTCATCCCCGGCGTCGACGGCAAACCGCAAATCGCCGAACTTGTCGGCTACCATCTGCAAGACGTCGTCGTCCACGGCGCATGGGACGGCCCGGCCTGCCTCGATCTTTTCAACCACGTCAATTGCCGCGTAGCCGCGCTGCCAGTCAAAAAAGTCATCGGCGGCCGCCACCAGATCGTCGATTTCACGCTGTCCTACGGCGAAGTGCTGATTGACTACCTGGTCGAAGCCGAAGCGCAAAAACCCGCAAAAACCGTAACCAGTGCGAAGAATGTCGCCACAGGTTAAACCTTTCCGTCATCCCCGCGAAGGCGGGGATCCAATCCACTTGGCGGTAGCGAGGGTAAAAAACCTATACCGGCGCAGACGCGCCTCAGGATTGGATTGGCTTCGCCGCCATGAAGCCTGGCCCCGCCTCTGCGGGAATGACGTAATAATGTTACTCGCCACATTCACCCTCTCAGCTTGTACCTTCCGCCCCCCCGCATCCGACTACCCCCGAACCCCCAGCTACGCCCTGACCGACACCTCCGCCACCCCGCTCGCCCGCGCCTACGCCCCATCCGAAAAACAACACCCCAATCAATCCGGATTCCATCTCCTCACCAACGGCTCCGAAGCGCTCATGACGTGTATCGCGCTCGTCGAATCGGCCCGCGCCTCCATCGACCTGCAATACTACTCCACCAAAGATGATACCACCGGCAAACTCCTGCTCGAAGCCATCCTGCGCGCGGCCGCCCGTGGCGTTCGCGTCCGCATGCTGCTCGACGACTGGAGCCTCGACGATTTCCGCAAAGGTGCTATCGTCCTAGACCAAAATCCCAACATCGACATCCGCGTCTTCAACCCCTACGCCACGCGCGACCAATCCGTCCTCACCCGGATCGGCAACGTCTTCTCCTATCTCGGCCCCTTCACCCGCCGCATGCACAACAAAGCCCTCGTAGTCGACAACCAGATCGCCATCATGGGCGGGCGCAACGTCGGCGACGAATATTTCGACGCTGGCAAGGATATAAACTTCCGCGACGCCGACGTGCTCGCCGCCGGTCCGATAGCCCGCAGCATTTCCAACAATTTCGACAGCTACTGGAACAGCGACGAATCTTACCCCATCGCCGCGCTCCACGTTCCATCCTCTGATCCGGCCGCCACCGCTGATCTGCGCAAAGATCTCGACACCCACTGGCAGGAAATCAAACACTCCGATATCGGCAAACAACTAAGCCGTATGCCCATGCCGCATCGTGTTAAAAACGGCGGCATCCCGCTCATCTGGGCTCATTCCGAACTCGCCGCCGACACGCCAAAAAAAATCGACCAACCTGAGGACAAAATTGTCAGCGCCCCCGAAAAAAGCATCAAAAACTTAGCCGCTCACGCCACAAACGAATTCATCATCTTCTCCCCGTATTTCGTCCCCCTAAACGACGGCGTCGAATGGCTCACCGACCTCGTCAGGCGCGGCGTGCACGTGCGCATCATCACCAACTCGCTCGCCTCCACCGACGTCGTCCCCGCGCAAGCCGGTTACAGCCATTACCGCGAAGCCCTCGTCAAAGGCGGTGTTGAAATCTACGAATATAAGGCCAGCTCGCTGCCCAGCCAGCACCAAAAATCCATGTTCAAGCCATCGTCCGTCAACGGACTGCACGCCAAGATGTACTTAGTCGACCGCCGCGACCTCGCCATCGGCTCTTTCAACCTCGATCCGCGCTCGATCCACATCAACACCGAGCAGGTCCTCATCATCCATAGTCCCGAACTGGGCGCTAAAATCGGCAAACTCTTCGAAGATGTCACCGCCCCCGAATCCAGCTACCGCGTTACTACCGACGCCGACGGCAACCTCATCTGGCAATGCACCGAAAACGGAAAACCAGCCAGCTTCGATTTCAACCCCCACGCCGGACTTCTACGCCGCGTCACCGACGCCTTCTTTTCCATCCTCCCCATAGACAACATGCTCTAAAACCCAAGCATTTATTGGTTTATTATAAGATTGTGCGAGCATAAAGATCGTTTCCTTACCCCGAATTCAGCATAGTGAAGATGCTCAATGCATGTTTAACAATGAATGGGAGACTTACTATGTCAGTTAAAGAAACACTCGCTACCATCGAAGAAGAGGTTGGCGAAAAACTTGCTAAAACCGATACTTTCAAACGCACCGGTGAAAAAATGGAAAAAGACGGCCGCGCCACCCGCGACGCTGAACGCGTCAAAGAGGGCAAAGGCGTGATTCCACAGGCTCCGGGCACCGGCTTTAAAGATACCAAATAAGCCAGTCTGTTTTCTAACTCTCACCGGAATCATGAATCCCCCTCATGTTCCGGTGAGTAATAGAAAAAAGCTCACGGGCTTTTTTTTTGCCCAGATTTTACCTAAAAAAAGGCGCCCCGGTAAGGAGGCGCCTTTTTGCTTAGCCATTCTCAGCGGTGACCGTGGCCGTGACCGTGGCCGTGATCGTCATCGTCATGGCCTGGGCCGTTATCATGCCATTCGCGCGGCTCTTCATGCGAATGATGTGCATGCCAGTATCTCCAGTTGTAATGATGGTGGCGGTCATAATAGACCGGGTCCGGATGGTAGTAAGGCACCGGCTCAGATTGCACGATATAAGCCTCAGGAGGGGCCGTATACACAGGCGCCGGTGCATATACAGGGGCGGGCTGGCCGATGCCGAGGTACAGATGGTCGGCGAATGCCGAAGCGCCGCCAAGAACAACCAGTGCGGTAGTCAGGGCTAAGGTTTTTTTCATGTTCGTAAACTCCTACAAATGAAAATGGCACGCCCGCTTGGGCGAAGCGTGCCATTTCGGTGGATAGATTACTTGGTCGATTCAGAGGTATTTTCCACCGTTTTGCCGTCGACGACTTTCTTATGCGACGAGTCAACCGTGCCGTCCGCTTTGGCTTTTACCATGTCGGTGGTCTTGATGGTTTCCTTGTTCATCAGGCCTTTCGGATCGATGGTTTCCTTGGTGGTGACCGTTTTGTCGGTTTCGCCGTCGGATTTCACTTTCACCTTCACGTCTTTTTCAACAGCATTGGTGGTGCCGGAAAGGTCGGTCTTTTCGGTCTTGGTGGTTTCTTTGTAATTACCATTGGTATCTTTTTCGACTTTAGTCTTGGATTCGTAGCTTTCTTTATCAGCAGCGAAAGCCGGAGCCGAAAGCGAGAGGGCGATCACGGTAGCGAGTAAGATTTTAGTGTTCTTCATATAAAATTCCTTTTCAAATAATGTGCCATTCTCGATGGCATGATGTGACTGTAGTAAATTCGTTGATACCAGAAGATGTCCGCCACATTAACGATAGTTAAGGCAGCGTTTTTACCGTTCCTTATTGCGTCTTTACACCATTAATTCCCCCGTCGATAGTTGCCAGTGTCTGTTCGCCCAGGCCAGTATCGTGACCAGCAAAAGCTTTCATGCCGAAAATAAACGACAGCATAATAATGGTGGCAAATAAGGCAAGGAGGGGGACGGAACTTTTGTTAAACGGATTCAATGCCTGTTTCATAAGTTCCATTCCCCCGCCGAGCCATTAGCCGCCGTAAACGACGTAAGCGCCAGCCGGTATGCGCCCCTGAATGCCGGAGCATGATTCAATACCCGGCTGGTCTTCAGGCGCGCGGTTGGGGAACCATACGCGACACATGCCTGTAGGCGGCAGCATATCGTCCGGCGCGCGCACGCCGCGCATCGTGGAATAATAACCGTTGCGGTCATAATAACCCGGGCGGTCATATGAATAAGTGGTCGTGGTGACGGTGGTGGTTCCGTTGCCGTTGCCATTATCGTTATAATACGTGCGGTCGGTGCGGTTATCCGTGCCGCCCGGAAGCGGTGCATGCGGATGCGCCGTTTCGTTATAACGGTTATAAGCAATCCAGTTACCGTTTTTATCGTAGTACCCGTCATCCGGGGTAGCGCATGCCGACAGCAGTGTCAGCATGGAAACGCAAAGAAGTTTGGTTGTTTTACGCATAGAAATCTCCTGTTATAATGTTTCGAAGGTCTTCTGTTAATGGAAGCCATCGTGGCGGATATGTCGTAAAAAAACGATTGTGCGGGGAGGGGCCTAAATATAAATTTAGGATAAAGATGCAAAAGAAAAACCGGGCTGCAAAGCCCGGTTTTCCCTATAGTAACTGACAGGTGTCAAATCGAGAGATTACATCTTGCTCGATTTGTTGCCCGACGTGCCGCAAGCTTCCGCTTCACCCTGCATGCCACCCGAACGGTCGGTCGAGGTAGCATCGGATTTGTTGAGGTTAGCAGCTTTCGCGTCTTTCGGCTGCTGCGAGGTCTGTGAAGCCTGGGGATTGGTACCGGTTTTGCTGGAATACTTATCCTGCGAAGGGTTGGACGGGGTGGCGTTGTTAGATTTCGGGTTCTGAATGTCCGACATAAAATTCTCCTTAAAATTGTTGGGGGCCGACTTTAATGGCGGCCTTGAAAGCAATATAGTCAGCCAGCAATAATGATGCGATGGGGGCCGTATGCCGTAATTCTAAAAGCCCTATAAAGTAATGCCGCTGCGACTCGGCAGTGGCATTATAACGGCAGCAAAACCTCTGTCGAAAACGCTTTTGCATGGCTTTAAACCAGCGAAAATATGCCGATTCCCGCGAAATTTCGCTACACGCACTTCATTCTTATGCGCCTCTGATCATAATTAATTCATTGTATTGCCGGAATAATCGAGACAAATTCCGCATCGCAAGACAGAGGCAGCATAAATTTTCCATGATGAAATGCCGGTAAACGCAAGATAAACTACTTCACAAGTCATTGAACAAGAGCTATAAATGGCATTCAACCCCGCAAGAGGCACCTTATGCAAGAGAAAAAAAGCACCATCCTCATCGTCGACGATGAGCCGCAAATCCGCAAGATGCTCAGCATCTATTTAGACGCCGCAGAGTTCCGCGTCGAAGAAGCCGAAACCGGTAAACAGGCCATACGCATGAGCGCGTCGATCAAACCGGATCTCGTGCTGCTCGACCTTGGCTTGCCCGATATCGACGGCAAAGAAGTCATCGCAGGCATCCGCGAATGGTCGCAGGTTCCGATCGTCGTTCTCTCCGTGCGTTCCGACGACGAAGAAGTCGTCAATGCCCTTGACGTCGGCGCCGACGATTACGTGGTGAAACCTTTCAGCGCCACCGTGCTGCTGTCACGCATCCACGCAAACCTGCGCAAAGGTGCAGTAAAAGAAGCGGGCGAACCCGCGATTACCAACGGCCCAATTAAAATGGATCTCGTGCGCCACGAAGTATTCTTTAACGACGCCAAGCTCGCTTTGACGCCAAAAGAATACGATTTGCTACGCTACTTCATCATCAACCGCGGCAAAATGCTCACACATCGCCAGCTTCTCAAAGAAGTCTGGGGCCCGGCCCACAGCGACGACATGCAATACTTACGCGTTTATATCGGCCAGATTCGCGAAAAGCTGGAAGACAACCCAGCCGCTCCAAGATTTATTATCACCGAGCCCGGCATCGGCTACCGCATGGAAATTATCGCCACGCCCGACGAAAAAGCGGCTTAATCCCCGATTTTTATTTAATCTTGATGAAAGCCCTCCCCGCTCGGGAGGGCTTTCTTATGTGGAGGGGTCCAAACTATTCATAATACTTAATCCCACAGCGGAGGTACTTATGAAAACCACTCTTACTTTCGGCGAATTCGTCGCAGCGCTCATGATCACGGCACTGCTTGCCTCACCACAGGCTTTCGCCCAGCTGTCAGATTACACCACCGATATGGGCGAACCGGACATCATGATCGTCCACAGCGAAAAACATCCCGAAACGGCGCGTTTGAAACAAGCTGCCAACGTTGAAATCAACGTCGCCAAAGCGTTTTTCCCCAACGTGAAGAAAATCAAGATCTACGTCTTCGACGAAAGCAATCAGCAGGTCGCGCAATTTGCAACCTCCGACCGCGTCATTTACATGCATCTTACTGAAGGCAAATACACGGTCAAAGTTGACGCCGCGTTTGATCACACACAGGTCGTCGTGGAAGCCGACGACGATGTCCTGAAAAAATACACCGTCTAAAATTTTTATAATATTTTTATAAATCTAATAGCATATACTTACAGCCCCTTAATCACCATTACAGTATACTACTTACCATAATCCATTGACACCCCCCGCATTGGATATAACTTGGGAGCCTCAGGGCTCCCATTTTTTTATTCATGTTATGAAAATCCTTATCCCGCTGCTTATTCTTTTACTCCACGCTACCGCCAGCGCTGCTGTCCAGAAATGCGACGACGGCATTGCCATTCAGGCCAGCGCCTTGATTGCCACCATCAACACCTGGACGCATCTCCACCAGTTTTACGAGAAATACCTGAGCTGCGACGACGGCTACGTCGCCGAAGGCGTCAGCGAAAAAGTAACCGTCATGCTAGCCGAAGACTGGTCTTCGCTGAACGAACTCGAACCTTTCCAGCGCGCCGACCCCATGTTCGAGAAATTCATTCTCCACCACGTCGACGCCACCGTCCCAACCGACCGCCTGACTAGTATCTGGAAACAAGCCGACACCCAGTGCCCGCCCACGTTAATCAAATTCTGCCAGCAGCTCAAAGCATCCGCGATCACACAATAAGGCAGGGTGCCGCCGTTACATCACGAACATCACTCTCAATCTTTCACCCCGCTGCTAGCGGGGTCCGCCTCACCACGCGCAGGCACTGACCCCGTCAAGCGACTCGGTGACAATTCGTTATAAAATATAAAAGGAAATTAAGCCTGCCCATATCTAGACAGTCACTAGAGCCAGCCTACCCAACCGGGAACAGCAACTCGAACACAGCACCACCGTCGGCATGGTTCTTAATCGTCACACTACCTTCCAGCAACCGCATGTTCTCCTTACAGATCGCAAGCCCGAGGCCGGTGCCCGCCGTCTGCGTATCCTGCTTCACAAAGCGCGTATACTTGGAGAAGATCAACTGCTTCATCGACTCCGCCACGCCCATCCCATGATCGCGCACTCGGATAAAATCCTGCCCGAAATCACCGCGCCCGTATTCAATAATAATGTGCGACGGCTTTCCTCCATGCTTCACCGCGTTATCAAGCAAAATACCCACCGTGCGAAATAGCAGCGTCGGGTCCGTATTTGCCGTCACAATGCCGGTAAGGGCAATAATCTCCACAGTGCTTTCCTTGAGTCGCGGCGAAAGCTGGATCACGCACGTCTGCAACAACTCGCCGATATCCACGGTTTCATTCTTGACCTTCACCTGGTTATTTTCCAGCTTGGCCATATCGAGGATATTGGTGATGAAGTTATCTAGCCTGTAGGCTTCTTGCAGTGCGGTATCAAGCAGTGCCTGTTTCTTCTCCGGCTTCAACTTTTCTTTCATCTGGTCGTGAATTTCCAGTGAACCAATGATACCCGCCAGAGGCGTTTTCAAATCATGCGATACAGACGACATCATCTGGCGATGAATCAGCTCTCGTTCTTTGCTGAAAGACTCAGAAAATTTGACCACGGAATCCGTTTTCTTATCAGGGATCATTAAATATTACCATTCCGGGCTAACCCGGCACATTATTATTAAAAACGCAGTACGAGCTTAGTTGCCAGTATTGTGTTTTATATCGTCACCGGCGTCTTTGACTGCGTCACCGATTTTTTGTCCCGGAGTGCGGTCTTCGAGCTGGCGTGCGGCCTTATCAGGTCCCTTGGAAAGATCGTGGATGGCGTCACCCAGTTTTTCTGTCGAAGTCCTGTGATCGGGCATGGTCAGCACAGCGTATCCTAGAACTGCTATTACGGCAACGACCACAACGGTGAGCACGCCTTTATTTGAAGATGTATTAGCCATATCGATATCCTTTTTAAATTATAACGTGCTGAATTAAGCAGGTATTTTTGTATCTTTATCGGCATCTTCGCTGCGGTTTTCATTGCAGAACATATGCTCGATATTGGGGATAACCTTGTCAATTTTGCGCGAGGCCTTGAGGAATTCCTCTGCCTGTGCTGCCTGTTCTTTGGTGGCCGGGTTGCCGCCTTCGCCTTCAAGGCGGGTAAGCTCATCCGCTGCCATTTTCAGGCTTTCGCGCAATTCGGTCAGCCAGCTCGCGCCGTTTTCCGAAATCTTGCGTGCCGCCGAAAGTCCGTGGCGATACGATTCCATCCAGCGTTCAAGTGTTGCCACCTGATCGCGGATGCCTTCATGTTCCAGCGCTGATTCATAACGCACGAGCAGGCGTTTTAGTTCGTTGGTTAGCTCTTCGGCTTCGGCGAGCTGCTGGGCGATCGGGCTATTGGTTTCAGTGGTCGTCGGCGTTTCAGTTATCGTGGTCTTCGACGAAGTCTCTTTCGTCTGTGTTTCGCGAATGTCCTGTAACATATACTCTCCTCTTGTGGTTACCTGATCATTTGAACACGCGCTGCCTAAATTTACAGTAGGGCCAGAGCAGGATACGGATAAAGATTAGATAAATAACAAAAAAAAGGCAGGAGTACAAAACTCCTGCCTATAGATAGTCACATATCACTCTCAGTAATTCTTAAGTTCCTCGGCGGATTTTTCGAGTTTGGTGCCGCCTTTGGAAATATCTTCGCCAGCGCCAGCCATCGTGTTGCAGGCGGTGGTCATGATTGGCAATAGCAGCAGGGCAATAATGGTAAGGGCGCGTTTCATAATGTTTCTTTCAAATAGTATGTTTCAGTTCACTCACTTTACGGGTGCTCTTATAAAAAAGCTGTTTGCCAGCCCCTTCAGGCACATAAGGATTACATAAAGATGGTCAAAATAATGTGAAATCAGTGTTGTTTGCTTTGCTGCGGCTGGTCGGCAGACTTCAGGAAACCTTCCATGAAGCTATCGGCAAGTGCGTTCAGATGTCCCGAAAACGGCAGTTCCGTATGGACGATACGTTCGGGAATGCTGCGCAAACCTCGCAGCTTATCGGTCAATGTTTTAGTCAGGAACGCTACCGTGCCGAGCGCCAGTCCGATCACGCAGACCTGTGCGGGCAGGGGTTCCAGTCCGTAATGTACGAGCGCTTCGTAAAGAACGAAGAACGCCCCGACGAGCAGCGCGCCCGCCATGAGGCCTGTTGCAATAGCAAGGGTGATCACGCTGGCGATTTCCCCGACAAAGCGCTGCACGAGCTTGGCTTTGACAAGGCTTGCGCCAAGCGAGGTGATTCCTAAGATACGCATCAGGTTATTCATGGCGGACATGGGCTGTTTCCTTAAAGACTAGCGACGGAACAGAGCGCCGAGGATGAAGCCAGCACCAAGAGCGATCAGGCTGGACTGTACAGGGTTGTTACGAACCTGCGTGGTCACCGTTTCGCCAGCGTGGGTGAGTTCATCGGTAGCATTGCTAAAGAAGCTGCGAACTTTTTTGCCAGCCTGGTTAGCTGCTTTGCTCAGGTCGTTCTGAACGCCATAAGCAGTATCGACAGCTTCGTCACGAATGTTCGAAGCGCTGGTTTTAACGTCTTTCAGGGTATCTTTAGAAGTTCCGGTATACATAAGATGTCTCCTCATCATTGGTTAAATAGTGCGTATGCACCTCATAAACCTGTCATGCCCCGTATCAGGAAGCGATGGGTATGGACGTTTAAACCGATAAAGAAGATATAATTAAGCAGCGTTTCTGAGCATGATTTTCAGCACTTCCGGCGAAAACGGTTTGGCGATGTAATCGTCCATGCCCGCGTTTAAACACTTCTCCCGGTCGCCCGACAGCGCATGCGCTGTCATTCCTATAATATGCGTACGCGCGCGACCTGTAGTTTTTTCGTGCTCGCGGATGAGACGCGTGGCTTCATACCCGTTCATGCCCGCCATCTGCACATCCATTAAAATTACCAAATAGGTGTTTTCCTGTGCCATGCGCAGCGCATCGGTGCCCGTGCTAGCAACGTCATAGCTATAGCCGAACTCTTCGAGATAGGTCGTCGCGACCATTACATTTGCAGGATAATCCTCAACCAGCAGGATTTTATTCAATTCAATTGCCGTCATATGGAATATATATCCAGTTGCAAATTACGTTGTCACCTATGCAAGGTTTACAAACACAAACCCCCTCCCCGGCTATCCGGGAATGGGGTCTATTATACCAAGGACGTGAAGTAACGCCAGTCTATCTTAAATAATGTGGAATACGTTTAATAAGACGATCACCGAAACCGGGACGCCCAGTAACCAAAGCAATAAGCTACGCATTTTCTCTCTCCTATAGGTTTTGTTAGATTTTATCTGTGCGTTTGTTCAAACGGTCATACGCGTCGCGGGTGGCAGGTTTTGCCTTTTCCCACGGCATCGAGCCGTTGTTCTGCACCGACCAGTCGTTGCTCAGTTTCGGTTCGATTTCGTCGAACGACTTGTCGGGGTACATGTTGTAAGCGTTGACGCCGAGGCGGTAAGCCGGGCCGTATACTTCATAGTTTTCACCCGCGGCAACGTAAGGACGCGTATGGTAGTTTTCGCTCCAGTACACGTCTTCGGTCGTCGGGTTGATTTCCTGTGCAACGCCTTTGCCGGTCAAAGCACCGACGACACCGCCGATAGCAACACCCGCCACCATGCCCGGAACGCCGGCCACCGTACCGAATGCAGCGCCCTGAATAGCACCGACCACCGCAGCGGCAGCCGCGCCGCCAACAGCCGCACCGACCGCGCCGCCGACCGGATGGTCGCCATGCTTGCCGGGGTGGGTTGCAACTTTTACATCTGAATCATAAGCCATAAATAATCTCCTGTTTTCTAGTTATCTGCATTACTGGCTTGCGCCATTCCTCAAACCGTAATCATCAACAGATCATAAAACGATGCGGCATCCCCGTGCGGGGCGTAATTTATTCATAAAAAAATGCCCTTATGATTCCTTTATATAAAATTCCCGTTATTAGCATATGAATAGAACGGCTATAAAAATAGGCTGCCATTACAACCAAGCAGAGAAATAAAAATGTCCACGCGCACCGCCTCGCATCCGCCCCAGCCGCACACGCCCGGCGTCCCCGAGGAAACCCCGACCATCGCCATCGCCGACATGCGCACTATTTATTCCGGCGGCATTTTCATTCTCGCCATGCTGACGGCGCTTTATTTCGCCAAAGAAATCGCCATGCCCGTGGTGCTCGCTTTTGTGCTGAAGCTCATGCTGCAACCCGTCATTCGCAATTTGCAGAAATTTGGCCTGCCGCGCACGGTTATGGCCGTGCTCATCCTTGCCGTGCTCGGCAGCGTTATCGTGGGTCTTGCCAGTGCGCTATCCGGCCCTGCCGCAATCTGGCTGGAAAAACTCCCCGATAGCGTCCCCAAACTTCAGCAACGTCTCGTCTTCCTCAACCACCCACTCGCCGAAGTCCGGCGCCTCGTGACCCATGCTGACGATCTTTCCCTGACTAAAGGTGTCGGCCCGCGCGTCGTTCCCGTCGTCATGCAGGGCAACGGCCTGACCGACCGAATCCTAGCCGCCACGCGCGCCTTTGCCGCCGGTTTATTCACCACGCTGATGATTTTATTTTTCCTGATCGTCTCCGGCGACACTTTCCTGCGCCGTCTCGTCGAAGTCCTGCCACGCTTTCAGGACAAGCGCCGCGCAGTGGATATTTCCCAGCAGATCGAGCAGGACATCTCCGTCTACCTCTTCACCATCACCATCATCAACGCCGCAGTGGGTATGTCCGTAGCGCTCGTTTCATGGATGACCGGCCTCGGCGACCCCGAACTCTGGGGCACACTGGCCTTCTTGCTCAACTACATCCCCATCATCGGCCCGCTGACCGGCGTGGGCACCGTCCTGCTTGCTGGTCTCATGGCTGATATCGACAGCTACGCGCTATTACCCGCCGCCTTCTACATGCTCGCCCACCTGCTTGAAGGTTCGCTCGTCACTCCTTGGATGCTTGCGCGCCGCTTCACGCTCAACCCGGTTCTCGTCGTGCTTTCGCTAGTCTTCTGGTACTGGATGTGGGGCGTCCCCGGCGCCATTTTGTCCATGCCGATGCTCGCCATTACCAAGATCGTCTGCGACCGCGTCCAGCCCCTCATGGCCTTCGGCCACTTCCTCGAAGGCTAATTTACTACTAGACCTTGCTACGAATACCATTTTACTGCGCTTCCGGTGCTCACTCCATAATTGTGACAGTTTGTTGAAACTTTGCTTAACGCCGCGCAGCCAGAGGTTGTATTTTTGCGCCTGCAGCAGGTAAAAACTGCGTATAATGCTGAATTGTATAAACAATTCATAATATTTCAACACTGACATATTTCGCCGAAAAACCTCGGTATTGCACAGGCTTACAACGTACAATTCCTCGGTTTTATTTGGAAAAAAACTGCCTAAAATGCTATACTGGCGCTATGAATAAGCCTGTCCAACCTTTGGCTGGCCCTGTTCCTGACGAAATCGGGAAGGGGACCGCCGCGACCGCCGCACCGCCCGCATCCGCGAATGCGAGCGCGCCTGAGCGCGTGGAACTTCCCAAAGTCGAAGTCGAAAAAGAGCGCACACCCGGCCTTAAAGCGTTCGACTTCCTGCTCTACCCCGTGCTCACCAATGTAGGCGTCTTTACGCTATCAGTAGCCGCGACGTACCTGACCACGCGCGGCGGCGACCGCAACGCCGCCGGCAAACTGATTTATGGCAAGTTCGGCGATTTCTTCCACAAGCGCGGCGAGTGGATGGTCAAAAAATTCACGGGCATGGGCATGAACCACGCGCAGGCCGACATGTCGAAGATGGTGTTCTTCTCCTTCCTCGACGGTTCGCTGATGGCTCCGTTCGTCAAAATGTTCGAAGACCGCCGCGAAAAAATCGCCTGCGCCATCGACCACCAGCTCGGCACCAAGCCTGACGACATGTCCGTCTACCGTGAAGAGCCGAAGCAAACATGGCTGTCCGTCCTCGGCGGACGCTTAGCCACCGTTGCCATCGTCGTGCCCACCGCTGTCATGCTCGACAAAACCGGCCTCAACAACACGCTTTTCAATAAATCCGGCTTGAAGCTTGGCGAGAAACTCGCCGAAAAAGCATGGGTCAAAAACATCGCCAGTCATCTCGACGTCAAAGAACTTACCCGCATCGGCCTGTTCGAAGCCTTTTACACCTCGGTCTGCACCGGTGGGCTTTACCTGTCCAGCCGCTTCATCGCCAAGCACACCAATAAGGAAGCCCAAGCCAAAGCCAAGGCCGAAAAAGCCAACGTCATCCCGTGCACCACCGAAGCGCTCGCCCCTCTATCCGGCACGCCCGTTTGTGCCCCCACCCACGTCGAACCCGACCACGAACCGCGCACCGACCACGCCGCCAGCGTCAAGCGCCCGCGCTCAATCATTAAACCTGTCGACATCAAACCGACCGCCAGCTTCCGCGAATATATCGACGAAACTTCCAAATCCGTCCCCGCGCTGGCCGTCTAACAGTGACAAACCCTTGCCACCTGTGATACTAAACATCCATAAAAACCAACTCGTCTACAGCATGTCATCCTCAGAAACCTCCCACACCGTGCACGCCGGCAGCATCAACGCCATGCGCCTTGCCGCACTCGGCGTCGTCTTCGGCGACATCGCCACCAGCCCGCTCTACACGCTCAAAACTATCATCACCCTGATCGGCGGCACGTCAAGCGCCCCCGAAATCCTTGGTGCGCTTTCGCTCATCGTCTGGACGCTTGTCGCCATCACCTCTGTGAAGTACGTGCTACTCGCCATGCGCGTCGACAACGATGGGGAAGGGGGCATCTTGGCCTTGATGGCATTGCTTCACCGCCGCCCTGTTATCGTGGCTCTTGGCCTCATTGGCGCCTGCCTTATTTACGGCGACGGAGCCATCACCCCCGCCATCTCGGTCCTCTCCGCCGTGGAGGGGCTGGGCCTCGCCGTGCCTTCGCTCAAACCCCACATTCTCTCCATCAGCGTCACCATCCTCATCGCGCTCTTCGCCCTGCAATATAAAGGCACCGCCCATATCGGCAAACTTTTCGGCCCCGTCATGGCGCTGTGGTGCGTAACCATCGCGCTACTTGGCATCGGCGGCATCTTGCAACACCCCGGCGTGCTCATCGCCCTCAACCCCTATTACGGTTTCGACTATTTGCTCACCCACGGCCATGACGGTTTCATCATGCTCGGCGGCGTCTTCCTCTGCGTCACCGGCGCCGAAGCGCTCTACGCCGACATGGGCCATTTCGGCCCCAAACCTATCCGTTTCAGCTGGACCGCCATCGTCTTCCCAAGCTTAGTGCTCAACTACGCTGGCCAGTCCGCACTCGTCCTGGAAGGCGCTTCCGCCGACAATCTCTTCTTCCGCTTAGCCCCCGAAAACTTCGCCCTTCCGCTCGTCATCCTCGCCACCGTGGCCACCATCATCGCAAGCCAGGCCATCATCACCGGCGCATTCTCCATGACCCGGCAGGCCATCCAGCTCGGCTGGCTGCCGCGCCTTCGCATCGCCCAAACCTCCGCCAGCGGCTACGGCCAGATCTACGTGCGCATCGTCAACTGGATGCTGATGCTCACCACCGTCAGCCTCACCATCGCCTTCCGCAAATCCGAAAACCTCGCCAGCGCCTACGGCATCGCCGTCTGCGCCACCATGCTCGCCACCACGATTCTGCTTTATGTCGCCATGCGCGAAGTCTGGCAATGGAGCCGCCTGAAAGCCATGCCCATCGCCGGTGCCTTAATTCTTATCGACAGCACCTTCTTCATCGCCAACCTTTCCAAAATCGAAGACGGCGGCTACATCCCGCTGGTGCTTGCCGCCATCATCTATGGCGCCATGCTCATCTGGCATCGCGGCACGAAAATCGTCAGCGAATACATCCAGGCCACCGTCGTCCCCGTCAACGAATTCATGGCAATGATCGAGTGCGACAACGTCGCCCGCGTTCCCGGCACCGCCGTCTTCATGACCCGCACCGCCACCGACGTCCCACCCGTCATGGCATGGCATGTGCGCCACAACCGCGCCCTGCATGAAAAGCTCCTCGCCATCACCGTCGTCACCGATTCCACCCCGTGGGGCAAGCCCGAACACCGCCTGAAAATCACCAGAATCGCCGATAATTTCTGGCGCGCCACGGCCACTTACGGCTTCATGGAACGCCCCAACATCCCCGAACTTCTAAACGCCGCGCAAGCGCACGGCTGCACCCTCGACCTGCACGACATCACCTACTATGTCGGCCACGAAACCATCCTGCCGACCGACAATCAAAAAGGAATGCATTACTGGATGGAAATCCTGTTCGTCATCATGCAGCGCAACTCCGTGCACTCCAGCGACTACTTCCGCCTCCCGACGGATGATCTGGTAGAAATCGGCCGTCAAATAGCTATTTGATGAAAGCTTGGGCTATTCAGGCAACAGAATGCGGCACGCCAAATGCCTTATCGCCGCCGAGCCTTGCGACAAAACTGCTCTCCATCTGCGCCACCATGCCCTGCGGCACCGTGACACCGAACACCAGTTCATTATCCTTACCACGACTCACCTGCGTGTAAGGTTTCACGTTCACATTGATCGTGCCGATGCCCTTGGGAATCACCGCCCCCGGTCCAACGATCACACCATCGGCGATAACATTGCCATCTCCCACCTGCGCGCCCGCGCCGATGGTGACATTATTCCCTACCTGTAAATGATTGCCAAACAGCAGCACATTCGGGCAAATCTTCGCCCCGTTGCCGATTTTTACATTGCCTAAAATCTTGACCCCCACCGAAATCGTGCAATCGTCCCCGATTTCCGGGTGGCGATGCGCCAGCTTCTGCGGGTTCGTTTCCTCCGGATTGCCATAAGCCCCGAGCGTCACATCATGGAAAATCAAATCGCGTTTGCCGATTTTTGTCGTCTCGCCAATCACCACGCCCGTGCCATGATCGATAAAGCAGTCTTCCCCGATCACCGCGCCCGGATGGATATCGATGCCCGTGCGCATATGCGCCGCTTCCGCCATCTCTCTCGCGCGCAGCTTCTGAATAGGGATACCGCTGGTTTCCAGCCTATACGCCGCCTCATGCGCGGCAATCGCTGCCACCCCCGGATACATGCGCAGTAATTCGCCCACTTCACCGTCCGTCTTACCCTTAAGCGCTGCGTCCTTCACCCGCGCCGTTTCCAGGAATGTCGGATGCTGCCTCAGATATGTGTCTACGAGTTGTTCGATATCGTTCTGCAACGAAATAAAGCGCGAGGAGTGCATGACTGTAATGTCCTATTATTTTCTATATGTAAAATAGCCGTAGTATAAGCCCGACCCACGCCCTAGCCGCGTGTTAAGAATTTATACCGCTTTCGTTTTGTGTCAATTCAATAAATTAACAGTAATTTTATGTAAAAATATCTCAAGCTAACACATTGAAATAAAACAATACCACTCAAGCAGCCCCGCCAAATTCCCCCTTCACCTTGAATTGCCACCCCGTCGCATCACGGGTCCGCCTTACCGCGCGGAAGTACGGACCCCGCTATGCACCGGGGTGACAGCCTGTGAAGGTTGCATGAGGGGAGCTTAATGAGGAGCAGTCTGCGGGGTTGCGAGTGCGAGATAATAAGGCGCTGCCTAGCGGGGTCCGCTCACCGCGAAAACCCAGAACGCGGCGACAACTGCTAACGACGCGCCAGCATGCTCGTCTTACTATCGTCCCCAACAATATTCTTATCATCGCGCAAGCCATGACTATGCGACTTATCATACAAATCGACCATGTTCTTAGCCTCAACCCCGTTCACCAGATCAATCGGCTTCGACCCGATCTGCTCGCGCATCTGCAACCGGTGCAGATACTTCTCACGATATACCTGCAAATTCTCATCAGTGCGAATCGGCGGATTGATAATTTTCGGATCGGGATTCCTCTCCGCGCGCTTATACATCACCGAATAATCCTGCCCCGGCGTCGCCTTCACAGCCACCGCCGCCTTAATGCGCTCTTCCGTCAGCAACTCATCCACCGTCGCGCGGAACTGTTCCTTGCTCACTGCTGGATTCGTAAAATCCTCAATCAGGCGTTTGCGCTCTTCATTCTTCAATCCGAATTCGTCGGCCAGAATCGTTAAATTCTGCGCAGCAAACAAATCGTCCGTTTTGAACTCATGGTTCAAGCTATTGCGCAAGCCGTTGATCATTTTCACCCGCGTCGGCACGTCTTTGATGGTCGGCAGGTAAAACTCTTCCTTATTCTCCATCGTATCGAATTTCTGCACCTGATCGACAATATGCTGCACCACATCGTCCACAAACCCCTTGCTGTTCAACCTCCAGCCGATGCGCCAGCCGCTATGCGCGCTATAGCCGCTCATGCAATCCGGGTCGTTCATCATCTCGAGCATCGTAGCGCGCCTGTCGGCGATTTTCGGACCCGCATTGGTCAGCGCATACGGCCTGTCCGGGTTCGTCGGCGTCAGCGGATTTTCCGGATTCGTCCAGCGATCGTCCTTATCCGCGAAGACGAAGTTTTTCAGCTCGCGCGTCAGCTTTCCCTTCGTCTTGCCCTGATCGTGGCTCTGCTTCTTATCCGCCGCGTCGGTCAAATCCCCCACCAGCTCCGCGATCAGCGGGCTGAACCGGTCCCGAATCATTTTAAGCGAGTTATCGAGCGCCGCCACATCCACCCCGCCATCCTCGGCAAGGTCATGCATGAGCAACGTCGTGCCCACAATCGGACGCAGATTCACATCCAGATCCCGCGAGCCCATCGACGCCGTCTGCACCAGATGCCCGATGATCGAATTGTTCCCTTTGCGATATGTATTATGATGATAACGCGACGTTTCCATCAGCGCTTTCACCAGCGTCGCCGGATGGTCTTCATTGCCCTTCACATTGAAATCCATAATCGGCAGCTTGCGGTGATACATCGCCAATGCCTGCCCGTTCTTATCGCCCAGCGGGCCTTCATACCCCACCATGCGCTGCGCTTTCATCTTTCCGGTCAGCACCTGTTTCACCACAGGCATCTGGATTTCGGTAATCGGCGCCGCAATCGCCGGTGCAATTCCGTCCATCTGCAACACCGTTTCCATCTCTCGGTAGCTCTTCGCCAGCAGCTGCGTCTGCGCAATCGCCATATCTTCGCTATCCAGCCCCAGCGCCGAAAGCTTCGCATGCAGCGCCTTGGTAATCACCGCATGGTCCTTTTCCGCGTCGATATGCGTATACTGCTCAATCAGTTCAAACTCCCGGAAGCCCTTAATACGAATCGCCTCTTTCAGCTCCGCCGATTTAATCGCGGCAATGGCGCTTGCGTATTTCGGCTCAATTTTTTCCAGCAGCTTCTTCGCCGCTTCCGGGTCGGCGTTCCTGCCCGCTTTTTTGCGCACGGCGCTATCGAATACCGCCATCGCGTCTTGCAACTCATGCAGCTCCTGCAACACACCTTCGCCGAACCGCATGCTGATCACCGGGTCGGACACTATCGTGTCATGTCCGGTTTCCAGTTTCACGCTCTTCATCGGTTTGTTCATGGTCTTAAACACCATCGTCGCCACGATCAGGTCGTCGGGCATCTGCGCGGTGTTCGCCTCGCTATACTTATTATCCTTATCCAGCCTCGTGCCATATTCCAGCGCCAGCGCCTGAATGCTTTCATTAATCGCCACGCCGATTTTCGGCAGGATATTGGTATTGATTTTGTCGCGGCGATCCATCGGCGCTCCGCTTTCAAGTTTCGGGAATTGCTTGTTCAGCGAATTCCACAAATCCGGGTGCATCGGAATCTTCGGCGCATACTTGCCGTCTTCAAGCTTCACGATTTTGGAAAGCTCGATCATCTGTTCCTGTTCCGCCAGCCCCCATTGCTTCCCGGCTTCGCCCGGCAGCGGCCCGATCAGCGAGCGTTCGGCATTCAGCGTATCGCCGAGTAATTCCAGCGCGCGGTAAACCTGTACATGAAGAGGGCGTTTGACGTATCGTTCGAAGCGGGCATATGCTCATTCCTGTATCTGTATGCGTGTGACTAGACTAATGAGTATTATAATAGACTCATTAGTATGTTTACGTCCAGTGGTAATTAAGCGCAATCGTAAATACTTTAATTAGTATACTTTATGCTTATTAATTATTGGTTTAGCTGGACTGCGCTATGTCACTGACCCGTCATAATCTCCTGTTTTAAGTCGATTATCAACACTCACCGCGTCACGCGATTGTCACAAACAGGGGGTAGGGGAGGGACCAAAAGTCTATATCTGGCCTATTTCGGCTGATGCCCATACAGGAACACGCGCACGGCATATGCCACGATTTCCTTCTTTTCCTTGGGGCTCACGCTCTTTTTAACGCCCAGCAACCGCTGCATATGCACCCCGCCTTTGAGCATGCTCAAAAACATCCCCGCCGCAAGGCCCGCATCGTCGATATGCACCACGCCGTCATCGTGCAGTTTCTGGAAATAAACCATCAACACGCCCTTGGAGCGCTTTGGCCCGGACTCATAAAAAAGCTTCCCCAGCTCTGGAAAATGCTGCGATTCCATAATCGCTGTGCGGTAAATATTCACCGAATCCTGCGCCATGACCAGATCAAGGAAATGCCCGCCAATCCCGGTGAGGGTATTCTCCACGCTGTCGCGGCTCTGCACGCTGCGCTCCAGCTTATCGAACAGCGCTTCGCAGCGCACCTGCATCACCGAAGTAAACAGTGCTTTTTTATCTTTAAAGTGGTTGTATAACGTCCGCTTCGAAACCGGCACGGCTTCAGCCAGCATGTCCATGCTGACTTCGCTAAATCCTTGCGACATAAACATTTTCGCCGCCGTTTGCAGGATCAGCGCCCGCTTGTGGCTGTCTTCAGGGTTCTGTTTTTTTCGTGCCATACCGGCCAGTATAAATGACTTTGACATCGTTGAAAAGATAATTTAGTATACTACACAGTGTAGTTTAATAAAAGAAAAAAAGAGCCGTCCCCATGCCCCTCCCAAAAACAAAAAAATTCCGCATCATCTTAGGCCTCGCCGTCGTCGTGCTCGCCGTCCTTATTTATATACTGCTGCACATGAACGAAGAAACCACCGACGACGCCACCATCGAAGCACACGTCGTCACCCTAAGCCCCAAAGTCAGCGGCTACGTTAAATCCGTAAACGTCACCGACAACCAGCAAGTCAAAGCCGGGGACGTGCTCATGGAAATCGACCCCGCCGATTACGTCATCAAACGCGATCGCGCGACTGCAAGCTTAGAAGCTGCCCGCGCCGCCTTCGAATCCTCGAACCACACCTTCGAAACCACCGAAATCTCCGCCCCCTCCAACCTCGACGCTGCTTCCGCCCAAGTCGCCGCCGCCGAAGCCAACTGGCAGAAAGCCCGCAACGATTTAAAACGCATGCAACGCCTAAGCGATCAGGCCCGCTCGCGTGAGCAGCTCGACGAAGCCGTCGCAATGGAAAAAACCGCATTCTCCAATTTGCAAGACGCCAGGGCCAAACAGCGCACCGCTAACACCGCGCCTAAAGCCATTGCCAGCGCCAGGTTCAACGCCGTGCAACTCGGCGCCGAAGTAAAAAAAGCGCAAGCCGATCTCGCCCAAGCCGAAAAAGACCTTGCCGACACCAAGATCATCGCCTCGATAGACGGCCACATGACCAAGCGCAGCGCCGAAATTGGCGACTACATCCAGACTGGCCAGCAAGTCGCGTACTTAGTCGGCAACGACATGTGGGTCATCGCCAATTTTAAAGAAACCCAGCTTAAAAACATGAAAGCCGGGCAGGCGGCCATTATCCGCATCGACGCCTTCTCCGGTGCCAAGCTCGACGCTAAAGTTGACTCCGTCCAAACCGGAACCGGTGCCCGCTTTTCCTCCTTCCCCCCAGAAAACGCCACCGGCAACTTCGTCAAAATCGTCCAGCGCGTGCCGGTGAAAATCTTCTTCACCACCAATCCCGACCTGCCCATCGGCCCCGGCATGTCGGTCACGCCCACGGTGTATACGAGGTAGAAAATGCTCCTCGCCCACCCGCCCCACCACGCATTGCCACCCCGTCGCATGACGGGGTCCGTTGCCCCACGCGCAACCAAAGACCCCATTACGCAACGCAATGACACCACCGGGCGAGGCCATCCATGAACGCCCGCTCCGCCAACGGCGAATACAACCCGTGGCTGGTCGCCATGGTCGTCAGCATCGCCGCCTTCATGGAAGTGCTCGACACCACCATCACCAATGTCTCACTCTCCCATATCGCCGGAACCCTCGGCGCGAGTCAGGACGAAAGCACATGGGTGCTCACCTCCTATCTCGTCGCCAACGGCATCGTCCTGCCACTCTCCGGCTGGCTGTCCGGCGTGTTCGGCCGCAAGCGCTTCTTCATGGGTTGCATCCTCGGCTTCACCGCGGCCTCCTTCGCCTGCGGCGCGTGCGATTCCTTATACATGCTCATCTTCTTTCGCCTGCTGCAAGGCCTCGCCGGCGGCGGCCTCCAACCCACCCAACAAGCCATCGTCCTAGACGCATTCCCCGTCGAAAAGCGCGGACAAGTCTTCGCCATTACCGGCATCACCATGATCGTAGCCCCCATTCTCGGCCCCACCCTCGGCGGCTTCATCACCGACAATTTCAGCTGGCGCTGGATTTTCTTTATGAACGTTCCCGTCGGCCTGTTCGCCTTCTGGGCCGTCGGCAAAATGGTGGTAGACCCCGATCACGCCAAGGCCAAGGGCCTGCTCTCCATCGACTATATCGGCCTGAGCCTGATCGCTCTCGGCCTCGCCGCCATGCAGATCGTGCTCGATAAAGGCCAGCAGGAAGACTGGTTCGGCAGTACGTTCATTTGTGTCTGGGCCACAATATCCGTCTCCTGCCTCGTCGGCGCCGTCTTCTGGCTCCTCAACCGCGAAGATCCGGTGATCGATTTGCGCCTGCTCAAAGACCGCAGCTTCGGGCTCGCCTGCGTGATGATTTTCTTCGTCGGTTTCAGCCTCTACGGCAGCTCCACGCTGCTCCCCATTCTAGTCCAATCCCAGTTCGGCTACGACTCCACGCTGGCTGGCCTCGTGCTCTCCCCCGGCGGTATAGCCATCATTTTCCTTATGCCCATCGCCGGCAAGCTGGTCGCACGCATTCAGGCCCGCTACATGATTTGCTTCGGCATGCTCTGCCTCACGTTTGGCATGTGGACCACCATGCACGTTACCCCGCAAACCGATTACAACGCCTTCGTCTATTTCCGCATCATGCAGGTCGTCGGCCTTCCATTCCTCTTCATCCCCGTCAGCGCCGTCGCCTTTAGCAACATCCCCAAAGAAAAAAGTTCCAAGGCCTCCGCCATCTACGCGCTCGCCCGCAACCTCGGCGGCTCCATCGGCATCGCGCTGCTGCTAAGCTACGTCACGCGCAGACAGCAATTGGAACAATCCATCATGGCTACGCACCTCTCCACCGGCGACAAAATTTACCACGCCACCCACGAAAGCTACACCCAAGCCATCTATTCCCACGGCCACACCATGGTCGCTGCCGCCCACGCCGCCTCGGGCCGCCTCTATCAGGAACTTCTCCATCAATCCACCATCGTCGCCTACCGCGACACCTTCGCCGCAATGGCGGTGCTCACTGCTTTCCTCGCCGCACTGGCCCTCTGGATGCCCCCAAACAAAACCGGCAAAAAAGCCGCCGCTGCCGCCTCAGCCGCGCACTAATGAAAGCCCCGCCATGAAAAAAACCGCACTGCTCATTTCCCTCATAGCCATCACCGGCTGCACCGTAGGCCCCGACTATTTAAAACCCGACCTTGAGCTGCCTAAAAACTGGTTCCAGTCCACCCTCAAAAACGCGCCCCGCACCAGCGACAGCGAAGTCGAACACGCATGGTGGAAACGCTTCAACGACCCTATCCTGCAATCCCTCATCGACAAAGACCTGACCGGAAACCTAGACATCAAAATCGCCGAATCCCGTATCGCCGAAGCCCGCGCCAACCGCTCCTACGCCGCCAATGATCTGCTCCCCACCGTCAACGGCAAAGCCAGCGCCGTGCGCCAGTCCAACCGCATCGCCTTTCCCGGCGGCGGTGGCCCGTTCGACCTGACCAAACCGCTCAACACCTTCGAAACCGGCTTCGACGCCACATGGGAAGCCGATCTCTTCGGCGGCAAACGCCGCACCCTCGAAGCCGAATCCGCCACGCTCGCCTCCGAAGAAGCCAACGCCGACGACGTGCGCGTCTCCATGCTCGCCGAAGTCGCCCGCACCTATTTCGAAATCCGCCAATACCAGCAGCAGCTCGCGCTGAATAAGGACACCGTCGCCAGCGGCCAGACCAGCGTCAAAATCGCGCAGGAACGCTACAAAGTCGGCGAAACCGCCAAGCTAGACGTCATGCAGGCCAACGCCCAGCTACAACAATTCCAAACCCAGATACCGTATTACGAAAACCTGCTAGCCCAGTCTGAATTCAACCTCGACATCCTCCTCGGCGAACAACCCGGCACAACCCACAGCCTTGTGCTTGACGCCAAACCACTCCCCGTCGCCGATAAAGATTTAGTCCTAAGCGCCCCCGCCCAAGTCATCGCCACCCGCCCCGACATCCGCATGGCCGAACAAAAACTAATCGCCGCCACGGCCGAGAAGGGCGTCGCCATCGCCGCACTTTTCCCCGACATCTCCCTCTCGGGCTTCGCCGGTTTCCTCAACATTGACCAGGCCAACCTAATCAAAGGCAGCAGCCGCTCATGGTCGATGGGCGGCAGCGTCTTACTCCCCATCTTCAACTACGGCCGCCTATCCGCCAACATTGACGCCGCCGACGCCCGCAAACAGCAAGCTCTGGATGAATACCGCAAAACCCTCGTCGCCGCGCTCTCCGACGTCAACAAAGCCATCACCGCCTACGCCAAGCAGGAAGAATTCCGCGCCGCGCTTCAAAAGACCGTCGCCGACAACCGCCAGGTCACCACCATCGCCCGCCAGCGCTACAAAGAAGGCCTGTCCTCCTTCCTCGACGTCCTCGAAGCCCAGCGCACCCTCTACGCCTCCGAATCCCAACTCGCGTCTGCGAATGCGCTTGTCAGCGAGAATTTAGTGGCGCTATATAAAAGCCTCGGCGGCGGCTGGAAAGACACCGGCCCTACCCCCGTCACCACACCCACGCTAACCCCGCTTGTCGACTAACATGAACCCCGTGCTCAACGTCACTAATGTTCGTAAAACCTACGGACGGCTAACCGCCGTCGAAGACATTTCATTTTCGGTAGGGAAGGGCGAAATTGTAGGCCTCCTCGGGCCCAACGGCGCTGGCAAAACCACCACCATCAACATGATTCTCGGCGTCCTCGCCCCCACCTCCGGCACCATCACTATCGATGGCATCGACATTGCCAAAAACCGCCACGAAGCGCTCACCCGCACCAACTTCGCCGCCGTCTACGCGCCCCTCCCGGGCAATCTCTCCGTCGTCCAGAACCTGAAAATTTTCGGAATGCTCTACGGCGTCCCCGGCCTCAACGCCCGCATCGAAGAGCTCTTAGAACAGTTCGACCTCAAACAATTCCGCCACACCAAATGCGGCGTCCTCTCCTCCGGCGAACAAACCCGCGTCTGCCTCGCCAAAGCCATGTTGAACCGCCCGCAACTATTACTCCTGGACGAACCCACAGCCTCCTTGGATCCCAGCAAAGCCCAGGAAATCCGCAACCACGTCCTCACCTTCGCTAAACAAAACGGCGGCATCCTCTGGACCTCCCACAACATGCTGGAAGTCGAAACCGTCTGCGACCGCGTCCTCTTCCTCTCCAAAGGCAAAATCCTTCTAGAAGGCGACCCGCGCCAACTCCCCGCGCAACACGGCAAAGCCTCGCTGGAAGAACTCTTCATCGCCGTCGCCCGCGAACCGCTAAGCATCGGAATCACGCATGCAGCCTAACTTCCTCCCGTCATACCTGCGTAGGCGGGTATCCAATGCGGAGCGCGTCTGCGCGGGAAAGAGCTGTTTACCCTCGCTACTGCAAGGCGGATTGGATTTGGCTTCGCCGCGATATAGAATTGTCCGCCTACGCGGGTATGACACATGGAGCGAATCATGAAACTCCAACCCACCCTAGCCATCGCCCTGCGCCAATGGTATCTCGCCCGCGGCAGCCTGACCCGCATCATCCCCATGTGCGTCTGGGTCGGCGTCGATATCATCCTCTGGGGCTTCATCAGCAAATACCTAGGCTCCATCACCCAGGAAACCGGCCGCATGGTCCCCATCTTCCTAGGCGCCATGCTCCTCTGGGGCTTCCTCGTCCGCGTCATGCAAGGCACAACCATGGCCTTCATGGAAGACACGTGGTCGCGCAATTTCCTCAACTTATTTGCCACCCCCATCCGCATCAGCGAATACATCGCCGGCCTTGTCATCTCCAGCATCTTCACCAGCGCCATCGGCCTCGTGGTGATGGCGCTCCTCGCCACCACCGTCTTCGGCCTGTCCTTCATGACCTACGGCCTCGCCATCGTCCCCTTCATGCTTTCCATCTTCCTATTCGGCATTGCGCTCGGCATCGTCGGCTGCGCCATCATGCTGCGCTTGGGGCCCGCCGCCGAATGGTTCGTCTGGCCCATTCCGGCGTTGCTGTCGCCCTTCGCCTGCGTCTTCTACCCACTCGCAACCCTCCCGCACTGGATGCAACTCATCGCCCAAGCCGTCCCCCCATCGTACGTGTTCGAAGCCATGCGCGGCGTCGTAGCCGGGCAGGGGGCCGACTACCACGCGCTCGCCGTCTCGCTCGCCCTCGACGCGCTCGACATCGTGCTTGCCAGCTTCACTTTCGGCTCCGTCTATCGCCACGCCCTGCAATCCGGCCTCATCGCGCGCTACAGCGCCGAATCCGTAAGCTGATGCCCAACCTCCTCTGGCTTCGCCGCGACCTCCGCCTCCACGACCACGCCGCACTCGCCGCCGCCTTGGAACGCAAAGGCCAGCTCCAGCCCGTCTTCATTTTCGACACCGACATTCTCGCTAACTTCCCCGCCAGAAACGACCGCCGCCTCAGCTTCATCATCAAGGCGCTCTGCGCCATCGACAAAGAACTCCACACCCGCAGCGGCAATCTCCTTGTCCTGCATGGCAAACCCACCGACCTCATCCCCAAACTCGCCCACGCGCTCAAAGCCGAACACGTCTTCGCCTCCGAAGATTACGAACCCGAAACCCGCAAGCGCGATAGCCACGTCTCCGTCGCCCTCAAAGGCGAAGTCCACACCCATTTCGTGCGCGACCAGCTCATCTTCGCCCCCGAAGAAATTCTGTTGGCCAATGGCGCCCCGTACAAAGTCTTCACCCCCTACGCCAACAACTGGCGCGCCAAACTCATGCCCGAAGCCATGCGCGCTTACGCCGTGCACGACCAAGGTCGCTATGCATCCAAACCCCATCTCCCCGACTTCAAAACCATCGACCTCTCCAAGGGCGAAAAACATGCCCTTGCCGAAATCGGCTACGACTATTTCGAAGACGACCTCTGGCCGCTCGACGCCGAAAAACGCCTAAAGCATTTCCTCAAACTCCACGCGCAAGACTATGCAACCACCCGCAATTTCATGGCCCTCCACGGCACCAGCCGTCTCTCGCCATACTTACGTTTCGGTCTCATCTCCATCCGCGAATGCGTCACCGCCGCCATCGCCACCCACGCCGATATCTGGCTAAAAGAACTCATCTGGCGCGAGTTCTACGCCATGAATCTCTACCACCACCCCGAATCCGCCCACACCGAATGGAACCCCAAATACCGCAACAAACTCCACTGGTCCCACAACGAAACTCACTTCAAAGCGTGGGCCGAAGGCAAAACCGGCTACCCCGTCGTCGACGCCGCCATGCGCCAGCTCCTCGCCGACGGCTGGATGCACAACCGCGCCCGCATGATAGTTGCCAGCTTCCTCACCAAACATCTACGCATCGACTGGCGCTTAGGCGAAGCTCATTTCGCCCAGTACCTCATGGACTACGACCTCGCCTCCAACATCGGCGGCTGGCAATGGGCCGCCTCCACCGGAACCGACGCCCAACCCTATTTCCGCGTCTTCAACCCCGAACTCCAAAGCGAAAAATTTGATCCCAACGGCGACTACATCCGCACCTACGTCCCCGAACTAAAAAACACCCCCGCCGACGCCATCCACGCCCCGTGGAAACACCCGCTTATCGCGCCCTACATCCCCCCGATTGTCGATCATGCGAAGGCGCGCGAAGCGGCGATTGCGATGTTTAAGCAATTAAGTTAACTCTGGTTTTTTCTTATCTCGCTTCTCTATCGCTTCTCGTACAGTCGAAGGAAGTTTTTCATTATATAAATTTTCAGCCTTTTCGGCTTACTAATCATTTCTTGCGTTATTTCATTAACCAAGGCGAATAAAGCATGTGATGTCGATTGATCATCTTTAAGATCAATCTGGCCGGGATGGATTGCATCATTTCCAATAAAGCGCACAATATCTAATGCCTTTTGAATCCCTTCATCCATACCTTTGACAACTAAATCAGCAATTTTTTCATTTAGACCCTTACCTTTTGCCTGCAAATAATTACAGAGCATTTCACAACATAATCTAAGTAGTGCAGCAGAAGCATGAGGTGAGATGGAGTGAACCTTACGAGCTTCATTGTAAACCTCCTTTACCGCATCGGGCATATCTTCATTTTGAGATTCCTCTATATGAGCAGCTGGCATAATAAGTTTGTTATTTAACCATAAGGAGGCTTTCCCACAGCTAACTTCACCACATACGCTAAAAAATATGTTACTCATTCCGTATCTGCAATATTGGCCCGAATTTAGTTCCGAAAGACAAAAATCTCCTGAAACCGCTGCTTCTGCTTCTGTCTTCCATTTTGGATCACTTCTGTTGAAGGTTTTTCCTTCTCAGAACGATTACGTAAACCTTCGAAAATCCGATCATATTCAGCCAAACTCCACACAAATGGTATGTTATCTGAAACGCTATTTGCATAACAGTTTAGCCATTTTTGCGGTGCTTTAGTTCCACAGTGTGGACAATGAAATGCTGTTTTATCAACTGCTGGCGCAATGTAATTTTTTTCCATATTTGTCACCTAATATTTGAACGATTATCTGTCTAAAGAACTGCGGGTTATTGTTGTAGCAACAGTTCAAAATTGACAATTCTACACACATAAAAAAGCCCGCCGAGTTTCCCCGGCGGGCTTTTTGTTAGACTTGGCGCTAACTAGAAGTTGTAGCGGGCGCGCAGCATACCGGAGTGAGCGGTATAGTCTGTTTTAGCCTGGAAGTCGTAATCTGCCGAGAACGAGACGTTGTTCGTCTGGGCGAGGTTAAGGCTTGCACCGAGGTCGAAGCTACTACGTTCTGGCGAAGCATCACGCACTTTGAACGTTGCGCCGCCGCCAGTGAACTGGCTGGTGGTGTCGAGCTGGTCACCTACGAAGTCATACAGGTAGGCTGCACGAACAACCGGACGAACCAGGGTCGAACCGTAGTTGAAGCTGTAACCGACATCCGCACCGATTTTGCCGATAAGGGCGTTCTGGTCGGAGCTCCCCACGGAGTTGTTAAGACCGCCAACACCCGACTCGGTGTAGCTTTCGGTATGGTTGTAGTAGTAGGTCAGGCCCATGTTCGGCGTGATATCGATGCCGTTGCTGGTCAGGAAGTGGTAACCGCCACCGACGCGAGCGGTGTAGGTTTCGCCGCTGAAGTCGCCGCTGCTAGCGATACCTACGCCCGCGACCGTACGGTCGCTGTTGTAGTTATGATACGCCGCGCCGAGGAGGCCGTCGGTGTACCATTGGCCCATCATGTGGGTACCGTAAGCGTTAAGCTGGTAGGAGTTGATATCCGTGCTGGACGCGGTCGAGCCGTTGCCGTCGATATTGCTGTTGGCATAGCTGAAGCTGGCGCCGAGGCGGGTGGTATCGTTGATCGCAATGTCGCCGCCGACTGCTGCACCTGCGGTGTCAGCATCATAACCGACGACGTTGCTGCGGGTGTCCTGCGTTGCGGTGGTACCGAACGCCTGGATCCACAGGCCTTTGTCAGCGACGTGACCGCCAGCCGCCATACCGTTGGAGCTGGTGTCGATGCCGGCGCGAAGCTGGCTGAGGCGCGAACCGACCACATCCATCGACTGGGTAGCAGACTGCAGAGCCTGTAACGAGCTCTGGTTAACCTGCGGAACTGCAGAGTTCAAGGTGGCGTTCAACTGCGCAGCCGAAGACGAACTGTCCAGTTTGGTTTGCAAAGTAATCAGCTGGGCGTTTGCCGTAACGCCAACGAGCGATTCGAGCACTGCGCCAGCGCCGGAGTCGGTGCTGTTGTTAGCGATCGTGCCATAACCGCCCGCAACGCGGGTGAGGGTGACGGTACGCGTCGTAGCTGCTTTGGTTTCAGCGACCGTGAACAGCGGGTTGAGCACGCTGACGTTAGCCGAAGCCAGCGGAGCGCCGGTGTTGGTGCCAGCGGTGGTCAACCAGTTGTAGGTCGTGCCCGAGGTGATAGGCGCGGTGGTAAGCAGCGAGGTGTCAACAACCAGCTTGGTCGATCCATCAACCGTGGCATTGCCGGCAATGTTGAGGTTACCATTGTGGCTGGCTACGTTGTCACGAATACCGATGGTCACAGTCTGGCCGCCAGCAGCGGTCGTAAACGCGCCGGTGCCGGTGCCGTTGTCGCCAGCATTCACATTCTGGGTTTGCGTGCCCAGTTTGAGTGCGCCGGTGTCAGCGGTGACGATGTCACCTTTGGTGGTGTGCGGGGTGTTGCCGAAGTTCAGCGTACCGCCGGTGTTCACGGTGGTGACGTTGGCTTTAATGGTGCTGCCGACAACTTCACCGAGGCTTACGACGCCGCCGTTAATGTTAACAGCTGCAAGGTTGTTCGCGCCGCCGACTGCGCCGCCGGTGGTCTGCGTGCCGGTGAAGTTAACGGTACCGGTATTAACACCCGAGCCGTCAATCACGCCGGTGACGACACCGGTGCCTACGTCGAGGGTCGAGCCGTTGCCAACGGTGACGTTGGTGGCGGTGATCGAGTTATTGTTGGTGTCAGCATGCAGGCGGGCGCCAGCGCCAACGCTCAACGTGCCGATGCCAACCGTCGAACCGACGTTAGCAAGCAGCGTGTTGTTGCCGTTGAAGTTGACCGTGCCGTTGCCAGCTTTGCCAGTCACGCTGTCGATTTTGCCGGTGACGGAGCCGGTACCGACAGTAAGCGTGCCAGTGCCGTTGACCGAACCCAGGGTGATCTGCGTGGCTTTGATGCCGCCGTTGGCGGTTGCGTCGGAGAAGGTCACGCCGTCGGTGATGTTAACAGCGGCGAGGCTCGTGGTGGCGCCAACCGAGCTGCCAGCCTGCATCGTCGAGTTGCCGGTCACGTTGAGGGTGCCGGTGCCAGCGCGGGCGCTGTTGATGGCGCCGGTGATGTTGTTAGCGCCGGTATTGAGCGTAGCACCTGCAGAGCTGGTGCCGATGTTGATGGCAGCCGCTTTGGTTACGCCGCCGAGGGTGAAGGCGGTGCCGTCGGTGATGTTGATCGTGCCCAGCGAAGTGGCCGCGCCGATCGTGCCGGTAGCGGTTTGCGTGCCGGTGACGTTCAGCGTGTTTTTGCCAGCGCTTGACGATTCGATGTTGCCACCGACCGCGGTCGTGCCGAGCGTCAGGACGGCAGTGCCCGCAGCGGCGCTACCGAGGGTAACGGTCGTCGCTTTGATCTGGTTGTTGCTGAGGTCGTTGATGGTCGCACCGTCGTTGATGGTGATCGCAGCGAGCTTATTAATCGCGCCGATATCGGAAGCCAGCGTCTGGCTTGCGCTATAGGTGAGTGCGCCTTTACCGCTCGCGTCGCCGTCGATGGTGCCGACAACTGCGCCGGTGCCGACAACGAGGGCAGCGCCGCCGCCGCCTGCCGTACCCAGCGTGATCGCGGTAGCGGCCAGCGAGTTGTTGTTGGTGCTAAGCGTAACGGTTTTACCGTCGGTGATAACGACCGAGGAAAGCTTGTTCGTCGCGCCGATATTGCCGACGGTGGTGTTGTTGTCTTTGAAGTTCAACACACCTTTGCCAGCCGCGTCACCGTTGATGGTGCCGGTAACCGAACCGGTGCCGAGGCTCAAGGTCGCGGTGCCCGCGCCAGCGGTGCCGAGGACCACGTTTGTGGCTTTGATGCTGGCGTTGTTGGTGTTGGCGTTAACAGCCGCGCCGTCTGAAACGGTGACGGTGCCGAAGCCTGTGGTAGCACCGATCGTGGTGCCCGTGCCGAGCGTTTGGTTGCCTTTGAAGTTGATCGTGCCTACGCCTGCAGCCGAGCTGTTCACGATGCCGGTGAGTGCGCCCGTGCCGACGTTAAGCGTAGCACCCGAGGTGCTCGTGCCGACGTTGATGGCGCTTGCGGAAAGCGTGTTGTTGTTGGTGTTCAGGCTGACCGTTGCGCCGTCGGTGATGTTAACTGTACCAAGCTTGTTGGTGGTGGTACCGATGTTGCCGACGGTGGTGTTGGTGCCTTTGAAGTTCACGGTGCCTTTGCCCGAAGCGTCACCGTCGATGGTGCCGGTCACGGAAGCGGTGCCGATATTAAGGACTGCGGTGCCTGCGCCAGCGCTGCCGACAACAACCGAGCCGGATTTCAGCACGTTGTTATTGGTGTTGAGGCTGAGGGCCACGCCGTCGTTGATGACGGTGCTGGTCAGCGCAACGGTGTTACCGATGTTGCCCTGTGTGGTGTAGTTGCTGCCCACGGTCAGGTTGGTCGCGCCGTCGATGGTGCCGACGACCTGGCCACCCGCGAGGGAGAGGGTCGAGGTGTTCTTCGTGCCGGTGTCGATTGCGCCGGTGACGGTGCCGCCGGTGAGCGAGATGACCGATTTGGTGTTGGTGGTACCGTTGAGGTTGATGGCGTATTTGCCGGTACCTGCGGTGATCGTGCCGTTGCTGTTGACGGTGAGCACTGCCGAAGCTTTATCAAGCGCTACGATGGCGTCGCCGGTCGAGGTGATCGAACCGCCGTGGGTGTTGTCGATCGTCAGGGTCTGGAAGGCGTTGGTGTTGCCCAGCTCGATAGCTGCGCCGCCGCCGGTGTTGGTAATGGAGGTGCCTGCGCCGTCGGATGAGGTCGCGTTACCCAGCTTAATAGCGGTGGTCGACGAGGTGCCGTCGATCAATACGGTAGCGAGCACGTTGGTCGTGCCGGCGCCGGTGACTTTACCCTGCGTGATGTTCAGCGACGTCAGCGTGCCGGTGCCGGTGATGGCGATGGCGTTGGCGGTCGCGTCTGTCGAGCGAATGCCGATATCGCCAGCGGCGGTGGTGGTCACGGCGATGGTCGAGCCGGCCTGGTTGGTGTTGGTAGCGGCGGCACCTGCGGCGACGTCGAGGTTGTTGGCGGTGCTGGTGATCGCAAGCGCAATGTTACCGCCGGTCGCAGTCTGCGTTACCGTGGTGGGTGCAGCAAGCGTGGTCCACGCTGCGTATGCCGGGGTTGCGATGGTGGAAGCCGCTGCTGCCAGAGCGAGAGCGGAAGAGCCGGCCAGTAATTGTTTTTTGGTGGTGCGAATCATGAAGTAATCCTTTGTGTAATTAAATTTCAAGGTCGAGTTACGGAATTTCGTGGTTTTGGTTTACTATAAAGTACTTAAAATGCAATTCATTTTGTTCTTAATACTATTTGTTGCGCGTGTTTGAAAATCGAATGTAACTAATTTATCACACGCATGTTTGTGGATAGATCACTGTAAGCTTGCATAGCCGCCGCTTTGCGCCTAAATCTGAGCCCAGTTTTTTGCGCCGCACGATTTTAATTCATTTTTAACTCCTGCGGCGTTACGTTCGAAAAAGCGACATTAATATTCATTAAGGAACGAGATTATGGCAAAAGCGAAAACCAAAGCAGTAGAAAAAAACGACACGCATGTTTCCTACGACAGCGTGCCCTACACCAGCCATCCGTTCCCGCAAACCAACCCGCGCGTGTTGCAAGCACTCGGCTATCTTTTCGGCCTCACCGCGCCCGCGCCGGAAACAGCCCGCATTCTGGAAATCGGCTGCGCCGGCGGCAACAACATCATGTCCGTCGCCTCGTGCTATCCGAAAAGCACGTGCGTCGGCATCGACTATTCCCGCAAGCAGATCGAAGACGGCCAAAAGGCGCTCGCCGGCAGCGGCATCAAAAACCTCACCCTCAAACACATGTCGGTGATGGACGTCGATAAAGCCTTCGGCGATTTCGACTATATAATAGTGCACGGCGTCATGTCGTGGGTCCCGGCCGAAGTGCGCGCCAAAATCATCGAAGTGTGTAACACGAATTTATCTCCCGAAGGCATTGCATTCGTTAGCTATAACGTGCTACCCGGCTGGAACAGCGCCCGCAGCGTACGCGACATCATGCTTTACCACACCTCGCATTTCCCCAACCCCGCTGACAAGGTGGCCCAAGCCCGTCTGCTGCTTAAATTTCTGAGCGATTGCAACAAAAATTCCAACAGCCCGCTGGCCACCGCCATCACCCGCGAAATCGGCATCATCGACGGCCAGCCCGACTATTATATCCTCCACGACCATCTCGAAGAAAATAACTTCGCCTTCTATTTCCACGAATTCATGGCCCTTGCCACCGCGCAGGATTTGCAATATGTCGGCGACTCCTCCATCGAATCCATGTTCACCGGCAACCTGCCTCCCGAAACCGCCAAGGTACTCAGCACCAGCGGCGACATCGTGCGCACCGAACAGTTCATGGATTATTTGAACGACCGCCGTTTCCGCCAGACCCTGCTGTGCCACAAGGACTGCATCCTCAACCGCAACGTCAATCCGAAACTGCTTGAAAAAGGTGTGCTCGCGCCGCGCCTGATCTATCCGGAAAACTTCGATAAGATCGACGTGCACAACCCCGAGCCGCTCGAATTCCAGTCCGCCACCAGCCTGCGCCTGACCGTCACCGACCCGGTCATCAAAACACTGATGCAGGTGCTCTTCGAAAACAACCGCCGCTTCTTCAGCCTCGCCGAACTCACCGCGATGGTGCGCGAAAAAGCCAAAGCCAACAAGCTCGACATCACCGAATCAGAACCCGGCAATTTTCAAGACGGCCTCGCCACGCTGATGCTGCGCTACCTGTTCATGGGCGGCATCTTCTATTACGCAGCCTCCATGCCCTACACCCGCGAAGTGTCCAAAAACCCAACCATCCCGGCGCTGGGCCGCTATCAGGCCGCCACACATGACTGGCTTTCCAACCAGTTCCAGGAGTTTAAAAACATCGCCCCGTTCGACCAGACGCTCATCCCGCTGCTCGATGGCACGCGTGACCTGGCCGCCCTGTGCGACGCCATGCTCCCGTCCTTCAAATCCGGCAAGCTCATCATCAAGCAGGGCGACGCCGTCATCGAAGATGAAGCGCTGATCAAAAAATTCCTGCCGGACGCCATCACCACGCGCCTCACCAACTACGCGGAAATGGGCTTACTCAGCGCATGATAAGGGCAGCGGCGCTGGCGCTGGCGCTGCTTCTCGCGGGCTGCGCCAACACGACCGAAAACATGCGCAAGCAAGCGACCACCATCGCCGCAGCCGCAGGCATGCACCCGGTATCGCTCACCGGCGGCGCCTTCAACCTGCTCGCCTTCGAGCGCATGGGCAGCCCCACCGCGCCCGTTCACCTCTACATCGAAGGCGATGGCAACGCATGGCTCGCCGGCAACATGGTCTCCCCCGACCCAACCCCGCTTGACCCCATCACCTTAAAAATCGCCATCGCCGACCCATCGCCCAACGTCGTCTACATGGGCCGAATCTGCCAATACGTCACTTCGCCATCTTGCAACCCGCGCTTCTGGACCAGCCATCAGTTCAGCGAAGATACCATCAGCGCCTATACCCAGGCGCTCACCCGCTGGCAATCCAATAAACTCGAACTCACCGGCTTTTCCGGCGGGGCAGGGGTTGTGTTGTTAATCGCCCCGCGCCTCCCCAACGTCATCGCCCTGCGCACCATCGCCGGCAACATCGACACCGACGCCTTCACCGCCATCCACCACATCTCCCCACTTTCAAACTCCCTGAACCCCACCAGCACCATGCGCACCACCGCCCGCATCCCGCAGCGCCACTTCGCCGGTGCCAACGACACCACCGTGCCCCCCTCCATAATCCAGTCCTACCAGTCCCGCTTACCTGAAGGCAATTGCAGTGCCATCAACATCGTCCCCGGCCTCGACCATTATGGCAACTGGGCGAGCGCATGGCCCGCACTCCTCGCCACCCCGCTCCCTTGCGCCAAAGAAACTATAAACTAATAATCGTTTAGTCTAACGGGCGGCATGAAAATATTTAATATTTCGTACCGGTTTACCGTTACCCGATCGGTATGAGTCAGCCTTCCTCAACACCTTCTTTGAACACCCCGACATCCTCGGCACGCATTTCACGAAAGCTCTCATAACTTCAAGCCAACCTGCATGGGCGCGCCCATCTTTATTATGTCGCTGCAAAGGAAGAAAAAGACCAGAAAACAATAAATTAACCATTTAACCTATGTTTAAGCCAATCTGCTGTATAATCAGCTATGGCGACACCGGTGGATTTTAACCTCATCAAAGCCTATCTGCCGCGCACACTCCTCGTGCAGGACGACAAACCCGATTCCAAGCGTCACGCCCATCTGCGTTCCTCCAGTTTTGAAACCCACATGCCCGGTTCCGAGGCTGAATTCGCACGCCTCGTCAAAAAAGCCGACGCCCGTCTCGCGCATGCCCCGCGCGACAAACTCAGCATCGTCGATTCCCTCGACGCCACCTTCCGCGAGCTGGAATCCTCCATCGTCAGTACTGAACTCAAATCGCTCTTCACCGCCTATTCAAAATCCCCCTCGAAACTCGCTATCCGTTTCGAAACGTGGGGCGGCCACACTAAAAGAAGCAAGCCCGGCGAATACGCCCGCGAAGCCCGCCACCACATCATATACACCCCCGGCAACCCCACCGACAAACCCGCCTACGGTCCCGACAACACGCTAGTCCACGAACTCGGACATTTCGTCGACGCCACGCTCACCGAAAATCCCTACGCCCATTCACAGTCGCTGCTCTTCATCAAAGCCTTCGACGCCGACAAAAAACTCTACCCAAAAGGCATGGCCTCCCAAGCCGACGCCATCACGGTAGATGCCGACTATACCGACGAACACACCCCGCAAGACGTCATCAACCGCGAAAATTTCGCCAACGCCCTGATGCGCTACGCCGCCGACAAATCGTCATTCGTCGCCGACTACCCCGAATCCCCGCTGGTCAACTACTTCCAGCAGATCATCGAAAAACAACTCGACGAGTTATCGACCAATCGCCACCCGCAAAAAATCCTGGAACACCTCCACGAACAACTCGTCACCCTAGGCAAAGACCCCCGCACCGCGCCCGAGCTAAACGCCGCCATCGACACAACCGCCCAGCGCACCTTCCAATTCCAAGCCAGCCAACCAACTTGGATTGACAAGATCGCCGAATTGTTCCCCTATACCCCCGGCGGCCCCGGCTCGCATCACATCTCGATGTAGGAAAACATGGCCCTCAAACCAGCCACCATCAAACTCGAAGAAAACCTGTTCGAAGTCTTCGACCCGAAACAAGAAATCGTCTACGTCGTGCAAGGCGCGCAAGATCGCGAGTCAGAAGGCTAGCTGAGATTCCACTCGCGCAAAAACCCCGACACCAGCTGGAAATTCCACTTAAGCGCCCCCACTGTCGAAGCGCAGCAGGAGCTCGCCGACATCGCCGCCAAACACAAGCTATGCACTTTCAAATTCGCCAACCACGCCCTGCGCGAAAGCTTCCTCAACCCCGATGAGCGGCAGTCCGGCAAAACCGTCGTCTTCTACTATTCCAAAACCGGCTACGACGACGCCCCCATTGACTGGAAAGCCGTCCTTCGCGAATCCGCAAGCGTGCTGCAAAAATACGGGGCTGGCCCAGCCGTCCAGCGCGACCGCGCCGTCCCCAACATGCCCGGCATCTACTATCGCAACGAGCAGGGTGCCTTCGACGAACCCTACATCCCGCGCGAGAACTTAACCCAGTACGGCCGCCTACACGACATTGGCTCCAGCGATTTTCACAATCTCGGCAAACTTCCCGACGTGCTCGAAGAAATCGGCCTCGCCCGCCCCCAATCGCTCCCCGACTTCGACATCCTCCCCCCCCCCCCGAAGGCAACGAAGCAATGGAAGACGCAATCAGCTCCACCGAAGCCGAAACCCGCTTCGACAGCATCGTCTGGAAAGACCTTCCCGCGGCGCCCGCGCGCACCGACCCCAAACCCAATTCCTTGCGCCGCCTCGCTATCGGCGGCATGGCCACCGGCCTCGCGCTCACCAACCCCAACCCGCAACTCCCCGAACTCCCCAAGCCCACCCCGCGCGTCGCCACTTTCGATCCCGCCCGCCGCTCCAAAGCCGCCATGCTTGAACCCGCGCCGCTCACCCCCGAGCTTGCAACGCAAAGCTTTCGACCTGCTCGTCGCCAAAGAACACAACGCCAAGGAACTTGGGTATTATCCCCTTAACCGCAATCTTCCCGCCGCCAGCAAAACCACCGTCGAAGTCACCGGGAAAGACTTAGACGTGTTCATGGCGCGCAGCGAAATCTCCGCCTTCACCGATGCCAACATTACCCGCGCTACCGTCACCCGCATGCGCCACCGCGACATGCCCGAAACCGCTTACGCCGAAGCTATCGACTTCTTCGCCGACAGCATAAAAATCGCCACCTTCACCGTGCTGCCGCGCTACCAGAAATTAAACGGCGAACGCGAGCTCATGGGCAACCGCACCGAACTCACTCTCGATAACGTCTACAAAACTGCAGAAACCGCCCACATCCCCGGAAGCCCGGACCGCATCTCCATGCGCGAACTGCGCATGAACGGCCTGATGGTAGAGCGCACCACATGGGTGGGTGGCCTAATGAAAAATGAAATGCTGGACCCCGAAAAATCCTGAACGCAAAATCCCCGCAGCGTTAGCGCTCTGCTTCCCAATATTTAGCGAGCCGTTCAAACCGGCTCAACCCGTAATGCATGGCATTAATGAACCCATACATGCCCTTGAGGAAATACCCGCGCAACACATACGCCTTAAAAAACCCAATCGCAAATTCCAGTACAATCCGCAGCTCCAGCAACACCGGCCGCTTCTTCCGACCCACCATATTCTGCGCCTGCATCGTCGAATACCGATTAATCTTGGCAATCGTATGCGCAAACCCTCGCGACGACCGATGCTCCACAATCGCGCCGAGCGACCCTTCCGTGCCCGATACCAGATGCACCGAATCATGCACCGTACTAGGGTCGAACCGCCCGAATTTCTTATCGTAAAGCCGCAAACATTTGACCGTATGTGCAAACCATCCCGGCGCGCTTTCCCCCGGCAAAATCTCCACCACATCCATCCAATAACCCTGATGCGAAGGCGAGGGGAACAATGCACGAATCTCTGCCGCAAGCGCTGCGCTTACCACTTCATCCGCATCCAGATTTAACAACCAGTCATTGCGGCACTGGTCTTCTCCAAACCGCTTCTGCTCCCCATATCCCGGCCACGCATGAAACATCACCCGCGCCCCCGCAGCCTCGCTCACCGCAACAGTATCGTCCTTACTACCGCTATCGATCACGATCACTTCATCCACCCAGTCGCGCACACTTTCAATGGTGCGCCCAACGCGATCACCCTCATCGACAGCGATGATGAATACGGAAATAGGCAGCTTACCCGCGCTCATGCGCGTCCTTGCCAAAATTCATCGCACTCATCCCAAGCGCGAGGCTGTACCAGAACAACGCCGCCGACCAGTTGGAAAAGACGCTTTGCGTCACGACAAAAGGGAATATCACAACAGCAAAAGCGCTGAGTCCCACTGCGGTCAGAATACTTGCATTACCGCTAAAAACCGCACCCTTGATAAACCGCGTCACCACTAGAATCATCGACAGCACAAACAAGCAAATCCCCGGCGCCCCTGTCGCCTCCAGCCATTCCATATACATGTTATGCGGATGCACATCGCAATACGTCACATTCAGAATCTCCGGTTTGCACGCCTCTAAAAACTGCTGCGCCCCAATCCCCGTCAGCGGATGCTCCCGGAACAGCCGCCCGGCGGCAATATAAAGCTGCCCATACGGCGTATTCCAGAAATCCGAAACCTGCTCGATAAATAACTGCACCTTGCCCATCACAATCGGCTGCGTCGCCGCCACCAACCCCAAAAACGCCGCAATCACAACACCCGCGCCAATCACATACTTGCGCGATTTCGGCTGACAAATCATCACCGTCAACCCGACCACCCCAAAGCTCAGCAACATCAACAGCGGCGTCGAACGCTCCCCGCTAATCATCACAATCGCAATCATCACGAGAAGCGCCAGCCCCGCCATCCACAGCCTTCTAGCCTGCCTACCGGCCACCAGCGAATAACTCCAAAGCCCCACCATCGGGAACCCGACCTTCACAAAGAAATTCCCGATATTTGCCTTGGTCAGCGGCCCGGTCAGGCGATCTTCACCCACCATATGATGCCCCGTCAGCGACACGCCAGTTTTGTACTGCCAGAACGTATCAATGGCCGCTAACCCCAAAATCCCAAGCCCGACTACATGCAACTTCTTCAACGCCGGCGAAGGCAGCAAAATCCAGAACCGCGCCGCGAAATAAAACAACACAAACCGCCCCCAGATCAGCGCCGCCGTAAACGCCCCCATTTTACTTACGGGACTGGCAACCGAAACCGCCATCATAAACACCCAAAGCCCCAGCAGCGCCTTAACCTCCGGCGTCTTCACCCATCCCCAATCCTTGCGCACTACGCAATTACCCAAAAACAGCACACCCATAATGCCAATATCCGCACCCGCGCGCGTAATCCCAAGCAACAGCGGCATAATCGCAAACATCGTAAACGCAAGTTTCCACGCTGCACTCGGCCCTGCCGTATTAAATTTAGGTCGGAACACGCAGCACCCCTTTCAGCCCGGCAAAGAACCGGTCCGTCTCAGCGAGCCACGCCATATCCACCGGCTGCAACGTCCACTTCACGCACGCATAGCGCGCAAACCCGGCGCTCAAAACCGCCCGAAGCGTTCCGCGCATCAGCCTCTGCTGCTTCCAGAACGACGACACGCAGCGCCGGTACAGCCTGCGCCGCGTCACTTCATCCAGCGTCGGATAACGTGTAATCATATGGTAGCTGGCAAGGAACCGATCATGATTTAACTGCGACACATTGCGCGATAACTCGCCTTCCACCAGCGGAATCAACAACACCGGCGCATCCAGCAATACAAAGCGTCGTGCCACGCGCGCGAGGCGCAGCCCCAGCGACTCATCCTGAATAAAACACGCCTCGTCGCATCCCTCGGCCAGTAAAAACGTCTCCCGCCGCACCATTTGGCACATCCTGCGAATCCGTTCGCGAAACACAAATTCCAGCGGCTTGTCACTCACCTTATAGGGTGCATTCTCATTGACCTTGCGCCCGATCAGCTCAGCGCTTTTCACGCCCGTTTTTTCCCAGCTCCCATGCACCACATCGGCGTCATGCTCTTCCATCAGCCGCACCATTACATTGGTGGCGTTAGCCGCCATGATATCGTCCGAATCGATAAAATGCAGGTATTTCCCACGCGCCATCCGCGCTCCCTGATTCAACCGCACACTCGGACCGGAATTAATGGTATTTTTAATCACGATGACGTTGGGCACGCCCTTGGTCACGTCCGCAATCACATCCAGCGATTTATCCGTCGATACGTCATCGACAAAAATATATTCCGCCCTGAAACCGCCTTCCTGCTGCAGCAGTGAACGCACGGTATGGCCGATATACGGTTCCTTATTATAAACCGTCACCACATAGCTGACGGTGATCTCATTCGACATAAAAGACACCTGTTTTAAGCGCTATTGATAGCGCCCCCGCGCTGCCTTCGCAAGTTATTATAAGCCCTTGTTTTCCTTACGCGGAACCAGCACCGCCGTATCGATTTCCATCACCAGGGCGTCATTTTGGTTAAACGTCTCGATCTTGTAACGCACCACCCCGTTTTTCGGGTTTGAATTCGACACCCTCGCGCCGGTCACGCTCACCACGATCCGCAGCGTATCCCCCGGAAACACCGGCACTGGCCAGCGCATCTGTTCCATGCCAAGCCCCACCAGCCCACCGGCCACGTTCTGAATCCCGCTACCCATCTTCAACCGCATCGTCACCGCCGCCGTCTGCATGCCGCACACGGCGAGTTTTCCGAAGATACTCTGCTTCGCCGCTTCCTCGTCGATATGGAACGGCTGCGGGTCGTATTGCGTCGCGAACGCAATGGCCGCTTCCTTGCTGATCGTGTACCCACCATTGGTAAATTGCTGGCCCGGGGCGAAGTCCTCGAAATAAAGTTCTTTTTCCACCGTTTTTCTTCCTTTATGGTGAAATGATGATGAACATGAACCTTACTGCAAATGTCTAGCGCCGACAACCAAAAGCCATCCCCGCCGTGGGACAGCCTGCTGACCAACGTGCGCATCGCCACGATGGCCGACCCGGCCAGCTTCGGCATCATCGAAGGTGGCGCGCTTGCCATCCACGAAGGCCGCGTCGCATGGGTCGGGCCGGGCAAGGATTTACCCGGCGAAGCCCGCACCATCGCTGGAAACGTCATCGACTGCAACGGCACCTGGATCACTCCGGGCCTGATCGACTGCCACACCCAACTCGTCTACGGTGGCCACGAAACCAAGCTCGACAAAGTCATCGCCGCCACCGAAGCCGCCCCCGAGGCCGCCCTCATCGGCGACGCCTCCCGTCGCTTGATTTCGCTCATGGAAGAGGGCGTCACTACTGTCGATATTTCCTCCGGCTTCGCCTCTACCAAGGAAGGCGAACTCAAACTCCTGCGCGCCGCCCGCAAGCTCGAAGATATCTGGCCCGTTCACGTCTACACCACCTTGCAAACCCCACATTTCCTGCCGCCCGAATTCAACGGCGACAAAACCCCATTTATCGAAAAACTGAAAAAAACCTTCACTCTGATGGCGAAAGAAAAACTCGCCGACGCCGTGCTCATCGAAGGCGGTGGCATCGAATTCCTCCACACCGAACTCGACGCGCTCTGTGACGCCGCCATCGCCGCCAAACTATTGCTACGTGTCCAGGCCCGCCAGCTCGCAGGTGAAGAAGGCCATAACCGCGCCCACCGCGTAAAACCGCTCACTGCCAGCCAGTTGGAATACGCCACCGAAGAATCCATCCGCGTCATGTCGCAAACCGGCGTCGTCGCCGTATTGCTGCCAGCGGCCTATTACAGCGGCTTAGGCGCGTCTAACCCGCTCGTGCCACTCCTGCAGGAATACAAAGTCCCAATGGCGGTCGCCACCGGCCACAACCCCATCGGCTCGCCCTGCAACTCGCTCTTACTCGCCATGCATATGGGCTGCCATCTGCTCGCGCTTACGCCCTTGGAAGCCCTGCACGGCACCACCAGCATCGCCGCGCGCGCACTCGGCATCGACGCCCATACCGGCACGCTGGAAATCGGCAAAATCGCCGACATCGTCTTCTGGGACATCACCCACCCGCGCGATTTAACGGCCCAACTCGGCCACAACCCTTGCCTCGGCGTGCTCAAAAACGGCGTGCTGCGCCGCGCCCACGGCTAGCTTTTCAGATTCAACCGGTTGATATACGGCTCCACATCAAAATCCCATACCGCGCCAGCGTTTTACCCCTTCCGGGACACCGCCACTCATTTATAATGAGGAATGAACAGCCGGACTGCCCTGAAATAAACTCCGCGCGCCAGCGTACAGCGGGTGAATTTATTAAAGTAATAGTAAATCGCTAGCGCGTTCTTCATGTAACCGCGCAGGCGGGAAGAGGGGCTTGCCAGATAATCCGCCATAAGCCCTTATCCTTGCTAATTTTGCCGCGATCTTGCGCATTTGTGCATCCCTGTCAACCGCCGTCATCAATGTCCCATAATGTCACCGAATGTCCCACAAACCGCACCTCACAATCGTTTGACCCATCCTTAATTTGGCAGTATGCCTTCGGCATGACCTCCAACATCCGCCTCATCCCCCGCCTCGACGTCAAGGGCAAAAACCTGATCAAAGGCATCCGCCTCGAAGGACTGCGCGTCATTGGCGACCCCAACGAATACGCCCTGCGCTACTACGAGCAAGGCGCCGACGAACTCCTGTTCATGGATATCGTGGCCAGCCTCTACGGCCGCAACAACTTGTCGCACATCATTGAACGCGCCGTCCAATCCGTCTTCATCCCCATCACCGTCGGCGGCGGCATCCGCTCCATCGACGACGCATTACACATGCTGCGCTGCGGCGCCGATAAAATCGCCATCAACACCGCCGCCATCGCCCGTCCCGAACTCATCGGCGAAATCGCCCAGACGCTGGGCGCGCAGTGCATGGTCTTATCCATCGAGGCCAAATCCCTAACTCCCGGCAAATGGGAATGCTATACTGACAATGGCCGCGAAAAAACCGGCCGCGACGCCGTCGAATGGGCCAAACAAGCTGTAAGCCTAGGCGCCGGTGAAATTCTCGTCACCGCCGTCGACCGCGAAGGCACCAAGCAAGGCTTCGACTGCGACCTCATCGCCGCCATTGCCGATGCGGTTTCCGTTCCGGTCATCGCCAGCGGCGGCATGGGGAAGCTCGAAGACATCATCGATGCCGTCCAGCTCGGCCACGCCAGCGCCGTTTCGATGGCCGATATTTTACACTACAACCGCGCCACCCTCGCCGACATCCGCGCCTGCGCCGAATCCGCCGACATCGGAGTGCGCGTCGCATGAGCAAAGTTACCGTCATTGATTACGGGGCCAGCAACCTGTTAAACGTAGTGCGCGCGCTCGAACATTGCGGCGCGCAGGTCGAAGTCACCAACGCCCCCGAAGTCATCCTGTCATCCATGAAACTCGTCTTCCCCGGCGTCGGCGCCTTCGGCCAGTGCATGGACGGCCTGCGCGGCCGCGGCCTCGTTCAGCCCATCAAAAACTACGTCGACAGCGGCCGCCCGTTCCTAGGCATCTGTGTGGGCATGCAGGTCATGTTCGAAACCGGCGAAGAATTCGGCCACCACCAAGGCCTCGGCATCGTCCAAGGCACCGTAAGCAAAATCCCAAACACCGGCAAAGACGGCAGACCCCACAAAATCCCACATATCGGCTGGTCCGAGTTACTGCCCGCGCGCGACTGGAACGGCACCATCTTCGCGTCGCTTTCCGGCCGTACCACGAAAAACTACGCCTATTTCGTCCACTCCTACCACGGCCACCCGACAAACCGCGACGACATGCTCGCCACCGTCGACTACAACGGCGTAGAAATCTGCGCCGCCATCCAACGCGGCAACGTCTATGGCTGCCAGTTCCACCCCGAAAAAAGCGGCGGTTTAGGATTATCTATATTACAGAAATTTTTAAGCGCGAAGTTGTAACGTCATTGCGAGGAGGCAACGCCGACGCGGCAATCCCCCGCCTCAGGTATCGAGATAGCTCTCACGTTCCCAAGCCGAAACCTGCCCAAGATACCGGTTCCACTCCCCACGCTTAAGCTTGATATAACTATCCATAAACTCCGCCCCCATGCTCGCGCGCAACCCCTTCGACGCTTCAAGGTGATTCAGCGCATCATGCAATGTCTGCGGCAGTTTCTTCGCCTTCGCGTCCGGAGTTTCATACATATTCGTATCCAAACGCTTACCCGGATCGGTCTTATTCGCAATACCCGAAAGCCCCGCCGCCAGCACCACCGCTGGCAACAGATACGGATTCGTCGCCCCGTCCGGCAGGCGGATTTCAAACCGGTCCGGCTCAGGAATACGCACCATATGCGTACGGTTATTGCCCGTATACGACACCGTATTGGGCGACCACGTCGCCCCCGAAGCCGTCACAGGCGCATTGATACGCTTATAAGAATTCACCGTGGGATTGGTAATGGCGCATAAGGCGCTCGCTTCCGATAGTACGCCACCAAGGAAATTGTAGGCCAGCTTCGAAAGTCCCAGCTCGCCCTTGCTATCGACAAACAAATTCTTCTTACCCGTCTTGTCCCACAGCGAAAAATGCATATGGCAACCGCTACCGGTCAACCCCGCGAACGGCTTAGGCATAAAGCTCGCCCGCATGCCATATTCCTCGGCAAGCGTACGCGCCATGAATTTAAAGAACGCATGGCGGTTGGCGGTGGTCAAACAATCGGCGTAATTCCAGTTCATTTCGAACTGCCCGTTGCCATCCTCATGATCGTTCTGATACGGCCCCCAGCCCAACTGCTCCATGTAATCGCACATGCGACTGATCAGATCATACTGGCGCATCAGCGCGTGCTGGTCGTAGCAGGGCTTGCCCTGCGTATCCATCGCGTCCGCCTTTTTGACGATGCCCGAATGGCACATCTGATCGGCGCTCGCCAGCAAAAAGAACTCGCATTCCACACCGGTTTTCAGCACGTAACCGGCCTTCGCCGCTTTACCGATCAGGTTCTTCAGCACTTGCTTGGGTGCTTGCTCCAGCGGCGCCCCGCCAATCACCAGATCCGAAGACACCCACGCCACTTCCGGTTTCCACGGCAATTGAATGATGCTATCGGCATCGGGAATCGCAAACATATCCGCATCCGCCGGCGTCAGATCCAGATGGGTCGCAAACCCCGCAAACCCCGCACCATTTTTCTGCATCCCACTAATCGCCGAAGTCGGCACCAGCTTCGAGCGCATCACGCCGAACGTGTCGGTGAAACTTACGAGGAAATATTTAATACCTTTTTTGCGCGCTACTTCGTACAGATTCGTCATGTATTCCCCTTAAATTTTAAGCCGCTTTTTTCTGCGCGCCCAGCTGGATGCATTGCTCAATCCACAACTGCGACATCAGCAACGTGCGAAGCGCGCGCGTATGGTTGGCCGCGCCCGATTTGTGATCGTCGAGCAGTTGCAGCGCCGCGTCGCGTTTGATATACGTGCCGTCGATGCGCGCGAACGTGTCGCGGGTCCAGTCGTAGAGCGTGGTTTTCATCCATTCACCGATGGGCAGCGTCGGCATGGTTTTTTTCTTGAAGATCAAATCGCGCGGCAGCTTGCTGGCGCTGTAATCCTTCAGGTAATATTTGCCCACGCCGTCTTTAAATTTCATGTTGACCGGCAGTTTGGTAAACAGCTCCGACACGCGATGATCGATCAGCGGCGCGCGTCCCTCCGTGGACCAGCAAGCACCCATGCGGTCGCCTTTGACGAGGTTATTGCCCGGCATCAGCGAAGTGCATTCATACGCCATGATCTGCTCCACCGGCTCCAGATCGCGCCACGGGTCGAGGATTTCGCCGAAGCGGTCCAGCGGGTCCGGCGTCGCGCGGTTAAAATCGGGATTAAGCAGGCGTTCGCGCATCGGCGCGTCCATGTAGCAAATCACGTCGAAATAGCTCGATAGCGAGAAATTCATCCGCTGCTGCCCGTGGAAATACTGCTCGTTATGGCGGAACCCCGCAAGCGCCTCATCCGGCCCGTCGCCGGTAAACATTACGATTTTATTGTCCTGATTGGCGCGCTGGGCGAGCAGGTAAAACAGGAAGAACGAAAAATCCCCATGCGGCTGTTCGGCGTGGTGCACCACTTTATTGGCGATGCCCGGAATCATGTCCGGGTTGATGCGCGCCTCGTGCAGATCAATATCGAGCAGCTTCGCCACTTCTTCCGAGAAACGGTATTCCGAGTAATCCTGATTCGGGAAGTTAAGCCCAAATGCCTCAAGACGCGGATGCTTCCACTGTTTTTTGAGGTGATAAGCCACGATGGACGAATCCACGCCACCCGACAAATACATGCCGCCATCGACGTCGAAACGCATCTGCATGCGCACCGCGTCGTCGATCAGCGCTTCGAATTCTTCGTAAGACGGTGTGCGGCGTTCTTCCGCAAAGGGCCACTGCCAGTAACGTTTTTTAACCGGCTTGCGGTCGCCTTCGAACAGCAAATAGCAGCCGGGTTCGAGATGGGTGATGCCTTTAAAGCAGGTCTGCGGCGGCGGGCAATAGTTGAAAGCGAACACGTCTTTCAGCGCGCTCGCGTTGACCTCGCGCGGCATGTTCGGCAGACTCAAAATCGCTTTCATTTCGCTCGCAAACGCAATTCCGCCCTGATAATCGGCGATGAAGCAGGGCTTGATGCCCTGACGGTCGCGCGCCAGCATGCCGCGGTCGTTTTTCGTATCCCAGATGAAAAATGCGAACATGCCGATCAACCGGTCGAGCATTTTTTCGCCTTCTTCGCGCCACAGATGCACGAGCACTTCCGTATCGCAGCGCGATTTGAACACGTAGCCCTTGGCTTTCAATTCTTCGCGCAGCTCAACGTAGTTATAAATCTCGCCGTTGAACGTCACCCATACCGTCTTGTCGGTGTTGGACATCGGCTGCATGCCGTTTTCCGGGTCAACTACCGCGAGGCGCGCATGGCCTACCACGGCGCGGCCCAGCGTTTCCACGCCTTGCTCGTCGCGCCCGCGATACTGAATCTGGTCGATCATGGTTCTGACATGCTGATTCTGCACGCCCTGACCGTTTACTACACCCGCAATCCCACACATAATCTCTCTCCTTTGTCACCCCGTCGCATGACGAGGTCTGGGTAAAGCCGCGTCGGCGGCGATGTTATTCCTTGCTTACCGCGAGTAAAGCCTGGCCCCGTCATGCGACAGGGTGACGGCCTGATTGTTACGCAGCATCAGAATCCACTTCTTTCGCCCGCGCTTCGATCTTGCCAATCGGCGAGAGGTGCGGCGCGGATTCGACCATATCCTTATCGTTTTTCATTTCACTTAAAATGCGGCGGAAGACGGCGATCATGTCATCGAGGTCTTCCTTCGTTTCCGTTTCCGTCGGCTCGATCAGCATCGCCGATTTCAAATCCTCGCCGAAATACACGCAGCCTGCGCCCACCAATGTCGGCGGGTGGATGCCGTAATCGATCAGGCGCTTGGCAAAGCTATAAGCTGAGACACTCAACTTGTTGCCCGAAAGCAGGCATTCATGCATGCAGAGTTTGTCAAAAACAGGCGGCAGGAAGTCAGCTAACTCAGCCTGAATGTAATTCGCGTTGAGCACCGCATTTTCCGATGCTTCCTTCAGCCCATCCGGGCCCATCGTCAGGATATACGAATACGCCCGCACCATCACCGCAATATGCCCGAAGAAGGCTTTCATGCTGCCGATACTATGTTTCAGATCGTATTCAGGCACAAACACGCCATTCGCATTTTTAGCAATCGGCGCTGGCAGATAGTCGCGTAGGAAGGATTTCACGCCAACCGGCCCGCCGCCGGGTCCGCCGCCGCCATGCGGGGTGGAGAGCGTTTTATGCACGTTGATATGCATCACGTCGAAGCCCATGTCGCCGGGGCGCGCGAGGCCCATCAGCGCGTTCATATTGGCGCCGTCATAGTACAAAAGCGAACCGTTATCGTGGATGAGGCTTGCGATTGTTTCGATGTTTTCTTCGAACAATCCCAGCGTCGACGGGTTGGTGAGCATCAGTGCAGCCACGTCCGGAGTCAGTTCCTTTTTGAGCGCATCGACATCCATCAGCCCTTCGCGGGTGGTGGGGATGATGCGGCAGGTGAAACCCGCCATTGCGGCGGATGCCGGATTGGTGCCGTGCGCCGCGTCAGCGATCAGCACGATCTTGCGGTGTTGCTGACCGGAGTCCTGCAGGTATTTGCGGATAATCAGTAAGCCCGCTAACTCGCCGTGAGCGCCCGCTGCGGGTTGGAGCGATACCTCGTCCATGCCCATGAGTTCGGAAATATAGCGCTGCAAATGCGACAGCATTTCCCACACGCCGGTCAGCGTTTCTGCCGGTTGCTGCGGATGCGCGTCGCGGAAACCCGTAAGGTTGGCCATCGCGTCGTTACGCTTGGGGTTGTATTTCATGGTGCAGGAGCCGAGCGGGTAGGTGCCGGAATCCACGCCGTGATTGTCGAGGCTGAGTTCGGTGTAATGGCGCACAACTTCGATTTCGGTCAGCTCGGGAAGGCCGAGCGGCTGGTCGCGCAGGAGCGCCGCATCAATCAGCTGCGTCGGCGCGTCGGTGGAAAATTCCGGGTCGTGGATACATACGCCGCTGACGCCGGGACGGGAATTATCGAAAATCGTCGGCCTCATGCGAGCACCTCTTTAAGCGCATGCGCATAAGCGTCCATATCCGCCTTGGTTTTGACTTCCGTAGCGGTGACGAGCATGGCGTGGGTAAGGCCATACTGGCCAGAATAATCGATGCCCGCGAAGATCTTTTTGGCCAGCAATGCCTTCTGCACGTCCGCGACGGGTTTATTCAACGTAATGATAAACTCATTGAAAAACGGCCCGCTGAACGCAACTTTTACGCCCTCGATGGAGCGCAGTAAGTCAGCTAAATAATGCGCCTTGCGCGTGTTGAGGCTCGCCAGTTTCGCCAAACCCTGTTCGCCGATACAGGCAAGGAAAATCACCGAGCGGATGGCGTTCAGCGCCTGATTCGAGCAGATATTCGACGTCGCGCGTTCGCGCGCCACGTGCTGCTCGCGGTCTTCGTAGACCAATGCGTAAGCGAGATTTCCGTTAATGTCGGTCACTTTGCCGATCAAGCGGCCCGGCACGTATTTGCGGTATTCTTTTTTCGTGGCGTAGACGCCTAAACTCGGCCCGCCCGCGTTCAGTGGCAGGCCCAGCGTCTGGCCGTCGCAGGTGACGATGTCGACGCCGAGTTCACCCGGGGGCGTGATGATGCCGCTGGCAATCGGGTTGAATGAGCAGGCGGAGATGGCACCGTGCTTTGCGCAAGCTTTGGCAATAGCCGCTACGTCTTCGAAAATCCCGAGCGCATTGGGGGTCTGGAATAAGAACCCGGCAGGTTTGGTTCTTTCGAGTGCCGCGTCGAGCGTTTTGATATCGATACGCCCGGTCTTGCTGTCGAGCGCAAGCGCATGGCGCTTGACGGCGCGCCCGTCCATATAGGTGTCCAGCACCTCGCGGTAATGCGCCCTGACGCCGTCGGCGACGAGCAATTCGGCGTGAGCATTTTTCTTCGAAATCAGGCAGCATGTCCATGCCGCATCCGCCAGCGCCGTAGCACCGTCATAGCATGAGCCGTTGACGACCGGCAGGCCAGTGATGGCTGCAAGGGCTTCTTGATATTCAGCGAGAGCTTGCAACAGTCCCTGACTGATCTCCGGTTGATACGGCGTATACGACGTTAAAAATTCCCCGCGCGAGGTAATCGCGTCCACCACCGCCGGGATATAATGCTCATAGGCACCGCCGCCTAAAAAGCTGTTATGCGTTTTAACCGTAGCGTTTTTACTCGCAAGCCCTTCCATGTGCCGCGCCAACTGCCATTCCGGTATCGCCGCAGGCAGGTTGAGCGGGCGGGTGAGACGTAGCGATTTCGGAATCGCAGCAAACAGCTCCGCCATTGACGATTTGCCTATGGCAGCGAGCATCGCCTGCTTGTCGCTTTCGCGGTGGGTATTGTAACCCGTCATTGGAGGTGGGGTGATGGGCAAGGAAACGCACCTGAAGGTGGAGGGTTAAATCATTGCAAATATTTAATAATGTTTAAACCCAGCGTCAAGCGGCAATCGCGCATGCCGTAATAATCGCTATCTAGCTGGAATATCCGGTATTTATATGGCAAAATAGAGATACACACCTGACGAAAAGAACCAAATGATCAAAACCATCCTGATTACCAATGACCCCGGCATCGCCATCGACGCGCAGGAAGCCGGAATTTCACGCATTATGGTCGACCTGGAAACCGGTCCGGAAAAAATTCAGCGCCAGGCCACCCGCACCACCTTCATCTCGACCCACGTGCCCGAAGACGTCGCCAAAATGCGCAAAGTCGTCACCAAAGCGGAGTTGATCGTGCGCGTCAACCCGCTGCACTCGGATTCCGAAGGCGAAATCGACCATGCGGTGGGCAACGGCGCGGATTTAGTGATGCAGCCGATGATAACCAAGCTCATCCAGTTCGAGGATTTCCTCACCTATCTCGACGGGCGCGCCAAGCCGCTGCCGCTGATCGAAACCTCGTTTTCAATGGCCCATATCAGCGATATCGCCTTCCACCCCGATGTGTCGGAAGTCTATTTCGGCCTGAACGATTTACACCTTTCGCTCGGCCTCGATTTCCTGTTCGAACCCCTCGCGCTCGGCATCATCGACTGGATGGGCAGCATGGTCGCCGCCAGCGGAAAATCTTTCGGTTTCGGCGGCATGGCCGCCATCGGCGGGGCAGGGGAGCTGCCCCCGGAATTCATCCTGGGCGAACACGCACGCATGGGCTCGTCCTGCGTCATTTTGTCATCGCGCTTTGCCAAGGATGTGGGGCTGTTCGAGCCGGAAGGACGCTCGGAGCGCCTCGCCAAAGCCATGCAGGCCATCCAGACCAAATGGGACCAGCTGCAAAAACGCAGCGCCTTGCAGGTTCAGGATGACACCCGCGCCACCTTCAGCAAAATCCGCGAGCTTTCCGAGCGAATCCGCCGTAACGGCAGCCTTTAAACAGCTTGCTTGGCAAAAACCGGGCTTGGGGCTATAGTGCGCGCGATTTACAACGAAAAGAGCCATCCCATGTCCGGTCATCCGTACCCGATCATCCCCGCCGTCGACGTCCAGATTTTGCAGGCGGCGACGCTGCTGGACGCGCTCAAAACCATCAACGGCAACGACGCGCGCATCGCGCTCGTGGTGGACGCCAAGGGTAAAATGCTCGGCTCGCTGACCGACGGTGACGTGCGTCGCGGGCTGCTTTCCGGCCTTAATCTCGAATCGCCCGCTTCAAAGGCGATGCATGTCAGCCCTTTTATCATGCCAGCGAACTCTAGCCGCACGGACGTGATCGCAGGCATGCAGAATTGCCAAGTGAAGCAGATGCCGCTGCTCGAAGCCGACGGCAAGCTTAAAGGCATCGCGCTCTACGATGCCATCACCGGCTTCGTGCGCATCGACCGCGACAACCCCGTCGTCATTATGGCCGGCGGCAAAGGCAAGCGTCTGATGCCGCTGACGCGCGATATCCCCAAGCCAATGGTCGAAGTCGGCGGCAAGCCGATGCTTGAGCATATCCTACTGCAATTCGTGCGTCAGGGCTTCAGCGATTTCCACATCAGTCTCAACTATCTGGGCCACATGGTCGAAGAATATTTCGGTGACGGCAGCATGTGGGGGTGTCATATTTCTTACGTGCGAGAAACCGAGTCGCTCGGCACCGCCGGTGCGCTGTCGCTGATCGACAAGCCTTTTAGCTTACCCTTCATCCTCATCAACGGCGATATACTCAGCCCCGTCGATTACGGCGAATTGCTGGACTATCACGTTGCCAATGGCGGCATGGCCACGGTTTGCGCGCGGATGCACCGAATGGAAATCCCCTTCGGCGTCATCCAGCTCAAAGACGGCATGCTCGATTCTATCGCCGAAAAACCGGTCTACGAAAACCTGATCAGCGCCGGGATTTATGTGATGGACCCACAGGTGCTGAACGTCATACCTAAAGGGGCTGTCACCGACATGCCAAGCGTGTTGCAGACGCTGACCAAAAACCAGAAAAGAGTAGCCGTATTCCCGCTTCGCGACGACTGGATGGACGTAGGCCGCCTCGACGACTTGACACAAGCCAAGCGCAACTTTGCAGCCGGTTAAGCACCAGTAACCACGCTATTATCCGATAATACCTTGGCAACGTGTCAAACGTTGGTATAGTGCCGCTCATGACACAGACTTTACAGACAATCCTCGTCACCGGCGCGGAAGGCTTTATCGGCTCGCACCTCGTGGAAATGCTGGTGGGGCAGGGCCGAACCGTGCGCGCGATGGCGCTGTATAATTCTTTCGGCAGCTTCGGCTGGCTCGACACCATCGCGCCCGAAACGCGCAGCAAAATCGAACTCATCATGGGCGACGTGCGCGACCCGTTTTCCGTGCGCGAAGCCATGCGCGGTTGCGACGCGGTGATGCATCTGGCCGCGCTCATCGCCATTCCTTATTCTTATAACGCCCCGTCATCCTACATCGACACCAACGTCATGGGCACCATGAACGTGGTGCAGGCCGCGCGCGATTTGGGCATCAAAAAGGTCGTCCACATTTCGACCTCGGAAGTCTATGGCACCGCCCAGATCGTTCCCATCCCTGAAACCCATCCGCTGGTTGGCCAGTCGCCGTACTCAGCGAGCAAAATCGGCGCCGACCAGATCGCCTATTCCTATTACTGCTCCTTCGGAACGCCGGTGGCCACCGCGCGCCCCTTTAACACCTACGGCCCGCGCCAGTCCATGCGCGCCGTCATCCCCACCATGATTTTGCAAGCTCTTTCAGGCAAAGGCGAAATCATGCTCGGCGCGCTAAGCCCCACGCGCGATTTCAACTTCGTGTGCGACACGGCAGCAGGCATGATCGCCATTCTCGACGACGAGCGCTCGGTGGGCCAGACTATTAACATAGGCAGCGGCCATGAGATATCCATCGGCGACACGGTGAAACTCATCAGCGAACTCACTGGCAAAAAACTTGACGTGAAACAAGACGACGCACGCTTGCGCCCCGCACTCAGCGAGGTCGAACGCCTCTGCTGCGACAACAGCAAAATACAATCGCTGCTCGGCTGGAAACCTGCGCACACCGGCATCGACGGCCTGAAGCGCGGCCTCACCGCCAGCATCGAATGGTTCTCCGACGCGCATAATCGCTCCCATTATCACGATGTCCACCGCTACGTCGTCTGACATCATCGCTGCCATCGACTCGGTGATCGGCGACACGCCGCGCCCGGTGAGCCTGCACGAGCCGCTGTTTTCCGGCAATGAAGCCGCGTATGTCAATTCCTGCATCACCGAAGGCTGGGTGTCATCTGTGGGCGCTTTCGTCGATCGTTTCGAAAAAGATCTAGCGCAAGCCTGCGGCGCCAAACACGCGGTGGTTCTTGTCAACGGCACCTGCGCACTGCATGCGGCGCTGTGCATCCTCGGCGTCCTGCCCGGCGACGAAGTCATCGTGCCGTCGCTCACCTTCATCGCCACCGCCAATGCCGTGTCGCATGCCGGGGCCATTCCGCATTTCGTCGAAGTTGAGGAAGCATCGCTCGGCATGGACCCCATCGCCTTGCAAAAACACCTCGAAGCCACCGCCATAATGAAAGACGGAAACGCCGTCAATAAACACACCGGACGCATCATCCGCGCGCTCGTACCCGTGCATGTGTTCGGCCATCCCTGCCAGCTCGACGCACTGGCGCACGTGACCAAAACATGGAACCTCGCCTTCATCGAAGATTCCACCGAAGCGCTCGGCTCGCTCACCCACGGCAAAAAAATCGGCAGCGAACACACCGGCATTTTCAGCTTCAACGGCAATAAAATCCTCACCACCGGCGGCGGCGGCGCCATTGTGACGCAAGATTCAGCACTGCACCAGCGCATCAAACACCTGACCAGCACCGCCAAAGAACCCCACAAATGGGCCTTCAGCCACGATGCAATCGGCTGGAACTACCGCATGCCCAACTTAAACGCCGCGCTCGGCTGCGCGCAGCTTGAACAGCTCCAGCAGTTCCTGCGCGCCAAACGCGCACTCGCCGCGAAGTACATCGAAGCCTTTGAAAACATGGCTGGCATACGCATCCTGCGCGAACCGAAAAATACACAGAGCAATTACTGGCTGGTCACCTTACTGGCCGATCACGACCATCCCACATGGCGCGATGAAACGCTGCAAAAACTGCACGACGCAAAACTCTTCTGCCGCCCCATATGGAATCCGCTGCACACGCTGCCGATCTACGCACACTGCCCGAAAACCGACCTGCGCCTGACCGAAAGCCTGTCGTGCCGCATCATCAACCTTCCATCAAGCGTAAAGCTCGGGCTCGCTTACGTTTAGCCCGCAACTGGAATCGGCTTGCGGTCCGCGCCGATAGCCACCATCACAAAGCTGCCCTCGGTGACTTTTTCCTTATCCATGCTCAGCTTGCGCTCGACGAAGGTTTCCACCTTCACGGTAATGCTGGTGCGCCCTACTTTTTCGATTGTCGCGTAGCATTCAAGGCAATCGCCGACGAACACCGGCTTATGGAACGTAATCTGGTCCATCGCCACCGTGACGAGGCGTTTTTTGGCGAGCTTCTTCGCAGGCATCGACGCCGCCAAATCCATCATTGAAATAATCCATCCGCCGAACATATCCCCGTCGGCATTGGCGTCTTTAGGCATGGCGATCACCCTGATCGCCGGCATCGTCGTGTTCGTATCCATACAATCTCCTATTTCGGCGCCATGCGCAGCGCCCCGTCCAGCCGGACCACTTCGCCATTAATCGCCATGTTATCGATCAGATGCAGCACAAGCGCCGCATATTCTTCCGGCTTGATCAGCCGCGGTGGGAAAGGCATAGTCGCCTCTAAACTCTCGCGCACTTCCGGCGTCATGCCCGCCATCATCGGCGTATCCACCGGACCGGGCGCAATCGCGTTCACGCGGATCCCAAACTTGGCCATCTCGCGCGCCGCCGGCAGCGTCAGGCTAACAATTGCCCCCTTGCTCGCGGCATAGGCCGCTTGCCCGATCTGCCCTTCATAAGCCGCAATCGACGCCGTATTGATAATCACCCCACGCTCGCCCGATTCAGTTGGCGATGACACGCTCATCACCTCGCCGACAAGACGCATCAAATTAAACGTTCCGCCGACATTGACCTGCATCACGCCCTGAAAATATTCCAGCCGCATCGGACCATCGCGCGATAAAATTCGCCCCGCACCCAGCACCCCTGCGCAATTGACCAACACACGCGGAATCCCGAACGCCTTGACCGACGCGGTGAGCGCCGTTTTTACGCCTATGTCGGCCGTCACGTCGCATTCAAACGCCATACCGCCAATTTCCTGCGCCAGCTCGGTAGCCGGTTTCAAATCGAACATCGACACTTTCGCACCCGCATTTGCCAGCGCCCGCGCGGTGGCCGCGCCAAGACCGGACGCAGCGCCGGTCACAATTACGTTTGCATTGCTAAGCTGCATTGAGTTCCCTGCTGATAATGAGCCGTTGAATATCGCTCGTTCCTTCATAGATCTGCGCTACGCGCACGTCACGGTAAATCCGCTCGATGGGGAAATCTTTGAGGTAGCCATAGCCGCCGAGCGTCTGCATCGCCCATGAACAAACGCGCTCGGCCATTTCCGAAGCGAACAGCTTGGCCATGCAGGCTTCTTTCAAGCAGGGCAGGTTCGCATCGCGAAGGCTCGCGGCATGCAACAACAATTGCCGTGCGGCTTCCAGCTGTGTCGCCATATCCGACAGGCGAAACGCCACCGCCTGATGTTGCCAGATGGGCTTGCCAAAGGTTTCGCGTTCCTTTGAATACGTCAGCGCCACGTCAAGCGCCGCACGCGCCATGCCGATGCACTGCGCCGCGATGCCGATGCGCCCGCCCTCAAGATTCGATAGCGCGATTTTGTAGCCTTCACCTTCCTCCCCTAAACGGTGCGTCGCTGGCACACGCATGGCATTAAACTGCAATGACGCCGTATCCGACGATAGCTGGCCCATCTTATGCTCGATTTTGCTGACGCTATAACCCGGGGTATCAGTCGGCACGATAAACGCCGAAATACCCTTTTTGCCTGCGTTTTTATCTGTGACCGCGAAGACCAGCGACACTTTCGCATGCTTGCCGGAGGTGATAAATTGCTTGGCACCGTCGAGCACGTAATAATCGCCGTCTTTTTTCGCGGTTGCTCGAAGTGATGCCGCATCCGACCCTGCCTGCGGCTCCGTCAGCGCAAACGCCGACAGCATATCGCCGCGTGCGATGGGCTTTAAAAAATGCTCCCTCTGCCAGTCATTGCCATGCTTCAAAAGCCCGGCCCCTACCAGCGAATTCTGCACGCTCACGATGGTCGAGCACGACCCGTCGGCCGCCGCGATTTCTTCAATGGCGAGTGCCATCGACACGTAATCAGCGCCCGACCCGCCGTAATTTTCAGGAATCAGCATGCCCATCAGCCCGAGCCTGCCCATCTCCGCCACTTCCTCCGCCGGAAACTCCGCCGAAAGATCGCGCGCCGCCGCGCCCGGCGCCAGCCGCTCGCGGGCGAAATTACGCGCCATGTCCTGAATCATGCTTTGTGTTTCGTTGGCGATCATAACGCCTCCACCGCCACGGCCACCGCTTCGCCGCCGCCGAGGCACAGCCCAGCCATGCCGCGCTTGGCGCCGTATTTTTTCATCGCCGACACCAGCGTCACTAAAATGCGCGCCCCCGATGCGCCGATCGGATGCCCCATCGCGCATGCGCCGCCGTGGACATTGACTTTCTCATGCGGTAGCTGCAATTCCTGCATTGCCGCCATCACGACGACGGCAAAGGCCTCGTTGATTTCGAACAGATCGACATCCGCCAGCGCCCAGCCTGTTTTTTCCGACAGCTTCTGGAATGCCCCGATAGGTGCCGTGGTAAACCACGCCGGAGCCTGAGCGTGGCTGGCGTGCGCTGCGATTTTAGCAAGTGGTGTCAGTCCGCGCAGTTCCGCCTCGGACGCTTTCATCAACACCAGTGCCGCCGCACCGTCGGAAATTGAACTTGAATTAGCTGCCGTCACCGTGCCAGCCTTATCGAAGGCGGGCTTCAGCAACGGAATCTTGGCGATATCGGCTTTCTGCGGGTGCTCATCCACCGAGACGACCACGTCGACTTTTTTACCCTGCACTGTCACCGGCGCGATTTCAGCCGCGAAGCTACCATTGGCCGTCGCTTTTTTGGCGCGCTCGAGCGATTCAATCGCAAATGCATCCTGCGCATTGCGCGAAAAATTGAAATGCCCCGCGCAGTTTTCGGCGAACACGCCCATGAGCTTGCCCTTATCATACGCGTCTTGCAACCCGTCGAGGAACATATGGTCCTGCATGGCCACGTTGCCTATCTTATGCCCGTGGCGAGCTTTGAGCAGCAGGTGAGGGGCGTTGGTCATGCTCTCCATGCCGCCGGCGACCATGCGAAGCGCCGTTCCGGCCATAATCGCGTCATGTGCCAGCATCACCGCCATCATCCCCGAGCCGCAGACTTTGCTGATCGTGGTGCAAGGTGTTAATTCCAACAAACCCGCGCCGATTGCTGCCTGCCGCGCCGGGGCCTGGCCCAGCCCTGCGCTCAGCACGCAGCCCATGTTGACTTCATCGACCGTGTCGGGCGAAAGCCCCGCGTTTGCAAGCGCCGCGCGAATCGCCACGCTGCCAAGCACGGTCGCACTCACATCCTTGAAATCTCCGAGCAACCCGCCAATCGGCGTGCGCGCAACGGAAACAATAACGACGGGGTCTTTCATAACTGTTTTGCCTTTTCACGTAATACGAATTTCTGGATTTTGCCGGTGGGCGTTTTGTCGAGCGGCCCGAACACGATTTTTTTCGGCGCCTTGAAATGTGCCATATGCTCGCGGCAGAACGCGATTATCTCGGCTTCGGTGGCGCTCGCGCCCGTTTTCAGCTCGATAAACGCGCACGGCACTTCGCCCCAATGGTCGTCCGGCTTGGCCACCACCGCCGCATCAAGCACCGCCGGATGGCGGTAAATCACGCTCTCCACCTCGATGGTCGAAATATTTTCCGCACCGGAAATGATGATGTCTTTCAGCCTGTCTTTCACCTCGATATACCCGTCGGGATGGCGCACGGCGAGGTCGCCGGTGTGATACCAGCCGCCGCGGAACGTGGCTAACGTCGTCTTTAGGTTTTTGAGATAGCCCTTCATCACCACATTGCCGCGCATCAGCACTTCGCCGATGCTTACCCCGTCACGCGGGAGTTCTTCCATCGTGTCGGTGTCGGCCACAATCATCTTCTCCAGCGACACGTATCGCACGCCCTGTCGGGCTTTCAGCCGCGCCTGTTCGTCGGGTGGCAACGCATCCCACTCAGGGTGCCACGCGCAGGACATATCCGGCCCGAACACTTCTGTGCCGCCATAAACATGCGTGACGTTAAACCCCATTTTGCCGGTGGCTTCCAACAGCACCGCGGGCGGGGCGGAACCCGCTGTCATGACATTAATCATGCGCTCGAAATTCTTTTTCACCGGGGCATTCACCAGCATATTGAGCACCACGGGTGCTGCCGTAAAATGCGTGACTTCATGCCGTTCAAGCGCCTCAAAAATCGCCGCCGCTTCGACTTTGCGCAGGCACACATGTGTGCCCGCCAGCGCCGTTACTGTCCACGGGAAACACCAGCCGCTGGCGTGGAACATAGGTAGCGTCCATAAATAAACAGGGTGCGCGGGCATCGAATTAAAGGCCAGCGCATTGCCGATAGAATTCAGATACGCCCCGCGATGGTGATAAACCACGCCTTTGGGATCGCCGGTGGTCCCCGATGTGTAATTCAGGCTGATCGCATCCCATTCATCGAGCGGCCATTCCCACGCGTAATCGCCGTCGCCTTGCGCGAGGAACGCCTCATAATCCATCTCGCCGAGGAGTTCGCCGCTTTCGAACGCCGCGTCGTCGATATCGATCACGATGGGGCGCTTGTCCATCAGGGCGAGGGCCTGTTTGATAATATGCGAATATTGCCGGTCCACCAGCAACAGCTTAGTCTCGCTATGGGTCAGCAGGAACGCAACCGTCGGCGCGTCAAGGCGCGTATTCAGCCCATTGGCCACCGCACCCGCCATAGGTGCTCCGAAATAAATCTCGAAATGCGCCGGGACATTCGGTGCCATGATCGACACCGTATCGCCGCGCCCGATGCCGCGCTTGGAAAGCGCGTGCGCAAGCTGGCGGCAGCGCGCATAAGCCTGATTCCATGTGTAGCGAATATCGCCGTGAATCACCGCGATACGGTCGGGAAACACATCCGCCGAGCGTTCGATAAACCCAATCGGGGTGAGGGGCAGGTGATTCGCCGCGCATTTATCAAGATCGCGCTGGTAGATCATGCTCATGCGGTCTTGCCCAGCTTTTGCAGCATGAACCGCGCCGCTTTTTCCAGCATGTCTGGGTTGGTCACGGGGGTCGCAATGCCGTTCACCCGCGCCCAATGAATCAAATCCCCCATCGCGAGGTTACCCTTCGCGCTATGCGCATACGGGCAGCCGCCCAAGCCGCCCGTTGAAGCATCGAAAATGCGGATGCCCATCTCATACGATACCGCCACATTCTGAATGGCCCTACCGAACGTATCGTGGAAATGCATCGCCACTTTCGACAGCGGCACGCCGAAATCGCGAAGCGCGGTAATCAGCGTGGCAGTCATATCCGCCGTGCCGATGCCGGTAGTATCGCCCAGCGACACCTCGTAGCAGCCCATCGCGAGCAACTGCGCGGCGCGTTGCGCTACTTTATCCGGCGAAAATGCCATATCGCTATAGCCAAATATCGTCGACAAATACCCGCGCACGCGTATTCCTGCCGCCAGTGCCTGGCCTACCACCGGCGCGATATCGGCAAACGACTGCTCCACCGACGGCGCATTAATATTATCGCGCGCAAATTCTTCCGAAACCCCAAGGAATATGGCGATTTCCTTCGCCTTGATGGCCCGCGCCCGCTCCAGTCCGCGCTCATTGGGCACGAGATAGGAGAATGTGACTTGTGGATACGCCGCTTGCAACGGCTTCAAATCCTCGCCCACCTGAGCGGAATTGGCCATCGCGGGCACCGCCGAAGGCTTCACAAAACTGCCCGCCTCGATGCGCTTAAGCCCCGTGGCCATCAGCAGTTTAATATAATCGACCTTATCCTGCGCGGAAAGTCGCACCGCCTGCGGTTCATTCTGCAGCCCATCGCGGGCGGAGACATCCACGATATCGATTTTCATGCGCTTCCCTTCAGCGTCACCAGTTCCGCCCCCTCGGCCACAAGCTCGCCTTCCTTCACCAGCACCGCCTCGACCACACCGTCGCCGCCCGCCGGCAATGCCAGTTGCAGTTTCATTGCTTCGATGACTACGAGCGTTTGCCCTTTGGCTACTTTATCGCCTTTTTTCACCAGCACCTGCCTCACCAACCCCGGCATCGGCGCCAACGGCGAAAGCGCTCCGGCGGCAGGCCCGGTATTCGCCGCCAATGTCTCGGTAATGCGTGCTTCAAGGCCGCCGACTTGCACAGTGCGGGTTTCTTTGCCGCTTTTCCATGCGCCGCCAGAGTCGCGCTGCCACACGCCGGGTGTGAGTTCTTCTTCCAGCACGAAACTGCCGTCTTCGGCGCGAGTGCTCCGGAATGCGTAAGCTTTCCCGTTATAACTAAAGTGCACCGAACCCGCTTTTTGTTCGAGGCTTTCCAGCGTCACTTCCGCCCCGTTGATCACCAGCGTCTTGTTCATCGCCACCCCGCCAATGCGCTATGCGTCCACGCCGAATGCTCGACCGCACTCGCGCCTGCCGCCGTTTTCGCCTTATTGGAAAACAGCAAATGAGCCGCCGCGATTTTGGCAATCTCCACATCGGAAAGCGCCTTTGAGAACAGCAGCTTGCGGTGTTTAGGAATAAAATCCGTATTCGTTTTTCCATCGCGGAAAGGTTTTGAATCCAGCACCTTCATCAAGAATGCCAGGTTGCTGGTTACGCCAATCACCAGTGATTCGCCAAGTGCTTGCAAGCTGCGCTCAATCGCCTCATCGCGCGTTGCGCCGTAAGCGGCGATTTTCGCCAGCATTGGGTCGTACCGCCCGGAGACTTTTGTGCCGCTGCGGTAGCCATTTTCGCAGCGCACGCCCGGAAGGTGCGGCAACGTAAAATTTAACAATTCGCCCGGCGATGGCAGAAATTCTTTCGCCGGGTCCTCTGCGTAAAGGCGCACCTCGATAGCGTGCCCCGTCTGCGTAATATCGCTTTGCATCACCCCGAGCTTGCCGCCTTGCGCCACTTCCAACTGCAAGCGCACAAGGTCCAGCCCCGTTACCATTTCCGTAACCGGGTGCTCAACCTGCAAACGCGTATTCATCTCTAAAAAATAAAATTCCCCGCGATTATCGAGGATAAACTCCACCGTGCCTGCGCCAGTGTAGTTGATATGCGACGTAATTTTCACCGCGCAGTCGAACATGCGCTTGCGCGTCGCTTCCGGCAGGCCGGGCGAGGGGCTTTCTTCCACGATCTTCTGGTGGCGCCGCTGAATCGAACATTCCCGTTCGAACATATGCACATGGTTGCCGTATGTGTCCGAAAACACCTGCACTTCGATATGGCGCGGCTGGAGCAGATATTTCTCCATCAGCAACTGCCCGTTGTTAAACGCGGCCTTCGCTTCGCCCGCCGCCGAGGCAATCGCGCCAGCTAAATCCTTCTCGTTTTCTACAATGCGCATGCCCTTGCCGCCGCCACCCGCAGCCGCTTTGATCAGCACCGGATAACCGATCTGCTTGGCGGTTTTGGCCATTGATGCCGCATCCTGCGCCGCCCCGTGATACCCCGGCACCACCGGCACGCCGATCTCCTCGCACAGCTTGCGCGAGGCGGCCTTGTCCCCCATCGCGGCGATCACTTGCGCCGTCGGCCCCACAAAAATCAGCCCGGCCTTGGCCACAGCTTTGGCAAACCCGGCATTTTCCGACAAAAACCCGTAACCCGGGTGAATCGCATCCGCCTTGGTTTTCCTGGCAATAGCAATGATCTGTTCAATGTTCAGATAGGTTTCTGCGAGCGTCTCGCCTTCCAGCAGGCACGAAAAATCTCCGATGCCCGCATGCGGCAAATCCCTGTCGTCGCTGGCAAATACTGTCACCGTTTCAATGCCCATGAGCCGTGCCGTCGCCACAATCCGGCTGACGATCTCCCCGCGATTGGCAATGAGCAGGCGCTTTATTTTCATTTCAGCGACCACGCGCTTTTACGTTTTTCCAGCAGGGCTGCCATGCCTTCCTGCGCCTCATCCGTGGTGCGGATCTGGGCGATGGTTTTGGTCGTATACGCCGTCAATTCGCGCTTGTTGCCTTTGAGTTTCATCACCTCGCGCACCAACGCCTTGGCCTTGCGTGCCGCCTGCGGCCCGGCTTTCAAAAACTCCGCCACCACTTCGGCGCGCGCGGTTGCCAGCATTTCTTCCGGCACGCTGGCGTGAATTAGACCGATATCGCGCGCCACGTCCGGGGGAAACATCAGCCCGGACACGAAATAGGCGAGTGCCGCCGAATTACCGATTTTTTCCATCACATACGGCGCAATCGTCGCCGGTACCAACCCGAGGCGCGTCTCGGTAAACCCAAACATACTGGCTTCCGACGCCACCACATAATCGCACACAGCCGTCAGGCCCGAACCGCCGCCGAATACATAGCCGTGAACCACGCCGATCAGCGGCTTGGAAAACGCGTGGATGGTGGCGAACATATTTTCAAGCTTCTCGGAATCGGCGATGTTTTCTTGTTCCGAATATCCCTTCGTCGCCTTCATCCAGTTGATATCGCCTCCGGCGCAGAAGGACTTCCCCGCGCCCGACAGCAGCGCGATGCGCACCGCGTCGTTCTTATCCAGCTCGCGAAACACCGTCGTCAGCTCGGAAATCAATGCATCGTTGAACGCGTTATGCACCTCTGGCCGGTTAAGTTCCACCGAAGCCACACCACGTTCATCAATCGCCAGCGTCAAAAGTTGGTAAGGCATAGTTACATCCTGAATACGCCGAATTTCGTATCGGCAATGGGTGCGTTAAGGCTGGCTGCCAGCGCGAGGCCCAGCACATCGCGGGTTGTGGCGGGGTCGATCACCCCGTCGTCCCACAGGCGCGCCGAGCTGTAATAACAGCTGCCCTCGGTTTCATATTTAGCAAGCGTAGGCGCGCGGAAATCATTCAGCTCCTTGCCCTTCATGGGCTTCTTGCCTTCTTTTTCCAGCGCATCCTGCTTCACGCGGGTGAGCACGTCGGCGGCCTGTTCGCCGCCCATGACGGAAATCCGCGCGTTGGGCCACATCCACAGGAACCGCGGGTCATACGCCCGCCCGCACATGCCGTAATTCCCGGCCCCGTAAGAGCCGCCGAGGATCACCGTCATCTTCGGCACCTGCGCGTTGGAAACAGCCATCACCAGCTTCGCCCCGTGGCGCGCAATGCCTTCGGATTCGTATTTTTTGCCGACCATAAAACCGGTGATATTCTGCAAAAACACCAGCGGAATCTTGCGCTGGCAGCACAGCTCGACAAAATGCGTCGCCTTGATCGCCGATTCGCTGAACAAAATCCCGTTATTGGCAATAATGCCAACCGGCTGCCCATGAATCTGCGCAAAGCCGCATACAATGGTTGTCCCGTAACGTTTTTTGAACTCATGAAACACCGAGCCATCGACAAGGCGGGCGATGACTTCGCGCACATCGAACGGCGTGCGCGTCGTGTCTTTCGGTAAAATCCCGTACAGCTCGTCGGCCTTGTACAGTGGCTCGTCGTAGGGTTGCGTATTGGGCGCTACCGGTCTCCAGTTCAGATGCTCGACGATATCGCGCACGAGGCCGAGCGCTTCTTCCTCATTTTGCGCAAAATGATCGGCCACGCCCGACTGCGTCGTGTGTACTTCGGCACCACCCAGCGCCTCGGCGGTCACATCCTCGCCGGTTGCGGCTTTCACCAGCGGCGGACCCGCTAAAAAGATTGTGCCGTTACCCTTGACGATGACGCTCTCATCGCACATAGCCGGCACATATGCGCCGCCCGCCGTACACGAGCCGACCACCGCCGCGATCTGCGGAATGCCGGCGGCCGACATGCGCGCCTGGTTATAAAAAATACGCCCGAAATGATCGCGGTCCGGAAACACCTCGTCTTGCATCGGCAGATACGCCCCGCCGGAATCGACGACATACACGCAAGGCAGATTGTTCTGCAATGCAATATCCTGCGCCCGCAAATGCTTCTTCACCGTCATCGGGAAATACGTGCCGCCCTTGACGGTGGCGTCATTGGCCACCAGCATGCAATCCTTGCCGTGGATACGCCCGATGCCGGTGATAATCCCCGCCGAAGGCACTGCGCCTTCTTGCTGGTACATATCCCACGCGGCAAGCGCCGAAAGTTCAAGAAACGGCGAGCCGGGGTCGAGAATCCGGTCAATCCGCTCGCGCGGCAGCCATTTTCCGCGCGACGTGTGACGCTCCAGAGCCTTCGCGCCGCCGCCCAGCTTGACCGTGGCGAGGCGTTTGTTCAGCTCCTCGGTAAGCCCGCGATGATGCTTGGCATTATCCTTGAAACCGGTGGATTCCGGAGCGATCTGGCTTGAAAGAACACCCATGCTCAGAAGAACCCAAGCGCCGTGGTGCTATAGCTGACCAGCATGTTTTTCGTCTGTTGGAAATGCGACAGCATCATGTGATGGTTCTCGCGCCCGATGCCCGATTGCTTGTAGCCGCCGAAGGCCGCATGCGTGGGGTATAGATGGTAGGCGTTCACCCACACGCGGCCCGCTTTAATGGCGCGCACGGCCTTGTAGGAGGTGTTGAGATCGCGCGTCCAGACACCGGCGGTCAGCCCATAAGTTGAGTCGTTGGCGATGCGGATGGCGTCGTCGAAATCTTTGAACTTTGCCACCGATACGACGGGGCCGAAGATTTCTTCGCGGAACACGCGCATGGAATTGTCGCCTTCGAAGATAGTCGGCGTCATGAAATACCCGGTATCCAGCTCGCCGCCGAGCTTGGCTCGCTCGCCGCCGGTTTTGAGTTTGGCGCCTTCTTTAATGCCGATATCGACATAAGACAGCACTTTTTCGAACTGTTCTTTCGAGGCCTGCGGCCCCATCATGGTGGTGAGTTCCAGCGGATTGCCAACGGTGATTTTCTTGACACGCGCGATGGCTTTTTCCATGAATTTATCATAGATGCTTTCATGCACGAGCGCCCGCGTCGGCGAGGTGCAGACTTCGCCCTTGTTGAGGGCAAACATGGTAAAGCCTTCCATGCATTTATCGGCGTAATCATCATCCTTGTCGAAGATATCGGGGAAGAAGATGTTCGGCGATTTGCCGCCCAGCTCCAGCGTTACCGGCACGATGTTCTGCGACGCGTATTGCATGATCAGTTTTCCGGTCGAAGTTTCGCCCGTAAACGTCAATTTTCCGACGCGGTTGGAGGTAGCAAGCGCCTTGCCCGCTTCAGGGCCGAACCCGTGCACCACATTGACCACGCCCGGTGGCAGCAGATCGGCGATCAACTCCATGAACACCATGATCGACAGCGGCGATTGCTCCGCAGGTTTGATCACGATGCAATTGCCCGCAGCGAGCGCGGGCGCTGTTTTCCACGACATCAGGGTGAGCGGGAAATTCCACGGGATAATCGCGCCTACCACACCCACCGGCTCATGGAAGTGATACGCCACGGTGGTTTCGTCGATCTGTGAAATCGTGCTTTCGTCCATGCGGCACGCTGCCGCGAAATAGCGGAAATGGTCGATCACCATGCGCATATCGCCCGCCATCGCCTCGCGCAGCGGCTTGCCCATGTCCCACGACTCGGCGTAGGAAAGTTTTTCAATGTTTTCTTCCACCCGGTCGGCGATTTTATTGAGAATCACCGCGCGCTGCGCCGCTGGCATAGCCGCCCATGCCGGAGCCGCCGCATGTGCCGCGTCGAGCGCGAGTTCCACGTCCTTATCGCCCGAGCGGGCGGCTTTGGTGTAAACCTTGCCCGTCACCGGCGTGGTGCAGTCGAAATATTCGCCGGACACCGGCTCGATCATCTTGCCGTTGATCCAGTTGCCGTATTTGGCCTTGAGGCCGACCTTGCTGTTTACGAGTTCTAAAAGTCCTGTCGACATAAATTTTCCTTTGTTTTTTCCATAAGGTCGGTTGTCGTGATGCTACTCCACGCAGGGTATGAGGTCAATTAGTCCTGCGCGCAGCCGATGGCGCGTGAAATGATAAGGCGTTGGATTTCCGAGGTGCCTTCGCCGATGCGAAGCAGGCGGTGGTCGCGCCAGAAGCGCTCCACGTCGTATTCTTCCATCAGCCCATAACCGCCGTGAATCTGCACCGCCATGTCGGTCACTTCACCGGCGATTTCGCTGCTGTAGAGCTTGGCTATCGCCGCTTCCTTCGTGAACGGCTGGTGATTATCAGCCATCCAGCATACTTTGTAGAGATAGTTGCGGGCCATTTCGATTTTCATGAACATATCGGCCAGCGCAAAACCGATGGACTGGAACCCCGCGATGGGTTTTCCAAACTGGCGGCGCTCGTTGGCGTAGGCGAGGGCCTTTTCATAGGCGCCTTGCGCGCAGCCGACCCCCATCGCCGCGATGCCGATTTTGCCGCGATCGAGCGTAGCCAGCATCTGCTTCGAGCCGTCACCTTGTTTGCCGAGCAGGTTGGCATCCGGCACGAACACATCCTCAAAATACAATTCTGACGTGTCCGACGAGCGCCACATCAGCTTGCCATGCATGGCTTTGGCGGTGAACCCCTTGGTGCCCGCTTCGACGATGAAGCATGAAAGCTCCGGCTTACCTTCACCTTTCGAGCCGGTTACGGCCTGCACCGTCACGCCCGCATTCATGGCGCTGGCGCCGTTAGTGATGAAAATCTTTGAGCCGTTAATTTTCCAGCCGCCATCGACTTTTTTAGCAAACGTCTTGCTGCCGCGCGAATCCGAGCCCGCGCCGGGTTCGGTGAGTCCAAAGGCCCAGAGCTTATCGCCGGTGCAGAGTTGCGGCAGGTATTTTTTCTTCTGCTCTTCGTTACCGAAATAGTAAAGCGGCCCGGCGCCAAGGGAATTATGCGCCGTGACGGTGGCGGCCTGGCTGCCGTCCACCCGCGAAATTTCCTCGCAGGCAATGGCATAGGCCAGATAATCCATCCCATGCCCGCCGTAATTTTCCGGCACGATGATGCCGAACAGCCCAAGGCTTCCCATCTTGCGCGTCAAATCCTCGGAGAATTGTTCCTTCTTGTCCAGCTCACGCGCCACCGGCGCGATTTCGCCTTCGGCAAAGGCGCGAACCGAATCGCGCAGCATCTGGTGGGTTTCGGGTAGGTTGTAGTTCATAATAATCCTCTCAGTGTTGCTCCAAAAAAGCAGAATTCACTTCTAAAATTGTCTTAAAGGGCATTAGTTTCTTGATGCTTTTATGTTCTGTTACGTTCTTATTATTGTGACCTTCCCTTTCAATCGTAATTTCAATAGGGTCATCCCATTCTAGCCAGTCTTCACCTTGGATTTTCTGAAAACTTATATTGCTGCCTAAACGTGCTTGCAGCAGATTTTTAGATCCACAATAAACGAACTGACCGGCGTAATAGTTTTCGGCGGGAATAGGCTTTATAAGGGTCTGGGGTTTAGTGTAATGTGCACCATGTAGATAATCATGTGGAGACGCCATTAGCGCCATATATGCCCATTCGATGTATAACCCTATAAAATTACCGCTATTTCGCGCGGATTGGATACCAATCACATACTCATTCTTGGCATTGCATTTTTTGCCAGAAAAAAAATGCGCATCTAGCTTACTGTAAGTTATTACCCAAGCTTTCCCTAATTGAGATTGACTGGATTCTCTTTTGCTAGCTGGCGAGGATTGACGGGTCATGCTGTTTCGTTTTCTTTAAGGTGTAATTCTTCGCACATCTGCTCGCGCATTTTGAATTTCTGGATTTTGCCGCTGACCGTGGTGGGGAAGGAGGCGACGAAGCGGATATAGCGCGGCACTTTATAATGGGCGAGGCTTTGTTTGCAGAAGGCGCGCAGCACGTCTTCCCCCACGGTTTTGCCGTGGTGGAGTTGAACCCACGCGCACAGCTCCTCGCCGTATTTAGCGCAAGGAACCCCGAAAACGGATGCTTGCGCGATGGCCGGATGCGTGAACAGGAATTCTTCGATCTCGCGCGGGTAGATGTTTTCACCGCCCCTTATCACCATGTCTTTCAACCGTCCGGTGATGCGGTAGCACCCGTCGGGGCGGCGCATGGCGAGGTCGCCGGTGTGCACCCAGCCTTCGTTGTCGATGACGTCGGCGGTGGCTTCGGGGTTTTTGTAATAGCCCAGCATGGTGCCGTGGCCGCGGGCGCATAATTCGCCTTGCTGGTTGTCGCGAAGGGGCTTGCCAGCCGCATCCACGATCTGAATTTCAACGCCCGGAAGCGCGCGGCCTACGGTTTCGACGCGCATTTCGATGGCATCGTTGACGTTGCTTTGGGTGGTGACCGGCGATGTTTCCGTCTGGCCGTAGGCGATGGTGATTTCCTTGCAGCCCATCTCGCCGATGACTTTTTTCATCACTTCGATGGGGCAGGGGCTGCCCGCCATGATGCCGCTGCGAAGCGTGGTGAGCGTGCGTGTGCCAAAGCTCGGGTCGTCGAGCATGGCCACGAACATAGTGGGCACGCCGTAGACAATCGTGCAGCCTTCGCGCTCAATAACCGCAAGCGACGCCGCCGGATTAAAATGCTCCGCCGGGATAATCATGCACGCGCCGCGCACGATGGAGCCAAGGCTACCCATTACGCAGCCGAAGCAATGGTAAAACGGCACCTGCACACAGATCTTGTCCTGCTCGTCGATTTCCTGACAGCCGGTGACGTACCATGCGTTCATCAGGATGTTGCGATGCGTAAGCATAGCGGCCTTGGGGAAACCCGTGGTACCGGAGGTATACTGGATGTTGATGCAGTCGCCAGCCTTGAGGGTGGAAGCGATTTTTTTAAGTTCAGCGTCTTTGACGCCGGCCCCCGCTGAAACCATCGCGTCCCAGTTGTAAAACCCGTTAGGCGCATTCGGTTTAAGCGCTACGGCTTTGCGCAGCTTAGGGAAGGCGGGGCAGTTGACGGAACCCTCCGTAGCAGTCGCGATTTCCGGGCAGACTTCAGCAAAAATCGCGTAATAATCCGAAGATTTGAATTTGTCAGTGAGGAACAGAGCCACGATATCGCTCTGCTCAATCGTATAAGAAAGCTCAAACGGCCGATACGCCGGGTTGATCGTCACCAGCACTACGCCCACACTCGCGGCGGCATATTGCAACATCACCCATTGCGGCAAATTCGTGGCCCAGATGCCCACATGCTCGCCGGGTTTCACGCCCATCGCAAGCAACCCCTTGGCGGCCGCGCGCACGCTCGCGTCGAATTGCTGATAATCCATGCGAACGTCTCCGTCCGTAAACACGATGGCTGGCTGCGCGGCAAAATGCTGCGCCTGCCGTGCCAGCACCTGGCCTATAGTAAGCCCGTCCAGCCACGGCGATGATGGCGTTCCCGACATTAATCAGGCTCCTTACGTTAGTAACCGTTCCCTTGCTGCCTGCTTTCTGCGAAGCAGGTTCATAATCTATTAATCATAGCGCTGCTGCGGATTTATGCAATGCGTGTGTGGTAAGATTCTGCTCTAGTAAATGCCTGCAAACATACCACTTTCCGATGATTGTTAACGATACATTAATGGGTGCGCTGTAACATTTTTTCAATTAAACGATACATTTTACGAATTGGTAAGACCGGCATGCTATAACATGCAGGTGCTTACTCACATCCACCCTTGCTGACTAAGGTTTCCATGACCCGTTATTTGACATTGCTTTTGACACTTTCCTGCCTCACCCTTACGCTGCCTGCGAGTGTTTTTGCGCAGGAGCCTGGCGACATCAGCTCGTTGCAGGACGTGAAATCCCACACCCGCGAAGAATTCGTAGGCGGCATGGCCTCGATGACGCTGGCGATTTTGCAGGACCAGAAAAAAATCTACGCCGACCGCAAAGTCGTGCTGCGCAACGCCTTCCGAAGCGTCGTGGACATCGACTGGATCGCTAAATTCGTCCTCGGCCGTGCATGGAGCGCCGCAACGCCAGAACAGCGCGAGCGCTACACTGACTTGTATCGGGGTTTCCTCACCGAAAGCTACGTGTCCAACTTCGGCGAAGACCAGGACAAGCGCATCAAAGACATCAAAATCCTGAACATCCATGACGCCGAGGACAGTAATTTCGTCGTCTCCACCATCATGATGCTCGCCGACAACGAGGATTTCCGAGTCGATTACCGCGTGAGCGACCATAACGACAAATGGAAAGTCGTCGACATTATCGTTGAAAACGTGAGCCTGCTCGCTACCCACCGCGCCCAGTTCGGCGAGCTGGCCTCCAGCAAGGGTATCGACAGCGTGATCGAGAAGCTCCAAGTTATGAAAGATCGCCACGAAACCAGCACCATCAACGTATCGCTTAAGCAATAATATGACACAGGACGGCACCTCTGCGCACAACGACATGGCCGCTTTCCGCAAGGGCTATATCGAGCAGTTGAAGTCGCTATTCCCGGGCCTGATCCAGCTTAAAAACTCGTTGACGCGCGCCACCAACCCGAATGTGGAGAACATTGTGCCGCTGGCCAAGATGGTGCATTCGCTGTCTGGCTTAGGCACTATGGTGGGCTTTCCTGCTATCAGCAAAACCGGCCTGAAACTTGGCAAGCTTCTCGACATCACCAATCCCGACATGATGGTGAAAGCCCTGCGCGACAATCAAGTGCAGGTGATTTCTCGCCTCGACGAATTCGAAAAAGCCTGCCACGACGCCATCATGAGCGAGTTCAACGTTAAGGGTTCCGATTCCACCGCCATCGTGCATTCGCACGGCAAGGTTGTTTGCGTGCTGGCGCGCGCAGGTGACACGTTGCACGAGCTGGATAAGCAATTATGCCATTTCGGTTATGCCGTCAGCACCAGCGCCACGCTCGGAGAATTCAAATCCGCCGTTATCAATTTAAAGCCTCACATAGTCATCGCCTATAGCGACCTAAACGACGCCGATGTCGAGATGCTGCAATCCCTGCCGCAGGATATAATCGAGCGCAATTTCACCACCCAGCTCATCGTCATCGCGCCCAAGGGTGGGTTCGATGCGCGCCTTGCCGCCGTGCGCGTGGGCGCCAACGGGTTCTTCACCGAAAGCGCCGACGTCATCCAGATCATCGACAAGATCGAGCAACTCGTCGTGAAATTCGCCGTGCCCGCAACCTACCATGTGCTGGTCGTCGACGACGACGAAATCCAGGTGCGGTTCTACACCCATGTATTGCAAGCCGCCGGCATCAACACCACCATCATATCTCGCCCCGAAGAGGCACTGGCCGTCATCGCCGACAACGCAGTCGACCTGATCCTCATGGATTTCATCATGCCCAACTGCAATGGGCAGGAGCTGGCCACCATTATCCGCCAGCATGAAAAATACGTAAGCCTGCCCATCATCTTCCTCTCCGCGCGCGACGACATCGAAGCGTTGCTCATTAATACCGGGCTTGGCATCGACGATTTCCTTGTCAAACCCGTGACCGGCGAACAGCTCGTCTCCGTAGTGCGCAGCCGCGCCCAGCGCAGCGCCGAATTGCAAGTATTGATGGCCCGCGACAGCTTCACCGGGCTTTTAAACCACGTGCATTTCACCGACATGCTGGAAATGGAACTGGGGCAGGTAAAACGCTTCAAAACCAACACCGCCTACGCCATTATCGACCTCGACCATTTCAAAGACATCAACGACACTTACGGCCACAGCATGGGCGACCACGTGATCAAAAGCCTATCGCGTATGCTCCAGCAGCGCCTGCGCCGCTCGGACATCATCGGTCGCTGCGGCGGCGAGGAATTCGGCATCCTCATGCCTGATTGCACGCTGGAAAACGCCTCGCTGATTCTGGAATCCATGCGTCTGCAATTCGCCGACCTCGCCTTCAAGTTCGAACAAACCGAAGTCAAAGTCACCTTCAGCGCCGGGCTGACCTCGCTCAGCGGCCACGACAACATGGACGACATCATCAAAACCGCCGACAAAGCGCTCTACGACGCCAAAAACCAGGGCCGAAACCGCCTCGTCATCGCCTAAGAGCTTGAAATTATTCCCCATAAAAGTTCATTGCGCTAGGGCCAAAGGCTTGTTAGCGTCCTGTTTTTAAAAGGACTCTTCCATGCGTTACCTCGTCACCGGCGGCTGCGGCTTTATCGGCTCGAACCTTGTGCGGCACTTGCTTGCACAGGGCCATCACGTCGTCATCATGGACAATCTGTCCAACGCCATCAAAGAAAGCGCGCCGATGGAGGCGATATTGATCGTCCGGGACGTCACCCAGCCGCACGCGCTCGACACCATCATCCCCGATGTCGACGGTATTTTCCACCTGGCCGCCATCGTCTCCGTCACCCAGTCCGTCGAAAAATGGCGCGACACGCACGAAGTCACCCTCGGCGGCACCGTCGCCGTGTTCGACGCGGTCGCCCGCCTGCGTCCGGCGCTGCCGGTCGTTTATGCATCGTCCGCTGCCGTTTATGGCAACGCCACGCAAACCCCGTTCGTCGAAAGCACTTCCTGCAAACCCATCTCTGCTTACGGCGCCGATAAGCTCGCATGTGAAATGCACGCCCATGTCGGCTCGGTCGTGCACAGCATTGCTTCCGTGGGCCTGCGCTTTTTCAACGTCTACGGCAACGGGCAGGACCCATCCTCGCCTTATGCCGGGGTCATCTCCATCTTCGCCGATCGCATGCGCCAGAACCTGCCCATTTCCATCTACGGCGACGGTAACCAGACCCGCGACTATATCTATGTCGACGATGTTTCGAACTCCATGATCCTCGCCATGAACAAGCTCAAAAAAACCACCTCCACGCAGGACGTGTTCAACATCTGCACCGGCAGGCCGGTCACCCTCAACCAGCTCGCCGCAACTATCGCCACCATCTTCAGCTCCACCAGCGAAATTAAATACAAAGCTGCCCGCCCGGGCGATATCGTCGCTTCGCTGGGCGAACCGGCCGCCGCGCGCCTCGCGCTGGGTTTCGAAGCCACCACCGATTTGAAAACCGGCCTCGAAAAAATGCTTAAAGCATGAGCGTTACCCGTCTCATTGCCAGCATCCTGACCATCACGCTGATAAGCTACCTCTACACGCGCTTCAGCCGCTGGCAAATCCGCCGCCTGCTGGCCAAGGGGCGCCGCATCACCGCCACATTGCTCGATACCGGCCTGCCGCTGGGCAAGCGCACCATCAACTACAGCTACACTACGCGGTCAGGCGAGCAGGTAAGCAAGTCCATCGACTATAAACAAAGCAAACGCCAGCGCATCACTTGCGGATTCATGGACCAGAACCACCAGTTCCTCACCCGTAGCTACCCCGTAGGCACCGTCGCCGAACTGGCGGCACTTGAACAAGGTCAGAAGATCACACTCGTAGCCATGTCCGCCAATCCCGCCAGCGCGTTGCCCGAGATTTTCTTGCAAAAATCAGTAAATCAGCCATTCTATTGTTCCGTTCTTTTCAGGGCGCTGATGGTCTTTGTCATAACTAAATTCGTGCTGCACGCATTGCTGAAATAGTCCAATGAATCATTTCAACCTGTTCGTATTACTGCCTTTCTGCATCGTCACCGAAACGCTCTCGGTGCTGTGCTTCAAGCGCGGCGTGAACGAGGATGAGAACAACCCCGCCGACGTCAATTTCGTCATGATGATCCTCACAAAGCCGCTGCTGTGGCTGGGCATCGTGCTGTGGGGTGCCGAGCTGATCGCATGGATCCACGTGCTTGAAACCACGCCCCTCTCCGTCGCCTATCCGTTGATGAGTCTCATCTACTGTGCCGTACCGCTGGCCGGAAAATTCATTCTCGGCGAGACCTTGCCGCCGCGCATCTATATCGCTGCCATCCTGATTACCGTAGGGGTTGCGCTTGTTGGAAGCACAGGGGCGTGAACATGGAAACCGCCGCGTGCAAAATCAAAAACACCAACGGCGTCAACGTCATTCCTTACTCGCACCCGCTCTGTTTCCTGCAGTGCCCGCCGATGCGCTCATGAAACCGAATTTCAGCCTGCTGCTGTGGATTGGCCTGCCGGTGTTCAACACCCTCAATCAGGTCGCCATGAAACTCACCGCGGGCGTGGTCAAAGACCAGCCCTTCGGCTTGGAATGGCTGAACGCCGCCGCCGTCTCGCCCTATATATGGATGTCGTTTGCTTGTGAAATCATTAACTTCGCCCTGTGGATGGCCATTCTCAAGCGTCACAATCTAAGCGAAGCCTTCCCGCTGACCGCCGTCAGCTACGCAGCACTCATGTTCACCAGCTGGTATTTTTTCCACGAACCCATCGTGCCGCTTCAAGCCGTGGGTGTGGCCATCATCATGGTTGGCATCGCGATTTTAGGATTTAAAAAAGAAAAAAATTAGGGTAGCGGAAGCTGCGGCGCATGCTCCAGCTCTTCGATTTCCTGCCGCACGCGCTGCTTGACCTTCGCAACCTGCTTATCGCGGCGTATGCGCCAGATGAGGTAGCTCAACGTCACCAGATTCAGCATCAGCACTCCCATGCGCACCGCGCTTAATTTCTCCACGACCTCATAAATTTCCAGCGGCAACAGCGAACCGGTAATGGTAATCACCATATATTCCGCCCAATGCTTCCCGCGAATCAGCCCCACGCCTTCGATTACATACAGCAGCGAATAAAACAACGTGCCCGCGCCGATCTGCTTGAGCTGGCGTGCATCCACGCCCGAAAGTTTTTCCAGCGCTTCGTTGATGATGTGCTTTTTGGGGTCGAGATGCAGCATGATCACCGCCTGTTCCACCGCTTCGCCGACATCCCCGCCAATCATGTGAAACGCGCCGAGCGCCGTCGTCGCCAGCAAAAATGCGAACACCAGCTTCATGGTGCCAAGCACTTTCAGCCCAAAAGGGACCACAAGATATTTCTTTTCATTCATGCGGCAAACCAATCCGGGTGCGAGGCTTTCAGATGCGAGATCATACTCTCAGCATCCGTAAATTGTCGATTAGCATTAATCATGACGGCTTTATCGGTGCTTGCACCCTCCGGTCCGTTCATCAGCCCAAACTGCGCATGCGCATCGCGCGCCACTAAAATAGCATCGCGCACGAACGTACCCCCGCCGATAAATAAAATATGCCCCTCGCGCTGCAACGCATACTGCACCAGCTGCTGCGGTACGGTAAACAACCCGCCGTTCAGCGGCAGCACATGGGTGAGCCCCGGCGTGAACGAATGCGTCGTCTGGTCCGCCTGTACGGTGGCGCTGATAAGTGCGAATTTCTGTTCGTGCGCGGCGTTATATTTCTGCACTGCGCGCGACAACAACGCTGTGATGCCCGCATCTTTCGGACGCCCGATCATCAGATAAACCTTGGTTGGGTCGAGCTTCTTCATCAGCGTGATAATCGCCTCATGGATGAGTCGCTTGTGGCTCGCCGAAATCATGTTCCAGTAGCGGTTGCCGGTCGCGCCTAAAATCATCAGCGGCTGCTTGTCCTTGGTCGCCGCCTCAATGCTTGCATCGGTATAGGCGATGCCGTGCTTGTCCAGATGCTGTTCAAACGCACCTTTCATGTCCACCGGTGCAGCCGGTTTCGGCGCTGCAGGGACGGGTGGGGATTGCTCGAGCCTGGCAAAGAAATCGCGCGGCAACGCCCGATATTTGCGAATAAAGCGCGCTTCTTCCAACGCCATATGATCGTTTTCCGACTGGATGATCGTCGCCACGCGCTCCGGCTCCACGCCTGCAAACGACGCCGCGAACGACGCCGCCGTCCAGAGCTGGCGCGCATCCGTCTGGTACAGGCCGCCGCCGTCGGAGCAGATCACGAACGGAATTTTTTTATTCAGGCAGCGCAGCATATCCAGCTCTTCGGCCGTGTCGATATTATTGAGCGCCATGTTGGAATCCGGGTTAAACTCGATCATCACCAGATGTTCTTTCGCCAATTGCTCGGCAATCGAAATCGCCTCATCGTCCAGCCCGTGCGCGGCGTGCCCGATGCGCACGCGCATGTGGTATTTTTCGGCCAAACGCAGCGATTCCTTTACGTTGGTCATGTTCTTGCGATTCTCGCCCGCATGGATGCGCAGCGTAAATTCGGGGTCGTGCGCATGCGCCCATGTGGCGATCGATTCGATATAGGCCTCAAGATCGACGATCTTATTATCCTCAAACCCCATGAAATCGATGCCTACGATATAGGGGCTTGCCGCCATTTCCTTCAGCTTTTCAATCTGTGCATGCAGAATCCCCGCCGGTAAATTGCGCGGAATTCCCACAAGGAAGCGCAGCTTCACCCCCGTTTCGCGCTCGATTTCCGGCAGCACGCCGTGCAGGAATTCCAGATGTTGTGGCGTCAGAAACGACGTCGACACCGCCGTCACCTCCGCATAGACAATCCCCTGCCGCTGATATTCCTGCGCTACTTTGTACCATAAATCCGACGCCGCGTCGGGATGCTTGGTGATGGGGTAGCGGTAGCGATACACCGTCTGTTCAAGATCCCCGAACGTTATCTGCCGGTCCGGCGGTATGGCAAGCGACGCGCGCAAAACTTCCTGCGCTTTGGCATCGAGTTCGGCCACGTCCACGGCGTCTTCCATCTTGGGAATCGCATCGGGATTGCCACCGTCGGTGGGCGGGAAAAAGAAGCGTTTCGTGCTGGTGATTTTATCCTTCGGATAGTTTATATGCAGCAGATCCAGCAAACGCGTTGGATAGGCGATATGGTATTTACTCGCCACGTCGATCAGCCCCGCCGACGAAATCTGCCCCGACGAATGCGTATGCAGATCCGTGCGCTGCAAGGGCGCGCCAAGTGCTTCCCGAGTGTAGGGCAGCCAGCGATACAGCCGCTCATTGCCCAGCATGCGCGTTTCAAAAATCGTCAGCCGCTGCTTGACCTCCGCCCATTCGACATAGTCGCCGCGAATGTGATACGTGGCGTAGGTTTCCCCCGGCTCGCCGCTCTTGCCGCCAAGATGAATCAGGATGTCGAACTTATGGCTGTCTTTGGCCGCAATAGTCGTTTCAAAGGAGGGTTTGAACTGCTGGTCGAGCGTCAGGCGGCACGCCGCGCCCGCTACTGTAATCCCGATCAGCGTGGCCAGATGGCGCTCGACGATGCCCGTCGAAAGCGGCGGGGAGTCAATGCTGCCACTCAGTGTGCGGGTGTCGTAATCATAATTCAGCACCAGCTGGTAATGGTTGCCCCAATCCAGCGGGTGCAGCAGCGTCAAATGAGTCATAAAGCAAGTATACCATGCCCATTAAAACAAAGGGAGGCATAAAGCCTCCCTTTGCAATTTCTACTTATATCAGAAGGTATTACTGGCCTTCGGACGGGGTCATAGGCGCGCTTGCGGCAGTGCCCGGAGCGGGGGTTGCCGGTGCGGTGATTGGAGCAGGAACGGGGGTGGCCGGAGCCGAAGCCGAAGTGTCGAGCGGAGCGCCGGTGACTTCTGCGCCAGCCGGAACATCGTCAGCGCCGCCGGGGGCAGGAGCCATTGCGCCGTCACCCGGAGCCGGAGCGAAAGCGCCAGCCGGTGCCGAAGCGTCAACCGGTGCGGTGCCAGCCGGAATAGCAGGCGAGGTGCCGTCGGTGGTTGCCGGAGCGGTAGCGGTAGCAGGAGCCGATGCGGTAGCGGCCGGAACAATGGCAGTGCCAACCACCGGTTCAGACGGTGGGGTGATGCCTTCAACGGCAGGAGCCGGGGTGGCGACTTCAGCCGGGGTCGAAGCGCCCACGACCGGTTCGGTCGGTTTGGCGATGGCCGGGGTCTGGGTGTTTTCCACCATCCCGTTCGTTGGCGATGCGGCTGGCGTAGCGGCCTGTTCCGGAATCGGCGGCATGGTTTTCGGGGTCATCATCATAGTGACGATGACTAAGGCTACGATCGTAGCGATGAGATACAGGATATTCTTGTTCATGGTTGTTGGCTCCTCAAAGATTCTGGGGTCTGATAGACAGATTCGTACTCTCTGTATAATTGGAAATGCAAATTTCCCCAAACATTATTTTGATATCAAACAGGATATTTGAAAAAAATATTTTGCAAATCGTTAACCGTTCAGTAATGAAACGTTGCCGCCGATAGCCGCGATATTGATGGTTACGGTGCGTTCGTTAACGAAGCGCAGCAGGTAATGCGGTCCGCCTGCCTTCGGCCCCGTGCCCGACAATCCTTCACCGCCGAACGGCTGTACGCCTACGGTTGCGCCGATCATGCTGCGGTTCACATAGAGGTTCCCCGCGCGCACTTTGCTAATCAGTAAACGGATGTGGTCGTCGATGCGGCTGTGCACACCGAAGGTGAGGCCGTAGCCCGTCGCGTTGATGACATCCGGCAGCCCGGCAAGCTCGGATTGCTTGAAGCGCACCACATGCAGCACCGGCCCGAACACTTCGCGTTCCAGCTCTCCGATCGATTTAATTTCGAACGCGTGCGCCGCTACGAAATGCCCGGAAAGCCCAGAGGGCAGGGGAGCAGCGGCCACGAGCCGCGCCGACTTTTTCATTTTCTCGATATGCGCAAGTAGCATGCCCTGTGATTCCTTATCGATCACCGGGCCGATATCGGTGTCCGGTTTCGAGGGGTCGCCGAGCTGCAATTCCTGCATCGCGCCTGTGAGCAGATGCAGCACCTCATCGGCGATATCATCCTGCACAAACAGCACGCGCAACGCGGAGCAGCGCTGGCCAGCGCTTCCGAAGGCGCTTAGCATAATATCATCCACCGCCTGCTCATGCAGCGCCGAGGAATCCACCACCATACAGTTCTGTCCGCCGGTTTCGGCGATCAGCGGTACAATCGGTCCGCCGCGCTGGATGAGCGCTGTGGCAATCAGCCGCGCCGTTTCCACCGAGCCGGTAAACACCACCCCGTCGATACGCGAATCCTTCACCAGCCGCGCGCCGATCACTTCGCCGCTGCCGGAAACCAGTTGCAACACCTCGCGCGGAATGCCCGCCTCATGCAGCAATTCCACCGCGCGCCGCGCGATCATCGGCGTCTGCTCGGCTGGCTTGGCCACCACGCAGTTGCCGGTGACGAGTGCCGCCACCACCTGGCCGATGAAAATCGCCAGCGGGAAATTCCACGGGCTGACGCACGCAATCACCCCGCGCGCATGCAGGCTAAGCGTATTGCTTTCGCCCGCCGGGCCGGTAAGCGGCGTGCCCGCAAAAATATCGCGCGCATTCTTCGCGTAGTAACGGCAGAAATCCGCCGCTTCACGCACTTCGGCGATGCCGTCCGGCAAAGTTTTTCCCGCTTCGCGGCAGCACAATGCCATGAGTTCAGCGCTATACGTTTCCAACAAATCGGCGGTTTTTTCGAGTATGCCCGCGCGGTGTTCGACGAGCGTGGCCTCCCACGAATCAAAGGCTTTTTTCGCCATTTCAATGGCGCCGTCCAGCGCGTTCGCCGTCGCGTCGATCACGGGGGTGAGCGGTGCTTCCATAAACGGTTTCATGCTGGAAACCAGCGCCGATAGCTGTGCTTGATTGCCGAAATCCAACCCTCGCGAATTTTTACGCGCACCCCAATACATATCGCCCGGTAGCGGAATTTGCGGGTTGTAAAGTGTAGGGTAGCTCTTCGTCACCGCCACCGGGTCGGCCAGAATATCTTCTGCGCTCTTGGAACTATCCATCAGCAAATGCACGAACGAGCTGTTGGCGCCATTTTCGAGCAATCGGCGAATCAGATACGCCAGCAAATCCTTATGCGCGCCGACCGGCGCATAGATGCGCGACGGGATATCTTTGACGATCTTATCATGCATCGCTTCGCCCATGCCGTGCAGGCGCTGGAACTCAAACCCGCCTTTTTTCCAGCCGTATTTTTCACCCAAGCTGACAATGCTCGACACGGTGCGAATATTATGCGTGGCAAATTGCGGGAAAAACGCTTCGCGGTACGAAAGGATTTTATCTGCGCAGGCAAGGTATGACACATCCGTATGCTCTTTGCGCGTAAACACAGGGTAGGCGGGCAGCCCGTTCATCTGCGCCCACTTGATTTCCGAATCCCAATACGCACCCTTGACGAGGCGAACCGGGATAATCCGGCGGTGCTTCACCGCCAGCTCGGCCAGCCAATCGATCAAATAAAACGCGCGTTTCTGATAGGCCTGCACCACAAAGCCGATGCCGTTCCAGCCCGCAAACGCCGGGTCGGCGACGAGCGCTTCGAACAAATGCATCTCGATATCAAGCCGCGACGCTTCCTCTGCGTCGATGGACACGGCAATCCCAGCGTCTTTCGCGCAGAGCAGAATCTCTTTCATGCGCGGCAGCAATTCGCGCATCACGCGCTCGCGCTTGGCCAGCGTGTAGCGCGCATGCAGCGCCGACAACTTCACCGAAATCCCTGGCGCTTCTAGCAGCGGTGTGCCCTTCGGCACGGATTTTCCAATCAGCGCAATCCCCTCGCGATACGACTGCACATAGCCCTTCGCCTGCGCATCGCTGCGCGCGCCTTCGCCTAAAATATCATACGAAAAACGATACCCCCGCTTGGTATAAGACGCGCTGTTCTTAAGCGCATCCTTCACCGTTTCACCGAGCACGAACTGCCCGCCAATCAGCGACATGGCTTTTTTGAGCGCTTCGCGAATCACCGGCTCGCCGGTTTTCGCCACCAGCCCGCGCAGCACTTTCATTACGCCGCGGCTGGAATTTTGCCCGAAATCGACAACTTTACCGGTGAGCAGCAACCCCCAGCTCGACAGATTCACTAGCCATGAATCGGCACTTCCCGTATACTGGTTCCACTGCCGCCCCTCGAACGTATCGCGAATCAACGCGTCGGCGGTGGACGAATCGGGAATGCGAAGCAGCGCTTCGGCCAAACACATCAGCGCCACGCCTTCATTAGTGTCCAACCCGTAAGCGTTCAAAAATGCTTCCACCCCGTGGCCCAAACCTTCCTCGCGAATTTCATTGGTCCAGCCTTTGGCGCGTCGCATCAGCGCCGGTTCGATGGCGGAAAGTGGTTCGACACGCGCGAGCATGGCGCGCATCGCGTCTTCTTCCGGCATGAAGGCCAATGAGCTAATATTTGAGCTGATATCGGTCATGGGTAAGGTCTGTACGGCTGCGTTTTTATGAGGAGAGATTAGCACCGGCGGCGGATTTGTAAATGGTGGACATACCTCAGCCTCTCACCCTGTCATGCGCGGGGTGACAACACTAGAAATTATTTAGAGAGTCGGCCCAATCGGCGCGCCATTATGATCATACAACTTGTGCTGCCACGACCCCGGCGCGAACTTTACCGCCACACCGCGCAGGCGGTCCGTCAGCATCGCCGCCAACTCCTCAGCCTTAAAATGCACCTCCGGTTGCGACGACAAAAACCCCGCCACATGCTGCACCAGTGCTTCTTGCAACTCCGGCGGCTGCGCTGCGATCACCTTCGCCGCCGTGTCGGAAAGCTGTTCCAGCGCGTGCGTGCTGGCGTCGGACTTGCCGTGGTTATCTTTGGACGACATCGACAGCATGGTATTGGCGAAAATATAACTCGCCGCCGTCAGGAATTTGAACATATAGCTTTTCTGCGCCGGGTTCGCCTTGCGTTCGGCCAGCGCGCTCATAATCAGTGTCACGTTGTTGAGCGCATACAAAGCGCCCGACACGCGCAGCGGCTTTTCCTGCATCCACGCCTGCGTTTTCTCGATGATGCCATGCGGCACATGATCGGGGTCGGCCTTCTTCTCTTTCAGCAACAGTCCCGCAATCCCACCTGCGGCCACCAGCGCACCGGACGCCGTGTCCCAGTGCTTGCCGTACTGCATGCCCGAACGCATCAGCTGCAACCCGCCCACCGCATACGTCGCGTTCAGAATCTGCGACGGGTATTTATACATGAAGCTTTCGACATGGTCGATCATGCCACCCGGTTCCATCAACTGCTTGGTATCCGGCGAATCGGGGATGGTGACGTTCTGTTCCTGAAAATATTTACCGAGCCTATGGCTCAATTGGCTCAATTGCTTATCGGCGCTCGGATTCGCATAACGTGCGCACGCCAACCCGCCCACGGTATACAGCAGCCCCGACATCGCTTCCTTCGGGCGCCCGGCCATCAATCCCGACGCAAAAAGCGCCGCGTCGCCCACGAGATAGCCATAACCAGCCGTCTTCAGGCTATTGTCTTTTAGCCCCTGAAGTCTGGATACGTCGGACTCATTGCCCGATTCGCTGTCGTCGTTGCTTGTCATAGTACCTCTATTTTAGACTATACAGGGCAATTGTTACAGTTTAATGTCGCTCACTAAAACAAAGGGTTAAGGGGGACATATGTTTCAGGACGCCGTCATCGGCCTAGTTAACGCCTTGTCGGCGGTACTCTTTTTCAATATTGGCGGGTTCCCGTTCATCGTGCTGTGGCTCATCGTCGCGGCGTTCTTTTTCACGTTCTACCTGCGCGGCGTCAACGCCCGCCTGTTCAAAAACGCTCTCCAGATCGTCACTGGCCAAGCTTCTCATGATAAGAATCGCGACCATAAAAAAGATGTAGGCGAAGTCAGCCACCTTCAGGCCCTGCTTTCAGCCCTTTCCGCCACTGTCGGCCTAGGCTCCATTTCCGGTATTTCCTTCGGTGTCGCCGTGGGCGGGCCGGGCGCGATTTTCTGGATGGTGCTCGGGGGACTCCTAGGCATGGCAACCAAATTCGCCGAAGTCACGCTGTCGATGACCTATCGCCGTATCGACGCCGACGGCAAAGTGCAGGGCGGGCCATTCCAGTATATTGGCCACGGTCTGTCCGATATCGGCTGGCCTAAATTCGGGAAATTCCTGTCATTAGTTTTCGCCGTGTTCTGCTTAGGCGGCGCCATCGGCGGCGGTAATATGTTCCAGTCGAATCAAGCGGTGAAGATGATGACACAGACCTTTGCACCGCTCCACGAAGCTGGTCAGGCACTATCACTGGGCTTCGCCGTGCTGGTGTTTATCGTGCTCAAAGGCAGCATCAAGCGCATCGGTAAAGTTGCCGAAGCCATCGTGCCGCTTAAGGGCATCCTGTACCTGCTGTGCGCCATCGTCGTCGTCGGTGCCAACATTTCCAATCTGGGCCACACGCTGTCGCTCATGGTGTCCGAAGCCTTCACCGGCAACGCCGCTGCGGGCGGCTTCATCGGCATGATCGCCATCGCCTTCAAGCGCGCTAGCTTCGCCAATGAAGCGGGCTTAGGTTCCGCGCCCATCGCCCATGCCGCTGCTAAAACCGACGTTCCGGTGCGTGAAGCAGTGGTGGCCCTGCTCGAACCGTTTTTCGCCGCCATCATCGCGCTGCTCACCGGCCTCATGGTCACCATCAGCGGTGCCTATATTGGTGCGGACCATTTAGAAGGCGTGCTTATCGCGGGCAAAGCTTTCGAGTCCGTGGCCCCGTGGTTCTCGGTGATGCTGGCCATCAACGTGTTCGTCTTCGCCTATTCCACCACCATTGGCTGGAGTTATTATGGCGAAATCGCATGGACCTTCCTGTTTGGCCGTCGCGGCATCGCGCATTACCAGATTCTTTTCTGCATCGCTACCTTCTTCGGCGGCGTGCTGAATTTCGGCGTTATTTTAGACCTTTCCGACCTTTTCATCCTTGGCATGTCGCTGCCTAACATCATCGTGCTGTACATGCTGCGCAAGCGCATCAAAGACGCAATGCTTGGCTATATGAAGCAAATGTGATAGCTAAGCCGTAATGGAAACCAACGCAGCCAACCGCATCATCTGCATCGGCGCCGGCCCCGCCGGGCTTACGGCTGCTTATGAACTCGCCAAAAACGGGCGCAGCGTACTCGTGTTAGAATCCGATCCGCATTACGTCGGCGGCATCGCCCGCACCATCCGCGAACGTAGCGCCGAGGGCGAGTTCTGCTTCGACATCGGCGGCCACCGGTTCTTTTCTAAATCGCAGGAAGTGGTCGAGCTGTGGAACGAAATCATCGACAATAAAATGCTCACCCGTCCGCGCAAATCGCGTATCTTTTACGGCGGTAAATTCTACCCGTATCCGCTCGACCTCGTGCGCACGCTGCGCAATCTGGGAATCATCGAATCGGCGCTCTGTGGTATCTCCTACCTAAAAGCCCGCGTCATGCCCGAGCCGAACCCGAAAAACTTTGAGCAATGGGTCAGCAACGCCTTCGGCGCGCGGCTGTTCAGCATCTTTTTCAAAACTTACACCGAGAAGGTGTGGGGTATGTCCTGCAAGGAAATCTCCGCCGACTGGGCCGCCCAGCGCATCAAGGGCCTGTCGCTTTCCACCGCCGTGAAAAACGCGGTAACGCGCGCGCTCGGCATCCAGAGCAAAGGCAAAATCAAAACCCTGATCGAAGAATTTCTTTACCCGCGCTTAGGCCCGGGCATGATGTGGGAAATGGCCGCCCGCAAGATCGAAGCCAAGGGCAGCAAAGTAACGCTTGGCAAAAAAGTCTGCGCGCTGGCTTACGATAAAGAAACGCAAATGTGGAACGTCACCACCACCGACGGCGTCACGGAATCCTGTGCCGAGATCATCTCCACCATGCCGCTGCGCGAACTCATCCACGCCATCAAAGGCGCTCCCGTCAACATCATCGCGGCCGCCGACAAGCTACACTACCGCGACTTCCTTATCGTTGCCCTTGTGCTCACCGACCGTAAAACCTTTGACGACAACTGGATTTACATCCACTCGCCGGAAGTCAAAGTCGGACGCATCCAGAACTTCAAAGCGTGGTCGCCCGACATGGTTTCCAACCCAGCGCTCGTGTGTTACGGCATGGAATATTTCTGCTTCGAAGGCGATGGCCTGTGGACCATGCCAGACGATGCGCTCGTGAAACTAGCCGGTGAAGAACTGGTGCGCATCGGCCTCGCCGACGCTGCCGATCTGCACAACGGCTACGTCGTGCGCCAGCCCAAAGCCTACCCCGTTTACGACCACGAATACGAAGCCCATGTCGACACCATCCGCGCATGGCTCGACGCGCAGTGCCCGCATTTGCAAGTGGTGGGTCGCAACGGCATGCACAAATACAATAATCAGGACCATTCCATGATGACTGCCATGCTGGCTGTCAAAAATATCCTCGCCGGAAACCGCGAGTTTGACGTCTGGCGCGTCAATCAGGACGCCGAATACCACGAGGTGGACACCTCCAGCACTTCCGGCCAACGCCACGTACCCAAGCGGGCATAGCAAGCAAATACAGAGCTTCCAAATCAGTAACAGCGCAAGACACTAAATTATCACATTAATCGCGATGGCCCTCGGCGTCAACGACCCGAGTAACCGCGATCTGGGCTTCGCGCGCAAAGCGCTGTTCGCGCAGGTCGACGACGACCGCAAAGACTGGATCCGCATCCGCGAAGCCGACTACACCGTGCGTCAGAGCACCGAAATCGTCAAAGACCTGAAAGCCGACGCCGTCACCCGCATGCTCGCCAAACTCATGCGTGAAGATGCCTGCATCGAGGTGCCTGACGGCGAAGGCACTAAATCCGTGCCCATCACCGACCTCGCCGCCATCCATGTCGAGCGCAACGGCAGCGGCATGAAAGACCCCGAGTGCAAACTCATGCCCCATTTTGCCCCGCAGTTCCTCGAACGCGTGCGCCATGAAATCGCCACCGGGGCAGGAGCCGCCGCCAGTCAACGCCACTAATATTGGGATGCTAACCGGTTCTTTATCCTGCGAAGCTCATCCCAGCACTGCTTCCTTATGCGTGCCCCGACATGATGTCTCTATTAATCAACAGGAGCCATTATGACTGCCAGCATCAACCGTCACAATTACCAAGAAGCGCGCGCCGAGCTGTCGGACATGATGGACCACATGTTCACCACGTTCGAAAGTGTTGCGAAGTTCTTCCCCTTCGTCGCGCTTTCGGGTGTGCTGTTCCTTAGCCAGGTCGCTTATTATACCTACGAAAGCGTGCAGTTCCAAAACCATCAGCCCGGCTCATTCATCCTGTTATCCGGCGTGGGTTGCATGTGCGCTGCGGCTGTGCTCATTATGCCTTTCAGCTATCTGCGCACGCTACAGGCCGTCGCCGCCTTCATGGGCAACGCCACGATCATGATTACGATGTCGGGAATTTAAAAACTATTCGTCGTCCTTATCGCGCTTATGGCCGTCCAGCAACTTGGACGAGCGCTCGTCTTCCTTCTTTTGCGTCTGCTTCTGCGCCTTGGTGCGCCCGAACGCCACGCGGTTTAACGACGCCTTTTTGTCTTTATCGTTGCGCGCCTTAGCTTTGCGCTGGTGATTAAGGTTAATGATGTCGGACATATAATCTCGCAACTGGCTGATATTGATTAAATTATACGCTCATGCTGCACAAAGCGCAAGCCCGGCCAATAGTTAATTATTGTTTACTTTTGGTGCTTATATGCTATAAAACAGGCTCCTGACTTTCCTTTTTTCCACATTTCGTGGTTTTAAGGCAGTCTACGTCCCCTACACCCTACCAAGGGTCAAGGAGATTCCTATGCTCGGAGGACGTTCCTTCCTGCGCATCCTCGCCGGTCTCGTCGACGCCCACCCGCTGCTACGGGCGGTGCGTGAATCGAAGGAGATCGTCGTGGACCTCCGCCCCGAACTCGCTGACCCGCTCAACACGCTGGTCAACGATCTCGAAGGCCAGTTGACGTTGAGCGAGGCCATGCAAAACCAGCCCGCGCTCTTCGACCCGTTCCTCGTGAACGTGGTTCGTGCGGGCGAAGCTGGCGGCGCGCTCGAGATCATTCTCGAACGCCTCGGCACGTGGTCTGGCTCACCTCGGCCACCGAACTCTCGCACGCCCTCCGGCTGCTCGGGTTCATGGTCAGCGTCGGCGTGCCCATCCTGACGGCGATCGACATCGTCCGTTCGGCCTGCGCGCCCACGCCGCTGAGCCTCAAGCAGAAGCTGCGCAAACTCTTCGGCCTGACGGTGGTGCCCGTCCCCACGCTGCACCAGCAGATGTGGGACAACGTGCGCCAGTCCATTAGGGAAGGTGGCACCCTCACCGACCCGGTGCGCGACTCCGGCCTGCTCCCGTCCAACGTCGTCGACCTTATCCACCAGGGTGAGGAGACCGGCGATCTGGACGAAGACCTGCTGAAAGCCGCTGAAGTGCTGGACCAGATGTAACAACCATGCCGGATGAAGAAAACTTCACTCCGGCGAAAGGAGGGGGATTGGAACCAAGCCAACCCCCTTTCTTTTTGGCCAAATGGCCCAAAACTGCTATAATCCCCCTATGAACAAAACCGCTGAAGAGTTGCCCCAACTCATTGCCGTCCTTGCCAATCAGCAAAAGCAACTGGTCATCGTGCTCGGCGAAAAACACGACAGCGAACGCGTCGTCGAAATGGAAAACAAGCTCATCCCGCTTGCCACGCATCTATTCGTCGAAATTCCAAAGGAATTTCTCGATATGTACGACGGCGACTACAAAAGATTCCACGATTTCACTCGCCCGCAACTCGGTGGCCTCGAAGGCACCCGGCTCGATGGCTGGAACCTCGCCCCGCATGTTTCCTTCGTCGACACCAGCCTGCAAGACCCCGACAACAAGCGCCACACCCTTATCCGCAACGCCATAAACCGTGCGCAAGCCGACGAAGCGCAGTCCTCCCCAACCCAAACGCCCGCACAGGTAAAAGTGATGTCCGCGCTGCGCAGCATCCATATCGGCCGCACGCTGGAACGCGTCGCCACTTCCAACGCCTTCATGGCCAAAAACATTGCTGATGAACTGCGCCCCATGAATGAAAGCGGCAAACCCTACCTCGCTATGGTGATCGCCGGCAGTTCGCATGTGCTGTCGACGCGCAACCTGTTTAATACCTGCCAAGAGCATAATTTGAAAAAATACCTCGCCGACGAAGGCATCACCAACGTCATCAACATCGACCTTTACCCGTCGGCTAGCTACAAATTGCCCCCCCCCGAAAACCCGTTCGCTTTGAAAATTGTCGAAAAAACTGATCCATAACACACAAGCGCACTCACCGACAAAGACCTCGACATCGTTGTGCCCCTTGTCGACATGCAGAACGGCCACACAACGAGCTTCGGCAGGTCGTTCTGATAAAACTTTTTATTGAAGATTATCGCCATATCAATGGCATTTGCTAAACCATTCTAAAGAATGGTGGGCCCGGCAAGAGTTGAACTTGCGACCTCACGCTTATCAGGCGTGCGCTCTAACCACCTGAGCTACGAGCCCTTTGCCATAAAAAACCACGCTGTGGAGTGCGCGCGGAAGCAAAAGAGAGACGGTTTTAGGCGCGGCGCACCCAAAAGTCAAACCTTTTACGCAAGCTGCCCCAAACACGGGTAAATAACATAGGCAGGGGAGGGTGTAAACCATACTGGGCGGTATAATATAACTTGTGCCGAAACCGGTAAAATTAGTCATTTTATCGCATTTTTTTTAATAAATAACAATAATATATATGAAATGCCGTAAACCCAGAAACCAGTTAATTAACTTTCTAATCTGTGTTAATGTTTAATATTGAAATCACACTCTATCGCCCTCATATGAGAGAACTCGACGCCCCGGCATTACTTAAAGCGATCCACGAACATCCCGGCGAGTACACCCCGCGCCTGAGGTATGCCGATCGCATGAAAGAGCAGGGCAGGGAGGACTACGCCAATTTCATCCAAGCGTAGGTCCAGCCATCCTCAATTTGCAGAATGCTTTTCGATACCAACATAGTGCCGCGCTTCTTCCGGCCCAAGAATTACAAGCTGGGCGCTAGATCAGCTCACCGTGGTATGCATGCGGACGATATTGTGCCGCTATTGGAAGTGCATCGTGGGCTGAAACACCTCGCCATCCACGATTTAAGCTCCGAGCAATACCCCGATATCATGCGCGAGATCCAGCACAGCGAAACGCCGTTCCAGTGGCAAAGGCTGGATATGTCCCTCGGTAATGGCGTATCGGAACTGGAAATCCTGTCACTGGCCCTTGCCACCACCTTACCCGAATTTACACAACTAAATTTTCATCGGTTGGGTTTTCCCAGCAGCAAACTCGATAAAAAACGCGAAAAATTCCTTCTCGAAACCATTGACGCCGAGCGCAAGGAAGGCCGAAATCCCTTGCCAAAGCTTACGTATATCAATAATGCCCCTATAGAAACGCTGGCGCTGGAGTTCGGTATTCCATTGACGCCGCCACCGCCTCCGCCACCCCCGCCGGTGACGCGCAACATTAAAAATGGCGTAGGTCACCTCCCGCCAAAAGCGGCGATAAGAAGTAGAAATGCTAATCCAAATGCGTAAATAATAGCTATTTTCTAGCCGTTTACGTTAAAACCACCCCCTCACGCAGCCATCACATGGCAGGTGCGCACCCCCTCGAGACGCCGAAATTAATCGCAAAAAACTTTTCGCCACCTCGCCAAAAACCTGTGGATAATATCTCTAAGACGTAGGAAATCCGGGGGTTTCATAGATTCATAAAAAAAATGTAAAAAGACTGTTGACTCCTCCAGAAACTTGGGCCATAACAACCATCCCTTCACGGGGCGACACTGATCGAAACGCGGTGTTGGTGACCAAGGCTCCTAGCGAGTTCGCGGTCTGCAGGTTGATAGTGTGAAGAGCATTTAAGCGCAGGTGGCGTTGTGTCACTGCTAACCAGTTCTTTCGGAGCTGGGGTGCAGTTGAAATTAACAGCACAATGTCATCTACGTTACACAGTAATGTGCATAATATAAACGTATTTGCGTAAGTCCAAGGCGCAGTAAATACGGATGATATTGTGCGTGTTTCCGAAAATTTTTTAAAGTCCAATTTCAAAAGAATTGGCAAATTTTGCGCAAGCGTTTGAGGTCTGGCAACAGACCAATATAACGATTGCTGGAATTCAAACTTGAGAGTTTGATTCTGGCTCAGAACGAACGCTGGCGGCAGGCTTAACACATGCAAGTCGAACGGTTGTAGCAATACAGCAGTGGCGCACGGGTGAGTAACACGTGGGAACATGCCTTTTAGTTCGGGATAACAGTTGGAAACGACTGCTAATACCGTATACGCCCTCCGGGGGAAAGATTTATCGCTAAAAGATTGGCCCGCGTTAGATTAGGTAGTTGGTGGGGTAATGGCCTACCAAGCCTACGATCTATAGCTGGTCTGAGAGGACGACCAGCCACACTGGAACTGAGACACGGTCCAGACTCCTACGGGAGGCAGCAGTGGGGAATATTGGACAATGGGCGCAAGCCTGATCCAGCCATGCCGCGTGAGTGATGAAGGCCTTAGGGTTGTAAAGCTCTTTTGTGAGGGAAGATAATGACGGTACCTCAAGAATAAGCACCGGCTAACTTCGTGCCAGCAGCCGCGGTAATACGAAGGGTGCTAGCGTTGTTCGGAATTACTGGGCGTAAAGCGCGCGTAGGCGGTCTATCAAGTCAGAGGTGAAAGCCCTGGGCTCAACCCAGGAATTGCCTTTGAAACTGATAGACTAGAGTGTCGGAGGGGATAGCGGAATTCCTAATGTAGAGGTGAAATTCGTAGATATTAGGAGGAACACCGGTGGCGAAGGCGGCTATCTGGACGACAACTGACGCTGAGGCGCGAAAGCACGGGGATCAAACAGGATTAGATACCCTGGTAGTCCGTGCTGTAAACGATGGGTGCTAGCTGTTCGGGGGTTACCCCTGAGTAGCGCAGCTAACGCGTTAAGCACCCCGCCTGGGGAGTACGGTCGCAAGATTAAAACTCAAAGAAATTGACGGGGACCCGCACAAGCGGTGGAACATGTGGTTTAATTCGAGGCAACGCGAAGAACCTTACCAGGATTCGACATGTCCTCTATGAACCCCCGAAAAGGGGTTCTTCACTTCGGGTGGGAGGAACACAGGTGCTGCATGGCTGTCGTCAGCTCGTGTCGTGAGATGTTGGGTTAAGTCCCGCAACGAGCGCAACCCTCGTCTTCTGTTGCCATCAGGTCAAGCTGGGCACTCTGAAGAAACTGCCGGTGATAAGCCGGAGGAAGGTGGGGATGACGTCAAGTCCTCATGGCCCTTACATCCTGGGCTACACACGTGTTACAATGGTGGTGACAATGAGTTGCGATCCCGCAAGGGCTAGCTAATCTCAAAAAGCCACCTCAGTTTGGATTGTACTCTGCAACTCGAGTACATGAAATTGGAATCGCTAGTAATCGTAGATCAGCATGCTACGGTGAATACGTTCCCGGGTCTTGTACACACCGCCCGTCACACCATGGGAGTTGGTTCTACCTTAAGTCGCCCTCAAAAGCGCCCACGGTAGGGTCAATGACTGGGGTGAAGTCGTAACAAGGTAGCCGTAGGGGAACCTGCGGCTGGATTACCTCCTTTCTAAGGATCTTTGTTTATTCGCATCTTTGGAATTATTCCGAAGCTCTGACGTTAAACAGATCATTATACACGATACCTCGCCACCTGTGCCTAAATGCTCAACACATCAATACTAAAAAGGCCGCTGGTTAATTCCAGCGGCCTTTTGCTATTAAATGTATAAATCGCAATTTTACTAGTTGAGAAAATTATGACCAATAGCCCACAGGAAATAGATGCAATAAATTCACTCAAGGCTGTATTAAAAAGCATTTGTGAAATCGATGCTGAAAGCTTGGTTAGAAAGAACTCGTTGGGGGATCTAAACTTTGAAGAAGCAAAACCTTTTTTAGAAAGAAATATAGATCTTTTTAAAGGGCTACTACTATGTGATTTATCATTGTTGCCTGTAGCAGTAGCGAATGAATTAAACAGCATCTCAAATGTTTTTCTGGGTGAACTACACCAAATAAAAGCATTTAGTCTCCAAGACCCAAATGCGCTTTCTCTTAATCAGCAATATACTCAAAGAAGCAAGGATTCTTACCAAGACTATTTTCTTATTATTACAAAATATTTACCATATTTAAAAAATAAAAATAACAATATTGATTCTCTAAAAAATGAACTTCAGCAAACTATCAACGAAACAAAAATAATTGCTGAAAATGAGACAAAGCTTCTTAAGCAGAATATAGAAACTGCTCAAAGGGAGACGGATGAAATATTACGGGCAATTAAAAATGTCGCTGGTAAAGCTGGCGTTTCGCAGCACTCGACTCTTTTTGCAGATGAATCAACCGCACATGGTAGAGTTGCAGAGAATTGGCTGAAAGCCACTATCATTATAGCATTGATAACAATAATTTTTGCAGCCTATTCAGTATATTTTTATACAAATACATCTTTAAATTTGAATGCCACGCAGAATACCCAGTTAGCCATTGTGAAAATTATAGGATTTGCGTTGCTGTTCTATATTTTAAAATGGACAGCCAAAAATTATGCCGCTCACCGGCATAACCAAGTTACAAATAAGCATAGACAAAATGCCCTGAGCACTTTTGAAGCTTTTGTCAAAGCATCCGAGGATGTTGGCACTAAAGATGCTGTTCTTCTGCGTTCAACAGAAACGATTTTTTCTGCTGGTCAGACTGGCTATTTAATTGAAGACAAGGAGAGTGCTCCTAATACCCAAGTATTGGAAATTTTTAGAAATATACCTAAAGTGGCGGGGGTATAATTATATGTTACGGTAAATTTGATGCATGAACTCTTCCCCCCCGACGACATCGACGGCACCATCGACCTCGGCGGCCAACCACTTCACCATTCCATGCGCGGCAATCTCAACGTCTCGCATCCCATCCAGCAAGACCGCATCGGCTATGCCCGCCTCGACGGCATTTCGTCCGCGACCTATCGCAGCCTGATCGGCAAAACCATCGCCGAATCCCGGCGCGCGGTGATGGCGCACTCGTCGCACCGTAATGGCGGCAGCACGATGAGCGTCGTCATGTACGACCCCAAAACTTTCACCGTGGAATTAGGGCAGGTGGGCGACAGCCCGGTGTTCTTACTCGGCGAAACCAAGGATGGGCGCAGCTTCCGGCTTGAACTCACCGAACATCCCCACAACAACGAAACCATCCCGTTCACCATCGCCGACACTGCCCACGCCACATGGCACGCGCTCGACCGCACCCGACCGGAAGCGGAACGCCGCGCACGCCCGGGCAATATCGATCTTGCCATGATGGCAAAACGCCTTGCAGCCAAGCTGAGCGTGCCGCGCGAAGAGCTGAAGCTTTCTTTGCTTGCGATCAGCGACGGCAGCGTCGAAGCATCTCCCGACAGCAGCGGGCAAAGCAAATTACTCGTCGCCCCGAAAGCAGATGAACACGCCAGCGATTTCCTCGACAACATTATGCTCACCAACCGCAGCCACGATAATCTAAGCGCGTTGCTATTGCCGGATATCCAACCTGCCAAAGGTGAACCCGTAGCGCTGCTGGTATGCGACGGCCACGCGGATCTCGGCCACGACGTGGCCGAAGCTGCCGGTGAAGCCGCGATTGCTTTCCTTGCACGCGAACGCGCAACATCGCAGCAGAAACCTCGCTAACCATTCCTTAAGCACTTGATTATAATGTGTCCTCAAAAGGAAGAGTCACGACATGAAATTTGCCCCGGCGTGGAGTCCATGCGCACCCGCCTGAAAATCCTCATCCCTGCACTCATCCTCACCGTCGCAGGCGTCACCGGCTATCTGCTATTGCAAACAAGCTATTCGACGGCACTCGCCAACGACTACGGATTATTCGAACTGCGCCGCGACATCCGCGTCAACACGCGTTTCTTCAAGGCATGGCTGGGCGATGCCGAGGCGCAAAGCCTGATCGGCGCATATTATTACAACGGCCTGCATGCGCAAAAAGATTACACCAAAGCCGCCTACTGGCTCGCCAAAGCCGCCGAAGCCGGCAACGCCGAAGCGCAGTATAATTATGCCACGCTGTATTTTTACGGGCAGGGCGTGGAAAAAGATTATTATCAGGCCGTCAAATGGTACACGAAATCCGCCGAGCAGGGCTTGGTGCCGTCTGAAGTTTCGCTCGGCCATGCCTACCGTGACGGCTGGGGCGTAAGCCGCGCCGATAATGTGCAATCTTACGAGTGGTTCCGTAAAGCCGCCGATGCTGGAAACGCCGAAGCCATCACGCAGGTCGCAGCCGTATACGAAGCAGGTTTGGGCGTCGCCAAAGACCCCGCGCAAGCACTCGACTGGTATCGCAAAGGCGCCGATAAGGGCAACTCCTTTTCCCGTATGAAAATGGGCTACGCTTATTTAAACGGCGACGGCGTCGAAAAAAATATCGACGAAGCCTTCAAATTAGCAAGCCTCGCTGCCGAACAAGGCGACAAAGACGCGCAACAGCTTCTGGCTTACATGTATTATAACGGATTAGGCACCGCCAAAGACTGCACCGAAGCCGTCCGCTGGCACCATGCCGCCTCCCTTCGCGGCGCACAGGATTCGCCGTCGCTCGCGGGCATCATCGGCGGCACCGCTATGATCGTGCGCTGCCAGAACGACACGCCCGAGCGTTAGTATCGCTTGAAGCAACCGCGCTGGCTGCTAATGTCATGAAAACAACCATCACGAAAGAATCCTTATGGTCGATAAAGTTGAAATCAAAGACACCCATTCCAAAGAAGCCGTTGCCTTGCAACTGGTGATCTCCTTAAATTCATTGGACCGTGCCAAACAGCTCAAAGCGCTTAAGCTGTATGAAGAATGTCTCCACGTTGTCAACGGTTACAGCGCCCCGCTTAAATAAACTGCTGTAATCGCGGCACTATCGCGCGGTTGCTTTAACTATTCAGCGCCATTACTATCACCCTATAGTTACAAGCTAAAAGGGGAGCCGCATATGGCCACGACCGCGCAGAAAATCGAGCCTGCCGACACCGATCACGGCCTTAAAATCCGCACCGGCATTCTGCCCGCGCAATTGATTCGTGACATGGTTTCCACGGGCGAAATTTCGCCTTCCGGCGCAACCGAAATCGAAGACAATCAGGTGCAGCCCGCCAGCATCGATTTGCGCCTCGGCGAATTCGCCTATCCGATCGACACCAGCTTCCTGCCCGGCAAAGACAACACCGTGATGGAAAAGCTCGCCCAGCTCGACGAAAATTTCGACAAATTCAAAATCGATTTGCGCGAAGGTGCCGCGCTCGAAAAAGGGCGCCTCTATTTAATCCCGCTACTCGAACAGCTAAGCCTCAAACCTGATATGGCGGGCTTCGCCAATCCGAAAAGCTCGACGGGCCGCCTGGATATTCTCACGCGCCTCATCACGGATCACGGTCGCATTTTCGATCAGGTCGCCACCGGCTACAAAGGCAAGCTCTACATCGAAGTCGCCCCGCAAACTTTCAGCATCGTGGCTAAAACCGGCACGCGCCTGAACCAGTTGCGCTTCCGCCGCTATCAGGGCAACTTCGTGCAGTTCATGTCGATGAAAGACTGGAAAGAGCTGCTCGACAGCGGCCGCATCGTCAACATCGCGCCGGATGAAAAGCAGCTTAGCGTCGATAAAGGTATGCTGCGCTTCACCGTAGACCTGCTCGGCAGCGGCGAGGAAAATGCCATCATCGGCTGGCGCGCCCGCCGCCATTCACCACGCGTAGATTTAGAGCGCCGCGATTACAACCCGCTCGATTTCTGGGAGCCCATCCGCTACCGCAGGCACGCCTCGCTCGTGCTCGACCCGAGCGAATTTTACATCCTGATGACCAAGGAAGCCGTAGCCGTGCCACCTGAATACGCGGCTGAAATGATGCCGTATGACACAAGGGCAGGGGAGTTCCGCGTGCACTATGCGGGCTTCTTCGACCCCGGTTTCGGCATCGACGCTTCCGGCAAAGCCGGTGGCAGCCGCGGCGTACTCGAAGTGCGCTCGCACGAAGTGCCCTTCCTGCTCGAACACGGCCAGACCGTAGGCTGGCTGCGCTACGAGCGCATGCTCGATGTGCCACAAATGCTGTATGGCCACGAAATCGCCTCCAATTATCAGGGCCAGAGCTTAAAGCTCGCCAAGCAATTCCTGCCGCTGCGGGACTGATATGGCGATCACCCGCGAACGCCTGCTCATCGTTGCCAAGCAACTTGTCTACGAAATGCTCAATGATCGCGCCACATGGTACCACCACGACACTGGCAAATCCTTACTCGACACCAAAATCGGGGAAAAAGTCGGCCCCGGCATGGGCACCGTAGCCGAACCCCCTAAAACTGAATGCGCGCGGTAACCCGCCAAGATTTCCGCGCCCCCGCTTGTATCATGGATGAACCTCACCACGGAGCTTCCCATTATTGCCAAAATTATGAAGCACCCACCGACAACGTCGCCCCCGTCATGTCAGCCGCCGCCGATCTTGATTTCAAAGTCACCCCACAGGAATTCACCGCCTATGCTGGCAAAAGTCTTCACTCGGCTGGACACCATAACGACGGCGCCTTCAGCAAAGACGAGGTGCCTGCCACCTGCCCAGCGAAATCCTAGCGCCCCATACCGTGGTCGCGCTCGCGCTCGCGTTTACGCTCATACTCCGGGTCGGTTTCGCGCTCATGCAGGTCGCGCACCAGCTCGTCCGCCTTTTCCCCGATATAGTTGAGCGTTGCCTTGCCTTCCTGAAGCAGCAGCATTTTGATGCGATCTTTCTCAGTGAGCACTTTCTCCGCCGCGATATTATCCGAAGGCGTAGCGCGTTGCAGCCTGCGCCGTTCTTCATTGCGCGCTTCAAGGCTCTGACTGCGCAAATCATTCAGCACCGTCAGAAAAACTTGAAGCCATATGTCGCGCGCTTCCGCTGATGCATGATCGCGTGTGCCATCGGGTTTTTTGACATCCATCCCCACGACTTTGCGCAGTTCCAGCAGTGCCGCAGAGTCGGTGATGCGGTCAAGCGACCTCAGCGATGACCACTCTTCCTCAGGATATTCAGGCGGTGCCAGTTTCAGCGGGATAATCTCATCTGGTATTTCTTCCGCAATGGGCGAAGCCTCATCGTCCGGCTGCTTCTTTCACCACCAAAACAATCCCATAACCTACTCCTCGAAAAAACGCCATCCTACCCACATACGCGCCAACAGCCAGTGACAGTCCGGTGAAGCCTCACCGGGCCATGTTGCAACACCGTCATATTAGAAAAGTTTAGCGGCTGTGCTCGCAGTCGTGGTGGTGCTCGTGCCCTTCGTGCTGGGCCTGCGAATTGAGGTCGTGCAGGCGGTCGTGCTCGTCGGGGGTGGCTATGCCGAGCACTTTACGTTCAGTCAGCGCCCGGCGCTCGTCGCGGCCGCGTTCGGCGACTTCGTCGGAGGTGCTGTGGCGCTCGATACGGAAGCGTTCTTTCTGGCAGGCGCGCAGGCTGTTCTGCTTCAGAAGATTCAAATAGTGCTTAACGGTTTGCATGCGGGCCTCTTGGATGAACGACTGCATTATAACGCGCGTTTTGGAACAATGGCACAAAAAATCGATTTTTCTATTATACAATAAATACAGCTACTTACTTATTTAATACCGTCCGCCTTATTAGGATAATATTCATCTTACTCGCCTATAATAGACTGAGATTTAACGAAACATTGGTGCCTGCCCCACATGTCCGACAGCCGAATATTCTACATCGCGGATCAGGCAGGCACCCGCGATTTTTCCCGCCAGCCGTTGCACTATGCGATGCGCGGCAATTTAAAGCCCGGCCGCTTCCTCCAGCAGGACTGCATGGGCTTTGTCGACATCACAGGCATTTCCCCCGCCATCTACCGCCTCGCCATCTCCAGCACCATCGGTCAGGCCAAGCGCGCCGTGCTTGCCCATCCCTCGCACTACACCAGCAGCTCCACTATGAGCCTGCTGCTGTACGATCCCGAAACCTTCACGCTGGAATTAGGGCAGGTGGGTAACTCACCGTGTTTCCTGCTCGTCGATTCACCCAAGGGCAAAGCCTATCTCGAACTCACCGATCATGTCGATGTGAACGATAAAATACTTGTCGGAATCGCCGAATCCGGCGTCAATATTTTAAACGCCGCCGACCGCACGCAACCGATGCGCATGCGCGAGCGCGGCGGCAATTTAAACCTCACCCGCGTCGCCATGCGCCTGACCTCCAAAATCGGCTGCACGCGCGAAGAGCTGAAGCTCTCGCTACTCGTCACCAGCGACGGTGCCATCGGCCTCACCGCTAACGAAAAAACCCAACAGGCCGAACTCCTCGCCATGCCCGATTCCAACGATGGCAACCGCATGGAACGTTGGCTTACCCGCTTGGAAACCGAGCAGCTCGCCGACGATAATTTAAGCGCCATCCTGCTGCCCGACATCCACCTCGGCAAAGGCGAGCCTATCGGCCTCATCATGTGCGACGGCCAGAACACGCTCGGCCACGAAGTGGCCGCTGTCGCAGCCAAAGCCGCTGCCGACAATCTCGATAAGCTGCGCCAGCAAGCATCCAGCCGCGCAAGCTGATTTAACGCTGCACTCATTTCCGGCGGCCTTTTTCATACAGAAATTTTATTTCCGTTTACGTATACTATAACTCATGTGGCGTGCCTCTCTCCCTAGTTAGCTACCACATCGAATCGTCCGGGAAGCTGATAACATAAAGCCCATCTCAGGACGTAAAAAGGCCCCCGCCTCAACCCGGGGGCCTTTTCCTTTGTGGTTCAATCGGTTCAATGTCGTACTTAATCCTTGATAACACCGCATTTCCCGGGCAAAATGGTTAATATCGTTAACATTTGAGTCCTTATGCAAGACCGTATTCTGCTCATCCGCACCGGCGGCACCATCGATGCCCAACCGTATGATGATGTCAACTATGCGCCCGATTTCGTCACCACGCTCAAAGATGGCGACAGCCTTGTCATGCCGACCATCCGCGCGCTCGCCAACCACGCCCTCGTTGATGAATACCACTGTGGCAAATGGGAAGAGGGCATGTTCGTCAAAGACAGCGACCTGTTCACCCCGCAGAACGTGCTAGCGCTCGCGCACATCATCAAAAAAGACGAGCGCAATTTCTTCATCCTCACCCACGGCACCGACGCAATGGCCAAGAACGCTGCCTTCCTGCAAAAGCTGCTCGACGGTTCCGGCAAAACCGTCGCCTTCACCGGCGCTATGGTGCCGCTCTCAATGCAGCACCAGCACCCCAGCGACGGCATCGCTGGCCTCGCCTACACCATCGACAACATCGCCGCCCAGCCCCCGGGCGTCTACATTGTAGGCCGTGCCACGGAAACCGGCGAGCTCGGCTTCTTCAACCCCTCCAAAGTCCATAAAGACTGGGCCCGCAGCCGCGAAACCCTGAACTTCACCCTTGCCCCCGGGCGGGAACGCTAGCCATGCCGTTTCCCTTCCGTGTGCTCGATAGCGACTACGCCATCTACACGATGGACACCCAGACCACCGGCGCGCAGTTCTATAAAGTCGACCGCTACCCCGTGCTCGTCTTTTCCACGATCCTCGACGCCCGTGTCAATGAGAAAACCGGCCGCTACGCCCCCGCCCATCTTCTCGCTAACCCACAACTGCGCGACGCAATGCAATTCACTCGCACCTACATCGCCCGCGACATCGCCCGCGCCGTTGAAAACGCCCTCAGCGGCAACGACGAACTCGGCGATGTCGGCCACACCATCGCCACGCTCTTCAGCGCAAAACGCAGCAGGCCCGAGTCCGCCGAGGCGCTCGCCGTAGCGCTTGAAACCAATTACGCTTTCACCGGCGACACCGGAAAAAAAGAACGCCGCCAGCTTATCGACGCCATGATCGAAGCGCGCATGCAACGCGCTGTCGAGCACTACGCCTCGCGCGGCAGCGACCGCCACATTTCCAATGTCGAAAAACAGCAGGCCAAAGACGCTGGCCCCGGCGCCGTATTCGGTATGCTGCGCACCATGATTCGCGAGCAGGATAACAGCAAAGAAAAAGCCGTCGCCGCCACGTTTAAGCATATGCCGGAATGGCTGCAAATCCTCACCCACGACACCGGCGCGCTGGTCATGTTCAACGACAAACCCGAAGCCGACAAGGTGGCCGGATCATCCATGCTCAGCGACAACATGTGCATGCCGTGGATTTACCTCAACGAGCAATTATTTCTCAGAAAAGCCACGCCCCTGATGCAGCGTGAACGCGACCTCGTCCTGCGCGAGTAATTGCTGCACAGCTTCGAAACAGCAGCCCACGAGTGGGAAACCACCGCCCATAGCAAAGCAGGGGGCACGCTGGACTCCCTGATCGCCGATCAGCACAGCCTTAGCAGCCGGTGGGCCAGTGTCGCCGCGCCGCTCATCGCCGCCATCGACGCCGACCCCAACCACCCCGCGCTCAAACTCATCCACAAAACCGAGCCTAAAGGCGGTTCAGTGATGGAACTCACCCTGATGCGCCCTTCCGAGCTACTTATCGACATGTTCGACGCCGAGGATTACCTGCGCAACGATATCCGCCAGCACGGCGAAAACCCCCGCGAAAACCTGATCGTAGAGCGCGACCTGCGCCGTGCCTTCGGAGACGCGGCATACGACGTTTCCCGCCGCTTCATCGCTCTGTGGCAGGACCGCGCCGCCACGCTTCTGGAGCCGGTCATGCCGAAGGCAGAAATCGCAGGATTACGTGAAAAGTGGGGCCAGGACCCGTTTTGTCACGCAATATACATCCACGAGCTAAAAGAATTCGACCCCACACCTACGCGCGGCTTCGGTGCTGCACTGCAATAAAAGCCTAAATGAATGATTTGCTTGCAAATTGGTGCAAAACCCTGTTCTAAAACAGGTCGTCTTACTTATAGATTCCTAATGGATTCTTTAACCCTTTGGTGCTAGATTTCCAATTCGAACCATTTACAGGGAGGCTACCATGCAGAGCAACGCTTTAAAAAAAGAAGAATTCTTCCAGGCGCCAGCCGCCACTAAAAAACTGTCCCTGAAAGTCGATAACTCGGTATCGTGGGAATCGTTCCGCGCCGAGATCGCCCAGCAATCCACCGCGGCTTGCAACCTTCCCGGCAATTTGAACTGCCCGGATTTCGAAGATTTCCTCGACTCCGACTTCGCTTAAAAAGCGCTATTTCCGTACCGAGCCAACCCATCTCATTTACAGGTTTCACCCTGTCGCATGACGGGGTCAGCCTATCCACGCAAACACAGTCCCTGCTATACAGCAGGTAACACCTTGGTAAGGCTCATTCCAGCCTACCCCAAAATAACATCTGCGAATTCCGCCCAAAAACTACGCGCTGACGTGGAGCAAAATAATACATTATATTTGCCCCCGCAAGTTACGCCTTCTTAAACATTTCCCGTTACGATTAATCTCTCGGCCCATCGCATTTTATTTCAGGAATACCCCCCATGACCAAGCATTTAGCTCGGCGGTTGCCTCGCTTTTTTACCATCGCGAACCCCATTCTCCTCAGCTGCCTGCTTTGCGCCTCCGCATCTGCGATGGACGCCCCCAAAACCCTCATTTTCGAAGCCGACAACTGGTGCCCCATCAACTGTGAAACCGGCGAAAACCCCGCGGGCATCGGCGTTGAGCTGGTCAAAAAAATCTACGAGCCGCTGGGCTACACCATCAATTACCGCATCGTCCCGTGGCAGCAGGCCTTAAACGACGCCCGCAGCGGCACCATCGACGGCGTCATCGGCGCCAACCAAACCGACGAACCGCGCCTCATTTTCCCCGGTACCCCCATCACCACCATCAGCGATGATTTCTTCGTCCTCAAAGGCAATCCGTGGCGCTATCAGGGTCCATACACGCTCAACGGCAAACGCTTGGGCGTCGTCACCGATTACGGCTATAGCGGCATCGTCAACAAATACATCAACGACAACAAAGGTGCCGAACGCCACATGATCGTCTTCGCCTCCGGTTCTGAGGCCGTGCGCAGCAACATCATGAACCTGCGCGACGACAAAGCCCAAGTCATCGTCGAAAGCAAAATGGTGATGGATTACTGGCTGCGTAAACTCAACCTGACCACCAAGGTCGACTACGCCGGCGGCGTCCCGCAGGACAGGGTCTACGTTGCCTTCTCCCCTACCAAATCCACCAGCCGCGATCTGGCCCGCGCCTATGACGACGGCATGGCCCGCATGCGCCGCACCGGTGAAGTCGTCACGCTCTACCGCAATTACGGCATTCCAGCACAGTGAGGATTTAGTGCCATCCAGCCTGTCACCCCGTTGCATGACGGGGTCCGCCTATCCGCACTAAATTATGCCGAAAAATACACGATTATTTCAATAACTGGGCCAGCTGATTGAAACCCTTATCCTCGGCAACGATAGAGGCCGTCTTGCCTTCCTTATTTGCCGCATACCGGTCCGCACCTTTGGCCAGCAATTGCTGCACCGATTCAGTACCGCCATTCTGCGCCGCCAGAATCAGCGGCGTATTGCCGCCGTAATCGGTAGCTGAAATATCGCCGCCCTGTTCAATCAAATACTTAACCACGCTCGCCTGATTGTTCCATGCGGCCCAGTGCAGCGGCGTCTGCTTATTATTATTAGCAAGATTCACCTTCGCCCCGCGCTTGACCAGCGCATCGATCAGCTGCAACGAGCCGTTTCCCGCCGCGATATGCAGCGGCCCTTGCCCTTCAGGATTCACATGGTTTACCGAAGTCAGCTTGCCCGTGCCTTCGGGAAGGCGCGCCGGGTCAGCGGCGTAAGTCGCCTGAATAATCTGCGCGTATTCCATGTAATGGTCGTCGTTCGTATGCGTGCGCTGCAACAGGAAATGCAGCGAATCCACCAGCCCACGGCTTGCCGCGTAATCGAACGCGTTATTGCCGTCGCGGTCGCGCAGCTCGGGATTCGCACCTGCCGCCAGCAAACGGTTGGCAATATCGTCATATCCGTTCCATGCGGCGTACATCAGCGGCGTGCGGCGGTTCGAATCCCGGCTATCGATTTTCACCCGGCTGGAAATCCTGCTTTCGACGAGGTTTTTATCGCCCTTGGCCGCCGCCTGAATCAAATCCATATCGTCTGGCGCCATATCCTCAACCGCGGGCGACCCGCTATTGCGGCGTCCCGTGCTGCCGATGCCGTTTTGCTGCGGCCTGCCGGTGCCGATAATCCCGCCGCCGCCTTGAAGGTTCGGGTTGGGGTTGGCATAGGTGTTCGGTGGCGTTGAGCCGCTGTTGCGCGCGCTATTGGCTTGGCGCACCGTGTTGCCTAAACTCCCCGGCCCGTTGATGCTGGAATAGAGCGACCGCCCCTGCGCGGGTTCGGACGTGCCGCTGGTGGTCGGCGCATGGGTGCTGCCGGTGCCCGCGTCGACGCCGGTCGGCACGTACTGGAACTTGTAAAACATCGTTCCCGCCCATGCAGCGCCGCCAAGTATAAGAAGCCTGTGTAATTTCATGCGGAGTAAATTGCATGATTTTGTCCCATCTTTCAATGGTTGTGTTGTCACTTGGTGCGACTATTGTTAAACTGGGCTCAAATTACTACAGGAAGGAACGCTATGCGCTGGGTTGATATACGCGAAATTGCTATCAGGCTCGAAGAACTCCACCCCGAGGCCGACAACGTCAACCTGCGTTTCACCGAACTTCGCAGCTGGGTTTCCGCGCTTCCGGAATTCAAAGACAATCCCGACGCTTGCAACGAAAAGATCCTCGAAGCCATCCAGATGGCGTGGATCGATGAGCGTGGCTGAATTCCTCTGCCCCGACGAAGCCGCCACCTGCGCACTCGCCGCTGATCTCGCAAAACGCTGCAGGGCAGGGGATTGCCTGCTTCTCGAAGGTGACCTCGGCGCCGGGAAAACCGCCTTCGCACGCGGTTTCATCAAAACCCTTGTCCCGGGCGCGCAGGAAATCGTCAGCCCCACCTTCACTATCGTCCAGACCTACGAAACCCCCGCCGGGATTTTGCTCAACCATTTTGACCTGTACCGCTTAGAAGACGAATCCGAACTGCAAGAAATCGGCTTGGACGAAGCGCTGCAATCGGGTATTACCCTCATAGAATGGCCCGCGTTAGCAAGCGCATGGCTGCCCAAGGACGCGCTTCACATCGCAATCCACCCGCATCCACACAGCGACGCGCGGCGTTTCACTCTCACCGGCTGGGACGATCGCCTGAAAGACATGACATAAGGAACGAACATGAACAAAACCCCAACAATCGCGCCCGAGCGCCTCAACCAGATCACCGCCTTCCTCGCGCCCACGAGCTTCGCCGGTGCCGAGCTTTTTCCGCTTGCGGGCGATGCCTCGTTCCGCCGCTACATTCGCCTGAGTAAAAATGGCCAGTCCGCCATGCTCATGGACGCCCCGCCGGAAAAAGAAGACGTCCGCCCCTTCGTCGCCGTCGCGCAATATCTCCACGGCGCTGGTTTTTCCGCGCCCTTCATCCACGCGAAGCAGGAAATCCACGGCCTGTTGCTGCTCGAAGATTTAGGCGACGATTCCTTCTCCACGGTCCTGCGCAACAATCCCGCCAAAGAAAAAGAACTCTACGCCTCGGCCATAGACCTGCTTGCCGCATGGCACGACGCTTCGCTTGGGTTTTCCAAGCCTTCCGCGCTGCCGCTGCCGTCTTACGACGAAGCGCTGCTGATGCGCGAAATAGCGCTCTTTACCGACTGGTTCCTGCCGCAAATCGTCGGCGTTGACAAAGCCGCCGCGCTTAAAGACGAATATCTGGGCTTATGGAAATCCATCCTCGCCCATGCGGGTCTTGCCTCCAACGTCTGGGTCCATCGCGACTACCACGCCGACAACCTCATGTGGCTGCCCACCCGCGACACGCATAAGCGCGTCGGCCTTCTCGATTTTCAAGACGGTGTCTACGGCGATGCCGCCTACGATCTCGTCTCGCTTTTAGAAGACGCCCGCCGCGACGTGCCCGCCCAACTCGCTACTGAAATGCTAGAACGCTACATCGCCGCGTCCGGCGTCGAACGCTCGCGTTTCCTCAGCTCTTACGCGGCCCTAGGCGCGCAGCGCAACTGCAAAATCGTCGGCATTTTCTCGCGCCTCGCCGTGCGCGACGGCAAGCTGCATTACCTGAATTTCCTCCCCCGCGTCTGGGCGCATCTCGAGCACGACCTCAAACACCCATTAATGACCGAGCTCAAAAGCTGGATGGATAAAAACATACCCAAATCCGCGCGCGGCATTATCGAAATCCACCCCGACAAACGGCTCACCGCATGATGCCCACCAAGGCGATGGTGCTTGCCGCAGGGCTTGGTACCCGCATGCGCCCGCTCACCGACACCATGCCCAAACCGCTGGTCACCGTCGCAGGTATTCCGCTCATCGACCACGCGCTGAACTGGCTCGCCGATGGGGGCATCACCGACACGGTAGTCAACAGCTTCTACATGGCCGAAAAACTCGAAGGCTATTTGTTGGGCCGCGAACATCCGCGCATTCATATCTCGCGTGAAGATACGCTTCTCGAAACCGGCGGCGGCATCAAGAAAGCCCTGCCGTTCTTAGGCGAAACACCGTTTTTCTCCCTCAACAGCGACACCATTTGCGTGAACGCCAAAGCTTCCGCGCTCACCCGCATGGCGGACGCATGGACCGACGGCATCGACGCGCTATTATTGCTGCACCCCACCTCCACCGCCATCGGCTACGCAGGCAAGGGCGACTTTTTTTTAGAAGGTGGAAAACTGCGCCGCCGCAGCGCCGATGAATCCGCTAACTACGTCTTTACCGGCGTCCAGCTCATTCACCCGCGCATGTTCAAAAACTCGCCCGGCGGCGCATTCTCCATGAACGTCCTCTACAACCACGGCATGGAACACGACGGCACGCTCCACCGTATCGGCGCTATCGTCCATGATGGAAACTGGCTGCATATCGGAACCCCCGGCGAACGTGACATCGCCGATGCATGGTTCGCCGCTAACTAATCCTTATTGCCTGAAATGAAAAACCGCCATGCGGGGGAACTCCCTGTATGGCGGTTTTTAGATTCGTCTCAAACTCGTTTAATCCGACTTGCGCGGGAAGAATGTCGATTTCGCCGATTGCGAGCAATTACCCCAATACGGTCCGCAGAAGAACAGCTGGATGGCAGCACCCGTTGCGTCGCCGTTATACTTGTTGTTCGACGCCCAGTATGGCGGCGGATCGAAGCCTTTGTTGACGCAGTTTGCGGGCAAATCGGTATCGATTTCGTTCGAGCGCGACTGGTAGATCACGTCGGCCTGCGTTTGATCGCCCCACCACCATGCATACGTATCGTCGAGGTTGTAAACAGTTGATTCGCCGTCGAAGGTTGGCGTGCCGGAGCAGGCACGTGTGTCGAACGAACGGCGATAAATTTTGGTGTTATGCCACAGACTGCCACCCAGTACGCACGCATGGTAGTCCGTGTCGAGGCACGACGGCTGGCAGTTACTGGACATACATTCGCCCGACGAGAGATCGTTATCCGCCGAGTTGGTGCAAATACCGGTGCCGCTGGTGCTGAAATCGTTTGTGGTCTTGCCCGGTTCGGTCAGCACGCGCATGGTGGATTCGCAGACCCTGAGTTGGTTCGATGTCGGCACCACGGTTTTATAGATACGGCGCGTATGGCCTTCCATGCCCATCATGATGGTGCTGCCAGCGGATGTCGGGTATTTGCCCTGATCCCAGAACTCGATATCGGCGTACATCAGCGAGCCGTCCTTGGTCACTTCGGTGTTGGTCACGAAGCCGATCTGCGGCACTTTGCCCGGAATGTCGAACACGGCTATATCACCCGATTTGGCTTTGTCGAGACCGCCGGTAATCAACGAACCGTCAGCCGCAGGCCCGAACAGGTCCGGGAAGGCTTTTTCACCGCCCGGTCCACCGCTGGTATCGGTCACGTAACCGCGCCAGCCAAGCGACCATGCCCACGGTTTCGGCTTGATCTTTTTCTTCGCTTCGCCTCGGCTGGTGTAACCGCTGCCAGCTTTGGCCAACACGAAGTTTTCCGCACCACCTGTCTTGAACGATTTTTCGTAGCGCCCGATACAAAAATGGTTGTCTTTGCGCATCGACCACATGGCGTGTGCGTACAATTCCGGCAGCCCGCCGATACGGCCCATTTCAGGGCGGCGTTCTTTAATGTCGAGGCGCGTCCATGTGCCCACGTCGTTGCCGCCGTAAGCGCCGCCGGAACTGTCGTAGCTTTCGTAGCTCGCGGCGTCCTGCGCGTCTTTGACGTCCTGTTTTGAAATTTCTTCGCGGCCCACGCCGATGAGCGTATCCCAGCTGCCGACCGTGTTGACGAAGCTGCCGCCGTGGCGCGGGTTGCCGTGCGACACGCCGGTATCCCACCAGCGCATATATGGCATGTGGTAACCCAGCAATCCGCCGTCGCCATACGGGCTTTCATCGCTATACGCTTCGAAGTAAGTGGTGAACATGTAATCCTGCGGCTCGGTGTTGTCGCCGACGGAGCATTTAGTAAGCGCTTCGGTCAGTTTCATCGCCTCGTGCAGCGCCGGTTTGCCGCCGGGGAAGGTGTCGCTGGCCGGGTCGTAACCGTTGTAATCGTCGATGATGAAGTAGGTCGCGTCGCCCGTGACCGGGTTTTTGACCACGTCGCAATCGATACGTTCCTGGCGCAGGCCTTCCTTGGCGCGCAGCTTCACGAAGTTAGCTGGCACCACGTCTTTGATAATAATATGGCAGCATTGCTGGATCGACAATTTGACCGGGCATTCCGCATAAGTATCGCTTTCGAAGAAGCGCGTTTTGCACGGCGGGTTGAAGCCGCTGCCGTCGGCATGCGCCGGGTCCGGATACGAGCCTGTGGCAATCCAGTCTTCGATGAACTTGTTCAGGTTGAAGTTGATGCGCTGCATAATACAGGAATTGAACGCCTGCGAGCGGAACGACAGGATATCCACCGGCACGATCGCGCACTCGACTGGATATTCGTTGATTTCGCGCCAGTCTTTATCGTGCTTCGGCTCGGCCGGGCATTTGCCGATACCGTTCCAGTCGGTATACCCCACATAGGTATCTTTCGGGTCGCACTGCGTCGGATCCTGAATACATACGGAAGTCGACGGCGAATACCCACGGTCCGTACCCACGATATCGTTGCGGGGGATGAACGGGTTTTCTGCCGGCACAGTAATTTTTTCCACGTTCGGGCAGTAATAATTCAGCAGCGGTGGCAGTGGCGAATTGTAATCCGGCGGCAGCGGGAAATGCGGTTTCGGGCAGCTGTCGGCATATGAATCGTACCCACCCGAATAATCCCCGTATCCACAGGAAGGAGGCGACGCTGGCGGCGCTTCGGCCGGTGGCGGCAGCGCACCGGACGTATGGCCGAACTTGTCTTCGATACACGGCATGCCCACTTGCGGGAATTTGAAATTCTTCATGCGCAGCGCTTCGGACGGATTTTTACTCGAATCTATGCGATACAGCGGATACGCTTTCAGATCGCCGTTATTGTTGACGTCGACGAATGCCTTGGTCCATTCCTTCTGCACGATTTCATACGGCGCGGTTTCGCTACCGTTGTATTGCTTGCCGTCGGCTAGCAGGAATTCGTCCTCGTTATGGGTATCGAGCGCTTGGGGATCGCGGCCTTCCATTGCGGCTGTCGTCGCGTCGGATTTGTCGTAGCGACGGATTGGCGAGAAGCCGTGTTTCTTATCTTCGTCACTGCTCTTGTCGGAGCCGAATTCTATTTTGCCCGCTTCGTCGCCGCGCAGCAGCACCTGGCAGTTATTCAACGTTTCGCGGTCGGGGTCCACTTTCGATAGCGGATCGGCCGATTGAATCCCCGGCCTGTCGAGCGCGAACCACGGCGCTGTGTCGTGCGTCATCAGGTAGTATTTATAGCACCAGTTCGCTTGGAAGCGGCGATAGGTGAAGCGTCTTGGAATCGTTTCGCGTTTGAATTCCGGCTGCGGGTCGGCATAGGTCAGTAAGGAGCCCGGGCAGCCCACGACACCGTCCATGAAGAAAGCGTCGTTCTTATAATAATTGGTCGTACCATACACGTCGCCCTGGCGGTTGGTCACCAACTGCGAATCGTGATTTTCAACGTCGTCTTCATTCATATAGAAGGCGAACGCGAGGTTCGGATCGGCTGGCGCGGCGTCGAGCAGCTTGGTATCGCGCATCGGCATACACTGGCTATTCGGCGGTTTTGAGCCGAGCACCGTACCGGTGTAACGCTGGTCGAATTCCGATACCTGCCGTTCACCGACGCTGTCGAAGCTGGCGTTATCGTTGATCTGGTCGGGGTCGTAGGTCGCGTAATCGTCGACTTCTTTTTTCAGCTCACCGGTATTGCGGTTGAAAGAGGTCAGAGGCAAATCGGCCCCCGCCACGCACATATCGCGGTAGCGCGTATCCATCGGCATCGCCGGGTAATACGGGATAGGCGGCTGGCGCTCACCGGTCTTATACGGCGTCGGCGGCGGCGGTGGCGGCGAGTAATAGCAGTCATAATACGTATCGTAATACGTGTCGTAATACGTGTCGTAATAGGTGTCGTAATACGACTCGTAATAGCTTTCGTAATACGACTCATACGTTGATTCATACATCGAATCGTACATCGACTCATACATCGAATCGTACATCGACTCGTACATCGATTCGTACATCGAATCGTACATCGACTCGTACATCGAATCGTACATCGATTCGTACATACTATCCGGCATGCTATCCATCATCGAATCCGGCATGCTATCCATCATTGCATCCGGCATGTTGTCCGGCATTGCATCCGGCATGTTGTCTGGCAGCGCGTCGGGCATGTTATCCGGCAAGTTGTCCGGCAGCATATCCGGTAAATTATCCGGCATATTATCCGGCAACGTAATGTTATCCGGCAACGTATCTGGCAGCGTAATAATATTATCCGGCAGCGTATCGGGCAACGTGATGATGTTGTCCGGAAGCGTCACAATATTATCCGGCAGTGTAACGATGCCATCAGGCTCCGGATCTGGGAAGACCGGCGGCGATGCTGGCGGCGAAAGAATGAGGTCGTCAGAGAACGAATCGTTCGGACCAGGTGACGGCGCAATAATCGACTCATGAAACGGCGGCGAATCGAACATCGGCGGCGATGCCGGCGGTGAAACTGGAGAAACCGGTGGCGACACAGGCGGCGACGGTGGCGGCGGAGGCGGTGGTGGAGGCGGCGGTGGAGGCGGCGGTGGTGGCGGCGGCGGAGGCGGCGGAGGCGGAGGCGGAGGAGGCGGAGGTGGTGGAGGCGGCGGTGGTGGAGGCGGCGGTGGTGGAGGCGGTGGCGGCGGAGGCGGTGGCGGCGGTGGCGGCGGCGGCGGTGGCGGCGGAGGCGGAGGCGGAGGCGGCGGTGGCGGCGGAGGCGGAGGCGGTGGAGGCGGTGGCGGTGGAGGCGGTGGCGGCGGCGGCGGCGGAGGTGGCGGCGGTGGTGGAGGTGGCGGCGGTGGTGGCGGCGGCGGAGGCGG
>JANYES010000022.1 GCA_025362975.1 Alphaproteobacteria bacterium | reverse complement strand
GCCAGTGTTACCGATGATTCCCGAAACTCCGATGAATAAACGGTGGATTTTCTTTTCTCAGTCATAATAGCTATTCCTTACCTTTCCTCACCCCATTATTACTTCAGGTGAGTTGTCCGGAATACTGTAGCCACATCACTTTTTCTTCCGGGGTTTTTGCCGTCGGCGTATATTTTTCCACGCGCTCGGCCAGCATGGCCAGAATATCCGTCTTGCGATCATGGATATTCTTGACGATATCGTCCTGCGACACGTCCTTGGGAGTATTGATGCTGATGCTGATAATGCCGGTATTGGCTTTGGTGACGTTCAGCGCATGCTGGATGTTCCAGCCCGAGCGCTTGGGCAGCTCGCGGAACCATTCAGGCCATTTATCGTGAATATGGGTCACCGCTTCGCCCGAATTCTTTTCGTTCACTTTCAATTCGGCGGCGCGGAATTCGGTCAGCTCCGTGGCCAGGCGCTCCATGTGGTTGGTCTGCGATTCCAGCTTCAGGTAGGGCTTAAGCGGCTCCAGCTCGCCCAGCGCCTTGAAAATCTGCTTCGTCGCTTCCTGAGGATTGCTCTCGATCAGCGGGTTTTTGACGACGAAATCAAAACTCGCCTCCGCTTTCTCGTCGGTGTCGTACTGGAAGTAATTCACCCGCGTATCAACTGAGTAATCCGCGCCAAGGCGTTTCTTGAAAGCGGCGGATATGCGTGTATTCTCGTCCATGTAATTTCCTGCTGTAAACGGGGATAATGTTAGACTTTACCTCATGTATAGCCAGCCCTCAAATGACAGTTTTGTGACGGGTGGGAGCAAGGGGTAAAACATTAAAAAAAACCCTGTAAATTCACAACCCTATGGTGTAAGCTGATGCCTTGGAATTACTAAGGTAGCCGCTATGGAATTGAATAATCACACATTACGCTCTTACGATAAGCAATTACAGCAGCTTATGAAGCTCATTCTCGATATGGGCGGCGAAGTGCGTAAAATGGTGCTCGCCACCAAGCAATCCTTCCGTTCTGACGACGCCAACCGCCATTCCGACGCCAAAGCAGCCGACAAAGTCATCAACGCGCTCGACCACAAGATCGAAGAGGAAGCCACCCTAGTGCTGGCGCTGATGAACCCGCTGGCGGTCGATCTGCGTTTCGTTATCTCAGTGCTCAAAATCACCACCATGCTGGAACGCGCTGGCGATCTGGCCAAAAACACCATCAAGCGCACCGTCAAAATGGGCGCCATCGGCCCTGAACCCGCCGTTCAGAAGCTTGAGAAAATGACCGATATCGTCCTGGAAATGCTTGATACGGCATTGTCCGCTTTTGAGCTGACCGACACCGCCAAGGCTACCGAAGTATGGAAGCGCGATGACGAGATCGATAAGCTATACAAAGAAATCTTCGCCGCTACGCAAAAAGATATGGCCTCCGCCCCGGAAACCGTCAATTCCAGCGTCCACGTGTTGTTTGCCGCCAAGAACATCGAGCGCCTCGCCGATTACGTCACCAGCCTCGCCAAAACCGTGTACTACGTGAACTCCGGCAAGCGCGCCGATAAAACCGTGCTCAAGGCCGACGCCACCGACGATGCCGCTGTCCACTAACCCCCTGTGAACCCGGCTACGACCCGACCCAAGCCCGTACTGCTTGCCATCCTCGACGGCTGGGGCCACCGCGACGCGCACGACCATAACGCCATCGCCTCGGCCGATACGCCCGTCTGGCACGGCCTCACGCAAAACTACCCCAACGGTTTCATCAACGCTTCAGAAAGCCATGTCGGCCTGCCCGCCGAGCAGATGGGCAATTCCGAAGTCGGCCACATGAATATCGGTTCGGGCCGCGTGTTGACACAGGATTTGCCTCGCATCGACGCTGCCTTCGAAAAACGCGAAGTGGCCCACATCCCCGCCTTCCGCGACACCGTCGCCAAAATCAAGGGTGCCACCAACACCTGCCACCTGATCGGCCTGCTCTCGCCCGGCGGTGTGCACTCCCACCAGTCCCACATGGCCGCGATGGCGCAATTGCTGGCCGCCGAAGGCATTACCGTCAATATTCATGCCATCCTCGACGGGCGCGACACTCCGCCGAAATCCGCCTACGAATACCTCGGCGCTTTCGCCGCAGCCCTAAGTCCGCAACTCCCATCAATGGTCACTCTGTCAGGCCGCTACTACGCGATGGACCGAGACAACCGCTGGGACCGCGTACAGAAAGCTTACGACACGATGGTAAGCGGCGCGGGCGACCATTTCGCCACGCCGGGCGATGCCATCGCCACATCCTACGAATCAGGCAAAACCGACGAATTCATCCTTCCCTGCATCACAAACGACTACACCGGCATGAGCGATGGCGACGGCATTCTCTTCGTCAATTTCCGCTCCGACCGCATGCGCGAAATCGCATCCGCCCTGCTTGACCCCGCCTTTACAGGCTTAGCCCGCGCTAAAACCATTAAATTCAGCACCGCACTTGCCATGACGCAATACTCCAATGACCTCGCCAAACTCATGCCCTCGCTCTTCGCCCCGCAGCCTCTCACCCATACTTTCGGCGAAGTCGTGTCGCAGGCAGGCCTCAAACAACTGCGCATCGCCGAAACCGAAAAATACGCCCATGTCACCTTCTTCTTCAACGGCGGGCGCAAGCTTGAATTTCCCGGCGAATGCCGCATTCTCGTCCCATCCCCGAGCGTCGCGACCTACGATTTAAAACCCGAAATGTCCGCCCCCGAAATCACCGACAAGCTGGTAAGCGCCATCACCGCCGGGACTTACGACGTTATCGTCGTCAACTACGCCAACACCGACATGGTCGGCCACACCGGCAACATTGCTGCCGCCATCAAAGCCGTCGAAACCGTCGATACGTGTTTAGGCCGCGTCGTGGACGCTATCACCGCGCAGGGCGGCGCCATGATTGTCACCGCCGACCACGGCAACGCCGAACAGATGTACGACGAAGGCACGCACCAACCCCATACCGCCCACACCATCAACCTCGTCCCCGTCATCCTCATCGCGTCCGAGCTTAAAGGCAAAACCATCCCCATCCCCGAAGGCAAGCTCGCCGACATCGCCCCCACCTTGCTGCAATTCCTCAACCTCCCCCAACCCGCCGAAATGACCGGCATATCGTTGCTCCCACATGCGTAAAATCCTGCTCCTCCTCGCCGCCACCTGCCTGCTCACCGCGCCTGCGTATGCCGAACTCACGCCCCAGCAGGAGCTGGAAAAAGCCCAGAAAGACATCGAAAAAGCCAAGCAGCGGCAAGAAGCCATCGCCGCTCAGAACCAGAAAATCAACGACGAGCTGAAAACCCTGCAGGATAAGCTGGTCAAAACCGCCGCCGGCGAACAAAAAGCCGAATTTGAAATGTCTGACGCCGAGGACAAGCTGCGCATCCTCGCCGAGCAGGTGACCAGCAAATCCGCCAATCTCAAACAGCAGCACGGACGCCTGTCGCGCCTTATCATCACCGAGCTGTCGATCAGCTCAACCCCGCCCGAAGCCATGATGATGATGCCGCAGGACCCGCTCGACATCATCAAAGCCGCCCGCGCCCTCAACATGGCCTCCGACGGCATCCGCGCCGAAACAGAGAGTTTAGCGGCCCAGCTCGCCGAGCTGAACGCGCTCAAAATCAAGCTCACCCAGCGCCGCAGCGAGCTTAAAGACATCGAAGCCACCCTCGAAAAACAGCGCCAGATACTCGTCACCCAGCTCACCGACCGCACCGCCTTGCAAGCCAAGCTCGGCAAGCAAGAAAAACAGGAAGAAGAAAACCTCGCCAAGCTCGCCCGCAAATCTTCGGATTTAAAAGACCTCGTTTCAGGCATCGAAAAAGAAGAAGAACGCCACACCCGCGACATCGAGGCCAAGCACAACAAGCCAACGGCTGAAACCGACGCCAAGCACTTGCGCTCTTTCGAAGACGCCAAAGGCCACATCCGCGCCCCTGTCGCCGGTCAGCTTCTCCAGCGCTTCGGCACCTCCGAAGGCAAAAACGCTACCGCCAAAGGCATCACCATCGTCACCCGTTCGCGCGCGCAGGTCACCGCTCCTTATGACGGCGAGGTGGTCTTCACCGGGCCGTTCCTCAACTACGGCCAGATGGTCATCATCCGCCACAGTGACGAATTCCACACACTCCTGGCCGGACTTGCCAAGATCGACGTCAGTGTCGGTCAGTTTTTATTGGAAGGAGAACCGATTGGTGCTATGGGAGAGAGTGATTCCGATAGCAAAAATGGGCGGACCCTGTATATTGAGCTGCGGAAAGATAACCAGCCCGTTGACCCGTCCCAATGGATCAGCGGCCTAAAGAAAAAATAATGAGGAGACGATACTAGTTATGCGCCGTTTTGCCAAAGCCTGCCTTATCGGCACCATGTTACTCAGCGTCCCCGTCATCGCCTATGCCGAAAAGAACGACACGCTCCAGCTCCTCGACTTGTTCGGCGAAGTGTTCGACCGTGTGCGCTCGGATTATGTCGAAGAAGTCAAAGACGCCGACCTGATCGAAGCGGCCATTAACGGCATGCTCACCTCGCTCGACCCGCATTCGGGGTACATGAACGAGAAAGCCTTCAAGGAAATGCAGGTGCAGACCAAAGGTGAATTCGGCGGCCTCGGCATCGAAGTGACGATGGAAAACGGCCTCGTCAAAGTCGTCTCCCCGATCGACGAAACCCCGGCGGCCAAAGCGGGTGTTAAACCCGGCGATTTCATCAGCTATATCAATGACGAAGCGGTGATGGGCCTGAGCCTTACCGAAGCCGTCGAAAAGATGCGTGGGCCTGTCGACTCCAAAGTCAAACTCACCATCCTGCGCGAAGACCAGCCTGAGCCGCTCGAACTGACGCTCACCCGCGCTGTCATCAAAATCAAATCCTCGCGCGCGCATGCCGAAGGCGACGATATCGCTTACATCCGCATCACCTCGTTCACCGAGCAGACCACCGAGCTGATGAACGAAGAGTTCAAGCACATTAAGAAAGACCTGCCGAACCTTCGCGGCATCGTGCTTGATCTTCGTAACAATCCGGGCGGCCTGCTTGAGCAAGCCGTGTCGGTGTCCGACGCCTTCCTGAAACAAGGCGAAATCGTCTCCACCCGCGAGCGCGACCCGAACAAGACCAAGCGCTACAACGCCCATAGCGGCGACGAACTCGTCGAAGAAGACCTGCCGATGGTGGTTCTCGTCAACAACGGTTCGGCTTCGGCTTCCGAAATCGTGGCCGGTGCGCTTCAGGACCACAAGCGCGCCATCATCATGGGCACCAAAACCTTCGGTAAAGGCTCGGTGCAGACGGTGATTCCGCTGAACGACCACGGCGCCATCCGCTTAACGACCGCACGTTACTACACCCCGTCGGGCCGTTCGATTCAGGCCAAAGGCATCCAGCCGGACATCATCGTCCGTCCGGCCAAAATCGAGCCGATCAAGCAGAACGACAAGCTGCGCAGCGAAGCTGATCTGCGTAAGCGCTTAGAGACGCTTGAAGAGAAAAAAGCCAAGGAACGCAAAGAAGTCGAAAAGGAAGAAAAAGCCGACATAGCCGCCGAAAAGTCCAAAAACAAGGACTCGAAGGATAAGGATTCCAAGGACAAGGACGGCAAGAAAAAAGTCATCTCCAACGAGGACATCGCCTCGGGTGAAGACTTCCAGCTGCAACGCGCCCTTGACCTCCTACGTGCCGTCAACGTCTACAACCAGGTGAGCCCTGAGAAGTAAAAGTGAAGCTGCATGGCGTTAAAGGATAGGGTTAGTTCAGGCCTCGTACGCACCCTTTTCCTGCGCCTTGGCCTGTGGGTCATCCTCGGCATCTGCGCCGTCCTGCTAGGGCTTGTCTGGTATTCGGGTTCCCGTGATACCAAACAGGCCATGCTGGATGGACGACGCCTTCTGGTAAGCCTTGAAACCGGCGCCATCGAAGGCAAGCAGATCGCGCTCGAAACCCCGCCCGTCGCCGCTACATCACCCGCCACATCCGAAGCCGCAACCACACCCGCCACCCCGGAAGTAACTGTCCCCGCATCGCCGGAAACTACTGCACCCGCCGCCACGACTCCAGCCAGCCCCGAAGCCTCCGCCACGCCGCTGGCTACCGCCGACGCCACCGCTCCCGAAACCGTAGCCAACACCGAAAGCCCCGCCACCTCCGCGCTCGATCAAGCCATCAGTACCCCGGTCGACACCGGCTATATCAAGCCCGCGCAAATCCCCATCGCCGAAGTCAAAGATGTGCTGCTGGAAAAAACCGCAAACGGCAATATCCCGACCGTCGGCCCCAAGGGCCTAAAACCGTGGCACTATTATTCCAAACCCTACGCCCATAAAGGCCACCTGCCGACCATCGCCATTATTATCACCGGCCTCGGGCAGAACAAAGCCGTCACCGAAAACGCCATCCGCCTGCCGGAAAACTTCTCACTCAGCTTCTCCCCCTACGCCCGCGACCTGACCACATGGGCCCACGCCGCGCGCATTTCCGGGCATGAAGTCATGCTCGACCTGCCGCTCGAACCTTCCAACTTCCCCGCCTCGGACCCCGGCCCGTACGGCCTGCTGGTCGGCAAAGGCATGGAAGAAAACAATAAGCGCCTCGACTGGCTGATGGGCCGCATGGAAGGCTATGTAGGCTTCGTTTCCCCGCTCAACGAAGCGTTTTCCGACGACAACGAATCCTTCAAAAACCTGCTCGAACAGTTCAACAAGCGCGGCCTGCTGCTCGCCATGTCGCATGAGCCACCCAAGAACGACACCAAGAAACTTCTAGACGCCAGCAAAAGCGCTTACGCCATCGCCGACATCGTTGTCGACGAAGAACTGAGCGTCACCGGCATTCAGGCCCGCCTTGAAGCCCTGCAGAAAACCGCCAGCAAGCGCGGCTTCGCCATTGGCATGGCTCAAGGCTATCCGCTTACCATGCAGCAGCTTGCCCTGTGGTCCGCCAACGCTGAAAAGAACGGCTTCGTACTGGCCCCCGTCACCTTCATCACTAACATACGGTTCCCCGCCACATGACCCACCCCCAAAACGTCGAGCTGCCCTATCGCTTAGGCGTGGGCATCATGCTGCTCGACGCGCATGATCGCGTCTTTGTCGCCAAGCGCATCGACATGACCTCCGAAGCATGGCAGATGCCGCAGGGCGGCATCGACCCCGGCGAAGAGGCCCGCACCACCGCGCACCGCGAATTGCTGGAAGAAACCGCCACCGATAAAGCCAAGATCATTGCCGAAAGCGTTGACTGGTACACCTACGATCTGCCAACAGCCCTCATCCCCAAAATCTGGGGCGGCAAATACCGCGGCCAGAAGCAAAAATGGTTCGCCATGCGCTTTTTGGGCATCGACAGCGATATTAATATTGCCACCGAACACCCCGAATTCAGCGAATGGAAATGGGTGGATATGGAAACCCTGCCGGACATTATCGTCCCCTTCAAGCGCGCGCTGTATCAGGCCCTCATCGAGGAATTCCGGCACGTCATAGCTTAGCGCCGGACCCGCCAGCCCCCTAATTAACAAAAACTGTTAACAATTGCGCCTGATCGGCACAATGGTTAAAATTTTAGTCAAATTTTATAAACTTCCCAGTAATATTTATCGTGCTATTATCTGCCGATTCAGACCCCGCCAACTGCTCAAAGGATTTCCCCATGTCAGCCAAGGCCAAACTGCTTTCATTCACCGCTATCCTCTCCATGACCGTCAGCGCGCCCGCACTTGCAGGCCCCGGTTTTGCGCCCGGCCCCGCCGGTCTGAATTATTATTCCTACCAGAATATCCTGATCGGTGCGACGCAGACCCTGCAATCCTCCGCCAATTACGGCGCGGGCGTCACCGTCGCTACCATCGACACCGGCATCACCAAGGACTGGGTCGGCTTCGGCGGCCTCACCATCAACTCGACCACCTGCCTTAACTCCGTCTGCCATGCCACTGTCAACAACAGCGACGACCACGGCCACGGCACCTTCGTCGCCAGCGAAATTATCGGCGGCGTACAGTTCGGCAACGGCAACGGCCAGCTCGGCGTCGCCCCGCTCGCCAACCTAAACGCCATCAAAGTGCTCGACGCCAACGGCTCGGGCAACACCACCGACATCATCAACGGCATCCGCTACGCCGCCGATTCCGGCGCGAAAGTCATCAATATCAGCCTTGGGCCCACAGGCACCACCGCCTCCCAGATCAGCTCTTTCTACAACGCCATCGCCCCGGCGCTGAGCTATGCCACCTCGAAAAACGCCGTCATCATCTTCGCCGGCGGCAACTCGAATATGGCCTTCGACAACAACTGGTATATGGGCGCCTCCAACACGCTGTCGAGCAACCTGTTCACCAACGACATGCTGCATAAAATCCTCTTCGTCGGCGCCACCGATTCGAACAAGGTTAAAACCACCTACACCAACACCCCCGGCGCAGGCGGTATCTACACCACCACCGGCAGCTTCTTCAGCTATTCAAATTTATGGGTCATGGCGGACGGCGGCGGCATCGCCAACGGCGCGTGCGTCGACTGCATCGTGGGCGCGCCTAACGTCGCTGGCTCCACTAACTATTTAGCCCTAATGGCAGGCACCTCGATGGCAGCTCCTGAAGTCACCGGTGCCTCAGCCTTGCTCGCCGCCCGCTGGCCGCAATTGCTTACGCAAGGCACGCTCACCAGCCTGCTGCGCACCACCGCCACCGACCTCGGCGCTCGCGGCGTCGATTCGACCTATGGCTACGGCTTCATCAACCTCACTGCCGCCTTCCAGCCTGTCGGCGGTTTAAGCGTACAAACCGGGAGCGGCAACGTGTCCGTCACCAAGGGCGGTGCCATCGTCAGCGGCGGCGCGCTCGGCACCATGTCCAAACTCACCAACGCACTCAGCAACGTCACCGCCATCGACGGCTACAACCGCGATTTCCAGGTCAACTTAAGCGGCCTCGTGTCTTCGCGCACGTCCTCATCGCCGGCGACCACCAGCATGAGCGCGCCGAAAGTCTCCTCAACTTCGACGCATTTTGCCAACGGCAGCTCCTTCGCCTATGCCAGCTTCACCAACGAAAACCCCGTCGCCGACCGCCCATCGCGCGACGCCAACCAGAAAAGCTGGACCGTGGCGTTTACCGATGCCTCAGGTTCCACCATGTCGGCAGGTAACGGCTTCCCCGCCGCATCGTCCTTCGCCGACGCATTCTATGGCAATGACAGCCTCGCTTCCGGCGCTATGACCACGGTGGGCGCATCAAGTGCGCTGCTGGGTTTGGCCGAAGGCGGCAGCTTCGTATCCTACGGTACTAATCTCGATAAAAACACACGCGTGGCCTTCTCGTGGACCCAGACCGACCCGAACCCGACCTCGGACTGGACTAAACCTGACGCCACCTCCTTCAACACCGGCCTGAACCTGACGGTTGCCGATGGGTGGAAAGCCGGCGTCACCTTCGGCCTGCTCGATGAAACCTCGGGCCTTCTCGGCACCACCTACGCCACGCACGGCCCCATCAGCTTCGGCCAGCAAAACCGCAGCTCATCAATGGGCGTGACCTCGTCGTTCGATTTAGGCGACAAGCGCAGCTTGCTGGTCGACGCCGCCATCGTGCGTTCCAACACCGCTGAAGCCAGCGGCATCATCACCTCCGTCGCCCCGCTCTATGCCCGCACGTTCGGTGCCGCACTAGTGCAGGACGACGCCATACTCAAAGGCGACCATGCGTCCTTCTCGCTGCGCAGCCCCTTGCGCGTCTATTCGGGTTCGGCAACACTTGCCACCAATTCGGTGGATAGCAACGGCAACATCGCAACCGGCAGCCAGCGCGTAAGCCTGACTCCAAGCGGCAACGAATTCGACCTCGCCGTCGGCTACGCCGCGCCCATCACTGAGAAGCTCACCGTCAACGCCACCATCGACGCCCGCCGCAACGCGGATAACGTCGACGGCGAAAACGACGCCGACTTCCTGCTGGGCATGAAGCTGCGCTTCTAATATCAGGCTTTCATCCCGTCGCATGACGGTATCCGCGCGCCATCAATACCCCGGACCCCCTCATACGACGGGGTACAGTCTGGGATAGTGGCTACTTCTTGAGCAAATCGCGAATCTCTTCGAGCAACAGTTCAGAGCGCGCAGCGGGAGCGGGTTTCGCGTCTTCTCTCTTCTGGAAACGGTTCACCTGCTTAACCATAAGGAACACCGCAAACGCAACGATCATGAAATTGATCACCTGATTAAGGAAGATCCCCACATTCACCGTGGCCGCGCCCGCGTCCTGCGCGGCTTTGAGCGTCTCGTAGTGCGTCGCCGACAGGTTGATGAAGATGTTAGAGAAATCCAGCCCGCCCGTAAGGCGCCCGATCGGCGGCATGATGATATCCTTCACCAGCGAATTAACGATGCCGGTAAACGCCGCACCCATGATGATACCGACCGCGAGGTCGACCACGTTGCCGCGTGCGATAAATTTCTTAAATTCGTCTAACATTGGGGAATCTCCTGCTGTGAATTAAGTGCGCCTGTCTAACCCGCCACACCGTTAACCTCAAGCGATCTTTAATAAAATGCCTTTAAGATATTCGTTCTGCGGCAGCGCCGGATGCTTGGGATGGTCCCCGGCCGCCCCGGTCTGCTTGAGGAGAACCGCCTCGCGCCTGGCCTTGGCTACCCCTTCCAGCACAGCCTTGTTAAATGCAGGCCGAATAGCATGATGCGAGCACGACGCCACAAACAGTAGCCCGCCCGGCTCCACCAGCCCCGCCGCCATTCTGGCAACTTTCAAATACCCGCGCATACCCGCCGCGATATCCTTCTTGGTCTTCACAAACGCTGGCGGATCCGCGAGCACCACCTCGTAGCGCTTGCCGTCCTGCCGCAGTCTATCCATTACTTCGAACGCATCGCCCTGCACGGTCACGCACAAATTGGCCACATCGTTGCGCTGCGCCGCCTTCGTCGCCAGCGACAGCGCCAACGCCGAGCTATCCACCATCGTCACCGCGCGCGCCCCCATCTTGGCTGCAATCACCCCAAACCCGCCCGAATGCGAGAAGACATCCACCAGCGTCTTGCCCTTGCTCATCTCGGCGATCATCTTACGGTTATCCCGCTGGTCGAAAAACCACCCCGTCTTCTGCCCGCGCTCTAAATCGGCAAAATACACGCAGCCATTTTCCACCACCTCATAAAGCCCCGCATTTGCCCCTTTAAGCCACGAAACCGATTTCGCAAGCCCTTCCAAGGTGCGGGCCGCTACATCATTCCTGAGCACGATTCCCGTAGGCTTAAGCAACGCATCCAACGCAGGCAACCATAGCGGCTGCAACAATTCCATCCCGGCCGTCCCCACCTGCACCACAAGCGTGTCACCAAACCGGTCCACCAGCAACCCCGGCAACCCATCGGCTTCCGAATGCACCATCCGGTAATACGGCACGCCGACCAGCGCATCGCGTAATCCCATCGCGCGTTCAAAACGCCGCGTGAAAAACGCTTCATCCACCGCTTCCTTACCCAGCGCCAGCACCCGGCACGAAATCTGTGACTTGGAATTATAATACCCAGTGCCGATTGCCTGTCCCTTGGCGTTCTCAATAGCGACCAGACTGCCATGCGGATAAAGCAACCCCTGCGACGAATCGATAATATCGCTCGCATACACCCACGGCGCACCGCCGCGCACCGCATCGTCGACGCCTTTTTTCAGCCGGATCGGGAAGAGGGGGGTCAAGCTTATGCAGCCTGCCGCGTCAGGTGGATAAAGATATCCTCAAGGTCCGCCTCGCGGGTGATCATATCGGAAATCCCGATGCCCGCCACGCGCACCGCGTCTAAAATATCCTGCACCGAATTCTTGCTCGGCTTGTAACTCACCACCAGCCTGTTTTCGGCATCGATCTCGCAGGCATGGCCCGCCAGCTGCGGCGCTGCCGCCAGTGGCACGATCGGCGTAATCACCAGCTGTTTGCTATCGAAACTACGCAAAAGCTTTGCCTTCGGCTCACATGCCACCACTTCACCGTGATTGATCACCGCAATCGTGTCGCACAGTTCCTGCGCTTCTTCAAGGTAATGCGTGGTCAGCAGCACGGTGGTGCCCGCCTTATTCAGGGTTTTGACATACTCCCACAGCTGCGTGCGCAACTCCACGTCCACACCCGCCGTCGGCTCGTCGAGAATCAGCACCGGCGGCGTATGCACCAAAGCCTTCGCCACCAGCACGCGCCGCCGCATCCCGCCCGAAAGCCGGCGCGCATGAACATCGGCCTTATCCGACAGGCCCATATGATCGATAATCTCCTGCGTTTTGCGCTTATCCTTCGGCACGCCGTAATACCCCGCATGCATGTCCAGCGCCTCGCGCACGGTAAAGAACGTATCCAGCACCAGCTCCTGCGGCACCACGCCGATGGACAACCGTGCCCCGCGCATATTCTGGTCGATATCGTTACCCATGATCGACAGGCTGCCGCTGGATTTGATGACCAGCCCCGCCATGATGTTGATCAGCGTCGATTTCCCCGCGCCGTTCGGTCCAAGCAGCCCGAAGAACGCCCCGCGCGGAATCGTGAGATCAATGCCTTTGAGCGCTTCTTTCGGCGGGGTTTTCTTGCTCCCGGCGTAGGTTTTTTTCAGGTTTTTGATTTCAATGGCGAAGTCTGTCATGGCGAGTGCTCGTCTGGAGGTGTGGGCCGCCAAAATAGTCCTGTCACAGCAAGAAGGGAAGGGGATTCAGCGCGAAAGATCACCCGGTGATCGACCTCATCCCTCGTATTTTTGATGACCTTGTAAAAAAATGTCGCTTCCACACCGCCCCGGGGCTTCCCGCCGAATACGTGCACGACTTTAGGTTTGTGGTCCGTGCGTCATCCTTAATTGGCACAAAGATTACAGAAGGTTAACTGATTAGCAAGGCAAATCGCCACCATCAATTAACATATTATTAGCGTGAAATGAAGGGCTTATTGAGACAACACGAGTGATCAGCGGGTGAGCCTGATATTATTTAAATCAATCCCCGCCGGTATCGCTATACGGGTTCTTGTTTTTGCGGATGCGCATGCGGATCGGAATGCCCGGCATGCGGAATTCCGCGCGCATGTGGTTGACGAGGTAGCGGATATACGAATCCGGGATATCCGATGTGTTGGAGAACAGGAAAAAGGTCGGCGGCCTTGCGCTTTTCTGCGTCATGTAACGAACCTTGATACGGCGCCCCTTGACCATCGGCGGCGAGTGTTCTTCCATGGCGGCAGTCAGCCATTTATTGAGCTGGCCGGTCGTAATTTCCCGGTTCCACATCTGGTACATCCGGAAGCACTCTTTCAATAGCTTAGTCACATTTTGTCCGGTCTGCCCCGAGATCGGCACCACCGGAATTCCCTTCATCTGCGGCATCACCTGTACGAGACGTTGTTCAATCGCTTTTAGGTAAGCGTCCTTATCCTTCACCGTATCCCATTTATTGACGGCCAGCACCATGGCGCGGCCTTCCTGTTCGACATGCTGCGCAATCAGGTTTTCTTGCTTCTCCAGCGGCTCGTTGGCATCCACCACTAGCACCACCACCTGCGCATACTGGATTGAGTGCAGCGAATCCGCCACGGCCAGCTTCTCCAGCTTGTTCACCACGTTTGCTCGTTTACGCATCCCCGCAGTATCGACAATTTTGAGCTTGCGCCCCTCCCATTCGCAGTCAATGGCAATAGAATCGCGGGTGATACCCGCCTCAGGGCCCGTTAAAACGCGTTCCGCACCCAGAATCGTATTAATCAGGGTCGATTTACCCACGTTTGGACGCCCAACAATGGCCAGATGCAGGTCAGGCAGTTGTTTGTCCGCCTTTTCACCCTCATTTTCGCCATCGAACTCATCTTTTTCGCTTTTATCGAAGGGCGCCAGCGCTTCGTATAAATCGACCAGCCCTTCGCCATGTTCCGCCGAAATCGCCACCGGTTCACCTAAGCCCAGCGAATGCGCTTCGGCAATCCCGGTGCGCGCCTTGCCGCCTTCAGCCTTATTGACCACAAGGATGACAGGACGTTTTGTTTTACGGATTTCCTGCGCGAAATGCTTATCCGCCTGCGTCACACCCGCACGCCCGTCCACAAGCATGATCGTCACGTCCGCATCCAGAATCGCCTGCCGCGACTGCGCCGTCATGCGCGCCGCAAGTGACCCTTCAGCGGCTTTTTCGAGTCCCGCAGTATCAATAATAGTAAAACCCATGCCCGCCAGGTTGGCCGCGCCCTCGCGGCGGTCGCGCGTAACCCCCGGCGTATCGTCGACCAGCGCATGGCGCTTGCCCGTTAAGCGATTGAATAGAGTGGACTTACCCACGTTAGGGCGCCCGATGATAGCAACGGTAAATGTCATAGAATGTTAATATTTTTCAGATGAATATCGGGCATAATAGTGTCTAAACCAAAGAAGTTAAAGCGATCTTTTTGGATTGGGTGGATAAACTTTTTGGCAGCGCGGCGCAAGACAGGGCATGAACCGCCTCCAGCGCCTCAAATCAACAGGTTAGAAGCAATCCACAGGTGCTTTACGCACCGTTTAACCTACGCAAGCTATTCGAAACCAGTCCGAGGCGTTAGTAGAGCTGGTACAGCGTCGCATCCTTGGAAACGAGGTACATCTTGCCGCCAGCCACAACCGGCGGGGTGTAGATATCTTCCGGGATTTCCTTGGTCGCGGCGATCTTGCCGTCTGCAGCATCCACCAGCAGCAACTGCGCGTTCGAGCCAACCAGCGCCAGCTTTCCGTCCACGAGCACAGGACCTTTCCACGTGATCGGATTCTTCTTTTTCGTTTCGTCTTCAAACGACGTAAGTTTAGTAGACCAACGGATATGCCCGTCGAACTTATGCATGCACACCAGCGTATTTTCCGCCGTCAGTACGAACAAGTATTCACCCGCAATCCACGGCGTATTGGTCGTACCCACCGGCATTTCCCACGCTGGCTGGCCAGTCGTAAGCGCCCGCACGGACAGCAGCCCTGCGCTATTGGCCGTAAACACTACCGACCCGTCAATCACCGGGTCGCCGCCAATACCGCCAAACAGCGTCGCGGCCGGGGCGTGTTTGCCGCCTGAAAGCGATTCGCTCCAGACTTCGCGCCCGTCGGCATCCGCCAGCACATACACCTCACCCGAAGAATACGGCACGACGACCACATCGCCCGACGCCGCCGGGGATACGGTGTTCATCAGGCCCGTCGTCTCGGAAATCCCGCGCTGCGTCCACAGCACGTCGCCGTCGGCGAGGTTGACCGCAAACAGCTGGTTGTCGATGGTGGTAGCAAACAGTTTCCCGCCAGCAATGCGCGGTGCTGAGCGGAACGGCACGTGCAGCTGCTTGGTCCACAGTTCCTTGCCCGTAGCGCCGTCCAGCGCCATCAACTTGCCACGACCCGAAGTCACATACAGCTTGCCGTCATCATAGGCCAGCCCGCCGCCGTAAACCGGCAGCTCGTCTTCTTCCGACGCGCCCTTGCCGCTCCAAACGGTTTTGCTGATATCGGTGACGTCACGCGCCACGATAAAGCCCAGCGCATCCATCGCAAACACCTTGCCGCCCGCTACGACCGGCGTAATCACCAGTGTATTCACGAATTCGTTGCCTTCACCCACTGAAGCACTTGCCTGCTTATCAAACGCGGAACCCGCAAGATTGCCCGCTTCGGCTGCAAACATGCCCGAATGCGCCGTCCAATCGGCGTTAACGGTCACAGCCGGTAGCGACACTTTAGTGTCTTTCAGCGCCGGGTCAGGCTGCAACGCCGCATCGATCGGAATCACCGAAATACGTTCACCCACCAGCTTTTCCTTCGGCTTCGTATGCCCGCCCATCCATGACGGCAGCGACGGCAGGCTCGGCATATCCACCGACGGCATCGAGTTGCAACCCGAAAGCGTGAGCGCGGTGGCAAGCAGGAGACAGGTTTTGAATTTATTCATGGGTTGCATCCTTCGCGGCAGGCTTGGTGAGGGGCTGTGCAGGTTCGATGGTGTTCTTGGTGAGCGTTTCGGGCGCGATATGTTGCAGTACTTCAAACATGCGGTCATGCATGCTGCCCGGAGCACCCGTGTTCATGAAAATAGCGAGGAACGCTTCCACCGCTTCTTTCTTCTGGCCGTTTTGCAACAGCTGCCACGCACGGAATTCACTTTGCGTGAAATACAGTGCGGAGTTTTTTTGCGGCGCTTCGATCACATCGCCCGCATTCACGATGCCGCCATACGACAGCACCTTGCCGATAGGGCCAAACGCCTCATCATGCTTGGCAAGCTGCCCGTAGGTTTTTTTCGCATCGTCGCCCGCTCCAAGTGCGATCTGCGCCTGCGCCTTGCGCAGCATCGCCATGCCGTAATACGGCGACGATTCATCCTTCGCCAGCCCATCGAAAATCTGAATCGCACCCTTGTAATCTTCGATGTTCATGCGGTCGATACCCTTGATCATTTCCGCGGTTTTTTCCGTCTCGCGCGAGAACTTCCGGTCCTGCACAATGACCACGCCGATCGTCGCCAGAATGACCGCGATGCTGACCCCCACCATCATCTTGCCGAAGCTGTGCCACAGCTTGTCGATGCGCTCGCGGCGGATATCTTCTTCGATTTCTCGGACTAATTCATTCATTGTTTGTTATTCCCACTCTATCGTGCCGGGCGGTTTGCTGGTGATATCATACACCATGCGGTTGATACCCTGGACTTCATTGATAATACGGTTCGATACACGAGACAAGAAATCATGCCCGAAATGATAGTAATCCGCCGTCATCCCGTCCGACGACGTTACCGCCCGCAGCGCGCAGACGAAATCATACGAGCGGCTATCGCCCATCACGCCCACGGTACGCACCGGCAGCAATACAGCAAATGCTTGCCATATCTGGTCATACAGGCCCGCCTTGCGGATTTCTTCGATGTAGATCGTGTCTGCCTTGCGCAGCATTACAACTTTTTCCTGCGTGATTTCGCCAGGAATACGAATCGCAAGACCCGGGCCGGGGAAGGGGTGGCGCCCGACCATTTCGGCTGGCATGCCAAGTTCGCGGCCAAGCAAGCGCACCTCGTCCTTAAACAGCTCGCGAAGCGGTTCCACCAGCGCCATTTTCATATGCGCGGGCAACCCGCCGACATTGTGGTGCGATTTGATGGTCACGCTCGGCCCGCCGGTATATGACATCGACTCGATCACGTCGGGATACAGCGTGCCTTGGGCTAAAAAATCCGCCCCGCCAGCTTGTGCCGCTTCCTGGTCGAACACTTCGATAAACGTCTGGCCGATGATTTTGCGCTTCTGCTCAGGGTCTTTCACGCCCGCGAGGCGATTCATGAACAGCAAGCTGGCATCGATATGGATAAGGGGAATTTTGAAATGCTGGTGGAACAGTTTTTCCACCTGCTCCGGCTCATTCTCGCGCAGCAGCCCGGTGTTGATAAAGATGCACAGCACCTGCTCGCCGAGCGCTTCATGCAACAGCGCGGCCACGACGGACGAATCCACCCCGCCGCTCACGGCGCAGAGCACCTTTTTACTGCCTACCTGCGCCCGCACTTTGGCGATCATACTCTGGCGGAACGCCGCCATCGTCCAGTCCGCTTTGCAGCCAGCAAGATTAATGACAAAATTCTTGATCAGCTGCGCGCCTTCGGGCGTATGCACCACTTCCGGATGGAACTGCACGCCGTAGAACCGGCGCTTATCGTCGGCAATCGCTGCAAACTGCGCACCCGGCGTCGTCGCCACCACGTTGAATCCTTCGGGAAGCTTAACCACCCGGTCGCCGTGGCTCATCCACACCTGATGTTCTTCGCCCTGTTTCCACACGCCGTCGAATAACCGGCAGGTCTGTTCCACTTTCACCATCGCCCGGCCGAACTCGCGGTGATCGTGCGGTTCTACCTTGCCGCCAAGCACATCGCACATCAGCTGCTGCCCGTAGCAAATCCCTAAAATCGGAATGCCGAGCGAAAACGCCTTCTGGCTGATTTTCGGCGAAAACGCCTCATGCACCGAGGCCGGGCCGCCAGAAAGTATGATCGCCTTGGCGCCGAACGCCACGATTTCATGGTCGGGTATATTAAAGGGGCGGATTTCCGAATACACGCCGCATTCGCGCACACGCCGCGCAATAAGCTGGGTTACCTGGGAGCCAAAATCGAGAATGAGGATACGGTCGGTCATAGGGCTTTCAACACTAAAATAATAGGAAAAATCAACCCGTTAGCCGCATAAGCAGCGACCGGCGCCGGTCGTCCGTTCCCAGATTAAGCGCGAGGTATACTACTCATTCAGGAAAATCTCAACCCTGCGGCTGGCCAATTTTCCAGATTCCACCTCAACCTTGCCACTGGCGTTGCGGATAGAACCATCCTTAATCCCGCCTGCAACCAGCAGTTTCTTGACCACCTGAATGCGCTCGGCAGCCTTGCCCGGATGGTCCTTGCTGCTATGCAGGATGACCACATAATCCGACACTCCCTGCAACGACTTAATCACTTCCGTAATCACGTTCATGCCCGGCTCGGACACTTCGGCGCGGTCGGGTTCGAAGAATACCGCATAGGAGGTGGATTCCGGCATCGCGTCATGGCTGCCAATATCTTTGGATTCTTTTGAATCCTTGATTTCCTTCACGTCCTTGGTTTCTTTCGTTTCCTTGGTCGTTTTGGTTTCCTTCACCGTTTTTGCAGCTTTGGGCTCCTTAGTTTCCTTGGTCACCTTCACTTCCTTGGTTTCCTTGGTTTCCTTGACCTCTTTCGGCACCTCTTTCGCCGATTCCTTCACCGGTTCCTTGAGCGCCGTTTTCACCTGCTTAGCTTCGGTTTTGGCTTCGGGCTTCGGTTCATCGGTTACGATCTTCGGCTTCGGCGTGGTGGCCAACTGCTCTTTATAGTAATCCGCCGTATCGGTGGCTGGCAGCGCCTCGCCCGGCTTTTCCTCACCTATCGGCTTTGGCTTATGGTGATGCCTGCTCGTCATCGGTTTGGGCAATTCTTTCGACGCCTTCACATGGCGCGAACCCGGCGCGCTCAAATCGTTGAGCGCCTTGTCGAGATTATCGCGGCAATTGGCGATTTCATCATCGCGCCAGTTCTGTTCCTGCTCTTTCACCCAGCAATCGAAATAAAACTGCGCTTCGGCCGCGCGTGCCGGGGCCACCTGCATCACGTCCGGCGTCAGCACCGCCATCAGCTCCGCATGCGCGCGCTCGATCTGCGGGCGGGCATCGGCGGGAAGGTTCCAGTCATTGGGGTCTTCCGGCGGCACATCTTTACCGTAAGCTGCCATCAGGCCTTTATCGGCGAAGTGCCAGGAGTTATCCCAGTCGAAATGCTTTTCAGCCGCCTCGGCATAATCCATGTACAGTTTGGACAGCTGGCTCTGGAACGGGGAGCCTTGCGGCGTTGTATGGCGCAGCTCTTCGAGCTTGTACATGTTGCAAGCGCTTAAGGTTAATGCCGAACCCAGCAACAATCCCTTGATCCATGTTTTCATTCCTGCCGCCATTCTCAATGTCCCCCGTTTTCAATCGTCGTCGTCGTCGTTGCGTCCGTTGCCGGTGCTGGCATCACGATCGCAGGTTTTGGCGCTTCCACAGACGGTTTCGGCATACGGTGCGTTTTCACCACAATGGTAACTTTCTTGGAATCCAGCGTGATTTTATCGCGGCTCAGCACAACAACGTTGCCGCTGACTTTCTTCACATGGATGTGCTTGTCGCCCACTTTCGCCTTCACCAGCGCCTTGCGCACTGCTTTCAGGCGCGTATCGCTTAAGCGGTGCTGCTCATGGCCCTTGCCGACATAGGTCGACAGCTTCACGGTATAATGCTGCAAGCCATGAATCTGCTTAGCCACATCATCCACCGTCGCCAGCGCCTGTTTATCCAGCACCATGCTCTTCGAAGTAAAATTCACCACATACGAGCTGTTCTGCCCAAGATTTTTCGCATCCGACACATCCTGCAACTCGGCGAGCGACGCATGGAATTCCGCTTCGCACGGCGCGATTTCCTGATCGAGCTTCTTGCGCTCTTCGTTCTGCCAGCAATCAAACAGCAGCTGCGCATGCGCGAGCTTCTGCGGCATCGCCGCTTTTATATCGTCGGTGAGGAATTTCTCCAGCTGCGCGCGGGCCTCGCCAAGCATCTGCTGGTTTGCTTCCGGCAGGCTCTTGGGCACCGGTTCAGGCTCCACCACCTTGCCGTTTAGCGAATCCAGCCCCTTCGACGCGAAGTGATTGGCGATCGACGTGCGGCCCTGCTCCAGTTCGGAATCGGCGTAATCTTGATATTCGGATGCCAGCGACGATGGGAAATCGGTCGCGGCCGGTTTCAAATCGTGCAGCTTGTGCACCTGTCCGGCGCAACCGGTCAAGCAAATCATTGGGGCGATCATGAGGAAGAGGGGGCGAAAGTGGCGCATAGCGTGGCTAACCAACGATTTTAAGGATTGATTCTCAAGACTACCATAGTGATTTTGTGCCCATTGTACAGCGTGTTGTTTCATTTAAACGCAAGTATTTTGCGAGTGTTTTTTCCCTGCAACAGGGTAGCCACGTAAAACGGTTGCTTTTGCCGTTATTTCAGCCTATATAGCCGCCCATAACCCACCAATGTCAGGATAATGATTATGACGATTCAACGCACTTTCTCGATTATCAAGCCGGACGCGACCAAGCGTAACCTCACTGGCAAAATCAATGCCAAGTTCGAAGAGCAGGGCCTGCGCATCGTCGCCCAGAAACGCCTCCGCATGAGCCGCCTTCAAGCACAGGCATTCTACGCCGTGCACAAAGAGCGTCCGTTTTTCGGCGAACTGGTTGAATACATGGTGTCCGAGCCAGTGATCGTTCAGGTGCTCGAAGGCGAAAACGCCGTCCTCAAAAACCGCGAAATCATGGGCGCCACCGACCCGAAGAAAGCCGATAAAGGCACCATCCGCGCCGAATTCGGTATCGATATCGGCAATAATTCGGTCCACGGTTCGGATTCCGAAGAAAACGCCGCCATCGAAATCGCTTACTTCTTCAGCGGCCTCGAACTCGTGGGCTAATTTCACGAATCACGCATAATAAAAGGCCCGCCAGTGCAAACCGGCTGGCCTTTTTGTTGATCGGGTTAAGCCAGCTCAGCGCCGCCACGTGCGCGGGCCGTAATCTTCCCCGGCGCAAATCCCGGAATTACCATCTGCGGCACCGGATCGGGCACTATCCTCGGCGGGGCTGGCAAATGTTTTATATGCTCACGGCATAAGCCGTGGATATCCTCCAGCGTCGAGCCCGCATGCAGCGACGCCCCCAGAATTCCAGTATGGGTGATCAGCACGGTTTTAAACCCCTGCGCGTTCCCACCCACAATGTCATGCGACGGGCTATCGCCCATCACCACCACTTTATTTTTAGGTGTCGAGCCACCAAGCCGTTTCAGCGCGAGGTCATACACCTCCTTATAAGGCTTACCAAAAAACCGCACCCCGCCCGCGCCTTCCATGTTCAGATACGCCATGCCCATCTGCCCACCTTGATTGCGGACCTTGCCGTCGGCGGTAATGGTAATCGTGTCGGGATTGGTGCAGACCATCGGCAGGTGATGGCGAGCACAGGCTTCGAGTTCCGCCGTCGCCGCCGCAATATCAGGCCGCTGTTCGCTAAACGCCGCAGCCACGACCATATCGGCCTTCGCAGGGTCGCTAACCCGCGTCATGTGGGCTAAATCCTTGAAAATATCGCCATGTTCACGGCCCATGTAGTAGTAACGGTGCGGCGTCGTATCCTCGCTAAAATGCACATAAGCCGCTTCGCCTGCGGTCACCATGCCCTGGTAATATTCATGGGGAATATGATAGCGATCGAGCATCGCCTGAGTATCGCTCGCGCGGAAGGATGAATTGGAAACGAACACCACCTGCACCCCCGCCTCATGCAGGGTTTTCAGCGCCTCCACCGCGCCGGGATAGAGCTGGTCACCGTCATGGACCACGCCCCATAAATCAAGCAGCGCTACCTGCGGTTTGGAGTTCAGAGACCGTAAAACATCCTGAACCCCATCCAGCATAAAACTCACTAAATAATGATTAGCCGAGAGCTGCGCCCGCGCCTTTGCTGGTCTGGCGGATGCGTTCTAGAATATCTGCTTTATGCGTTTCTTCGCCGCGCGAGCTTGCTTCGCGAAGCTGTACGGTCAGCGGTGCGTCCATTTTAACGAACACTTTGCCATCTTCATCGGCGCGGCCATAGGTCTGTTCCAGCGCACCTTTTTCTATGCCGTAGACTTTCACCCCGTCATTTTCCAGCACGACCACACCGCCCGCTTCGATATTCTGTGGGCCCCAGCTCGCCGGAATGACCGTATCCTCATCAAGACGCAGCGCCTTGCGCACGCCGACAGATACGTAGGTATCCGGGTTTTCCGGGTCTTTTTCATAAAGCTTCGGGAATTTATCTTTTTCAGCGCGTAGCGCTCACCTTTCACGCCGGTGATGATGTAATCGCCTTCCTGCGCGGTGTTGCGGGTTTCTTCCTTGCCGTTAATCATGGTGATGACTTCTTGGGCTTTATCGGCGATTTCAATCTGGCTCTCCTTGATGGTAGCCGTTTTGCGGTAGTTCGCCGCTTTGGAAAAATCGTATTTGCTCGAATCGTAAGGTACAAAAGCCATTGTTAATCCCCCCGTTGTTGTTGCGAGGAGAGTATAGCTTATCTCAGCACAATAGTTAACCGTTATTTACCTGTGGTTATGAGGCTGAAATGACTACCTTTTCATCCGAAACCGTCAGTTTCCCATCGGCAAACAATCGTAACGCCAGCGGGTAAATCTTGTGTTCCTGCTCCAGCACCCGTGCCGCCAGCTTCGACTCGTTGTCCCCCGGCAGCACCGGCACCGCAGCCTGCGCAATAATCGGCCCGGAATCCATCTCCGCGCGCACGAAATGCACGCTGCACCCCGTCACCTTCACCCCCGCGGCAAGCGCATCACGAATCGCATGCGCCCCCTTAAATGACGGCAGCAAAGAAGGGTGGATATTAATCATCGCATCATGCCAGCGCGCCACGAACCCATCGCTCAAAATCCGCATAAATCCGGCAAGACACACCACGTCCACAAGGTGGCGGTTCAGCATCTGGTGCAGCTCCGCGTCATATTCGTCGCGCGTGCCGAAATCTTTATGGCTCAGTACATGCGCCGGAATCCCCACCAGCTTCGCCCTCTCCAGCCCGTACGCATCGGCCTTGTTGGACAGCACCACCGCAATCTCCGCCGGAAAATCCGGCTGCTGGCATGCTTCGATCAGCGCCTGTAAATTGCTGCCGCTACCCGAAATCAACACGCCGACGCGCTTTTTAGTCATTGATGAACACCACGGCGTCTTTCTTGCGCGGGATAATTTTGCCCAGCACATGCACCGTCTCGCCCTGCTTTTCCAACAACGCTTTTACGCCCTTCACCGAATCTCCGCTTACCACCAGCACCATGCCAATGCCGTTATTAAACGTGCGGCGCATATCGCTTTCAGGGATATTGCCCGCCTGCTGCAACCACTGGAACACCGGCAGTTTCGGCCATGCTTTGGCGTCAATCTGCACCGCAAGCTTTTCCGACAATATGCGCGGAATATTTTCCACCCCACCGCCCGTAATATGCGCAAGCGCTTTGACTCCATCTGGGAATTTCTTAATCGCCGCTAAGCACGATTTCACATAAATCTTCGTCGGCGTCAGCAACACCTCACCAAGCGATTTGCCTTTGGCAAACGGTGCAGGAGACTTATAATCCAGCTTCTTCAGGCTCATGATATGGCGCACCAGCGAAAACCCGTTCGAGTGCACGCCGCTTGATTCCAGCCCGATCAGCACATCCCCGCTTTTGATACCTTTTTTCGGCAGCAGTTTAGTCCGCTCCGCCGCGCCCACCGAAAACCCGGCGAGGTCATATTCGCCCGTCGCGTACATGCCCGGCATTTCGGCGGTTTCCCCGCCGACCAGCGCGCAACCCGCAAGCTTGCAACCATCGGCAATCCCTTTAACCACCTTCGCCGCCGTGCCGACAGCCAGCTTGCCGGTTGCAAAATAATCAAGGAAGAACAGCGGCTCCGCACCCTGCACGATCAGATCGTTCACGCACATCGCCACGAGGTCGATACCAATCGTGTCATGCTTGTTCAGCTCCTGCGCGATCTTCAGTTTCGTGCCCACCCCATCAGTCGACGACACCAGCACCGGGTCCTTAAACCCCGCCTTTTTCACATCGAACAACGCCCCGAACCCGCCGATACCTCCCATCGTGCCTTTACGGTCGGTGGCCTTAGCGAGCGGCTTGATCTTGTCTACGAGCGCATCGCCCGCATCGATATCCACACCGGCGTCTTTGTAGGTCGCTACCCCAGCCTTTATGTTTAATTTTTCTTTTTTCATAAACCCTAATACTATATTGCGGTTACAACGCTTAAACGGTATTACTAATGCCAAGGTTTTACCACCGTTCAAGCCTAAAATAGAAGCAGATTATGACCCGCCCCTATCGTATTGCAAGTTTTGGGATAAAATTAGCCGCATTAGCCGCCTTTAGCGCCCTTTTTGCCTTTTCGACCCCGGTTTTAGCCGGTGAATCGCTGGTCAACAGCGAAGTCGACGTCGATCAGACCGGCAAAGACGCCGCCGATGCCCGTGAACAGGCCATGCTCAAGGGGCATACCGACGCACTTAGCGAGCTTCTCGGCAAATTCACCACCCCCGAACAGGTGACCACCATCATCACCAACCTCGATCCCAACCGCATCAACTCCCTCGTGCGCGGCACCGAAATCGCCGACGAAAAAATCTCCTCCACCCGCTACCGCGCGCATCTGATCATCACCTTCGACGCCGACGAAATCAGCAACCTGATCGGCAAGAACGGCACCGGCAACCCCAACACCACCAATGGCCCCGTCGCCGTCGCCCCCGTCGGCTCCTTCCTCGTCATCCCGGAATACGAAGAAGACGGCGCCCAGATGCTCTGGGAAGATTCAAACCCGTGGCGCAACGCCTGGAAAGCCCAGGGCCTTGAAGTCACTTCCGGCGATATCGTCGTGCCCTTCGGCGACACCGGCGACACCAAGGTGGTCGACGTCAACACCGTATCCTCAGCCAACTTCGCCTCGCTCCTGCCGCTTACGCTTCGCTACGGCGTCAGTGACGTAGTCATCCTGCAAGCCAAGCTCACCCGCGCGCCGGACCTGCAACTCGTCGTCATCAAACGCCGCGTCAGCCGCACCCAGAACGAAGTCAACCAGATCACCTACCGCGCCGACCCGCAGGAAACCAAGGACGTCCTGCTCGCCCGCGCCGCCCGCGACATCGCCGAAAACCTCGAGCACAAGAAAACAGAGGAAATGGAAACCAGCAAAACCATCGCCGGCGGCGAGCGCAATCAGGTGATGGTGCTGGCCAGCATCTCGACACTCGCCTCATGGACCCAACTGCGCACCAAGCTCACCGCGCTGCCGATGGTAGACAAGCTCGAAGTGCTCGCCCTTGCCCCGCAACAGGTCGACCTCGTCATCCATTTCCGCGGCTCGCCGGATTCGCTGGAACACGCCATCACCGCCCAGAACGTCCGCATGGTCAAAAACCCCAACTACTGGGTCATCTCGCGTGACTAATCGCCCTCCGGAAAACAAGCGTCTATGGTTCTGGCTCGCCGTGGCGGTCGCGTTTATCTTCTTTTTGTTCGCCATCCGCTCCATCTTGCTGCCGTTTGTGCTCGGCACCTTGACTGCCTATTTCCTCGACCCGGCCGCCGACCGCTTAGAGAAAATGGGTCTGTCGCGCGCCCGTTCCACGCTGGTTATCACCGCATGTTTCTTCATATCCATCATCTTGCTGTCCATCCTCATCCTGCCGATTCTGGCCAGCCAGATCGCAGGGTTGATTTCGGCCCTGCCTGCCTATCTCAACGATTCCGAACACAAGCTATTGCCTGTCGTCGACCAGTGGGTCGGCGGCTTTACACAAACAGACCTCGATAACCTCAAAGCCAGCGTTTCCGAATATTACGGCGTCATGGTCAAATTCGCCGGCGAGTTCATCGCGGGTGTCTTCTTCTCCGGCATGGCGGTCGTCAACGTGTTGTCGCTCTTCCTCATCACCCCCGTGGTCGCCTTTTACCTGCTCGAAGATTGGGACCGCATCATGGCCCACATCGACAACTGGCTGCCGCGCGCCCATGCCAAAACCATCCGCCGCCAGATGTCGCTCATCGACCAGACGCTCGCCGGTTTCCTGCGCGGCCAGCTCAATGTCTGCCTTATGATGGCCGTATATTACACGTTGCTGCTCTCTATCACAGGCCTGCATTTTTCCATCCTGATCGGCATCGTCACCGGTTTCCTGATCATCATCCCCTACGCGGGTTGGACGATGGGCGCGTGCACCGCATTGGCGGTCGCCATCTTCCAGTTCAATGACTGGGGCCATATCGGCATGGTCGCGGGCACCCTCATCGCCGGCATGGTCATCGAAGGCACGTTCCTCACCCCCAAGCTCGTCGGCTCCAAAGTTGGCCTGCACCCGGTCTGGATTATCTTCGGTATGCTGTCGGGCGCGGCCCTGTTCGGCTTCGTCGGCATCTTACTCGCCGTCCCCGCCACCGCCGTCATCGGCGTGCTCATTCGCTTCGCGCTAGAACGCTACCTCGCCAGCTCTTATTACAGCGGCAAGCCCGCCCACAAATAAGATGTCACAATACGCTCTGCCGCTCACCCTGCCCACCGCCTACCGCGCCGACAATTTCCTCGCCAGCGCTTCCAACCGCGACGCCCTCGCATGGATCGACTGCTGGCCCGACTGGGGCCACGCCAAAGCCCTATTACTCTCCGGCCCCTCCGGCAGCGGCAAAACCCATCTCGGCCACATCTGGGCTGGCCGGGCCAGCGCCACTATTATTCCTGCGAGTGCGCTCAATATATGGCAACCCGCTGCGGGCAACTGGCTGGTAGAAGATATCGAATCCACACCGCAAGCAACCGACTTACTGCACCTGTATAACTACGTGCGCGAACAAGGCGGCACACTGCTGCTCACCGCCAAAACCCCCGCCGCCCAACTCCCCTTCACCCTGCCGGATTTGACCTCCCGCCTGCTGGCCCTGCCCAGCGCCCATCTCGACGAACCCGACGACGAAATCCTCGCCGGTGCCATCCGCAAACAATTCACCGACCGCCAGATGAAGATCGACCCTGAAGTCATCGCCTATCTCATTCCCCGCATCGAACGGTCGTTTGCCGCGGCGCAAATTCTCGTCGGACAGCTCGACCGCTTATCACTTGCAGAAGGCAAGAATATCACCATTCCCTTTGTCAAAAAAACGCTGGAGAATCAATACCAGCCTTTATTGGAATTCTTTGGGATAAAAACAGGTCTTAAAAAACCCAAATAGCTTTAAACTACCTTTTAAAGGGCTTGTTCAAGCTTAATCATGACCCGTTCGTTCAGTTTCCGGTTCGAAACGATGGCATTTCCCTGCACATCCACATTAGGCACCTTCGGGCGCGTATCCGCATAGCCAATCGCCCGCATCCGGTTCGGCTTCACCCCGCGCTCGATAAAGAACCGCACCATCCTCGCTGCACGCGCCGACGACAATTCCCAGTTGCTGGCATACAAGCCCGCACCCGGCGCCACGTCATTGGTATGGCCCTCCACGGTAATGCGGTAATCCATGAAGTTAATGCCCTTGAGCGTATCGGCGATTTCATTGAGCACCGGAATCATGCGCTCATCGAATTCCGCCGATTTATCCTTATAAAAGGCAAGGCTGGACAATTCGATGACGAGGCTGTTCTCACCCTTGTCAATCGCCACGTCCTTTAAAATATGATGTGTTTCCACCACCGCCTGCAACGTGCGGAACACCCCCTGGAACGGCGTTGCAAGCTCCACCGTGCCGAACTGGTTCTGCATCCCATCCGTCACCGCATGCAGCTTTTCCTGCTTCGGCTCCGACACCGACACGAAGATAATAAAGAAGCACAGCAGCAGCGTGATCATGTCGGCGTAGCTCATCAGCCACGAATCGACATTGTCTTCCTTGATGCGGTGATTATGCGGGGGGATCATGATTCAGCTGATTGTGCCGATGGGTTTTTAAGTTGCAGGTCGAGATTGAAATGAATGGCCGGGTCGAGGAAGGAATTGAGCTTATCCTGCATATAGCGCGGGCTTTGTTTTTCGGCGAGCAGCACGAGGCCTTCGGTCATCATATAATTGCGGAAGCGCATAATTTCTTCCTTCTGCATCAGCTTATCGGCCGCAGGCAGGCAGAACAGGCGTGCCATGATAATCCCGTACAGCGTCGCCAGCAACGCCACTGCAAGCCCGGTGCCGATCATCGCCATGTTCGATTGAATATGCTGCAACATGATCACCATGCCCACCAGGGTCCCCACCATGCCGAACGCCGGCGCTGTAGACGCCATATTACGAAGCACCGCAACAGGGGCAATCGAGCGCTCGAAATCCGCCTCAACCGCCGTATTCATCATCGAACGAATCACCTCCGGCGGATAGCCGGTCACCACCAGTTCCACTCCGTAGCGCAGCAGCGGTTCCTTAATCTTCGTGCCGATTTCCCCTTCAAGTCCCATGAACCCCTTCGAGTGCACCAGATACGCCCACTTGATCAGCCGCATGATTTCCGCATTCAGCCCTTCGCGGGTCGCGCGCGGTTTCTGGATCATATGCCACATCGAGCGGAACGCGATCGACACATACACCGCCTGATAGCTCATGAACGCATTGGCAATCGTCCCACCGATCACGATCAGGAAGCCCTCGACGCTTAAGAACGACAGGTAATTATCCGTCCCGTGGACGATGGCGCCTAAGATCAGCGCGAAGCCGAAAATAGTGCCCACCACAGTGGCGATAGAGACAGATTGAACGACGCGATCCATGTAAGGAGCCGAAATGAAGGGTTTGTTACTACCCTATCAAAGCATTTATCGGTTAAAAAACAGCGAAGAAATTGTTGTCTTTTGGTAAGTTTAGACGGAAACTGAGTAAATAAGGAAAGTGTCCCAACATGTCCCAATCCGCTCCCATTATCGGCTTCACCCTCGATTACGAAGAAAAGCCCACCTATTCCAAACTCCCGTGGTATGCCCTACGCGAGAATTACTGCGCCTCGGTGAGCCGCTTTGGGGCGGCCCCCATCGCGCTTCCCCATGAAGTCGAGCAGGTAGAGCAGTATCTGGATATGATCGACGGCCTCGTCGTCACTGGCGGCGCCTTCGACGTGTCCCCCGCGCTCTACGGCGAAACCGTCGAACATGTGACCGTCGTGGTCAAAAAACGCCGCACCCAGTTTGAATTTGCTATCACCAACGGCGTCATCAAGCGCAACATCCCCATCCTCGGCATTTGCGGCGGGCAGCAACTGCTCAACGTTGTCCTCGGTGGCACGCTCATCCAGCACATCCCCGATACCATCCCTAACACCTTGGAACACGAACAGAAAAACCCGCGCAACGAGCCGGGGCACACCGTCGCCATCACCAAAGGCACGCTGCTGCATAAAATCGTCGGCAAAGACGTGATCGATGTGAACTCCGCCCACCATCAGGCAGTAGCCATTCCCGCCCCCGGTAGCCTCGTCAACGCCGTCGCACCTGACACCGTCATCGAAGGCATCGAAATCCCCGGCCACAAATTTTGCCTTGGCGTTCAATGGCATCCCGAGTATTTCGTGACCGACGCCGACACCGCCATTATGAAAGCCTTCGTCGAAGCCTGTAAATAGCTTTACAGCCAGCAGCCAGCGGGCTAAAAACTCCTTAATCGAAATTAATAATTGGAGTTACTATGTCCACTGAATCGGAAGATGTTATCCTCTCCCCCGTCGAAACGCCGGATGCGCCAGCAGCAAAGACAGATGCCTCCACCAGCCTGCTCAATGCCCACGAAAAGCAGTACCTCGCAGATTTGAAAACCGCCATCGACGCTGGCGAAGTCTACGACCCGCTGGTCACCGACAACAAAACGCTGATCGACATCATCGCCAAAGAGCCGCATCTCGTGCCATCGCTGGTGGCTATCATCAACGCAGAAATCCAGTATCGCAACAATATCGAAGAACCTGCGCAGGCCACGACGCTTGAAGGCATCAAAGCCTCGCTCGTGACCACCTTCAAAGCCACCGACGCCTACAAGGCGTTCAAGGCCACAAGGCACGAACTCAAAGAAGCTGAAAAAGCCCGCACCCGCATGAGCACGGAAGAGCAAGACCTGCTGCTCAAAATCGGCACCGCCATCCAGACGCACAAAGACATCCCGGAACTTGTTTCCAAACAAGATGTGCTGATCGCCATCAGTCAGCGCAAAGAAGGCATCATCAGTGCGCTGGTAGCCTCCGTCAACACTGCCATCAAAGGCGTAAGCGAAGGTTCCGACGAAGAACATAACCTCCAGCGTATTCGCCACGTGCTCGCCGCCGTCAGCAACCATACGATTTTGAAAAAAGCCCCGCCCAGAAAACCCGATCCCCGTGCCCTGACCGATGAGCAGAAAGAACTCCTCGAAGAAACCGAAAAGAAGATAAACTCGGGCGAATATCCCGACAATTTTAACGCCACCAGCGATGTGATTCTCGCCATCGGCCGTAAAAGACCGGAATTGCTGGTAAACCTGCTGCACTCTGCCAAGGACGCGTATAACGAGGGAAGCGGAGACCTCGAAGAAGAGGACTATAAAAAATACCAGCGCATCCTCCGCCCGATCCTGCGCGATGTCGGCTACAAGTCGAAAAAAGAACTCGCCGCCGAAGCAGAAAAACTGGAAGCTGAAAACAAACCGCGCGAACCTGGCGAGCTACCGTTAGCCGAAGAAATCTCGGTGGAAAAACAAAAACAGCAGCTGGTCAAAGCCATCGCCAAAGCCATCAAGAACGGAGAACCCTGCGCGCTGCTATCGGAAGACCATGAAACGCTGAAGCTCATCGCCGATAACGACCCGCTGCAGCTGTTCAACCTGATGACCGCCGCTGAAACCCAGGGCCATAGCTACGATCCCAATAAAGAAAAATCCACGAACAACAGACAAATTGCTAAGCAACTGCGCGACACGCTGGCCGCGTACGAATACGAGCCTGTCCTCAACCCGCCCGTAATCATCGAACAGCCCAGACATACCAGCCGTTTCCGCGCCCGCCTGCAAGGCTTCACCGCAGGTATGCTCGCCACCGGCGCTGCCGCAGGCGGCACCGCGCTCTGGCTCGCCAACGACGACAACGCCGCCCAGAAAGTCAGCAACGTCACCCGCCACGTGAACGTGCCGCTGACCGACAAGGACCGCATCCTCGCCATTCTCGAAAACCCGGCCAAGCTCGAAAAGATCACCCTCTATCTGGGCAGTGAGCAAGGCGTCGACGAACTCGTACAGGCCATGAAGCAAGGCGATGCCAACAGCAAAGCCGAAGCCATCGCCAAACTCTCAAAAGCCATCAGCGAATCCCTCGGCAAAGCCGCCGAAACCCGCCCGGCGCTGAAGGGTGCCGCACGCTAAACAGCCAGTTCCTTCGTATCGCGCTTCACTGCCGGGGTTGTCGAAAACTCCGTGGCAAACGCCGAGTTTCCGGCTAGAATCGCACGCACGTCACCGGCCGCTTCGGCAAACACATCGGCTGCCTTGGGCACGACGCTAAAGCTGATCCCGTCAAACTGCATGCCACCCGGCCCGGGTTCCTTTTTACGCGGCATCGGTGCCAGTTGCGGAACATTAGGAACCAGTTGCGGAGCATTGGGAACCGTTTGCGGAGCATTGGGAATCGCCTGGGACGAATCGGGAATCGTTTGCGGCGGCAGGTTTGTCGATGCCTGAATGCCCGGCGAGCGCTCCAGCACCACGCACGGCGACGACAGCTTCTTTTTCAGTTCCGCCTGCGCCAGCTCTTCCTTGCCTTTCCAGTCCTTCACCAGCGCCAGTCGGCGTTTATCGTCTTCCATCTGGCGCGCTTCATACGGCGTCGGATTGGTTTTTTCCTTCAGCCGCGAATCAAACGCCCGCAATTCGCGCGCATATTCATCAAGCTGCAATTTCCCCGCATCAATACCGTTTTCCTCGCCCGCGCGGCGAATATCAGCGTTCAGCGCCGATATTCGCATCATCTCAAGGTCGTTAAACGGCGGCATTGTGCCGTCCTTCATGCCTTTTTCGCGGGTGTCGAGTTGCTTTCGCATATCCAGCACCATGTCGTAATAGCGCATCTGCTGGCGTACATTCACCGAATGATTGACCACGACGAGTGCGCGCACGGACTCATCCACCTTTTCCTGCGAATCGATACGCACCGTCGTGCTGCCGACATTGAGCTTCAGCATCTCGTCCTCTTCCAGCCCATTTACCATTTCATTGATTTTGGCCACTACTTTGGTAATGCCCTCGGTCAATTCCTTAGTCTCTTTCTGGCGACAGGTCTCGCACTCTTTGTCCAGCTTCTTCAAATCGTAAGCCGGGTCGCCTTCAAGCGTTTTGGCCCGCAGCAGCTCGGCTGCAAGCTGCGCATGCTCGGCGATATGTTTTTTACCTGCATCGCTTAGCGTGTAATTCACTGGTGTCTTGGGCTTGTCTGCCATATATTCCCCCGTTAATGACGTTTATACGTTCTTAGTAACGCATAAATCAGTAACCCCAAAATTCCCGAAATGATGTGAAGCTTTTATGACAAAACCCGACGAAGCGAAAATTCCCGGCGAGCGTATCGCCAAGCGCATGGCTCGCGCCGGATTGTGCTCGCGCCGTGAGGCAGAGTCATGGATCGAAATGGGCAAGGTCAAAGTCAACGGCAAGAAAATCACCTCGCCCGCGCTTAACGTCACCGAAACAGACCTGATCGAAGTCAACGGCCAGACCGTCGGCGCAAAGGAACCCACCAGCCTGTGGCTCTATCACAAGCCCGCCGGCCTCATGACCACCCACAAAGACCCCGAAGGTCGCCCCACCGTCTTCGAGCGCCTGCCCAAGGCCATGCCCCGCGTCGTTTCCGTCGGCCGCCTCGATATCAACTCCGAAGGCCTGCTGCTGCTCACCAATGACGGCACGCTCGCCCGCAAGCTCGAACTGCCCTCCACCGGCTGGATCCGCCGCTACCGTGTGCGCGCCTACGGCGGCATCACCGAGTCGATGATCACCGAAGCAAAGCAGGGCGCCATCGTCGAAGGCGTGCAGTATGGCAGTGTCGAAATCGTGCTCGAAAGCCAGAAAGGCAACAACAGCTGGCTGCAAGTATCCTTAAGCGAAGGAAAAAACCGCGAAATCCGCCGTATTTTCGAGCATTACGGCCTGCAGGTCAGCCGTCTGATCCGCGTCTCCTACGGCCCCTTCCAGCTGGGCGCCATGCATAGCGGTGAAGTCAAGGAAGTCACCGGCAAGCAGCTACGCTCGTTTATCACCCTGTAAAAACCCTTTAACCTGCTGGCAAAACGCGCTACTGTACCTCCCATGCGCATCATTTCAGGCAAACATAGAGGACGTAAAATCGAGCTGGCGAAAGAAGCTGCCGAAACCGTCCGCCCCACCTCCGATTTCGCCCGCGAAGCCATCTTCAACATCCTCTCCCACGGCAAGCTCGTCACCGACGGCCATCCCTTCATCGACAAGGACGTGCTCGACGTCTTCTGCGGCACCGGTGCCTTCGGCCTCGAAGCCCTCTCGCGCGGCGCCAAGCGCGTCACCTTCATCGACCAGTCACGCGACGCACTCGCTAACGCCCGCCTCAACGCCACCAAAATGAACGAGCTGGACGCGGTCGATTTCATGCTCGCCGATGGCACCAAACTGCCCAAAGCCCGCAAAGCCTTCGCGCTGGTCTTCCTCGACCCGCCCTATTTCGGCAAGATGATCGAACCGGCGCTCAAATCCCTGCACACGGGCGGCTGGGTGGCTGAAGACGGGCTGGTCATCGTCGAGCACGATGCCAAGGAAGCCATCGCCTTCCCCGAAACTTTTGAAATCGTCGACGAGCGCAAATACGGCCGCGCTATTATCAATATCCTGAAACTCACTTAGTTCAGCGGCAGCATCACGCTCGCCTGCGCGATGTCACCCGCACGAATTTCCACGTCAAAGCTTTTAAGCAGACACTGCGAGCCCGCCGCATCCGCGCAGTAATACACCGTCCCCTGCAAACGGTATTCGCCTTTTTCCAGCTTGGAAATCACCAGCTCATGGCTTGCCTGCAACGCTTGCTTATCGAACGACACCACCGCAAGCGGCATCGGCGTCATGGCAAACAGCGCAAGGCTGCTCGGCGCATCGGCATTGATATGCCAACCCGCCTGCAATCCCAGCCTCACCGTAATATCCTTGCCCGCCGCCAGCGCCTGCGGCTTAAGTACCGACAGATTAGGCAACGCATCCTTGCTGAATTCCGGCACATCCGCCGAAGCAGGCGGCTGGATTTTCAGCGTCGACACCTTGCCGCCTTCAATCACGCGGATGGCATTATTATTCGTATCTGCCACATACAATGCCTTGCCTACCGCAATCACCGCGTTCGGTTCGTTAAATCTGGCTTCTTTCACTGGACCGTCGCGATGCCCGCGCTCGCCGTGCCCGGCAAATGTCGAAAGTCTGCCATCGTTAAATAATCGGATGGAATGGTTATACGCATCCGCCACATATTCGCCTTGGGCTGTCGCCACCAACCCCAGCGGATGCTGCATGCGCGCCACCCCCTGCACCCCGTTCTTAAACCCGAAATCGAACAGCCCCGTGCCGATCAGCGTTTTAACATTCCCGCCCGACATCATGCGCAGCGAACTCGTCTCCGCATCAATAAAATACAGCACCCCGTCTAGCGCCGACACGCCGCTTGGCTGCGCCAGCGCATTGCCCGGGAACGCCCCGTCAGTAATCGTTTCGCTCCCGCTACCGGCAATGGCACTCACTGTCTTCGTTTCGGTATTGTAACTCCACAGTTGATGCAACCCCGCCTGCGTCACTACCACATGCTGCTTATCCGGATAAAACGCGATATCCCACGGCGAAGCCATCTGCGCTTCCAGCCCCGGCTTATTCTCCACATGCCGGTCATGGCCCTGAGTGCCGTTGCCTGCCAGAGTGGTGACGGTGCGGGCCGCAAGATCGGCCACGCGCAGCGCATGGTTTCCGGTGTCAGCGATGTAGATAAGTTGCGGCCCGCCGCCCCAATTGATCGACGCCAGCACACCCTGCGGGTGGTTGAACTGCGCCTCTTTGAAACTGCCATCCTTGAAGCCCTCCACGCCGCTGCCGATGATTGTATCGACCTGCGTGGTGCCGTTATCGGTGGGTTGCATGGTTAACACGCGGTGATGCCCGGTATCGGCCACCACGAGATTCTGGGCAATACCGGACATGCTGGCAAAGCTTGCAAGCTTAGTCGGGAAACTCAAAACCGTCTCCGGCTGCTTGTTCTTTTCCAGCGCCATCGGCAACGCCGCCTTATTAATACTCCCAGCATAGCGGCTGCGAAGCCCCTCAATCGCGCTTTCCAGCTCTGCCCGATGCCCTTCACCACCCACAGCCTTTTCAATCGCCCCGTTCGGCGCAATCAGCACAAAGGTCGGCCACGCATGCACGTCAAACGCCTTCCACGTCGCAAAATTGAAGTCATTGACCACCGGATGGCGCAAATCGTTTCGCAGGATCGCCTGCCGGATATTCTCGCTGTCGCCCTCATTCTTAAACTTTGCCGAATGCACCCCGATCACGGTCAGATCGTCGCCGAACTTATCCTCCAGATAGCGCAAATCCGGCATTACCTGTATGCAGTTGATGCAGCAATAGGTCCAGAAATCGAGCAGGATAATCCGCCCCTTCAAATCGTCCTGCGTCAGCGCCCGCGACGTGTTCAGCCAGCCAGGCTGCTGCACGATCTTCTGATACACAGACTCATCCGCCATCGCCGGAAAACTAAAAGCAAGAACAAGGAAAAACGCAGCAATAAAACGGGTCAACATGCAAAGCTCCTGTAAGGGTTCTGAGTCCTGATTCGCGACTGCCGCGCAAGTAGTTACACCGCATCGGGCTGCTTGCTCGGATGGGCCTCCATAACCGCCGGTATTTTATTGCAATTCTCCGACACACGCAGCACATTGGGATACGCCGCCAGATCAAACTTGAACCGCCCTGCATTAAACACCTGCGGCACGAGGAAACAATCCGCCATTCCCGGCTCACTCTTATGGCAGAAGCTGCCCGAACTCTTGGCCAGCATTGCCTCCACGGCGTCAAATCCCTTCTTGAACCAATGATGCATCCACTGCGTTTTTTGCTCCTCGGTCGCATTGAAATGCTCGGCTAAAAACGTCGTCGGCCCGAGATTGCAAAGCGGCGCTACTTCACAAGCGATGGCCAGCGCCAGTGAACGCACCTGCGCCCGTTCTGCCCGGTTTTGCGGCAGCAGGGCAGGGACCGGATAGGTCTCTTCCAGATACTCAAGTATCGCCATCGACTGCGACACCGACGCGTCACCATCCACCAGCAGCGGCACCAGCCCTTGCGGGTTCAGCGCCTGATACGCCTCGCTCTTTTGCTCGGCTTTCAGAAGATTCACCGGCACGATCACATAGTCCAGCCCTTTCAGGTTCAGCGCAATACGCGCGCGATACGAGGCGGAGGAACGGTAATAGGCATAGAGTTTCATATCAGTGCGTCCTTATGTAAATCCGGTAGGCCGGGGTTTCCTTGCTGACGTGATAATAATCCTTGAAAAAGCCCTTCCACGGCTCGACCGTGTCAATCGTGCGGTACGTCACCGGCACGTCATATGGCCAGGATTGCGAGGGAATCAGGATCACCGGCGGTTTCATCATCGACAACCCGTCGAACAATTCCTGCGCGATTTGCGCCAGATATCCTTGCCCGTTATACAGCCCATACGGATAGATAAACCGCGTCGGCGGCACCCAATGCTCATGAAACGCCGTGTTCCACATCTCATTATCCGGCAGCCCGAAGAATTGGATATCGCGCCCCGGATACTGCGCATTGTAAGCTTTGCGGATAGGCACCGGCACCTTCGCCAGCGCGCCGTTCACGTCATTGGCAATGCCCTTGCGCATGTCGACCGAGAACACCTTGCGGTAATTATTGATCTTGGCGTCCTGCAACTCCTCCAACGGCGAGAAATAAATCACCAGCGAGAAAAATGCGAGATGGATCAACCCCAGCTCAAACGGCTTCGAATTCAACCGCGGCAGCACCATCGCCGCATACAGGCACATAAACACGCGCAACGGCTCGCGGTGATACCAGAAGCCCTTGCCCTGCACGTAATAATGCAACAACCCATACACCAACCCGATGGCCAGCACGATTCTACCCGTGGCATTCAGCGTCGAGCGCCTCGCCATCACCACCAGCATTGTCCCCACGCAGTACAGGTTGAACGCCAGCGACACCCAGGTTTCCAACGTCCACGGCAGCGGCTTGAAATTTTTGTAAATGACAATGAAATGCAAGGTAATATCGTAGAACGCCGCCAACCCGCCATTGGTAAACAGCCACAGATTCAGCAAAACCCCCGGCACCAGATAGCCCAGCACGCCGTACACACCCGCAATCATTGTCTGCTTGTTAATCCCAAGCCGCACCGCCATCGCCAGATAGCACATCACCGGCAGCATCACCGCCACGGGCTTGACCCACGGCGCATACCCTGCGCAAAGCCCAAACACAAACATCAGCCCAACACGCTCAGGCCGCTCCAGATACTCCCGGAACACATAAAGTGCTCCCATCAAAAACGGAATCACCATCATGTCGCATTCGCCCATCGTACGCGGCCCCCACGACAAATGGTAAGCGAAATACAACAGCGCCCCAATCGCAGGATACAGCAGCGCCCGCCCGCAGAACGCAAATATCCCAAGCGCAATCAGCAGCACGAAATACAAATCAAACAGCCGGTAGCCAAGGTCGCTTTCACCGAAGAACACAAGGCTGAATACCCGCAGCACATACGCGCCCGGCATGTTCATCTCGAAAATATCCCGGTACGGTGCCGCCCCGTTCAGGATGCGCCACGCGATATACTGGATGATGGTTTCGTCGTGATACAACGGCCACGCCAGCGACAGCAAAAACCCGTACAGCACGCTGCCGATCAGGATAGGCAGGTAAATAAGCCCTGCGTAACGGGTGATGGTCTCCCGATCAGCCTTTAGGCGCATACGGCACGATCTTCTGGTCGATCGCCCCGAAGATGGACGCGCCATCCAGCCCGATCATCTCAATACGCACACGATCGCCGTATTTCATAAACGGCGTATGCGAATCGCCCGTTTCCAGCTTCTCGATGGTGCGCTTTTCCACGATGCAGGACGAGCCCACGGATTTATCCTTGTTCGACACCGTCCCCGAGCCAATAATCGTGCCCGCCGACAAATACCGCGTGCGCGCCGCATGCGCCACCAGCATCGGGAAGTTGAACACCATATCCACGCCCGCGTTGGGCCTGCCGAACGACTCACCGTTATACGAGGTCAGCAGCGGCAAATTCACCTTGCCGTCGGCCCACGCATCGCCCAGCGCATCCGGCGTCACCGCCACCGGCGAAAACACCGTCGCAGGCTTCGCCTGCATAAACCCGAAACCCTTGGCGATTTCATCCATCGCCAGATACCGAAGCGACACGTCGTTGACCAGCATGATCAGCTTGATGTGCTTGGCTGCCTCTTCTGGCGTCACCCCCATCGGCACGTCATCGGTCACCACCGCGATTTCCGCTTCAAAATCGATCCCGTGTTTTTCATCGGGTAACGGCACATCGTCCATCGCGCCCAGCAGCACGTCCGAGCCGCCCTGATACATCAGCGGGTCCGACCAGAAGCTCTCCGGCATCGCCACGCCACGGCTTTTACGCACCAGCTCTACATGGTTCACATACGCCGACCCGTCGAGCCACTGATAGGCGCGCGGCAAAGGGGAGGCGAGGGCTTTCAGATCAAGGTCGAACGCATCGCGGGCCTGCCCGGCATTGAGCATATCGTAAATTTCATCCAGCTCAGGCGCAATCGCGGCCCAGTTTTCCAGCAATTCCTGCATGGTTTCCACCGTGCCTTCGACATTGACCGCGCGTTTGAGGTCCGCGCTTACGACGATGAGCGTGCCGTCACGGCCGTTTTTGAGAGAGGCGAGTTTCATCATATGTCCTTATGGCTCTACGTTACGTGGTCATAAGACATACAACATTACATCAAATAACGCAAATCCGGCTCGGTAATCTGCAACACCAGATCGGTAATCGCATTCGCGCGCTGCCCCTTGGCCAGCGGCTTTTTCCATGAACACGGTCACCTGCTCCGCAAGATCGTCCGGGCAGGCAATGCTCCTTTTTTCGCAGGTCTTGCGCATACTGCCCACAAGTGCGGCGATTTGCTTATCCGCGTCGACATTCAGGTTGCTGACCAGCGCGCCGATCTGCGTGCCCACCTTGGTGCGCTTTTCGTTCAAAATCGCCTCATTGGGGTCTTCTTCCACCGCTTTAGCTTTATAATGCGTCCTAAAGCTAGTTAAGGATTACGGCCATAATGATTAATTTTTAATAATACAGTGCGGATTTGACCCAAGCGATGCCCACACCAAATAACCAGCAGGGTTTCAATAGGTTAGAAAATTACTTCTCTTTCCAACTATCGACATAACCGGCCCATTCAACCGATTGGGCCTCGCTGGACATCTCCACCGCATCGCGCGTATCCACCATCACCGCCACCTCATCGGTTTCCTTTTTCGGCGCCGTTTGGCTGGCCTTGAACGCCTTCGGGTGCGGCCCATGCGCAAACCCGCACGGATGCACCGTCACCATGCCGGGATGGATGTTATCGCGGCTGAAGAAATTGCCTTTATGGTAGAAGATGATTTCATCGTAATCGTTATTGGAATGGTAAAACGGCACTTTCAGCGCGCCCGGGTCGGTTTCAATCGGGCGCGGCACGAAGGTGCACACCACGAAACGCCCCGCAAGGAACGTCGTATGCGCCGAAGGCGGCAGATGGTATCGCGGGCTCATCAGCGGGCGGATATCGCGCCAGTTGACCTTCACCGGCAGGTTATTGCCATGCCAGCCCACCGCGTCGAGTGGGTTGAACGGGAACGTGACGATCGAAAAACGCCCGTGGCGCTTGATTACGACCTTAGTTTCCACCTGACCCTGCTGGGCCTTAAACTGCTCATTAATCGCAGGAACTTCCAGCACCGCCGGATCGAAAATCGCATGCGGCCCGACCAGCCCCTTATCCGGCAGGCGAAACCCGTCATTGGTCGCCTCAATCATCAAAAACGCGCAAGGCTCAGCGCACTCGATACGCCATTTGCTGGAGCGCGGCAGCATGATGTAATCGCCCTCCGAAAACCCCATATGGCCGAAATCGCAGAACAGATCGCCGCTGCCCGCATGCACGAACAGCAGCTCGTCGCCGTCGGCGTTGGTTACTAAATTTACCATTTTCCCTTCGGCGCGCCAGAAGCGCGTGCGCACATGCGCATTATGGAAGATCGGCTTGGCATCCCACGGCGAAGGCCCAAACCCTTCCAGCTTCACCAGATCGTAAGCCCGCGGGCGGGTATCGCCTTCCCATGACGTCCAGCCCGTAGGAGGATTCGCATGGTGTAAATGGCTCGCCGGGCCGAAAAACCCGTCCTTGCCGAATTCGCGCTCATACGTACCTTCCGGCAGGTCGCAATGCGCCTGACGCGAGGATTTGCCTTCGATTCGGGGGAATTCAATCCAGTTTTTCATGGTTTCCACATCAAGTGATTAAAATATAAGGATTTGGCCCAAATCCTTATTTTAAATTTATGCGGAACCATGCTATTAGGAGGACAGGAAAAAATCAATGCTGATCGAATAAGTTGCCATGAAGGCACCTGTCGCAAATTAAACATGATTAAACAACGGAGAGAATATCCATGCGTATTTTAGCCCTATTAACCGCAACCATTACCCTGATCGCCGGCACCGCCAGCGCCCAGACCCCCGCACCCATGCAGACGGCCCCGATGCAGACTGCGCCGCAATACGCACCCGTAAACCGCGTCAACATCGATTCCACCGGCAGCGGCGCCATTCCGTCCCTCCCCATCAACGACCAGAGCAGCACCAACGGCACTGAGTTCCTCAACGGCGGCATCAGCGACGAAGAAGTCGCCGAACTCAAGGCACGCGCGCATGAATTCAACGTGCAGGTCCTGCTCTCCGCTAAAAACGGCGAATATGTAAGCAATGTCGGCCTTCGCATCCTCGACGCCAAAGGCACCCCGTTGGTCTCCATCGCCGATGCCGGCCCCTATGTCTATGCCAAGCTGACCCCCGGCACCTACACCATCGAAACCAGCGGCTCTGGCGGCAATAAAAGCGAAAAAATCACCGTCGGCAAAGGCCTCGTGAAAAAACATTACGTGTTCACGGAATAATCCAGCCTGATATTTTCTGATGATTCCGGCAGGGTTTGCAAAAGCAAATCCTGCCGAATTGTTTTAACGCTTCTTTTCGTTTTCAACCGCTGTTTGGCGCAATCGCTCACGGTACGACGCAGCGAATTTACCTTCCCGCTCCAGATGCTCGCCGCGCGCCATCGCCGCACCGGCTTCCTGTTCTGCGATAGCGCGCTCCAGCACCTGCACCTTTACCCCACTGATCATAATGGCTGCATATTACGCCTGCTGCTCTGGGTTCAACGCCACATTGTATTTATCCTCGCCGATATAGTTCATCGCGATCTGGTATTTCGACGCCAGCCCCACCTCCGCCGCCAGATCGCCCAGCCAAAGCTTGGTTGAGTTATAGCGAATGCGCACCAGCGGCTCAGCCGTCCCGTTCACCTTATGTTTTTCAACGCGCTCGCGCTCGGCGTTGGAAAGCCTCGGCGGCGTTTTGGGAGGATGGGCTTGCATGTGCTGGCGCTGCGCTTCCAGTTCCATCATCTGTTTGAGCTGCTGCGTATCCAGCGAAATCCCGAGTTCACAAATCGCAACACGGCAGAAGGTTTTTTCAGCCTGCTGGTCGATCACATCTGCCACATTAATGGCACGGTTGGCCATCTGCGAAGCCGCTTTCTGCGCTTCATCGGGACTCGGGCAATACGCGATCGTATAACCGCCCGCCACAGTGTGGGAAGCATGCACGCGCCCAAGCGCGGCAATATTCTCATCCTCATGCGGCTGCAATTCGAAGACGGCCACGACTTTCGTGCCGTTAACCACGAAACGGACATTGCCGTCCTTGCGCTCTTCCATGAGCAAATCCGCGAGTTGCTTATCCATACCCCACCTGAGTTTTCACCCAGTATAGCAGTTAAATACTTACGAATCGCTAAAAGTCGCCGAGCGTCCTCAGAAATTTTTATTGAATTTCAGCAACTTATGAAACTATGCTTCGCGGCCTAGCGTTATCATCAGCTCGCGCCATTCCCCTTTGGAAAGCCCGCTTTGCTCCTGGCTTACGTTTTCACCCGCAATCAGGCGCTTGACGATACCAAGCCCCTTGGACGAAATCGACGCCCCGCCGACACGGTAATCCATAAACGCCGCATGCGTCAGCGGCACCCACGCCTTCAACATATCCAGCATCAGCTCCGCATAGACACGGATTTCATACTGCGCATGGGAATCGGCGCGAAGCGACAGGAAATGCATCAGGTTCTGGAGGTCGATTTTCCAGTACCACTGCGTGTAGTAATTCAGCGTCAGATTCATGCGCGCCAGCTCGCGGGCAAGGCCGGTTTTGTTTTCGTCGATCACATTGCCGACCACGTCCTCGTTCAGCATTTCTTCGTAATGCCCGTATGCCTGCGTCGCGTCCTGCTGCAACAGCTCCAACACGCGCTGGGCCTCCTCGCCTTCAAGCGTATTCCCGCGCCCCTGCCTATTCGACTGTGACTGCGCCGCCAGTTGCTCCGGCGCCGGGACGTAGAATTCCTTATCCATAATGGAATAACGGCCCGAATATTCATTCACATTGGCTGTACGATGACGAATCCACTGGCGGGCGATAAAGATCGGCAGCTTGATGTGGAACTTGATTTCGCACATTTCAAACGGCGTCGTATGGCGGTGGCGCATCAGGTAATTGATCAGCCCCGCATCTTCATTCACCTTACGCGTACCTTTACCGTAAGAAACGCGTGCCGCCTGTACAATAGCCGAGTCGGTGCCCATGTAATCGATCACGCGGATAAACCCGTGGTCGAGCACGGGGAATGCCTTATACAGCATTTCTTCAAGCGCAGGCGCGACGTCGCGGCGGGTAGGCGTGGTGATATCCCGCTGTGCTGAAATTTCCGCTGCCTGTGTCGTCGATAATGCCATGATGCCTCCGCTGTTTGCCGGTAGACTAGAAGAGCACCAGCCGCATTTCAATACGAAAAAAGCCTCTCCCGCAGCCAGCGATCCGTCCCACCAAGCCCTTTATTCACCTTTTTATGCATTTAACCCCCTTCACAACCGCAAACTACTGGCCTATATTAGACGGGTTACTTCGGTAACTATGGCGATAAACGTAAGTCAGAATAAGCGGATTGGACCCGGGGGCAGTACCCGGCGCCTCCACCAAAGGAAATCAAAACGAATCTCGGGCTTCGCCCTGCGATTAGTTTTGGAAAATACGGCCAATGAAAAACAAAAAACGTCGTTTTTGTTTTTCATAGAAAATATTCTGATTTAAGCCCGAATTTACTTCGGGTTTAAATCTGGCCATTTCAAACCCGAAGACAATCGCAGGGCGAAGCCCGAGATTTTCTTCGAGTCACTTTGGGGGCGAATAGGCTCGACAAACGTAGTAAAGGTCTTATTTTTGCCCGTGATGATACTGGCGATACCAGGTCAAAACTTTAAATGCTAACGACAACGTTGCATTTGTTGCTGCTAACGACAACACCGTCGTAGCTGCTCGCGTTGCTGCCTAACGGCTCACGCGTGCACTAGCACGTAACACGGTCATTGGAACGGGTGCCGGGTAACAGAAACCCGTTTCGGGTGGGGGGAGCAATCCCCCCATCTTTTCTAGGTGTCTCAGGACGCGCAACAATGTATAGTTTAGTTTGAAAAACCCAAATAAGCCTTAAAGTAAGCTCATGACCGAAGATATCCACTACACCATGATGATCGACCAGGCGATGCGCGGCGTCGTGCGCGAAGTGCTCAAACAGGTGCAGTCGTCGGGGCTTCCGGGCGAGCATCATTTTTACGTGTCGTTTGCCACCAACCATCCAGGCGTGCGCATTTCCGAGTTGCTGAAAAGCAAATACCCCAAGGAAATGACCATCGTGCTGCAACACCAGTTCTGGGATTTTAAAGTCGAAGAGCAGCTTTTCACCGCCACGCTCAGCTTCAACGGCATCCCCGAAAAACTCATCATCCCTTATGCGGCGCTGACCGCGTTTGCCGATCCGAGCGTAAAATTCGGCCTGCAATTCCAGCAGCCGGATTTCCCCGAAGCCGCCAATCTCGGCCTCGCCATCCCGCAGGACCCCGTGTCCATCATCCCCGGTCTTGAAGAAAACGAGGGCGACGACAATTCCGCCGAAATCATCTCGCTGGATTCCTTCCGCAAAAAATAATTGGCCGCAAAAAATAAGCAAAAAAATGGGGGCAGTCTTTACAGACGCATCCCCCACTTTGCCGGGTCGTTTAGTCCCGGCGGTTAACTTAGGCGACAGCGGTCTTGCTACGCGCCGTCGCGACGAGGCTGATTAGCGACAGCGCGAGGCCGACGCAAACCAACGCCATCCATACCGAGTCGCTGCTTGAGCTGACGCCATCCGTGATGTACCCCTTGGCATAGCTGTAGCCAAGGAAGAACGGGGTGGAGAACGCCAGCACGCGTGACGCAGTGCTGCTGAGAATCGACCGCATAGGTCTGTCCTCAATGGACAATAACGCCGTTTCTGGCGCTTCATGTCATCCGAACCAGGCACAATGCCCATGGCTCACCTACAACGAGTAAATAAGCTGGAAACAGCGTGTTAATACGTGTAAACAACGCTTCTGGCAAATCATTTTTGAGAATCCGATGGAACTTCCGTCCCCCATGCAACTGTCCCTGCAACAGGCCAAGCTCGCCGATGAGCGCAACGAAGTGCCCGTCGGCGCCATCATCGTCTATGAAAACAGCGTCATCGCCGCCTGCGGCAACCGCACCACCGAAATGTACGATCCCACGGCGCACGCCGAGCTGCTCGCCATCCGCCTTGCCTGCAAAATGCTGGGCAACGAACGCCTCGACGGCTGCGATATGTACGTAACACTGGAACCCTGCGCCATGTGCGCGCAGGCGATCAGCTTTGCGCGCATCCGCCGCCTGTATTTCGGCGCTTATGACCCTAAGGGGGGCGGCGTAGAAAGCGGCGCCCGGATTTTCCAGCAACCCACCTGCCATCACCGTCCCGAAGTCATCGGCGGTTTAATGGAAACCGAATGCGCCCAGATACTGAAGGATTTTTTTACGGCGCGTCGCCGCTAGAAGGCGGGGTGACGAAAGTCTTTTTCATGAATCTATCGACCGCCACGTTAAGCATGCCAAGTGCGGCAAAAAACAGCCCCACCAGCAGCGGATCGCCCATTTTCCCAAGCTCACCGCGCGCCCCCTCCACCGTCGGCGACAGCCCCATGACCGAGCCGAGATACGGTGCCGTCAGCGCCAGCAACACGCCGAAGATCAGGAATTTCAGACCAGCATTGAGATACATCCGCATTACTGGATGCTAACCGCTTTATCGCCCGACGCCACGAGGCGCTGGGCTTCCACAATCTGGCGGAACCCGCTCTGGCATACGTCCTGCGCCATTTCCGGCCCTTGAATGATCGTCAGATGCACCTTCTTGCGTTCCGGCGCCTGATCTTTCGCAGCCTCTTCCTTCTTTTCGCCGAAGATAAAACCGAACACCGTCTTCACCACCGGCTCCAGCAACCCGAACAGCCCGAACACCACGCCCGTATGCAGCATGCCCGCAACGCTCACCGCGCCCAGCGCCCCGGCGGTTTCCGCACCCAGCAAAGCGCCCATGACCAGTGGCGCGCCAAGCCCTACGACTGCCCCGATCAACCCGAACATGATCATCCCCTTGAGGGAATCCTTTACCATCTGCTTCATACGCTTTAAATCCTTATTGCTTTTAAGGCTTTTTACACCTTAAATCATTCCCCACGAAATGAAAACGACATAATAGTAACGTTTACCCACATCAACAGGCTGAAACATATGGCTTCCCACCAATATATCTACGTAATGAAAGACTTAACGAAAGCCTTCCCGGGCGGCAAAAAAGTGCTCGAAGGCATTTACCTGTCCTTCTACCCGGGTGCCAAAATCGGCGTGCTCGGCCCCAACGGCTCGGGTAAATCGACGCTTTTGAAGATCATGGCGGGCCGCGATAAGGAATTCAACGGCGAAGCATGGGCCGCCGAAGGCGTCAAAATCGGCTACCTCGAACAGGAGCCGAAGCTCGACGAAACCAAGAACGTCATGGAAAACGTCATGATGGCCCTCGGCGAGAAAAAAGCCATTCTCGACCGTTTCAACGAAGTCTCCAACAAGCTCGGCGAAGTCACCGATAACGACGAGATGATGAAGCTCATCGAAGAGCAGGGCGAGCTGCAGGAAAAAATCGACGCCATCAACGGCTGGGATTTAGAACGCGAAATCGAAATCGCGATGGACGCGCTGCGTTGCCCGCCGGGCAATTCGGAAGTGGCCAAGCTCTCCGGCGGTGAACGCCGCCGCGTGGCGCTGTGCAAGCTTCTCCTCGAAAAACCCGACATGCTGCTGCTCGACGAACCGACCAACCATCTGGACGCCGAATCGATCGCCTGGATGCAGCACTTCTTAGAAACCTACCCCGGCACCGTCGTCATGGTCACCCACGATCGTTACTTCCTCGACAACGTAACGGGGTGGATTCTGGAATTAGATCGCGGCAAAGGCATCCCTTACGAAGGTAACTACTCCGCCTACCTCGACGCCAAACGCAAGCGCTTAGAACAGGAAAAGAGCGAAGAAGGCTCCCGCCAGAAGCAGATGGCCAGCGAATTGGAATGGATTCGCCAGGGCGCCAAAGCCCGCCAGGCCAAATCCAAAGCCCGTATTGCCTCGTACGAGGCAATGGTGGCGCAGGAACAAAAAGCGCAAGTCGGCGTGGCTCAGATCGTCATCCCGCCCGGTCCGCGCCTTGGCAATCTCGTCATCGAAGCCGAAAACCTCAACAAAGGCTTTGGCGACAAGCTGCTAATCGAAAACCTCTCTTTCAGCCTGCCCCCGGGCGGCATTGTGGGCGTGATCGGCCCGAACGGCGCCGGTAAAACTACCCTGTTTAAAATGATCACCGGCGTCGACAAACCCGATTCCGGCAGCCTCAAAATCGGCGATTCCGTAAAGCTCGGCTATGTCGACCAGTCGCGTGATTCGCTCGACGACAAAAAATCCGTCTGGGAAGAAATCTCGAACGGCGACGAGGAAATCTACCTCGGCAAAAAGCTCGTCAAATCCCGCGCCTATTGCTCCAGCTTCAACTTCAAAGGCTCCGACCAGCAGAAAAAAATCGGCATGCTGTCGGGCGGTGAACGCAACCGCGTCCACCTCGCCAAAATGCTCAAAACCGAAGCCAACGTGCTGCTCCTCGACGAACCGACCAACGATCTCGACGTCGAAACCTTGCGCGCGCTTGAAGACGCACTCGGCGATTTCGCCGGCTGTGCTGTCATCATCTCGCATGATCGCTGGTTCTTAGACCGCATCGCCACCCACATCCTCGCCTTCGAAGGCGACTCCCATGTGGAATGGTTCGAAGGCAACTACGAAGCTTACGAAGCCGACCTCAAAAAGCGTCTCGGTGTCGACACACTGACGCCGACCAAGGTCAAATACCGCCCGCTTCAGCGCGCATCGTAAGATCGAAAACTACCCTAAAACGGCGAAAGGGGAGCTTGTGCTCCTCTTTCTTTACATCACATGAACATTACACGCGCAGGCCGAGTTTACGCTCGACCATCAGCAGCGCCAGCGCCGAGGCGCGGGCATCATCCAGCGGGTTGTTGCTTCTTGAATGGGGGGGTGACAACCCGGCCGGTGACAAAAGGGTTTCCCCCCTTGTCACCGCCTGATTGCCTGTGGGCTACGCTTGCGCGTCGGCCCACAAGGTGTAGTAGCGGCCCCGGTACTCGGGGTTGTGCTTCGTGGGGATGAACTCCATCTCCCACAGGTCGTCCGTGACCTTCGTCGCGGTCACGACACAGTGCGACTTCGACGACACCCAGCGCAAGGACTTGACGTCCTCGTTGCTGAACGCCATCCAGCTGCGCCCGTCGTTACGGGTGAACAGCTGGCCGTTCTGGCCTTCTTCCAGCTCCCAGGAGCGTTCGAGGCCCAGGTGCGCGTAGCGACCGTAGGCGATCGGGCCTTGGAAACCGGGGTAGGGGCGGCGGAAGAGCAGTCCCTCGGTCACGCGGTTGGCGAACCAGGCCACGGAGTCGAACTTCACCAGCTTGGTGAAGACGGACACCGGCTCGACCTGGATCTGCTCCTCGATCTGCTCCAGCACGTCGTGGAACGCGGACATGAAGGGCCGACCGTTGCCGTGGTTGTGGCTCCGGCGGGTCTTGGTGAACTGGACGACGCTGATTTCGGCGATCACGTTGCGGATCATTGGAGAACTCCGAGCCCATCCTGTGCAGTGCATCAAGGAAGGGCGGGTAAGGGAAAGAACAGGGTTTTCACCTGTCCTGCAGCCGCGTCCATTAGGAACGTAAGGTCCTGCAGAACACAAATCGAAAACCCGCAAACCATAGCATTATTCAGACTATCGGGCAACAAGGTGTTAATCGTCATTAACTATTGACTTGCACTTACAGGTCACGTATTGCTCACATGGATGACAACAGGATACGAAATACTGTATCCAGAATAGATGGTTATTATATGAAACAATTCATGCGCCACGCCAGTTTCCTGCTGCTGATCTCCATGACGGCAGGCTGCGCAAAAAAGATGGATTCCAACGTCTATACCTCGGGTTCCACACCCCGGCAAAGTGCTGGAAGGCACCGTCATTTCAGCACGCGGCGTGACCATTAAGGAACACGACAAATTGCAAGACAACACCACCGGCGGCCTTGCTGGCGGCGTCGCGGGCGGCGTGCTAGGCGCGCAGATCGGCAATGGCGGCGGCAGCGCTGCGGCAGCTATCGGCGGGGCGCTGATCGGTGCCGTCGCGGGTGCTATCGCCGATAGATGCGCTGGGCACGCAGGAAGGCACTGAATATCTCGTCAAGATCGACAAGAAAAACCTCGCCGAATACCACACCATTTCAAAGAAAATCCAGAACAACGGTACACAAACCGTCGAGCAGAGCATGGTCAACACCGACATGTCCACCAGAACCGACATCGTCTCGGCCGTGCAGTCGCCGGATGCGTCCATCCATGTCGGCAGCCGTGTCTACATCATCTACAGCGACGACCGCCCGCGCATCGTTTCCCAGAACCTCGAACCTCAACCCGCTGGCAAAACGAACTAAAGCCAAAATCGGCCAGAGGCGGCGCTTGGTTAATTAAATTGCTTATTAATTAACCGATGATATCCTGAAACCTCATCCGGGGAAAACCATGCCGGGATTAGTCACCAGCGACGAAGGACGCAAAGACCTCACCACGCTAGTCGGCGCGTTACTTGACCGGCAAGTGAAAAACGGCGACCGCAAAGGCAGCTTCCAGCCCAAGCGCGCCAACGCGTTTTACTGGGATTACACCGCCCCGTTGGCCATTCTCGCCGCCGCCGAAGATCTCAGGACGTCTAAAGAGGATAAGCAGCGCTACCTCACAGCCGTGCAGTCATGGCTCAGCCACACCTACCAGAACCAGAACGAAGACGGCACCATCAAGCCCTTTGGCCAGGCCAACCCCGACGAGGTCATCCTTGAATCCTCCGCCGGTGCGGCATGGGTCGCCTCGCGCTACCGCGTCACCGTCGCCGACCTCCCCGACCGCGACAAGCTGATGGTCATTTCCGAAGAGAACCCCAAAGCATTCCACACGCTGGTCGCCCGCTCGGTCAATGCCCTCGCCACCAGCCAGGGCTCCGACGGGCTTATCCTCACCACCCCGCAATCCAAAGAAATGCCAGCCTCTATCATCTACTACACCACCAACGCCCACATGCATGCGGCCCTTGCCAGCGTCGCCAAATCCTACCCGCCCGAAAGCCCCATTCATAAAGACGCCAAAGCCATCGAATCCAAACTCGTCAAAGGCCTGAAAGGCTTTACCCAAAGCGGGCAGGACAACGTGCCCTTCATGAAAGGCGACACCGAGGACAGCTTCCAGCAGTACAAAGGCCATCACGTTATCGTCAACGCCTATTCCGGCGCGCTGGAAGGCGACAGCGCCTACACTAAATCTCTGAAAACCGAATTCGAACAGGCCATGTCCACCCCTGTCCGGAAAAAAGAATTCTACGCCATCCAGACCGTGCCCTCGAGCGTCACCACGGGCCTCAGCGCCGCTGGTTACAAAACCGTCACCATCGACGACAAGGAAGTCCCGCTCTCCGCCATCGCCGAGGAACAGCTCAAGCTGCTGCTGCCGGAAGCCCGAAAAACCTACGTGCATAAAATCGCCACTGCCGTGATGGTCGGCTACCAAGGCAGCGAATGGCTGCCGCCGCTCGAACCCGCAAAAGAACAATCGCCACAAAAAGAAGAAAAAAAAGAGCCGCTGGACATCGCCCGCGCGCAGGCAAGGGATGCGCTGGCCCAATCCGGCATCGCCCTCGCCGGGGGCTCATTGCCCTCATTGCCGTTCAAAGAAAAAGCCGTCGTTCCCGGCAAATAAAAACCGCCGGCAGGACGCACCCCCGAAGGGATGAACATCCTGCTGCGGCAAAAATCAAATTTGGATATCGAGTAATGCGCCAAGGCCGTTCACATCGGAACTGCCGGTGGCGGCGTTGGTAATGCCATCACTCAGCGCGGTGTTGCCGCCAAGCGCAGACGTAGCGGCCTGCGTGGCTTGTACGCTAGCGGTGGCATGTTGCTTCGCCTGCGTAAGCAATGTCTGCGGCAGGCCGGTCTGGACCCTGGTCAGGGACTGGACGAAGCTGGACTGTGCATTGGTTGCCTGCGCCTGCGCGTTACTGGCCTGGCTGGTGTAGATTGTACTGCCAGCGGCAAGCGATGACAGGGTGTTAAGGTTCATAAAAACTCCTGATGATTAACAAACGAGTGCCGAGCGCTTATGCAAAAGACAGGCCAACGCGGTAAGCCGCTGGATTCATTCGTTCGTTAATATCGTGGAGTATTACGGGTCAGCTTGGCCGCGAGGTGAGCTCTCCCGACCGCGTTTCCTTATCGATGGCGCGGTACACGGTTCAGTTGCCATCCCCACGTGTGATGATACGGTCCGTCGGCAGCAATTCCGATTCTCCCAGCTCCGGCAGCGCCTTCACCTGCGAATAATAATCGGTAAAATCCGGCCTGGTCTGTTCGAACAATTGCTCGAAGCTGTCGATGACAAAATAGCTGCGCTGCAAATCGTCATAGCGATAGTTGGTGCGCATCATGCGGATCAAATCGAACTCGATACGGTTGGGCACGGTGCTATCCAGCGCATATACCGATTCCTTGGCCGACGACACGATACCCGAGCCGAAAATCCGCAACCCGTCCTCGGTTTTAATCAGCCCGAACTCCACCGTAAACCAGTATAGTCGCGTAATCAGCTTGGTCGATTTCAGCCCGCGCGCCTTCATCGCCCCCAGCCCGAATTGCTGCATATAATCGGCAAAAATGGGGTTAGACAGCAACGGCACATGCCCAAACAGATCATGGAAAATATCGGGTTCTTTCAAATAATCGATCTGGTCTTCCCCACGAATCCACCACGTCACAGGAAACTGGCGTTTGGACAAATGCTCTAAAAACACGCTGCCGGGAATCAGCCCCGGCACGGCCACGATCTTCCACTTCGTGGTTTTTTCCAGCATATCGCTCACCCGGCGTATGTCTGGAATCCCGCCCGCACCGGTCACGATGTTAAGTTTATCAAGCGCTTGCAAATATTCCTTGCACGCCCGGTTCCTCAGCAGCGGGTTCTGGCGGTCGGCGAGAAATTTCCACGTCGCATGCTCTTGCGCGGTATATTGCGCCGGATCGAAATCGAACGTATAATCCGCGCGCATGTCAGGCGGATGCGTGTCAGCGCGTAACGTCATAACCACTCCTAAACTTGTTCACTTAATTAGTATAGCATATCGCCCATGAAAGGCACAAAAAAATCCACTTCCCCCGTTACGATACGGGAGCTTAAGAGCGCCGCCGACTGGGCCGCGCTCTACCCGCTCATCGCCCAGCTCAACAAGGACATGCCCAAAGCCCAGTTCACCAAAAGGCTCAAGGAAATGCGCGCCAGAGGCTATCGCTGCGCCGGGGTGTTTGAGGGCAAAAAGATGCTCGGAGCTTTAGGTTTCTGGATCGGCATGCGCTTCTGGTGCGGGCGCAACATCGACCTCGATAACGCCGTAGTGCTGGGCAGCCAGCGCAGCAAGGGCATCGGCAGCCAATTGGTGGCATGGGTGGAAGCAATCGGCAAAAAAGAAGGCTGCGAACTCGCCGTGCTCGACAGCTACACCACCGCCCACAAGGCACACCGGTTTTATCACCGCGAAGGCTACAAAATCCTCGGCTATCATTTCACCAAAGATCTCTAGTCAAAAAATCAATCTTCCGGCCCATCCGCATGCCACATATAATTCAATCAATACAAATGATCGGATAGTAAAATGTCAAGAAATGTCAAGAGAAGCCAAGAAAACGCGCCCATTCGCCAACCATATCTACTATCCAAATGAAATACCTACCTTTATACTAAAAACAAACGGTTCCCAACCGCCCCCGACTTGACCAAACCCGCAACCTCGCATCCCGCAGCAGTTGACAAGCTGCTCACGTCGGCAGATAGCTGGTACATGACCCAAAACCAACCAAAGGCCATCACCCCATGACTCAGGAATCAGATATCAACCCGATGGGCACGGACGGCTTCGAATTCGTCGAATACGTGAGCGCCGACCCAGCCCCCCTCGAACAGCTTTTCACCCAGCTCGGCTTCAGCAAAATCGCCAAACACCGCTCCAAAAACGTCCACCTGTGGCGTCAGGGCGAGGTCAACTTCATCCTCAACGCCGAAAAATCCAGCCAAGCCGAAGGCTTTTTCAACTCCCACGGCCCCTCGGCGAACGCAATGGCCTTCCGCGTGCGCGACGCTCACGCCGCCATCGAGCGCGCCCGTTCGCTCGGCGCTGAAATCATCGAATCGCAAGTCGGCCCGATGGAGCTGCACATCCCCGCCATCAAAGGCATCGGCGGCAGCCTGCTCTACCTCGTCGACCGCTACGGCAAGCAATCGATTTACGACGTGGATTTCATCCCGCTTCCCGGCGTCGACCAGCACCCCAGAGGCGTCGGCCTCACCACCATCGACCATTTGACCCACAACGTCTACCGCGGCAAAATGGACGAATGGGCAGGGTTCTACGAAAAGCTCTTCAACTTCCGCGAAATCCGCTATTTCGATATCGAAGGCAAGCTCACCGGCCTAAAATCCAAGGCCATGACCAGTCCCTGCGGCAAAATCCGCATCCCCATCAACGAATCCAGCGACGATAAATCCCAGATCGAGGAATATCTGCGCGAGTACAAAGGCGAAGGCATACAGCACATCGCCATGTCGACCGACGACATTTACCACACCGTCGAAACCCTCAAAACCAAATCCATCCGCTTCATGGAACCACCGCTGAACACCTATTACGAGCAGATCGAAGGACGTCTCACCGGCCACGGCGAAAACATCGACCGCCTCAAGAAAAACGGTATCCTGATCGACGGCGCCCCCGAATCCGCTCCCGGCAAGCACGATGGCGGTATCCTCCTGCAAATTTTCACCGCCACCGTCATCGGCCCGATCTTTTACGAGATCATCCAGCGCAAAGGCGACGAGGGTTTCGGCGAGGGCAATTTCCGCGCGCTCTTCGTTTCCATCGAAGAAGACCAAGTCCGCCGGGGCGTGCTGAAAAACTAACGAAACCATTGGGAAACAACGTTTTTTCTGATAATGAACGTATGAAAATTCCTGCCATGACCCGCTGATGCTCACCCGCCCTGCCTATCGCGCCGATATCGACGGGCTGCGAGCACTCGCCGTGCTCGGCGTATTATTCTACCACGCCTTCCCCCAATGGGTCGGCAGCGGCTTCATCGGCGTCGATGTCTTCTTCGTCATCTCCGGCTACCTCATCGGCACCATCGTCATGGATAGCTGCGCCGCTGGCACGTTGTCCTTGCGCGAGTTCTACGCCCGCCGCATACGCCGCATTTTCCCCGCCTTGCTGGTCGTGCTGCCGTCCTGTTTCGCGCTCGGCTGGCTGCTGCTGGTGCCCGAAGACTACATGCGGCTGGGCATCTACATCGCCGCCGGTGCCGGGTTTTCCTCCAACTTCGTCTCCTTGCATGAAAACGGCTATTTCGACTACGGCGCCGACAGTAAACCCCTGCTGCATCTGTGGAGCCTCGGCATCGAAGAGCAGTTCTACCTGCTGTTCCCCGTCGCCATCATGCTCGCAAAACGCTGGTGGCGCTGGCTGAATTCATGCCTGCTTGCCGTCATCATCGCCTCTTATTTCGCCAACCTCGATAGCCCGACTACCGCCACCGCCTTCTTCCTGCCCTACACGCGCTTCTGGGAATTGCTGCTGGGCGCGCTGCTGTCGCGCCTGATGAGCGAAGGTGCCACCGCCTCACGCGCCGATCATGCCCTGTCCGTCGCAGGCCTTGCCTGCATTATCATCGGCAGTTTCACCCTGCCGCAAAACGGTTTTTACCCCGGTTGGATGGCCGTCATCCCCGTCTGGGGTACACTCGCGCTGATCGCGGCCGGTCCCAACGCCTGCATCAACCGTACCCTGCTGTCGCACCCGCTCATGGTCGCCATCGGCCTCATCAGCTATCCGCTCTATCTGTGGCACTGGCCGCTGCTATCGTTCCTGCGCATCTACCGCTTTGAACCGCAAAACCCACTCTGGAATTCCGCAGCGCTGATGCTCAGCCTCGCCCTCGCATGGCTCACCTACCGCTACATCGAAACCCCGATCCGAAGCCGCCCCTCCGCCCGCACCGCGCTTATCCTATGCGCGCTGATGGCCATCGCCGGATGCAGCGGTTTGCTTATCTACCATGAAAACGGCGTGCCGCAGCGCTATCCGGTCATGCTGCGCCAACTCGTGAGCCTTCACATAGACCCCGGCGAGCACTGGCGCACAGACCGGTGTTACCTCAACGGACATCTGCTGCAAAAACGCGATTTTTCTGACGAATGCACCGACAGCTCAACGCATCCTTCCATCGTGCTATGGGGCGATTCGCATGCCGCTTCGCTCTATCCCGGCTTTAAGAAAATGGCCACCGAGCATGGTTTCGCCCTGTCCCAATACACCTCCCCAAGCTGTCCGCCGATCATGGATTTCCAAGCCCCCGCCAATCGCGGCTGCCGCGCCAGCAACTCTAAAACACTGCAAAAGATTACCCTCACCCATCCCGACTGCGTCGTCCTCGCCGCCCGGTGGGACGGGCTGTACGGCTACCACGCTGACAAGCTTATCAACACCGTCACGGCGCTCAAAAAAATCTCCGTCCCCCATATCGTGCTTATCGGCAAAGGCCCGATCTGGCGTGAGGCTTTATCCATCGCGTTACTGCATTTCTGGGAATCCGACCCACTCCACCGCGTGCCCGATCACATGCGCTACGGGTTAGACGTAGACCCTGCCATCGGCGACCAGCAAATGCGCCAACTCGCCCATGATTTAGACATCGATTACATCTCCGCTTATGACACGCTGTGCAACGCCGAAGGCTGCCTGACCCGCCTCGGCGACGAGCCCGAAGACCTCGCCTACTTCGACAACGACCATCTATCGCCAAGGGCGTCCGAATACTTCGTACAACAGATCTTCGGCTATTTTATTAAGTAAGCTTTTGCGCCGCCTGCGCGTAAGCCCCTGCGGCATCGCCCGCATACATATCGCCACGCTCAACCGCCGCGCCGATCCCCGCATCCATCGGGATTTCGCCGAGCAGGGGCACGCCCGCCTCGTCCGCCAGCCGCTTGCCGCCGCCCTGTCCGAACAGCGCCAAACGCTCCCCGCGCGCATCAATAAAGTAACTCATATTCTCAATAATGCCAAGAATCGGCACCTCGACCTTCAAGAACATCTTCAGGCATTTGCGCGCATCCATCACCGCTACTTCCTGCGGCGTGGTCACGATCACCGCTCCCGCCAGCGGTGTTTGCTGCACGAGGCTTAAATGGATATCCCCCGTCCCCGGCGGCATGTCCACCAGCAGCACGTCCAGCGGCGCATCGGCCGTGCCCCAATGCGTAAACCGCAAGAGCTGGTGCAGCGTCTTGCTGATCATCGGACCACGCAGCACCGCCGCCTCATCGCCGGTAATAAACCCCATCGACATGCATTGAATCCCGTGCGCTACGGGCGCCACCATTTTATTATCAACAATCTCCGGCTTATCGTTTGCCAGCCCCAGCATGCGCGGCAGCGACGGCCCGTAAATATCCGCATCCAGAAGCCCTACGCGCAACCCCGTGCGCTGCATCGCCAGCGCTAAATTCACCGCCGTGGTCGACTTCCCGACACCGCCCTTGCCCGACGCCACCGCAATGACCCGGCGCACCCCTTCCACCGGCGTCACGTTCCACACGGCGCGCTCGCGCGGTTGGCTATACCCCGCCTCCGGCTTAGGAGGAATGGCCTCAGAATTCTGCGCCGTCAGCACCGCCGTCACCGACTCAACCCCGGCGAGTTTCTTCACCTGCGTTTCGCACGCCTCACGTAAATACGCCTTGCGGTCGCGGTCGCGCGCCTCAATGGTAATCACAAACCCAACCTTGGCACCGCTGGCACCCTCGCGCACCACCACGCCCGAAATCATGCCCGAAGACACCACGTCGACGCCCGTATCCGGATCGTAGACCCCGGCTAGATTATTTTTTATAATTTCTGGTGTTATCGATGACATTTGCTTGAAAATTTATGTGGAATCGTGATAGTGATAGGCGAAATAGCAATTGTTTGTCCATACACTAATTTGAGGAAGTTCGATGGCCTGGGGTGATAAAGACCATAATCATGGCCCTTGGGGCGCTCCCCCCGGTAACAACAATAACGGCGGCAACAAAGGCGGCAACGACGGCAAGCCCCCGTCCGGCGGCCCCGATTTCGACGACATGATCCGCCGCGCCACCGACCATCTGCGCAATTTCATGCCCGGCAACGGCTCCGAAGGCGGCAAAGGCGCCATGCTGATCGGCGCGGTCGTCGTGCTGCTGTGGCTGTCCTCCGGCATCTACTTCGTCAAAGCCGACGAGCAGGGCGTCGTCACCCGCTTCGGCGCCTATCACACCACCTCCGGCGCGGGCCTGAACTACCATTTGCCGTACCCCATCGAAGAAGTCGAAACTCCGCGCGTCACCTCCATCAACCATGTTGAAATCGGCTTCCACTCAGGCTCACGCGCCAAAACTAACGAAGCCGCCGTCAACGAAGAAAGCCTGATGCTGACCGGCGACGAAAACATCCTCGACATCGATTTCGAAGTGCAGTGGAAAATTTCTTCCGCGCCCGACTTCATCTTCAACGTGCGCAACCCCGAAGAAACCGTCAAAACCGTGTCCGAAAGCGCCATGCGCGAAGTCATCGGCAAATCCGAAATCGCAACAGTCTTAGCCGAAGGCAAGCTGCAGGTAGCCCAGGATACCAAAAAGCTCATCCAGGACGTGCTGAACTCCTATAAAGCCGGTATCGAAGTCGTCAGCGTTAACCTGCTCAAAGCCGACCCGCCAGCCGAAGTGCTCGACGCCCAGCGTGACGTGCAGACCGCCATCGCCGACATGGAAACCGCCCGCAACCAAGCTGGCGCTTACCATAACGACATCGTACCGAGGGCGCGCGGCGAAGCGCAGAAAATCGTGCTCGACGCTGAAGCTTATAAGCAAGAAGTCATCGCCCGTTCGCAAGGCGAGGCCTCCCGCTTCCTGGCCGTGTACGGCCAGTACAAGCAAGCCAAGGACGTCACCCGCAAGCGCATGTACTTAGAAACGATGGAAGAGATCTTACAGGGCATGACCAAAGTGGTCGTCGACAGCAAAGGCGGCGTCGTGCCGTACCTGCCGCTGCCGGAGCTTAAAAAAGCGGAGGACGCGAAATGAAAACGCTAGGTACCGCTCTTATCATTGGCGCCGTGGGCTTATTCGTCCTCACCAATTCCATCTTCACCGTCGACCAGACTGAGCAAGCGCTCGTGCTCCAGTTCGGCAAGCCCGAACGCGTCGAACAGGAGCCGGGGCTGAAATTCAAGTTGCCCTTCATCCAGAACGTCGAATACTATGATAAACGCCTGTTGGACTTCGAAGCCGAAACCAAGGAAGTCATCGCCTCCGACCAGAAGCGCCTGCGCGTCAGCACCTTCGTGCGCTACCGCATCGCCGATCCGTTGCGCTTCAAGCAATCGGTCGCCGATGAACGCACCATGCGCTCGCGCCTGAACTCCATCGTCGAATCATCCCTGCGACAGGCGCTCGGCAACGTAACGCTCGCCACTATCATCTCCGAAAAACGCGCCGAGCTGATGCAGCAAATCCGCGATCTGGTGAACGCCCAGGCCCAAGGCATCAAAGGCCACAAAGGCAACGAAGGCGGCTTCGGCATCGACATCGTCGACGTGCGCATCAAGCGCGCCGATCTGCCGCCCGCCAACTCCGAAGGCATCTACAAGCGAATGCAGACCGAGCGCAACCGCGCCGCCAACCAGTACCGCGCCCAAGGCGCCGAAGATGCCCAGAAAATCCGTTCGCAAGCCGACAAGGAACGCACCATCCTGCTCGCCGAAGCGCATAAAAAAGCCGAAATCCTCCGCGGCGAAGGCGACGGCGAGGCTACCCACATTTTCGCCGAATCTTTCGGTCAGGACCCGGATTTCTTCCAGTTCTACCGCACCATGCAGGCCTACCGCAAATCGCTCTCCTCTAAAGACACCACGCTCGTCATGTCCCCGGACAACGATTTCCTGCGCTACATGGAAAAGGGCGCGGCCACCAATGCCCGTTGACACGCAACTAGACCTTGCCGCGCGTTTCGCTACACGCGAAGACGTCCCGGTTATTCTGGCAATGATTAAAGAACTCGCCGAATTTGAGCAGCTCGCGCAGGATGTCGTGGCCACCAAAGAAGGCCTTAAAAAAACCCTCTTCGGCGCCAAATCCTACGCAGAGGTGCTATTGGCCGAGAACGCAGAAGGCATTGCCGGTTTTTGCCTGTTCTTCCACAATTACTCCACCTTCCTCGCCAAACCCGGCCTCTACATTGAAGACATCTACGTGCGCGAACGCGCGCGCGGGCAGGGCATCGGCAAAACCCTCTTCGCCGAAATCGAGCGCATAGCCGCCGCGCGCGATTGCGGCCGCATCGAATGGTGGGTACTGGACTGGAACCAACCCGCGATTGATTTTTATGAAACTATGGGCGCCAAACCCATGAATGAATGGACGGTCTACCGTTTAACCGAAGCGCAGTTTAAGAGGACAGCATGAAATACATTCCATTAGCCCTGTTACTGACCATCACCACCGCCGCGCTGCCTTACGCGACGCCCGCACTCGCGCAACAGGAGCGCCCGGCAAGCTTCGCCGACCTCGTGGAAAAACTTTCCCCGGCGGTCGTCAACGTTTCGACCACCCAGAAAGTCAAAGGCGGTGGCGCAGGCCAACTGGGCAACCCGTTCCAGGATTTGCCCGACACGCCGGAATTCGAGCCCTTCCGCCAGTTCTTCGACCAGTTCGGCAAGCAGCAGCGCGGCGGTAAAAACACCAACCCCGACAATAACGCCCCAGATCAGGAAATGTATTCCCTCGGCTCCGGCTTCATCATCGATGCCACCGGCTTTATCATCACCAATAACCACGTGATCGACGACTCCGACGAAGTCACCGTCACCCTCGTTGACAACACCAAATACACCGCCAAGATCATCGGCCGCGACAAAAAAACCGACCTGGCCCTGCTCAAGATCGAACCGAAAAAAGAACTGCCCTTCGTCCCGCTGGGCGACTCCGACGCCATGCGCGTCGGCGACTGGGTGGTGGCCATCGGCAACCCGTACGGCCTCGGTGGCTCCGTCACCCAAGGCATCATCTCCGCCCGTCAGCGCTCCATCAACGCTGGCCCCTTCGACGATTTCTTACAGACCGATGCCCCCATCAACCGCGGCAATTCGGGCGGCCCGCTATTTAACTTAAAAGGCGAAGTCATTGGCATCAACACCGCCATCTTCTCGCCGTCCGGCGGTTCCATCGGCATTGGCTTCGCCATCCCGACGGCCCTCGCCAAACCGGTCATCGACCAGTTGAAACAATTCGGCAAAACCCATCGCGGCTGGCTGGGCATCAAAATCCAGCAGGTATCCGAAGAAGCCGCCGAATCAGTAGGCCTCACCAAGACGATGGGCGCTCTCGTGCTCGAAGTCGGCAAAGACAGCCCTGCCGATAAGGCTGGCATTAAAGCCGGCGACATTATCACCAATTTCGACGGTAAGGACATCGCCGAAATGCGCTTCCTGCCGCGCATGGTGGCCGAAACTAAAATCGGCAAAACCTCCAGCGTGACCTACTGGCGCAATAGCGCCTCCAAAACCGTGCAGATCGCGATAGGCGAGCTGGACGAGCACGAAGACGACGTCGACACCAACGACAAGGACAAGAACAAAAAATCCAAAAATAAAAGCTCCGAATCCGAAACCGTGATGGGCATGCAGGTCTCGCCGTTAACCGCCAAGCTGCGCACCGAGCTCAACCTTCCCGACACGCAAGCCGGTGTGGCGGTCGTCGACGTCAATAACAGCTCGGAAGCCGCCAAGCGCGGCGTGCGCCCGGGCGACGTGCTGGTGGACGTCAACAACGTACCGCTCAAAACAGCTGACGACCTCAAAAAAGCGTTCGAAGCCGCCCGCAAGGCAGGCCGCAAATACGCCCTCGTGCGCGTGGCCCGCGATAAGGACACCGCCTTCGTCACCTTGCCGACCGCCGAGGAAAAGAAGGAAGAAAAGAAACAAGAAAAAGCGAAATAGCGCTAAGCGAGCAACCGGCGCACCGCATATGCAGCCCGAATGCGCATGCTCCGGTACGATAAAGGTTCACCGCGTCATACGGCAGCTTATCGCCATCTGCAACGCCAGCGGGTGAATCAGGTAAAATGGAAAGCTTATCGTCCCGAAAAATACGAGCGCCCCATTGCGTAATACCCAGCGCGTCCGCGCAGATGCGCCACATACCCCATCTAGCTCGCATGCGTCAGAAACACCCATAAGCACGTAAATCCCCGCACCGAATGCCGATCAGCGATGCCTTTGTGCATAGAATCCCTAATGTTAACCGCGATACCCCTGAACGTAAAGCAACGCACTTAAATCGCACACATTAATACGCGCATTAGCCTGCGCTCGCACCACGGGCTTGGCATGATAGGCAACGCCCAATCCCGCCGCCATCAGCATCGGCAAATCATTGGCCCCGTCGCCCACCGCCAGCACTTCACCGACAGAAATTGCCAGTTTCGCACAGCATGCCTGCAAGGTGGCAAGCTTGGCTTCCTTGCCCAGAATCGGCTCACCGACCGTGCCGGTCAGCACCCCGTGTTTAATGGTTAGCGTATTGGCATAATCCTCATGGAATCCCAATTCGCTCGCCACCCGCGAAGTAAAGAACGTAAACCCGCCCGACACGAGTACACAATGCGCGCCTGCCTTGACCATCGCCTGCACCAGCTTCTTGGCGCCCGACATCATCTTTACCCGCTCGTTATAGCATTCCTCCAGCACTTCTTCTGGCAGGCCTTTAAGCAGCGCTACCCGTTCGCGCAGTGCCGAAGGGAAGTCCAGCTCACCGTTCATGGCGCGCTCGGTAATGATCGACACCTCGGCTTTTTTACCGACAAAATCGGCCAGCTCGTCGATGCATTCGACGGTTATCATGGTCGAGTCCATATCGCTGATTAAAAGTTTTTTGCGCCTCAACTCAACAGCTTGGACCACCGCGTCATAAGGCTGGTCGGCCATGATCTGGGCAATCAACCCGTCATAAGAAGCCGGGTCGCCTCCTTCGAGATAGAGATCGCACGCCACACCTTCCTTGAGCCAGTCGGTACGCGTCACAGTGATGCCTTGCAAACTGAGCGACGCAGGCATAGATTCGCAAAAATGCGGCGTTAACGGCTGCGACTGATCCGCAACCAGCGTTAGGACATATCCCGTCTTATTATCCATGCCCACCTTAATATCCATTCAAGTTCCTGACATCATTGTTATCGGCGGCCCGACGGCCAGCGGCAAATCGGGCTTGGCGCTTTCCTTAGCGCAAAAGACTGCCAAAAAAAACATAAATTGTGTCATCATCAATGCCGACAGCCAGCAGGTCTACAAAGAACTACGCATCCTGACCGCCCGCCCAACCGAGGCCGAAGAGGCGCTCGCCCCACACAAGCTTTATGGTTTTCTCTCGGCCCTTGAAAGCTTTTCCGCCGGCAAATGGCTGCGCATGGCCAAGATGGAAATCGACTGGGCGCTCTCCAACGCCGTCCAGCCCATCGTCGTCGGCGGCACGGGCCTCTACCTCAAAGCCCTGCTTCAAGGCATTGCCGACATCCCCGACATTGCCCCGGAAGTGCGCGTCCAAGCCGTCAACGATTTCGCGGTCATGGGCAAGGCCGCCTTCGCCGACCGCCTGCGCGAAATCGACCCCGGCTTCTTCGCCCGCCTCGCTGTCTATGACCGCCAGCGCCTTATCCGCGCCTATGAAGTCTGGCTCGGCAGCGGGCGCACGCTCAGCTGGTGGCAGGAGCAAGGCACCACGCCGCCCTACGCACCGGAAAAATTCAAGCTGTTTCAAATTGATATCCCCCGCGATGCGCTTTACAAACGTTGCGACATGCGCTTTGAACTGATGCTGGGGCAGGGGGCTATCGAAGAAGTCCAGCTACTGCAGACCCTAGGTATCCCCCAAGACGCCCCTTCCATGAAATCCGTCGGCATCAAGGAAATCAGCGCCTATCTGAAGCACGAACTGACCCTCGAAGAAGCTACGGCCAACGCTTGCCAAGCCACCCGCAACTACGCCAAGCGCCAGCTCACCTGGTTCAAGCACCAGTTGCCGCGCGCCACGCCCGTCCATTACGACAGCAAAACTCTGCCGCTCTAGTCGCCCGCACCAAAATCTTATTTAAAAACCAGTGCTAATTTCTCCCGGCATACTGATACGCTTTGGTACGTATTTAGATTGACAAATCGCCCAAAATGACGAGACTATTAATAAAAAATTAATGTGCCCGTCAAATGACCAGTGGCGCGGGGTGTCCAGTCCAAGACGTAATTTTAAGTTACTGATTAACGGGGAACATGGTTGATACTATGCTCAATGGCCTGGTTGATAGCGCATTTCAAAATCGCAAGGGAAGCGGCAGCGTCTTCGTGTCCGGCAATTTGATAAGCTGGGCCGAGATCAACGGCGAAATCCAGTTTTCCACGCGCAATAGCGACCAAAGCATGAGTATCGGCGAGCTCCACCTCACTGCCAACGAACAGCTTCAGGTGGTCAACCAGCTCCTCGCCCATGTCCGCCCCTTCACCATCCCCGACGGCAACAGCTACCACGCCGCCTCCGCCGGTATCACGGCGCAAGGCCATCTTTACATCGACGTACCCAACATGCAGCACATCGTCGAGCAGTTCGCCGGGCGCGGCTGCGCCGAAACCGGCATGCTGCGCAAAGCGGAGCATTGGACGCAGGACGCACACGTGCAGTTCAGCGCTGTCTACCTCATGTCCGGCATCGCCCACAAAGACGGGCAGGGTGGCATCACCGAGCAGGAAAAAGGCCATATCGGCTGTCCCTGCGGCGAGTGCCGCCAGAATTTGCGCCACCACACGCAAAACGCCACTTTCTTCATGCTCCCCACCAATGACGGCTCGATCGAACTCATCACCCACAAAGGCGAGCAGCCCCCGCGCAACGGCGGCCACACTGCCTGGGAAATCAGCCCAGCTATCATGTACCCCATGCCGGAGTATGAAACTGCCATCCCCGCCATCAGCAAAATCATGCAGGTCGGCTATGACTACGCCACCACCCCCGCCACCCCTGAAAAGCCGCTGGTCACCCATCTCGACAAGCTCGTCGCCACCGCCTCGCGCATCGACGACAACATCGTTGTCCCCCTCGCCGAATTCATGAAGCTCAAGCAGGTTTACGAAAGTGTCGGCACCGCCATCCCCGCGCTGCACGACCACCCCACCGAAGAAAACGTCAACCGGGCGCTACTGCAACTCATTAAAAAAGCCTACGCCAGCCATCACGACAAGCTCGACGAAAAAAAGAACATCGAAATTACCGCCATCATCCTCAAAACCCGCCGCGGCGAATTCTTCCCCGGCGTACTGGTCAACGGCGATCTGTGGCTGCCGAGCAAGCCTCCGGAAATCCCGGTGGCGCTTACCAACGCCTACAACCAGACCGGCATCGAGGAAGTCTTCATGATGAACTTCAACGACCAGAAAATGCTCGCCGAAATGGGCGCTTCCCTCGACCACGAAATCAAAATGCCCGACCCCGCAGGTCTGAACCGCCTGATCAAAAATTTAGGCGTCACTGATAACCCGGTCCTCACCGTCATCCCGCTCAACGACGGCAGCCTGAACGAACAACAGATCGAAGCCATCGCCACGCACCTGAATGTGCGCACCGCCTTCGGCCCGAACTATACGAATCCAAAACGCATACGTGAACAACAGCTGGGAACGGCCCGGTAGGAGATAAAGCTATGGTAGAGATTCCATTTTATGCCAATCAAAAGCCCAGCCTCGCCGCCTTCGGCGAAGTCTCTGACACTGCCATCGACCCGTTCGGCGAAAAAGCCACCTACCGCACTCACCACTTCCTCGAGCGCACCGGCCAGATATTAAACGGCGAACGCCCCATCATGGGCGGTAACGGCGACGGCGATAAATGGCTCAAGCAACAGATCCAGACGATGATCGATTCGGGCATGCTGCCCGAGCATATCGGCGCCTATGTCCGCCAGCCAGCCATGAACTACGTGCTGGGCCAGAATCCCGTGGCATCGCTCTACATTGACGACCGTGAAGAGCTCAAAGACAAACTCGCCGCCCACGAAGTCCCCAACACCCGCGTCGCCGGCGACCGCGCTACGCTGTTCAAGCATTTCCACGGCAACGACCTCGAATCGCAGGTCGAATCCGCAAACACAACTATCGCCATCCCCGGCGAAATCAACGCCATGCGCGAGATCCTGCACCTGATCCAGCAAAAGCTTCAAGGCCACATGCTCGACCATCCGCTCATCATCGAAAACCCCGTCGACGGCGACGGCAAAGGTTTCTGGGACCAGATGCTGCGCGGTATCAAACTGATGGATTTCGATCAGGATGCCGAGCCGCACGAAAAGCGCAAATATGTCGACCTCGAAGTCCTCGGCGGCAAGTATGGCATCCACATCTCCGAAGATCGCGCCACCACGCTTACGATGGCCAAGAAATTCGCCTCCACCAAAACCCCGGTCACCAAGCTTTCTAACGAGCCGTTCATCCCCGACGGCTCCGTCCTCTTCGTCGCCACCGGCACCCAGAAGAAATACGACGAAATCGCCGCCATCTGCAAAGCCCAGGGCATTCAGGTCGACGTCCGCCCGATCTACGAGCTGGTCGGCACCTATGTCGGCCCCGTCGAAGACAAGCGCACCTACGAAGGCAACGTCAAAGTCAAAGTCGAAGCCGCATTCAAGGCATGGCACTCGATGGACGAGGACAAGCGCACCGAAGCGCTCGCCCATAACGGCATCACCAAGGCTCAGGCGTTCATCATCGCCGAGGATTCCGGCTTCCACTTCAAGCAGCCCGGCATCGTCAACCATCCCGTCTTCCGCAAAATCTACTCCATGCTCGACCCCGACGCCCCGTTCCCGGGCGTGGAAACCGGCCCCTCCACCATCGGCTCTGACGGCATCATGGGCTTCATGAAAAAAATCGAACAGGTCTTCGCCGACACCCGCTCGCCTGATTACGGCGTGGTCAAAAAATCCTTGATCGGCATCGCCCCGTTGGTCCAGCACGACTACGGCGCCACCGACATGCAGATCGTCAGCTCCGAAGTGCACGGCACCGTCACCTTCAAGCCCCAGCCCTCTCCGAATGTGAGTGGCGCGGTCGAAATCGATAACTACCTGATTCCAAACCTTCCCGGACGCTTGAAGCGAACTGAAGCCCAGCTCGGCGACGAGTTTTATCTGGAGCATAGCCCGCGCGCCATCGCCATGCGCGGCCTCGCCCGAGAAGCTGGCATCCCCATCGACAAAAGCAAGCCGTTCGAATTCAAATATTCCGCCAATTTCCGCGCAGGTCTCGTTGTCGACGACCACAGCTATTCCGGCAAGCTCGCCGCCGAAAAACTGGTGCAGAAAGCCGACGCACAAGGGTTCGAAGTCGGGCTTTTGCCATCGAAATTTGAAAGCCCCGACGATATCCAGAAAAACGCCCTCGCCCATTCCGACGGCATCGTCTTCGCCTTCGACCCCGCCACGGCGCAGGACGATTTCTGGCGCAACGTCTACCTGTTCACCTCGGTTATCGTCGCCGAGCAGACGCACGATAAATACAAGCTTAAAAAACCCTTCTACCTCGTCAATCCCGAAGGCGCCTTCGACTACCTCATCAGCATGGTGTCGGACTTCCATTACAGCGGCACCGTGCAGGAAAACCCCAACAGCCTCTACAAAGTTACCAAGACCATCGAAGAGGCCGTCGAAAAGCTGAAACACGACCGCCTCGAATACCGCAGCTTCGTCCTTCCTCCGCACGCCACGCAGGAAAAACCATTTCGCCGCACCGGGCGCGACGGCAAGAAAGACTTCAACGTCGCTATTTTCTGCTCGGCCACCAATAAAAACGACACCAACATGGCCCATGCCCGCGACACCACCAACAAGCTGATCGACGAAGATTTCGGCATCGTCTCCGGCGGCGGCATGCTCGCCAGCATGGGTGAAATCACCTCAGCCGCCTACGCACGCCGTCAGGAAGGCGCTGAGCACATGGCCGCTAATGCCGTGCACATCATGCCCGGCGAAGGCGATGCTTCGCAATACGTCACCCAGTTCCAGAAAAGCCGCGACATCTACGAGCGCATGGAATACATGATCGACAAATCCGACGCCTTCATCATCATGCCCGGCGGCACCGGCACGTTGCAGGAACTTTCCTTGCTCGCGCTGCTGAAAAAGCGCCACCTCGAAATGGACGACCCCTACGCTACCGAAAAAATGAAGCACAAGGAAATCTACATCGTCAACTCGCCGATGGAGACGCAGAAGCGCGGCTTCTACCAGAAGCTCAAGGAAATCATCGAGCACAACGACCCCGAGTCGCTCAAAAAACTCGGCATCCATTTCGTGAACAACGAGGATGAGGCGCTGGCCGCCATCCGCGAGCAGCGCCTGCAAAAGCGCACCCGCGAAGGCTGGGTGCCCGCTCCGGCCAATTCCAATCGCGCCCATCCGAAGGTGCATCTCAGCTCGAACGGGCACTCGGGCCACAGCCTCGGGCACTAGAAAACCATTGTTTTCATCGTCTTAACTGATGATACAGTAACTCAACCGATCCCGTATTCGAGGTTGACCGAGGCTAAGCGCCACTTTATTATGGCCGGTTCAGGAAAAGTGATATGAAAACAATGCTTAAACAAAAATTACCTCCAAACTCCCCCGGCGAAGCCACGACGGCGGTGCACGAAGCAACCGGCGCCGAAGTTATTGTCAAAGCCCTCATCGCCGAAGACGTCGACGTTATTTTCGGTTATCCCGGCGGTGCCGTGCTGCCCGTTTACGATGCGCTGTTCAAGCAAAACCAGCTGCGCCACATCCTCGTGCGCCACGAACAGGCTGCCACCCACGCCGCCGAAGGCTATGCGCGTTCCACAGGCAAAGTCGGCGTCGTGCTCGTCACCTCTGGCCCCGGCGCCACCAACGCCGTCACGGGCCTCACCGACGCGCTGCTCGACTCTATCCCGCTCGTCTGCATCACCGGGCAGGTACCGACTCACCTCATCGGCTCCGACGCCTTTCAGGAAGCCGACACCACCGGCATCACCCGATCGTGCACCAAATACAACTACCTCGTCAAAGACGCCGACCAGATCGGCGCCATCATCCACGAAGCGTTCCACATCGCCCGTTCGGGACGCCCCGGCCCCGTGGTCATCGACATCCCCAAAAATCTGATGAACCAACTGACGCAGTACACCGGCAAAAACCAGGTCGACCGCCCATCCTACCCTGATGTCAAACCCGCCGATAGCGCGCTCGTCGAAAAAGCCGTCGAACTGATGATGACCGCCAAACGCCCGGTCTTCTACGTCGGCGGCGGCGTCATCAACGCTGGCCCTGGCGCCTGCGACGCACTCACCGAACTCGTGCACTTGACCGGCTTCCCCTGCACCAATACGCTGATGGGCCTCGGCGCCTTCCCCGGCACCGACAAGCAGTTCGTCGGCATGCTCGGCATGCACGGCTCGCTTGAAGCCAACATGTGCATGGCCGAATGCGACGTCATGATCAATATCGGCGCCCGCTTCGATGACCGCGTCACCGGCCGCCTCGACGCGTTCTCGGTCAACTCCAAAAAAATCCATGTCGATATCGACGCGTCGTCGATCAACAAAAACGTGCGCGTCAACATCCCCATCGTCGGCGACGCCGGCGACGTCATCAACCAGATGCTCGCACTTTGGAAAAAACAGGTTAGCCAAAAACTCGACCTCACCGAATGGTGGTCCAAGATCGAAACATGGCGCGCCCGCAAAAGCTTTTCCTACAAGCAAGACGACAAGATCATCAAGCCGCAATACGCCCTCGAATGCCTCTACGAACTGTCCAAACACCACGAAACCTACGCCACCACCGATGTAGGCCAGCACCAGATGTGGGCCGCGCAGTTCCTCAAATTCGACCACCCCAACCGCTGGATGACCTCCGGCGGCCTAGGTACGATGGGCTACGGCGTCCCCGCTGCGGTCGGCACGCAAGTCGCCAACCCCAACGGCCTCGTCCTGTGCGTCACCGGCGAGGCGTCCATCATGATGAACATCCAGGAACTCTCCACCATCGTGCAGTACCGCCTGCCGGTCAAAATCATGATCCTCAACAACCGTTACATGGGCATGGTCCGCCAGTGGCAGGAAATGTTCCACGGCTCGCGCTATTCCGAGTCCTACATGGACGCGCTGCCCGACTTCGTCAAACTCGCTGAAGCTTACGGCATCACGGGCCTGCGCTGCGATAAAGTCGCCGACGTTAACAAGGTGATCAAGCAGATGATCGACACCCCCGGCCCCGTCCTTCTCGACATGCTCGTCGACCAGAACGAAAACGTCTACCCGATGATTCCAGCTGGTGCTGCGCACTACGAACTCGTCCTCGGGCCCGATGAAAAAAGACCGGACATCAAGACCAAAGATTTACTCTAATTCTGGAGGACAGCATGGAAGAACCGCACGCACCCGAACTGGTCATCTCACATGAGATGGGTATGCTCAAAGGCTCGCCGGAAGACATCCTAAAAAAGCGCCGCAAATTCATCGGCACCGCCGCCCTCGTCGAAGATTTGATGCCTTACTACGACCACGCGAAAAAGTACTTCGGCCTGCCCGCCAGCCAGCAAACTGCCGTGCAGAAATTCGCCAACGCTAGCGTCGACGCCGCCCATCTGCCGGAAGCCAAAATCCGCACCATCATCGCCCATCTCTCCGATTTACAATTCAGCGCCGACGGCTACGAAGCCCAAGGCGAAATGAAACGCGCCGAAGAAGTGCGCGACGTCGCCGAAATCCTCTACACCATGCTCAAAACCATCCAGCTCGGCCAGAACGAACACCTAGCCGCCGCCGCCAAACAAGCCAACGGCAACCGCACACGGAGCGGCTCATGAGCGCGCAGACCCTGCTCATTGAGTTGGCAAAGGGGCAAGCCCACATCACCCTACCTTCCGCAGGCCACGCATGAAAGACATCGTCTACGACATCCCCACCGTCACTTCCTCCATCCGCCGCCATACGCTGGCCGTGCTGGTGGATAACGAATTCGGCGTGCTTGCGCGCGTCATCGGCCTGTTCTCAGGGCGTGGTTACAACATCGAATCGCTCACCGTGGCCGAAGTCGAGCATGACCCCCACGGGAATGATAAAATGGGGAAATCCCGCATCACTATCGTCACCTCCGGCACCGAAATGGTCATCGAGCAGATCAAAAAGCTCCTCGATAAAATGGTCCCCGTCTACAAAGTGCACGACTTAACCGTCGAAGGCCCGCATGTCGAGCGCGAGCTTGGCTTGGTCAAAGTATCGGGCGAGGGGATCAACCGCATCGAATCCTTACGCATCGCCGATATTTTCCGCGCCCGCGTGGTAGACTCCACCAGCTCCTCATTCGTGTTCGAAATTACCGGCGCGTCCGCCAAAATCGACGCCTTCGTCGGCCTCATGCAACCGTTCGGCCTGATCGAAATCTGCCGCACCGGTGTTGCCGCCATGAGCCGGGGCAAAGATGGAATCTGAGCCGCAAGCCGGTTCACATCCCCTCAAAGCTTTTCTCACCAGCCGCCACTGGCGCGGCTATCCCTACCTGATCTCCCCACTCGCTGATTTCCTCATGGTGGGCGGCCTCGCGGTCTTGATGTTCATTGCCCTGTTTTTCATCGCCCTGCCGAATTCTCCGCAGTATGACGCACGCCACGCCCAGATACTCGCCATCGCCACCTTCCTCGCCTTTCTCGTCAACGACCCACACTTCATCGTCTCCTACCAGCTTCTCTACCGCCACTACCCGGCCAAGCTCGCCCGCTTCAAAACAAACCCCGGACTCTACGCCCGCTACCTCATCGCCGGCATCCTCGCCCCGCTCTTCATGCTAGGCTATTTCATCTATGCGCTTGCCACCCAGAACGCCCCGCTGATCGGCTACTCCATCAACGCTATGCTCGTTCTCGTCGGCTGGCATTACGCCAAGCAATCCTTCGGCGTATTCATGATGCTGTCCTCTCTCAAACGCATCTTCTACACGCCGCTCCAGCGCCGCCTCCTGCTGCTCAACGCCTATGCCGTCTGGCTCACCTACTGCCTCGCCAATCTAAGTGGCACCAAAGCCATCGCTAAAAACCTCTGGGACATCGACTACGCGCCAATGCATTACCACGCCCCGCACACGCTCAAGCTGGCCTCCGAAACAATCTTCATCACGTCTTTCTTCATCGCCCTCATCACAGTTACGTGGGAGAAAAAGCGCATCTCCTACACGGCCACGCTCGGCTATCTGTCCATGTACCCCTTCCTCTTCGCAGCCGCCCTCCACCCGCTATGGATCGTCGTCTATCCGTTCTTCCATTCCATGCAATATTTGCTGTTCGTCTACGCCTACAAACGCGGCGAAAAACGCTCAGGCCACGCAAGCGCCAAACAGCTACTGACCTTCACCGCCGTCGCCGTTGCCCTAGGAGCTGCCGCCTTCAAATTCGCCCCCGAAGCGCTTGAAGCCGCGCTCAATCCCGCGCACTCACTGGTGCTGCCCATCACCGCCTGCGTCATCATCTTCATCAACATCCACCACTACTTCATCGACAATGTCATCTGGCGCAAAGAGCATTCCGAAATCGCCCGCTACCTGTTCGGGGGCCACCCATGACCGAAGTGAATTTAACGTCCTCTCAAGCCAAGCCTACAGCGTACTGAAACCTTAAAATAATTCTACGCCATCAACTAAGTTTATCCTCCACAAAAACCGCATATTGTGTATTTTCAATCGGTTGCCAAAAAAGCTAAAAAAATCCCGGAGCCGCCCCTGCGGCAAATCCTTTGATTTTGGCCTTATTTAAGCCTATAAATGCCGCCCAATCACCTGCAACGAGGATAAAGACCATGCGCGTTTACTACGACCGGGATGCCGATCTCAACCTGATCAAAAACAAAAAAATCGCCATCATCGGCTACGGCAGCCAGGGCCACGCCCACGCCGCTAACCTGCGCGATTCCGGTTGCAAAGACGTGCGCGTCGCGCTTCGCCCCGATTCCATCACGGCTGCTAAAGCCAAAGCTGCCAAATTCGAAGTCATGACCGCCGCAGAAGCAGCCGCATGGGCCGACATCGTTATGGTCCTCACCCCGGATGAATTGCAGGCAGAAATCTACGCCGTCGATATCGCCCCGAACCTGAAACAGGGTGCGAGCTTAGTCTTCGCCCACGGTTTCAATGTCCACTTCCAGCTCATCGAACCACGCGCAGACATGGACGTCTGGATGGTCGCCCCTAAAGGCCCCGGCCACACCGTGCGCGGTGAATACCAAAAAGGCGGCGGCGTGCCATGCTTGGTCGCTGTTCACCAGAACGCCTCCGGCAACGCCCTCGAACTCGGTCTCGCCTACGCCTCCGCAGTAGGTGGTGGCCGCTCTGGCATCATCGAAACCACCTTCAAGGAAGAATGCGAAACCGATCTCTTCGGCGAACAGGCAGTCCTCTGCGGCGGTATCTCGCACCTCATCCAGGCCGGTTTCGAAACCCTCGTCGAAGCGGGCTACGCACCGGAAATGGCCTATTTCGAGTGCCTCCACGAAACCAAACTTATCGTTGATTTGATCTACGAAGGTGGCATCGCCAACATGCGCTACTCCATCTCCAACACCGCCGAATACGGCGACTACGTGACCGGCCCGCGCATCGTCACCGACGAAACCAAAAAAGAAATGAAGCGCGTCCTGACCGACATCCAGACCGGCAAATTCGCCCGCGACTGGATGCTGGAAAACAAGGCTGGCAAACCTTCCTTCAAGGCCACCCGCCGCTTACAGGCTGAGCACCCTATCGAGACCATCGGCGCCAAGCTTCGCGGCATGATGCCGTGGATCGCCAAGAACAAATTGGTAGATAAAGCAAAGAACTAATAGCCGCTGGGCGGCTGCGTTGATGCGAAAGCGTTAACGCGGTATTGTAAATACGACAAAACCAGAGAAATGGGTTGCCATAAGAGCATGATTGAATCTGCCGGAAACAGCATCCCAGCCGCCCAGCCCGCCCCGAAAGATGGCGAGGAAAATTCGCACAAAAACAAAGCCGCCAAGTTCGTCAAAGAAAATAAGCTTAAAGTCGCAGGCATCGGGCAAGTTACTGCCGATACCGCGCTGCTGGCCTACGGCTTCATCAAAGGCAACCCCGAAATCGGCTCCATTGGCGCGCTCGGTTACACCGCAGGCATTATCGGCATGCGCTACGGCAATCCCAAGGACGAAAAGCAGCTCGAGCTCGTTGAGCGCCACTTAGGCGAATACCTCCAGCGCCAGGGCGTCGAAATCCCCAAGGAACCGACCACCCAAGGCCTGATGAAGCGCGGCGGCATCATCGACCACGTCGAAGAATTCATTTACGCCCATCCTACCCAACTCATCAACACCTGCTTCGGCCTGATGGGCGTGCAGTTCATGCGCGGCGGCATGCGTGAAAACCAGAAATCCATGATGGCCTCGGGTGCTTTCATGATGGCCTCGGCGCTCGCCGGGCTGCTCATCAAAGAACAAAAGCCTGACCCAGACCATCCCCCGCAAGGCACGCTCGCCAAAGCATGGAGCTGGGTGCAGGAAAAGCCGCTGATGCTCAGCGGCATCCTCGCCAATCTGAACCAGGTCTCACTCGCCTACAACACCTACTCGGAATACAAAGCCAACCCGTCGCAAAAGGCCTACATGCTCAAAGCCGTCGCGGTGGCTGGGTTCCTGCTCTGTAACTGCATGCTGGGCATGTCATCCTCCGGGCACGGCGGCGGCGAGCAGATGGACGATGAAACCCGCGACAAGCTCGCCGAAACCGCCGCGCGCGTCATCGCCGCCCAGCCCAAAGAAGTGCAGGACGCCGTACTCGAACGCATCTCAGGATTTTTAGCGACCCAGCCTTACGTGCACTTAAACGCCGAAGAAATCAGCGCTATGCTACGCAAAAAAGTCGAAGAAGTGGCACGTGCCCATCCCGCTTCCGCAGGACAGGCGCGCTAGCCATTAAGCAGTGCGGGCCTGTTCACCACCCACTTGATTCACATATTTCTGGAACACATCCGCCCGCTGGGTATAGGCGTCCAGCTCCTGCGTCTTCGCCGTCTTCTGCTCCGGCGACATGAAGCTGGTTTCAATCGCGTTGCGCGCCAGCGTCACGATGTCATCGCGGCTCAAATTCAGCGCTTCGGCCACCGCCAGATAATTCTCCGTCATATACCCGCCCTTACCTTCGTCGGTGCGGAAATACGCCGGATCATCGCTGTGGATACTGGCTTTCAGACCCAGATCGAGCATCTTCTTGATCGGATGCTGCTTCATATCCGTAAGCTTCGTGTCGGTCGCAAAATCCGTCGTGTGATTGAGGCGCAGATTGCTATACGGGCACACCGTCAGCCCCATCTTCTCATCCACCAGACGCTGCACCAGCGCCTCGTTATCAAGACAATGATTCCCATGATCGATACGGTCCACTTTCAAAATATCCAGCGCATCGCGCACATATTCCCACGGGCCTTCTTCCCCCGCATGCGCCATCACCGGCTTGCCGGTCTTGCGCGCTTCTTCGTACACGCGTTCGAAAATCGCAGGCGGGAAGGGGGCTTCCGAGCTATCCAGCCCGAACCCATCGATCTTATCGAGATGCTGCTTAGCCAGCTCAAGCGTTTCGAACGCGTCCTTGTAAGCGCGCTCAACGCCCTCAGGCGCCGTTTCCGGCAAATGACGCAAGAACGACATAATAAGCTTGGAAGTGACGCCCATCTCTTCGCCGTCCTTCAAAGCGCGGTGAATACCGTTAAGCGCCGTTTCAAACGCAATCCCGTTTTCCATATGCTGCTGGGGGTCGAAAAAGATTTCCGTATGCGTCACATTCTGCGACTTCGCCTTGGTCAGATACGCCATCGTCATGTCGTAAAAATCCTGCTCCGTCTTCAGCGAGCTCATGCCGCGATAGTAAAGATCAAGGAATTCCTGAAGGTTGTCGAATTTATACGCCGCCTTCAATTCCTCAGCGCTTTCGAATGGAATAGTTTTTTCCTTATCTTTATAAAGCGTTACGCCATTTTTCTGTGCAAGTTTAAACGCCAGTTCCGGCTCAAGGCTGCCTTCAATATGCAAATGCAGCTCGACTTTCGGCATGTCTTCAATGAATTTTCTAAGTGCGTTATCCATAAATTCCTCGTTAATGTTCGTTAATCGCAATGGTTAACTCCTATTATAGAAGTTCGCCCCGCGCAAGCGCTTTACCTGATTGATCTAGCCCGCACCAAGCGCTACCTTAACGCACTAATAGCCGGGGGGAGCCATGTCCAAGAAAACACTGAGTATGACTGAAGCCTTTTGCGATTCGATTTCGCGGTATTTCCAACTCGAGAAATTCCAGACCTCGATCAAAACCGAGATCATCGCGGGCATCACCACCTATCTGAGCCTCGCCTACATCTTCATCGTCAGCCCCGCCATCTTAAGCCAAGCCGGCATCGACCCCAAATCCGCACTCTTCGCCACCGCCATCAGCGCTTCACTTGCCACCCTTGCGATGGGCCTCTGGGCAAACCTACCTTTCGCCGTCGCCCCGGGCCTCACCATGAGCAGCTATTTCGTCTTCGTCGTCGTCAACAAAATGCATTTCACATGGCAGCAGGGCCTTGCCACCGTCTGCGTCTCCGGTATCGTCTGCGTCATCCTGACCGCGCTGCCGCTACGCCAGGCCATCATCGACTCCATCCCCTCAGGATTAAAACGCGCCATCACCGTCACTATCGGCACGTTCGTTGCCACCATCGGCTTGTTCATCTCCCACATGGTGGGCTTCACTCCGGCAGGCATGATGGATTTTGCCGCCCTCAACGCCGCCACACTCACCGGCCCGCTCGCCCAGGTGATGCTCTTCGGTCTCGCCGTTTCAGCGCTGCTGGGCCTGCGCCGCCTTAACTTCCCAGCAGGCATGATGGTCGCCATCATCGCCGCCGCATTGCTCTACCACACCCTCATCCCCGCCACCGAAACCGCACCTGCTAGCGCAGGCAAAATGCTGTCGTCTTTCGCCCAGCTCGACTTCTCCGTCTTCACCCACAGCCAGTTCTGGCTGCCGGTGATCGTCTTCTTCGTGCTCGATTTCTTTGAAGGCATCGGCGAGTTCATCGGCATGACCTCCAACACCACCATCCAGGACAAGGACGGCAATGTCGCCCACATGAAACAGGCCCTCTGGGTGGACGGCCTAGGAACCATCGGTGGCTCCTTCTTCGGCACATCGAGCCTCATCGTCTTCGTAGAATCCGCCGTTGGCATTAAAGCGGGCGGCCGCACCGGCCTCACCGCCGTCGTCTGTGCGCTTCTCATGATCTTAGGTGTCTGGGCTGGCCTCTACTTCGCCCCCGTTCTCACCATGATCCCCGCCCAAGCCGCCTCAGGCGTGCTCGTCTATGTTGGTTACCTCATCTTCTCCAGCGCCGCCCTGCACCCCAAGCCCCTGCGCCTGATGTCGTTCGACCTGATCGTCGCGTTCATCATGAGCGCCATCGCGCTGCTCACCTTCAGCCTCGACAAGTCGCTGGCCTTCGGCCTCTGGTCGTATTTCGCCATCAGCTTCCTGCCCATCCGCGCCGCCAAGCCCGCATGGTGGTTAGCCGCCATCGCGTCTGCGCTTACCGCCGCCATCGCCTTCAGCGGTTGAGATGGAACTAATCTGGGCTTTTTCCAAGCTGTTGCAATACGTTGTCATCGCTCCGCTGTGGTGGCTAGCCATTCAATTCGCTTCCATCTTCTATCCCCTCGAAGGCGATTTCCGGCAGGATTTTGTGGCCTTTTTATTCTGCCTCTGTCTCGTCGCCGGCACGATTGCCGGATTCGCCTATTACGACCGCCACAACCACCCCGAACCCGTGGTGGAAGCCCAGCCACAGCCCGTAAAATCGGACGTCTCCAACATGGATGAACTCACCCGTCAGGCGGATATGCTGCGCGCCCTCCAGGGCGCAAACGCCACGAATCCTGCTTTAGCGCATTAAGCTTCTTGATTATTCTCGTATTTTGCAGGATGGTAACGAACATTCTCACCGACGGAACATCCTATGGCCAACAATAAGATCATCATTTTCGACACCACCTTACGCGACGGCGAACAATCGCCCGGCATGTCCATGAACCTCGAAGAAAAGCTGCTCGTGGCTGAAGCGCTCGACGCGATGGGCGTCGACGTCATCGAAGCGGGCTTCGCACAAGCCAGTAATGGCGACTTCGAATCCGTGCACGAAATCGCCAAACGCATCAAAAACTCCGTCGTCTGCTCGCTGGCCCGCGCTAAAACCGTTGACATCGAACGCGCTGCCGAGGCCTTGAAGCCCGCCAGACAATCGCGCATCCACACCTTCATTTCCACCTCCGACATCCACCTGAAATACCAGTTCAAGCTGAGCAAGGAAGAAGTCCTCGTCATCATCGCCGACACGGTCAAACTCGCCCGTAAATACACCGACAACGTCGAATGGTCCGCGATGGACGCCACCCGCTCCGATAAGGAATACCTCTGCCGCGCGGTCGAAACCGCCATCAAAGCCGGTGCCACGACCGTCAACATCCCCGACACCGTCGGCTACGCCACGCCGCAGGATTACGGCCAGCTCATCAAGCACCTCGTCGACAACGTACCCAACATCGACAAAGCCGTCATCTCCACCCATTGCCAGAACGATCTTGGCCTTGCCACCGCCAACTCCCTGATGGCCATCCAGAACGGCGCCCGCCAGATCGAATGCACCATCAACGGCATCGGCGAACGCGCAGGTAACACCGCCCTCGAAGAAGTCGTCATGGCCATCAAAACCCGTCAGGACCTCTTCAAATTCGACTGCAACATCGACACCACCCACATCACCCGCATCTCACGCCTCGTCCAGAGCATCACGGGCGCGATGGTACAGGTCAACAAAGCCATCGTCGGCGCAAATGCGTTTGCCCATGAATCCGGCATCCATCAGGACGGCATGCTCAAAAATGCCAGCACCTACGAAATCATGACTCCCGAGTCGGTCGGCCTCACCAAATCCAGCCTCGTTCTGGGCAAGCATTCCGGCCGTCATGCCTTCCGCGACCGCCTCAAGGATTTAGGCATCGACATCGGCGACAACGCGCTTGAAGATGCCTTCAGCCGCTTCAAAGACCTCGCCGACAAAAAGAAGGAAATCTATGACGAGGACATCCTCACCCTCCTCGACACCGAATCGCGCCGCGAAGACCTCATCCAGCTTGAATCGCTGCACATCACCTGCGGCACCGTCGGTCCGCAAACCGCCATGCTCGCGCTTCGCGTCGACGGCGAAGTGCGCCGCGTCACCATCGAAGGCAACGGCCCCGTGGACGCCACGTTCAATGGCCTGCACGCCCTCGTGCCGCACAACGCCAAACTGCTGCTCTATCAGGTAAGCGCCATCACCCAGGGCACCGACGCGCAAGCCGAAGTCACCGTACGCCTCGAAACCCCCGAAGGCCAGATCATTAACGGCGTCGGCTCCAGCATCGACACCGTCGTCGCATCGGCGCAGGCCTACATCACCGCCCTGTGCAAAATGCAGCGCCTGCAAACGCGCGTCAGCGTGCTGCCGCAGCCGCCGAAATAATCAGTTTTGCCGTCAGCTCCATCGCGTTCTCAAGCGCATGGCGCTGACGGCAAAAGCGGATTTGTTAACGCCGTTACACGGCTGCAAATATCCTGCGGTGAATACAAATTTATCATCATTTTTTCTTGCCTTATCTAAGAAGAGCGTTACAACCATAACAGCTCAATCAAGGATTCCTAATTATGTTTCATAGACTCTTCGGTTTGTCCTCCGCGGACATGGCTATTGATTTAGGCACGGCCAACACGCTTGTGTACGTCAAAGGGCGCGGCATTGTGCTCAACGAACCGTCCGTCGTCGCCATGAAAGACAACAACGGCGTCATGACCCCGTTTGCCTTCGGCAACGAAGCGAAACTCATGCTGGGCCGCACCCCTGCGAAGATCGATGCGAAACGCCCGCTTAAAGACGGCGTCATCGCCGATTTCCAATCAGCCGAAGAGATGATCAAGCACTTCATCCACCGCGTGCACAATAAAAAATCCTTCATCAAGCCGCGCCCGCTGATCATCATCTGCGTGCCATCTGGCTCCACCCCCGTTGAGCGCCGCGCCATTCAGGAAGCCGCCGAAAACGCCGGTGCGCGCGAAGTATTCCTCATCGAAGAACCAATGGCAGCCGCCATCGGTGCGGGCCTTCCCGTCACCGAACCCACCGGCTCCATGATTGTCGACATCGGCGGCGGCACCACCGAAGTGGCCGTCCTGTCCCTCGGCGGCATCGTCTACGCCCGCTCGGTGCGCGTCGGCGGCGACAAGATGGACGAAGCCATCATCTCCTACATCCGCCGCTACGGAAACCTCCTCATCGGCGAAACCACCGCTGAAAAAATCAAAAAAGAAATCGGCGCTGCCTGTGCTCCCGAAAACGGCGAAGGCAGGATGATCGAAATCAAAGGCCGTGATTTGATGAACGGCGTGCCTAAAGAAATCATGCTCAGCGAATACCAGATCGCCGAATCCCTCGTCGAGCCCGTCGGCCAGATCATCGAAGCGGTGAAAGTCGCCCTCGAATGCACCCCGCCGGAACTCTCCTCCGACATCGTCGACAAAGGCATCGTGCTCACGGGTGGCGGCGCGCAGCTGCACAATCTTGACCTCGTGCTCTCCAATGCCACCAGCCTGCCTGTGTTCGTCGCTGACGAGCCCCTCAACTGCGTGGCAGTTGGTTCCGGCCGCGTACTGGAAAACCCTGAACAACTCAAGCACGTTCTGTTCAAACAGGAGTAGCCGTGCCGTGTTATTGCTGATCATTTTCCTGCCCGGTACATGGATCTGCTACGGGCTGGCGCGCTACGGCCTGCATTTCTTCCCAAGCCTTCCCGAAACCGACCAGCTCGTCCTCTCGGTGCTCGCCGCACTCGTCTACCTGTCCACGGCGCTCATGCGCATGTGGGAAATCTGGCGTCGCGTCAGCAAGGAATAACAAATCACAGCTGCTATTCAGCCAATAGTCGTAACGTCCAAGAAAAAGGCCATCCCGGCAATACCGGCATGGCTTTATTTGTATCTCCGGGAATCGTGATTACGCGACGCCGAAATCCTGCCTTGGCTTATTGATCTTCAGCCGTGCGACATCCACCTGTATCTCCTTCAAATCCTCCACGCCCACCCGCCACCGCCTGCCGCGAGATAGACTCGCCGTTCTTATCCATTGCCATTATCTCAAGCTCTTCCCATGAGGGCTTGTAAACAAGCAAAACCGTAGTGCCCGGAAATTCAAGCACCACCTGCGTCGACCCGCCAAACTTCCCAAACTCGTGCGGTATCCCGCGGTCTTTCATTTGCAACACGTGCTGGATTTCCTCCGGCGTGCTATCGCTGGTCAACTCATTAAGTAAATGCTCATCGGCTTTGATGAAGGGCATGTCGGCTTCTTTGAGCTCTTTCAGCATTAGTTTACTGATGGCATCCTCCATTTGTGAGAATTCCATTATGGAAAATAGTCGTTAATTTTTAAGATATTAGCCTTGTCACAATCAATGTCACTAGAGAGTCATTTGAATATTTAAGGTTTTTAACCGACAATGATAAGGTTCCTTTACTCTTGTCTGTTTCACAGCTGGGTCCTCATTTCCCTAGCGTGCTACGCTGAATGAGAGTCCAGACTGGCAGTTTCTGCCAGTGCATGAGTGATCTTCAACGGAGGGTCTCATGGATTACGTGAACGCCGTGCTCGTGTGGGTGTGGCTGCCGCTCTTCACCTGGCTGATCACCCTGTTATCGAACAGCGGTTCCGCAAAGGCGAGGGCAAGCCGGAAGGCGACCACAAGGCCGCCATCCTCCAGCGTCGCAGCAAGCGCCGCGTGGTCTACCGGGTGCTGATCCTCGTCACGTTGCTCGGCAACGTCGCGTTCAACATCTGGTTCTTCTACATCAAGTAACCGTCACAGGTTAGCATCAAGGGCTGTGTTGGCTTCGTCAAAAACGAAGCTGACACGGCCCTTGGTGTTTTCAAGAGGTGGCGATCAATGCAATCTGCGGCGAACTTGCCACCGCGCGCGTGCGCTTTTCCATCCGCCCGGCAAGGAACGATTGCCGCCCCGCAATCACCGCCGCTTTCATCGCATGCGCCATCAGCACCGGGTCGCCCGCCTCGGCCAATGCCGTATTCAACAGCACCCCCGCACAGCCCAGCTCCATCGCGATACATGCGTCCGACGCCGTGCCGATCCCCGCATCCACCAGCACCGGAATGCGCGCCTGCTCCACAATCATGCGGATGTTCAGCGGATTCAAAATCCCCAGCCCCGACCCAATCGGAGCCGCCAGCGGCATCACCGCCGCACAGCCGATCTGCTCCAGCTTCTTCGCCGCCACAGGGTCATCGTTCGTATAGGCCATCACGGCAAATCCCTCGCGCACTAGCGTATCGGCCGCCTTGATCGTCTCGGCGACATCGGGAAACAACGATTCCTTATCCCCGATAACCTCCAGCTTCACCAGCTTCCACCCGCCCATCTCGCGGGCCAGGCGCAGCGTGCGCACCGCTTCTTCGGCCGTATAACACCCCGCGCTATTCGGCAAATACGTATAAACCTGAGGGCTCAGCGTCTCGTACAACGAGTCCTGCCCCTTCTTGGACAAATCCATCCGGCGAATCGCAACCGTGATAATTTCCGCCCCACTGGCCTCCACCACATCCTTCGTCTGCTGCGTATCCCTATACCGCCCCGTACCCACGAGCAGACGCGACATATAGGCTTTCCCAGCCAGTTCAAACGCATCCATCAGCCGCCTCCAATAAAATGTACGATCTCAATCGCGTCGCCTTCATTCAACTCCACCTGCGCATAGGTCGAACGCGGCACGATCTCGCAGTTGCGCTCCACCGCGATCTGCGTCGGGTTGAGCTGCAATGTTTCGGTCAACGCTTTGACGTTCAGCGGGCCAGCGAACTCGCGCGCCTCACCATTCACTTTGATTAGCATGAGAATTTGCGATATAACGTTAAAAACTCTAAGGAAACCGGATTATGCCCGCTAAGATATTGCTCGTCAATGGCCCCAACCTCAATCAGCTCGGCACTCGCGAGCCCGAAATCTACGGCACCGAAACCCTCGCCGACGTCGAGAAAAAGGCCCAAACCGCCGCCAAACGCCTGAAATTACAACTGGATTGCACCCAGACCAACCACGAAGGCGAGATCGTCACCCTCATTCAGGGCGCGGCCAAAAAATACCACGGCCTCATCTTAAACGCTGGTGCCTACACCCATACGTCGATCGCAATCATGGACGCCTTGCTGCTTTTAAAGATTCCGATCATCGAAGTTCACCTGTCCAACATCTTCCGCCGCGAAGAATTCCGCCACCATTCCTATGTGTCGCTTGCCGCCAGAGGCGTCATCTGCGGCCTCGGCACCAACGGCTATGTCTACGCCCTCGAAGCGCTCGCCGAACTATGCTTAAAATAGGACATCGCGGCGCGTGCGGCCACGCGCCGGAAAACACATTGCTCTCCATCCGCAAAGCCCTGGACTTCGGCGTAGACGGCTTCGAATTCGACATCCAGATGAGCCGCGACGGCCACCCCGTCGTCATCCACGACCCGACCCTAGAGCGCACCACCAACGCCACCGGCAAAGTAGCCGACTACACCCTCGCCGAACTTCAAACCTTTAACGCAGGGCAGGGGGAGAAAATCCCCTCGCTCGCCGACGTGTTCAAACTGGTAGACGGCCGCTGCCGCCTGTTCATCGAACTCAAAGCCCATGACTGCAATGCCGCCGTCGCCAAACTCATCGGTCATTACATCGGCAAAAACTGGCGCTACGACCAGATCTTCGTCTGCGCCTTCGATCATTTCCAGCTGCTCGGCATCAAGCGCCTCGACCCGCATATCAACACCTGCGCCCTGATGGCCGCCATCCCCATCAACCTCGCCGAAAGCGCCTCACAAGCCGGTGCGATGGCCTTCAATCCTTGCATCCACCACATGAACCGCGCCCTCGTCGACGACGCCCACTGGCGCGGGCTGAAAGTCTTCGCATGGACATGCAACGCCTTAAGTGACATCGAACTCGCCCGCAGCTACGGTGTCGACGGCGTCATCAGCGATTACCCCGACAGGCTGTAATGCAGCCCGAGCTGACCTGGGATTTCCTGCTCAACGCTTACGCCAAGGGCTATTTCCCAATGGCCATGAACCGCGACGACGACGAGCTGCACTGGTTCTACCCCGAAAAACGCGGCATCATCCCGCTCGACGCCTTCCACATCCCCAAAAGCCTCGCCAAACTCGCCCGCAAACAACCGTTCATCATTACTACCGACACCGCCTTCCCGGAAATCATCAAAGCCTGCTCCACCGAACACGCAGACACATGGATCAACGCCCGCATCGTCGAGCTGTACTGTGAACTCTGGGAAAAAGGCTACGCCCATAGCGTCGAATGCTGGGAAGAGGGGCAATTGGTCGGAGGCCTCTACGGCGTTGCCATCGGCGGCGCCTTCTTCGGCGAAAGCATGTTCACCCGCAAAAGCAACGCCAGCCGCTTAGCATTAATGCATCTGGTAAAACTCTTAAACGACGGCGGCTACACACTACTCGACACGCAGTTCGTCAACGACCACCTCCAGCAATTCGGCGTGGTCGAAATCCCGCATGAAGACTACCTGGTATTGCTCAATGAAGCGCTCAGCATCAACGCTGAATTTGCGCCGCGCTGACACGTTCAGGTTTCATTTCTTTAGGCAACAGCGCCATTTCCACGACATAACCGCTCACTTCCACTTCAAGCGGCAGCGGGATAGATTGAGTTTTGTCTCCGCCACGGTTATAAACCGGGATCGTATCCTTAGGCGCATTGCCCGCCTCAACGGCAGTGGCAGCACCGGCAATCAGGGAGCCGAACGAAAGCGGATTGGCATCGCCTGGAATTACCACACCAAACCTAGGAATATCATTCGAAGTACGATGTCCTTTCATACCATAATCGCCGCGCACGGACACATAATCCCCTACGTATACATCTTGCTGATCGGGTTTCATCCCAAGTGCAAGCATGGCTTCTTGAAGATCTAGCAGCTCCTCGGCCGATGTGACCGTAATGACGGCGGACGTAATCCTCGGCTTGCCACACACCATGCCGAGCGTGGCCTTGTTCAGCGCAAGCTCGCCCTTATCGTTTTTGCCCAGCATTTCGCCTAGTTTTTCGCGTGCTTCATGTTGATTCATTGGACTCTCCCCTGTTAAATTCTGGCAGAGTATATCAGGTTAAAGGTTAATTTACATTAATAAAATGTTGAAATGTGCGCGTTAAAGCGCAATTTTAGGAAAAAGTGAGGCTTTTATGGATAGTTAAGCGTGGCCGACCACGGTCGAGAAATGCCCCATGTCGAACCCAAGCGTCGACACGGCGGAATTCCATTTCGCTTCGTTATTGCGGTCGAAAACCAGCTGCGTGCTCGCAGGCACCACAATCCAGCTGCCACCTTCAATTTCCGCTTCCAGCTGCCCCGGCGACCACCCGGCATAGCCCAGCACCAGCATGCCTTCGCTCGGGCCTTTGCCTTCGGCAATTTGCTGCAACACCGCCACGCTCGCGGTCACAGCGATGCCGTCCTTGCGAATCAGGCTGTCTTCCGTCGCATATTCAGCGCTATGGACCACAAAGCCGCGATTGGCTTCCACGGGTCCGCCGAAATGAATAGGGATATCCCGCGCCGTCAGCTCGGTTTTGATTTCGAGTTGCTCGAAAATGTCGTTGAGGCCGATATTATCGACCGGATAATTGATGATGATGCCCATCGCGCCTTCGGTATTGTGCGCACACATATAGATCACAGACCGGGCGAAACATGAATCCTGCACGACAGCAGTGGCAATCAGCAAATGACCAGCCAGTGAATCAGCGCTATGCGAAGTGAAATTCATGTTTGAAATCATTTAAGCAGTATACATATTTTTTCGAGGAAAGCCTAGTCAATAACCCATTAAAATGCGCAACCAATTGGAGGGGAGCTTTTTTTCAGGCTAGTTTGGCTTTAACCCATTCCGGCACACTCACCTGCAAAACCTGCCCTGCGCATACCAGGGGCACCTGCTTCAACACCTCCTCAACGCTGAGCAACGCCAACCCCGCAGTCCCGCTCGACGAGCGCAACTCCCCGACATTGGCCTCACCGCGCATCACCGGCGTTCCGGCGGGGGGCAGGGGTGCCTCGCTGTGCACCTTGTAGATAAATTTACGAAGCGTCGCTAAATGCTTGCTGCGCGCGGTCACTTCCTGCCCGACATAACAGCCTTTGGCAAAATCCACCCCGTGCAAATCCTCAAACCCGAACGGCAGGATAAACGATTTTCCCGCCACCAGGTCGTCATCCCCTTGCGGCACGCCCACCGCAATGCGGTGGGCCGTATAATCGCCCGCCACGCCGTCAAACCCCGACACATCGCCCAATGCCCGCCAGCCCAGAGCCTCGGCGCGCGGGTCGCGACACACTTTTAAACCCGGCTGCGATGGCACTTGCCCCCACACCGCAACAATCCCGCGCGAATCATCCGCCTCAATGCTCACTTTCGTACGCAACCGGTAGCGAATCAGCCGCGATTTCAGCTCATCTCGCCGGGCGCGTGCCACATCGATCAGCACACGATCGCCATCATCCATCACAAAGAAATCATGCAGGAATTTCCCCTGCGGCGTCAGCATCGCCGTGTAGACGATTTTCTTCTCGGCCAGCTTCAGCACATCGTTGCTTAGAAGCCCTTGCAGGAAGCTCAACGTATCATCCCCTTGCAAAATAAGAAGGCTGCGCTCTAGGAGGGTTGCGTAGGGCATGGTTTTTATTGTACTAAAGTTAGACCAATCATGCGCGAACGCACTAAAACGAAAGATATGCCCAAACTCGCAGTAATCAAGCGGCAACTGCCTATCGCAGCGTCTTTATCCGGCGTGGCGCTGAGTCTGATGGCATGGGCGGTGTCCTTATCGTTCAGCTACAAAGAAAGTTTAGGATTATATCTGAGCGACATAGCCGTGTGGGTCGGTGCCGCGCTCACACTGGTGCTCTACGTCCACAAGCGCGCCCCCGACAAGCTCACCGACCGCTACGGCACCGTGCTCGCGCTCGGCATCGCCACCATCATCCCCAACTTCCGCAACGGCCATTTCCTCGCCTTCACCGCCCAGACCGTTGCCTTCATCGGACTGCTGCTTTTATTACTCGGCCTGAATCGCTGGCGCGCCGTCCATCCGTTGCTGGGGCGCATCGGCCGCCTGCTCAAACGCAGCGAGCGCATTCCCTCCAAACACTTCATCCTCATCGCCTGCGCCGTCTTCCTAGCCTCCACACTCACCATTTCCTACTGCTGCTACCACTTGCTGCCCGTCTACACCGATACGATGGCCCAGTACATCCATGCCAAATTCGTAGCGGCTGGATATCTCTATTACTACCCCTCGCATCCGCTGAAAGAATTCTTCCCCGTCTGGCTGATGGTTAACGACGGCAAATGGTATTCGCAATACCCCCCGATGCACCAGACGCTGATGGGCCTGTTCATACTGCTGCATGCCAGCTGGCTGCTCAACCCCCTCGAAGGTACCATTACGCTCGCCGCAATCTACGCCATCACCCGCCGCGCCTACGGCGACAATCTCGCGCGCCTCACCGCCATCCTCTTCCTGCTAAGCCCTTTCGTGCTGTTCCTTTTCGGCGAATACATGAACCACGCCAGCGCCCTGATGTTCGCCACCTTGCTTTTTTACAGCTACACTGAAATGCTCGCTGCCAAGGACAGGCGCAGCGTGCTTCGCTGGGCGCTCGCCGCCGGAGTCAGCGCCGGATGTGGTTTCCTCGCCCGCCCGCTAACGTCGATCGGGGTAGGGGCGCCCTTTGCCCTGCACGCGCTGTATACGCTCTACAAACAGCGCTCCGCCTTTATTAAGCCCATATTAATGCTGCTCGCCGGCTTCATCCCTGGCGTCCTTTTCCAGCTCTGGTACAACTACGAAACCACCGGCGAATTCCTCACCTACGCCTACACCCGCTATCACGCCAACAGCTTAGGCCGCGCGATGGGCTATTTCAAAGACAGCTCCATCCCCTTCACCCTCGACAAGATGCACGGCGAATGGACCGGGCTGAACATCGCCATGTACGAATGGTCACTGCCCATCGTCGTCTTCGTCGTCTTCGCCTGCCTGCATCCGCTGCGCCATCGCACCGGCAAATTTGCGCTCGCCGTGATTCTCTCGCAGACCTTCTTCAACATGTTCAACCAGTTCACCAGTACCATCTTTGGCCCACGCTACCTGTTTGAAACCTCGGCATGCGTGGCCATGCTCATCGCCCTCGGCGTCACCCGCCTGCCAGCCCTCATGGCTGGCATCGGCCTTGCAATGCCCCGGCGCGATGCCCGCCGCGGCATGGTCGCCGTAGCGTTAATTACGGTGTGCCTCGCCGGTTTTGGCCATTTCCCGCAAAAATTCCAACTCTATTCCCACTACATGGATTCCCACCCTGAATTCTACGCCCGGATGATGAACGTAAGCGCCAAACCCGCGCTGATCTTCCTGTCCCCGCCCGACCCACATCCCGCCTCCATAAGGCCCCACGACGTGCTGGCAAAATTCCGCTGGACCGTATGGACCAATCCGCCGCAAGATGACGCCCCGATGATCTTCGCCGTCGACCTCGGCGAACCCAAAGACCGCGCCCTCATGCAATTCTACCCTAACCGTCGCGCTTACCGCGAAGGCAAGGGCAAGCTGATAGAAATACCCGCCAATCCACCCCCTGCCGAACCCCAGAAACCCACCCCATGATGAAAACCACAGATATCCCGCACTCCAGCTCGCATGAGTTCCACGCCTGTGAAAAACCCTACGTCCTACTCATCGGCGTCTACAATGAAGGCGAAAAATTCACCCGCCAGTTGGAAGCCCTCCAGCCCTACCGCCAGCATGTCGACATCGTCATCGCCGACGGCAGCTCCGACGACGGCGCTACGTCAGTCGCCGCCCTCGAAGGCAAAATCCGCACCCTGCTCATCAGCACTGGCCCCGCGCGCGGCTTAAGCGTGCAATACCGCATCGCCCTTTGCTACGCGCTCGAACAGGGCTACAAAGGCGTCATCATGATGGATGGCAACGGCAAGGACGGCGTCGACGCTATCCCCGCCTTCATCGCCAAACTCGAACAGGGTTGTGATTTCATTCAAGGCTCGCGCTTCCTGCCCGGGGGTGTGCACCGCAATACCCCGCTGATCCGCATCCTGGGGATCAAGCTGGTCTTCAATCCCGTCGTCGCCATCGCTACCGGCTACCGCTACACCGACGCCATGAACGGCTACAAAGCCTGCAGCCGCGCCATGCTAGAACATCCCGGCGTACAGCCATTTCGTGCCATCTTCGTGCGCTATGGGCTCCAGTATTTCTTCAACTACATCGCGCCGCGCCTGCGTTTACGCGTCTGTGAAATCCCCGTGTCGCGCGTCTACCGCAACGACAAGCTGCCGCACAGCAAGATTATCGGCTACAAAGCGTATGTAAGGATTTTAAAAGAGCTGCTCGCCACCGTCACGGGCCGTTACAACCCTTAAATTGCTGGCCTTAGACTGTAGTTTCGCTCGGCTGCGCTGCGCCCACGCTCTCGGCATATTTCAGGATTTCCGACAACTCCACATCCAGCGCATAGGCCAGCTTCACCGCCATCGCCAGCGACGGCTTGCGCTTGCCGCTTTCAATATGACTGACCGCGGGGCGTGTAATCCCGGCGCGATTGGCGATTTTTTCATGGGATAATCCAAGTTCCATGCGCAGCTGGCGCATGCGGCTGACGGCGTGGCCGACCAGCTCTGAACAATGTTTTGTTTTCATCCCCTAGGCCCCCCTGCCTATTATTGATGTTCCACTTTGTCACACCCAAAGTAGAACGAATTGACATAAGTCACATATAATTTACTTTTCTACTGCGGCTTCAAGCTGCGGTTTGGCTGGCAGCGGATAGTGTTTTTCCACTTCGCGCAGTATCTCCGAAAGGTCGACCTCCAGCGCATCGCATAGCTTTACCGTCACCACGAGCGACGGCTTGCGCTTGCCGCTTTCGATATGGCTTACTGCCGGACGGCTGACACCAGCTTTTTCAGCAAGCGCTTCGTGGGAAAGGCCCTTCTTTTTGCGCAAATCCCTGAGCTGCTTGACGACTTCTGATACAACGCGAGTAGAATGATTTTTCAACATACTACGCACACACTAACTAGATTATCCAAGAAAAAAAGGTAACAAGAGTTACTAAGGCTTGACAATAGAACGGGGAGGCAGTTTAAAATAACTGGTTATTTTTTCTGTCAAAATTTCAAACCCAATGCGCCATGCCCACTAGCCGGGATCTCCCAGCACCTCAGCAGGCCTTCCCCGACATCATCCACATGCCGTTGTTTCGCGGCGTCAACCACCTTGAACTGGAATCATTATTACACCACGGTAAAATCCAGTACCTGCCCCGCCGCAAGCATCTTTTCCGTCAGGGCGACCCCGTCGATTACTTCTACATCGTTTGCTCCGGCAGCATCCAGCTATTGCGCGAAACCCCCGATGGCCGCAGTCATACCAGCGACATTATCCTTAAAGGCAAAACCCTTGGAAAAACGGAAATTTTCAAGTCCGGCGGCAGCCGCCAGCAATCCAGCGCCATCGCCCTTGAAGATTCGATCATCGTCTGGTTCCCCGCTGAGTGGCTCAAAAACGCCGCCCGGAATCAGGCCGTGGCCCTAAATTTACTGATGTCCCTGTCGCATTATTCGCGGACCCTTGAAATCGAAGCCGTGCATAAACGCACCATGACCGCCTCCCAGCAAATGGCCTGTTTTTTATTGCGCCTCGGCGAAGTCCACGGTCTCGACGTGCACCATTTTGAACTGCCCTACAGCAAAGCCCTCATCGCCTCGCGCCTTGGCATCGAGCGCGAAACCTTCTCGCGCTGCGCCAGCAGCTTAAAACAACACGGTATAGAAGTGCAGGATGCCAAAATCGTCGTCCACGACAGCGCGCGGGTGCAGCGCTACATCTGCGAATGCTGCTCGGCTCGCGAGGATTGCACCGCGCATCAAAAGCTCGCCGCTAAAGTGCTGGCAGTAGCCTGATCTGGAAAATCTGGGTATTGCCCTGAACCTGCGTCGGCCCGCCGTAATTGGAAATGACGCGGAATTTAAAATACTTTGCTGTGATTTTGCCGAGCATAAACCCCTGATACAGATTCTCCTGCACCACGTTGCGCGCCGTAAACCGTCCCAGCGATTTAAACGCCGCGTCATCTTCCGAATCCGACACCAGCAGTTCGAATTCACGGATATTCTGTACCTGCTCGTAAGGGATTTCGATTTCAAATTTGCGGAACGTCACCGGCTTATCGTCCTTGAACGCGAACACCACTTCCTGCCCCACCCATGCCCAGATAAACGTGCGGTCCCCGCCCGCGACAATCATTTCCCAGATCGGATTCGGTGCCGTCGCAATCCGCGCGCCTTGCGCCACCGACAGTAAATTCACCGGGCCCTGTGCCTGCGCCGCTTGCGCAAACATGCCAAAAGTCACAAGCATCACCAGAAGTTTACGCATGCCCAGCCCCATCGTTGATTCGTAGCGTTCTTACACTACATGGAGCGATTTTGCACTCATCAATGTTTGCCAGCCTTGCGCGAACTTAGCAGGATGCTCACGACCATCGCCAACCCAATCACTGCTGTCGAGCTGAAACGGCTCAAATCGAACCCGCCCTGTGCGTATGTTTTAGTCAGCAAATCGCCCAGCGTTGCCCCGAGCGGACGGGTCAGGATGAATGCCAACCAGAACAGCGCCGTGCGCGAGATGTTCGTATAATAATACCCCAGTGCAATCACCGCCAACACCGCCGAAAACACCAGTGCCGCGCCCTCATACCCAGGCCCCGAATCCGACAGGAAATCCCCCAGCGCCGTGCCCAGCGTATTGGAATATAAAATTGCCACCCAGTAAAAAATTTCCGCTTCGGGTGTTGCGATCCGGCTCACGGAAATAGAGCCCGTGCGCCAACGCCACAGGACAAGCGTTGCCGCAAGCAACGAAAACAGCAGAATCGTCCCACCCGGATACCCCATGCCCAGCGACCTATCGGCAAAATCCGCCATCGTGGTCCCGACCGTTGTAGTCGTCACAATTACCGCCCAGTACAAAAATGGATGAAAGGCGCTCGCGCGTACCTGCGTAATCACCGCAATCAAAAAAAACACCGAAAAAATAGCCGTGCTCCACGCGTAGCCAAGCCCCAGCGTCATCGATAGCGCATCGCCACCTGTCTCCCCCAGGGTCGTCGCCAGAATCTTGGTCACCCAGAAGGCAAGCGTCAACTGCGGCACTTTGCTTACGAGATTGCTCATAGAAACTCCTTTTTACGAAAACGCCGCCATCAGCTGCGTGCCTAAAGCCAGCCGCCTAGTCAACGACTCCCCAAGCACTTAGATATATCGTACTCAGGATCGCGTTCCTGAAATTGCTTACGCCAATCTTCAATCATATTTTTGGCAGAATTTACGCCACTTGCAACGCTTGCGCCAGATCTTAAAAACAACGCAAAGTTGGGGGTGATGATCGCGAGTATTTTTTAAAATGTTTATCCGGCGGCAAAATCAAGTGGTGCACCTGATCTGACAAATCCTGTATGACGGTCAGGGCCGATGAATCCCGCACTGAAGCAGAGGGTGGCCCCCTCCTTCAGTGCGGGATTCGACTTATTTAGGCAAGCAGGTACTCGGCATCGGCGAAGTTACTTTGAATCAAATATTCGACGCTGGCCTGAAATTCTTCGTGCCAGCTTTCGAAATCTAATTCGCTTTCGCTAAAATCGTAGGTGCCGAGCTTAACGAATGGACGAGGGCAAAAACTCATCCGAGATGACAAAGTGTTCATAATTAGTTTCCTTTTTTAGGTCTTTGGTGATGTAGGCCGCAATGCGGTCAAGGTGTTCGGCAGATATCGCCTTTTTTTCAAAAAGTGCTTCGACCGTATCTTTGGGGATGTAAAGCTGTCCCGATGGAATTAATTGTTTCCAGAGACTCGGTGCTTCCAACACGAAATTCGGCTGGTACGGTGGACAGCCAATCGCAGGTCGAACCAAGGCGTGATAATGCAGATTCGAATCGATATGCTCGACGAACCCGATTAAGAACGTCCTCTTGGCTTTAGGTTGCCGTTGGAAGTGTTTCCCCAAAACTAACCGATCCCAACGAGCTAAAAAGTCCTTTATCGCCTTTTTGCTGCCACGAAGAGTCGTATCCTGATTGAAATTAAAGGTGGTGAAGTGGTTGAAGGCCATAGCCCCCAACCATTCACGCACAGCTTCTCCCGCCCGTTGATATAACGGGGCGTCTTGATCCGGGTAATTCATTTAGGCCCCGGCTTTAGCGTTTTGAAGAAATGCCAAGCATTCGTCGAGTCGGTAACGAATAGACCGACCGATTTTATACCAAGGAAAACCAATCCGTTTCTGGCGATGCTTCTGCAAGGTGAAAACGGAAATTTCGAAAAGTTTTGAAACCTGCTTTTCGGTCAGGTAGGTGGGGGTAGGTGAAATCATACTGGAGACCTTTATCCAAGAGTTATCATAACAAAACCCCTTTTTATTCATACCCTCCAGTAAGCACAAAAAAGATTAATCTGAATATAGCAGTACTAAGGGTGAAATGGAAGACCCTGCCAAAATTCGTAAATTTGGGTATATTTAGCTAATAGAGGCACTTGCAGATGCCTTGTGCTCAAACGATGAAAATATTTTTGAAGTCTGCTTTTGCAGTCTTATAGCAGTATTAATTGCTGCCTAAACCCGGCTCCAAGACATGCGCCCCAAAATTCTCCGCATATTTCGCAGAGTTATGGTGCTGCTGAAGTGAATCGAACACTCGACCCCGTCATTACCAATGACGTGCTCTACCACTGAGCTACAGCAGCGTATGTAACGCTTAAGACGGCGGAAAATGCCACAGCCCGGAGACGATAGCAAGTGTTGAATCGGGAGTAATCGTATATATCTTGGCGGGTTGGGATTAAACATTTGCAATATCTGCAATATCTTTGCATACTGGCTCCCCCTTTTCCGTTAACGTTTGAGTCGACCGCCACCGATGAGCCAACCGACGACCACACAGCCCGCTCTTTCGCTCCTGCAAGAAAGCCACCGCCACCACTTCCGGCGACGGTACATGACGCGCGGCAATGGCTAGAAAGTTCCGCCACCTATCCAAAAAAGAGAAGAAAAAGCTTCTATACAAGAAGAACCGGGCGCACGAGCAGATGTACCAGCTGGTCCGCCAGCGCCGCGTCGAAGCCGCCCGCGTCAAGGATGAGGACAGCAAAAGCAAGCCCCGCAAGCGCGACAAGCGCAAGAAGGAAAAGGAATGGAGCGCCAAAGTCTCTAAAGTCCGCAACCGCCTGACGGGTAAGAAACGTGAGTCGAAAGAAAGATGGAACCGCTTTGCTGGCACCAGTGGTGGCGGGGGCAGGGGCATGTAATGAAAGGGACACACACCATGAAACCACTCCTCGCCGCCGCCCTGTTCGCCGCCATGCTGCAACCCGTCTACGCGCAAGCGCCCGCCCAACCCGCGCCCGACAGCTACGAAGCCAAATCCGTCAAAGCCTTCCTGCTCTCGTGCTTCACTCCCTTAGGCGCCGGTGACAGCGTCCAGCACGTCGCCGAGCTGCAAAAACTTCCCGAAATGAACACCAAGGCCGAAAGCGCCTTCCTGCAAGGCAAGCCCGGCAAGGTCTACGCGCTGCCGAGCGTCGGCCACGGCGTCGTGCTCAACGCCTTCGACCAGCCCATGTGCATGGTCCTCGTTCAGAAACTCAATGGCCCCGAATTCGTCCACCAGATGGATTACTGGTTCGAGGAATCCCATTCGCCATTCCACTTAAAAACCAACGAAACCACGCCCGACGGCGAAACCCACCGCACCTATGAGGCGCTCGTCAACGGCAATCACCTTCTGCTGGTCGCCAAAGTCCGCCAGGCCCCCACCGAAGGCGGCATACAAGGCTTGCTGACCCTGGCCCGCACCGACGGCAAACCTTAAACTGCCCCAAATTTTAAGTGCAATATTCCAGTCCGGCTCGCGCGCATGCTCAAGCGCGCGTTCCAGCGCCTTGGTATCGATCGCCGCCGGTGCCACCAGCACATGCCCCGGCACCGCCTGAACGGTATTTAGAATATCCACTCACAGCGCCACCAGCGCCAACGGCGGTATCATAGCGATCATCAGTCCAACCCCGTCGCACTGCCGCAAGTACGGCTACATCCGCTCAGCATCGACAAGGCCGTCACCAGCAAGGTCGTTTTCTTAAGCGTCGTTTTCATCTCAACCAACATTTTCTATCCTTGGTAAAAATTGACTATTCGTTCTTTCCAGCATACAAATGAACGATGTTCAATATTAATTAAACATTGCTCAGAATGGAAATTCATGGCTAGGCGCAGCGATCATTAAACGCAACAACTTCAAACACTTATCCTATCATCAGCTGAAAAACTGATCGCCGAGCATGGTTTGGACGGCTTAACCGCCCGCGCGCTGGCAGACGACATCGGCTACACCCCCGGCACCATCTATAATATCTATAAAAACATGGACGCCGTGGTCCTCGATATTAACTTTGCGACCATCGGCAGCCTCTTCGACTATTGCGATACCCAGACCGCCAATCTTCCCGCCGATACCGGCAAAGTCAAAGCCCTCGCCTACGCCTATGTCGACTTCGCCCACCAATACACCCGCGCCTGGGAAACCGTCTTCGCCGTCCCCGCTAGCGGTACACATCACCCCCTGCCCGAAGCCTACGAAGCCCGCCTCGGCGCCCTGTTCACCCTCATCGAAACCACTCTTATGGAATGCCTCCCCATCAGCATGCGCACCGCCCGCTCAAGCGCCCGCCTACTCTGGGCGTGCCTGCACGGTATTACCGTGCTCACCCTCGACGGCCGCCTCAAACGCCTCGGCGCCGACCATCCGCATAAGATGATCGATGAACTGCTGCACAATTATTTAAGTGGATTCGAAGAATCAGGGGGCTGATTGCAGAACAAATTATGAGAAATGACTCATTTTAAAAGAAATGGCGGAGATAGGATACACATCTTCTTATCAACGGTTTGTTTTATAACAATTGACGGAGGCGCGGTTATTATACCTACCGCCAAATCTACCGCCAGAAATGATTGTTACCTGTATCAAAGTGTACCATTAATTCTTAGCACCTAGAACGTAAGGCGCAATCATTTCATGCAGGAGATAGAGGCAGTGAATCTTAATCAAGGCATCGCTTGCTATTCAGACAGTGGCGCACCTGACTGTATGGTGTTGATGAATACGGTTGATGGTAGCACATCGTAAGATTTTCCTCGTATCTGTTGCCCACTGCGGCTAGCGTTTATACGGGCTTCTATCCATGCTTCAATCTCGCTTTCCAGCCAGCCAACGCTGCGCACGCCCAAGCTAATATATTTTGGAAAGCTCCCATTCTTTACCAGCGCGTAGATGGTCGAGCGGCTCAATCCAGTGCGGTTTTTAACATCGGGCAATCGCAAGATGCGGGTAGATGTGTTGCTGACGGTCATAAATTCTCCCATTGGCAGTTAATGAGCGCGTGGGCTAGACTCCAACGTGCATCTAAGGATCAGGATAACTCACCTTAGGCTATGGGGGGAGTGGGAGAAGATTTTTTATTGTGTAGGCGGTAGCCTACGCCCGTCAGGGCACAACCGTTGAGTGCAAAGCGCGAATAAGAAAAACGTAATGTTACTCAACATTACACATCCTGCCCGCTACTTCACTACAACTATGGGGCAGATAGGCCATAGCAGAAATTACGGCGGCTCAGGCGTTGCTTTTTACATTTGGTCGTCTACTGTTCATATAAAACTTATACCGTTAGTGATTACATGCCCTTAAGCTGGAATGAGATACGCGCCCGTGCTGCGCGGTTTGCGGAAGAATGGAAGGATGCCCACTATGAAAAGGGGCAGACCCAGACCTTTTATAATGAATTTTTCGAGGTGTTTGGCCGCAGGCGGCGTGACGTGGCAATCTATGAGGAAAAAGTCAAGAAGCTTAATAACGCGCAAGGATTCATTGATCTATTCTGGCCGGGGCAATTATTAATCGAGCAAAAGTCGGCTGGCCGGAGTCTGGAGAGCGCTCGCACTCAGGCAACGGATTATTTTTTGAGCCTGAAAGAACAGGAAAAACCACGCTATATCTTGCTCTCGGATTTTCAGACGTTTGAAGTCATCGACCTTGAAACACGCGAGGAGCACCATTTCCGGCTATCCGAGTTGCCGGAAAAAGTTCGCATTTTCGGGTTTATCGCTGGCTACCACTTGGAGCAATATAAAGACCAGCCCGAAGTGAATATCGAGGCCGCAACGCTCATGGGCAATCTACATGAGCGGTTGGAGGAAAGTGGCTATACAGGCGTGGATTTGGAGCGTCTGCTTGTGCGCCTGATGTTTTGTCTATTTGCCGATGACACGGGGATTTTTGAACCCGATAGTTTTTTACAATATGTCGAGAACAAAACCGCTGAGGATGGCCGCGATTTAGGCCAGAACCTCGTCCATCTGTTTGAGATTTTGGATACGCCACCGGAAAAGCGCCAGAAAACACTTGATGAGGATTTGGCGCGCTTCCCGCATGTGAATGGCAAGCTGTTTGCTGGCCTGATACGCACGCCTAGCTTCGATGCGCCCATGCGTCAGGCGCTGTTACAATGCTGCAATTTTAAGTGGAACAAGGTATCTCCCGCGCTGTTCGGCTCGTTGTTCCAAATGGTCATGCTGCCACAGGAACAGCGCAAAGGCGGAGCGCATTACACCAGCGAGCGCAATATTCTGAAAACCATCCATCCGCTATTTTTGGATGAACTGCGCGAGGAATTTGAGAAAATCCGTGATAGCAAATCCACACAGCGCAAATCACAGCTCGAAAAATTCCATGCGAAGTTGGGCACGCTCACGTTTTTTGACCCCGCCTGCGGCTGCGGCAACTTCTTGATTTTGGCATATCGCGAGCTGCGTTTGCTGGAGCTGGAAGTGCTGGAAGCACTCTACCCAAAACGCCAGCTTGAGCTGGATGTCAAAACACTTTCCAAAGTGGATGTTGACCAGTTTTACGGCATTGAAATTGAAGAATTCCCCGCGCACATCGCCGAAGCTGCCATGTGGCTGACCGACCACCAGATGAACATGAAGCTCTCGGAATCCTTCGGCCAAGCACTCACGCGCCTACCACTGAAGAAATCCGCGAACATCACCCACGGCAACGCGCTGACCACCGATTGGAAAACCGTCATTGCACCAAATAAACTCAGCTACATGCTTGGCAACCCGCCGTTTGTGGGTAAGAAAGAGCAAATACCAGCGCAAAAGGAAGATATGCGGAGGGTTTTCCATAACATAAAAGGTGATGGTCTGCTTGATTACGTCACCGCGTGGTACTGGAAAGCCGCCGAGTACATTCAGGGTACGCATATTAAAGTGGCGTTTGTCTCCACCAATTCCATCACGCAGGGCGAGCAAGTGGCTGTGCTGTGGCAACCAATGCTTTCACGCTATGGCATCTGCATCAATTTTGCTCACCGCACCTTCAAATGGACGATTGACGAGAAAAAAGCCAAAGGCATGAAGATTGCCAATGTCCATTGTGTGATTATTGGTTTTTCTGCTGCTGATATGGGGCAAAAATATTTGTATGAGTATGAAACAATTATTTCTGATCCACATCGTGTAAATGCAAAGAACATCAATCCTTACTTGATAGATGCGCCAGTATGTTTGATAGAAAAGCGCAGTCAGCCGATTGCAAATGTGCCCAAAATAAATAAGGGCAGTGAAGCTACTGATTTTGGCTTTCTGATTTTATCAGCTTCGGAATGCAAAGATTTATTGTCTCGTGAGCCACTCGCTAAAAAATGGATCAGGAAGTATATGGGGGGTGAGGAATTTATAAATTCGATTGATAGATATTGCCTATGGCTTGTCGGTGCCAAACCAGAGGAACTTAGGGCAATGCCATTAGTTATAGAGCGCATTCATAAAGTCAAAGAGGTCAGACTAAGCAGTGATAAGGCAAGAACGAAACAGTGGGCTAACTATCCATCACTTTTTTCAGAGAACCGACAACCTGACAGTGATTATTTGCTAATACCAAAAGTTTCTTCAGAAAGACGCCATTATTTACCAATAGGATTTTGTTCAAAAGATGTAATTATCAGTGGCAGTGCATTGGCCATTCCGAATGCCAGTTTATATGATTTTGGAATAATGGCATCTTCAATGCACAATGGGTGGATGCGTCAAACTGCTGGGCGTATGAAGAGTGATTATCAATATTCTGCATCAATTGTTTACAACAACTTTCCGTGGCCATCCGCGCCAAAGTCTGAACAAGTGAAAGCGATTGAGGAAAAGGCGCAGGCAGTGTTGGATGCACGCGCTGGCTTCCCCCACAGTACCCTCGCGGATTTGTATGACCCGCTCACCATGTCGCCTGCACTGCTAAAAGCTCACCAAGCTCTCGATAAAGCAGTGGACGCCGCTTACCGCAAAGCTGCTTTCGCCTCTGAGCGCGAACGCATCGAATACCTCTTTTCGGAATACCAACGTCTCACCGCGCCGCTGGTGGCTATTTCAGAATCCAAGCGTAAAAGGAGAAAAGTGTGATAGACCTTGGTCGCGCCGAACTCATTGATAAACTCATTGCCGCTCCTAAAAAATTGGTAAGCGCGGCTTTCACATGGCAAATGCAAGCTGAATCAGATCAGCAGGCCACTATCAAAAGTCCTATTGAAATGGGTGGCGAAATACCAGGCAAACTGATTTTTATCTGCAACGCTAGGCAATTTGGGAATGAAATTGAGACGGCTTTCATTCTCAGCTATGACGATGTGCCGATTGAGCGCATGTTGATAAATCCGCGAGGTGAACACATCAACCAGATGCTTGCTGCCATGCCGCAAAAGCTAAAGGGGATGGTGATGTCTGCTGGTCAAAACCGGTATTACTCATGGAAAAATAACAGAAATTTTGGTTTTCCACCACATAAGCATCACAAAAACACTCCGGCATCAATCTTGCTAGAAGAGCCTGTAAAAAATTTCTCGGATGCGGTAAACTATTTCTTCAGACAAACCATTATAGAATCGGTAGAGCTACCGGAACCACCATTCAAACAGATGATTTTGGCGATATGAATAACATTGATATCATTCAGAAAAAAATGATGGATGCCTTGCTTATCAGACAAGGTAGTGATGCTATTGTTGTGCCTACGCATTGCATCTTTCCCGGTGGCCAACTCGTGGCTATTAGTGTCCGGCAAGGTCATAACGGTGCATTCATGTTATCTGACGATGGTCAGGCTATTTCAGTAATACACGATGCATGTGTCGATATCTCACATCAACAGTTGAGCAAGGCACAGGAACTGGCAAAATGCTATGATGCCAGTTTCGTGAATGGTCGGTTCACGTTATCGGGTGTGTTTGTTGATGTCATTCCTGCCGCAATCATCACGCTTGCGAATTTGACCCAGCAGTGGGCTGCTGAGCTGATTTATCATCACGAAGTTGCAAAAGACAATGCTCTCAAAGTGCGTGTATATGACAGCTTAAAGCGTATATTCACCAACAGTGTGGATAAAGAATTTGAGATGATAGGACATAGTAATAAGCCCTATAGATTCGATTATCGTGTAAAAATAGCAGATGATAAGTTTATGTTAGTGGATGCGATTAACAATCACCACGCTTCCATCTCTGCGGCATTCGTGCGTAACTATGATGTCAAAGAAAATGCCAACGATAATTACAAACAGGAGGGCATCATCGAAAATCAGGCGGCTTGGAAAGGCGAAGATCTGATTTTATTGGGTGATGTGTTAGATGGCATTGTGAATATCGAATCTGATTTAGATGCGCTGCGTAAATATGCTTCTAGGGGTTGAGTAAGCTTCGCCGCCATTCCTTCAGTTTATTTATCGTCGGCACCAGCGTCATCAAATAATTGACGAATTTGCACTACCGACCATTACGAACCGGAATCGTTTTCCTATACATCATTTTTATTCTCGGGGCTGTCCTAGAACGAGTGTGTGCAAAAAGATGCCGGTTCTATAAATTGTAGTAAAGTGGAGGGCAGGATGTGTAATGTTGGCCAACATTACGTTTTCCTTATTCGCGCTTCGCACTCAACGGTTGTACTCTAACTGGCGCGGCTGCCGCCTAAACATTAGATAAACCATGCTGTAATCTGAATGACATCCTCCGGTGTTCAGGGAGATGCCATGTGTAATTATCGATGCTTGTAACACCAGGAACTTATGCTGATCATGGATGCAAACGAACATCACAACATCCATCCGGTTTCTAAAATCAACGCTAGGGCATCAAATTATTAAACCTGAATGCGTTTAGGATTTTTCCCTACCGAACATCAGCAAAAACGTCCCCCCTTTATTTGATAGTCCAAGGATGTTTTTTTCATCATCGGATTCCCAACAAGCAATTTTGCGTTGGTAAAAAATCAAATTTTCGGGAAAATTTATTTTAGGGTTCAGTGAAGAGTTCTATGGAGAGTTAGTATGAACGTCATTCATCCCTTGCATGAACGTGGTTCATCCCATGACTGAACCATATTCATCCCTGACGTCGGTATGAGATGAATATGGTTCATGCAGCGGCGTTGGATAATCCGATTTTTGATTTTGGGGGGAAATATATCTCTTAGAGTTAAGTGAAGAGTTCTCTGAAGAGTTAGAGTGTACGTCATACACCCCATATGGGAACGACGTACACCCCTCTGGTGTAGTAGGTACACCCCTCAAGCCGTCATGAAATGTAGGACGTGCACCCATTATCATGCACCGAATATTGCTAAGTTTTGCTTTTATTGATCGGGATGATTTTATTTTTACTGGAGTTTATTACATCATCAATATAATCGCCCCACCATTGCATCATCCTCCGGCGTTCAGGCAGATACTGTGCGTGATTATAAGCGGCGCGGACTTTGTTGCGTTCGCAGTGGGCAAGCTGGCGTTCGATATGATCCGGTGGAAAACCGTTTTCATTCAGGATGGTGCTGGCGGTGGCGCGGAAGCCGTGGCCGGTGGTGCGACTGTGATAGCCCATGCGGTATAAAGCAAATAACATTGTATTTTCACTCATACACTTTGAAGGCTTGTATTGTTGGGGGAATACAAATTGCCGATTACCGGAATGATTTTGTAATTCCTTTAGCGTTGCTATGGCCTGTTCTGACAACGGCACAATGTGCGGGTCTTTCATTTTCATACGGGATGCCGGAATGCGCCATTCGGCTTTGTCAAAATTAACCTCTGACCATTCTGCCCCGCGTAGCTCGGTTGTGCGTACAAAGGTTAATAACAACATTTTAAGTGCCAGTTTGGTTATTATTTCGCCGTCATAGGCTTCTAGCTTCTGTAAAAACTCTGGCAACTCATCGGCCTTAAGGTTGGCGTGGTGCTTTACAACTGGTGTTTTGAGTGCGCCTCGCAAGTCTGTCACCGGATTATGGTGAGCGCGTCCGGTGGTGATAGCATATCTGAAAAGCTGTCCGCACGTTTGCATCATGCGTTGCGCCATATCCAATGCACCGGATTTTTCAATAACCTTAAGAACAGAAAGCATTTCAGTAGCGGTAATATCGGCAATAGGGCGGTTACCCAATTTAGGGAAAATATGCGTTTCAAGACGGGTAATCACATCACGGGCATAATGGGGTGCCCATTCATGCAAATGATGTTCGTGCCATTCGCGGGCGATGACTTCCACATTATTGTCAGCTTTAATTATCAGTAACCGCTTGGCTTCTTTCTTTGTTTCACTGGGATCATTGCCAGCTGCCAAGATTTTCCGTGCCTGTGCATGACGTTCCCGTGCGTTAGCAAGGCTCACATCTGGATATACGCCTAATGCCAAAAGCTTCCGCTTACCTGCAAAGCGGTATTCATACCGCCACCACTTACCGCCATTGGCCTGTATTGATAAGAAAAGGCCACCGCCATCATAGAGCTTGTAGGCTTTATCTCTTGGCTTGGCAGTGCGGATTGCAATATCGGTAAGGGGCATGGCGGTAACTCCAATCTGTCATTTTACAGATACCGCCAAAACTACCGTAATATGGCGGTAGATTTTGCCGGACGCGACTGGAGTATAGCGGATAGCAATCCCGCTGTAAAACGCATATTTACTGGTGTTTATTGGACATTATCGGACGTTGCCGAATCTTAAAATGGTCGGGGAGATAGGATTCGAACCTACGACCCTCTGGTCCCAAACCAGATGCGCTACCAGGCTGCGCTACTCCCCGACACTTGGGCGCGCCTTAGGCAAGCTAAAGCGGCGGCGCAAGCCGTGCCGCGCATGATTCGACGATCGCCTCGACGATCGACGCATGCCGGGCGAGCCAGCCCCGCTCTCCTACCAGGCCGAGCGTGCGCACGAAGTCGTAACCTTCAAGCGCCAGCCCGATGATCCCGGGCACGATCAGCGATACGGGCGCGGTGGTCACCCCGGCGCCCGCCGCGACCAGCGCCAGGCAGCGTTCGTCGTTGTCGCTGCGCAGCGCAAACGGCGGGCGGATGCCTCGCGCGGTGAAGAACTGGCTGGTTTCGCGCAGGATTTCGCAACTGCGCCGCGCGATCATCGTCTCGCCGGCAATGTCTTCGGGGGCGATGCGGGCGCTTGCGGCCAGGCGGTGGTCCTGTGCCACCAACAACAGGTAGGGTTCGGGCGGCAGCAACGGAACATCGCCGTCACGGTGCAAAGTCAACGCCAGATCGATCCGCCCGGCGTCGAGCGCGGCGCGCAATTCGGCGTCGGTGCTTTCGATCAGGTCGATGCGAAAGTGCGGTGCCAGCGTGGCGATCAGCGTGCGCAAGCGGGCGCTCGCCACCGATCGGATCGTGCCCATCCGCAGCAAGGGCGCGGGAAGTGCCGCGAACGCGCCTTCGAACTGGTCGAGCCCGCGAAACTCACGTTCGGTGCGCCGCGCGAGCGGCAGGAATCGCGCGCCCGCCTCGGTCAGCCGCACCCGCCGCTTTTCGCGCACGAACAGCAGCGCGCCCGCCAGCCGTTCGAGTTCGGCCACGCCCAGCGACAGCGTGGGCTGCGTCACATTCAGCCGCGCGGCGGCGGCGGTGAACGTGCCGGCATCGACCACGGCAAGGAACTGACGGATGTGGGTGCGTTTTATCATTGGTAAAACTTATGGCATCGGCGGCTGGAAATCAATTTTGTGCGAAGGCTGCGCTGGCATAGGATGCGGTTGGGAGACCTGCCGGAGAACACCATGCGCG
>JANYES010000002.1 GCA_025362975.1 Alphaproteobacteria bacterium | reverse complement strand
GGATTGTTACTTATCTTTCGATAAGTACCGCAGGATACTCAGACTTTCCAGCATATAGCCAAGTTTTACTAAGGCTAGCATATCACTATCTTTCGATAATGGGCGTTTAACCTTAGGACCGTTATAGTTACGGCCGCCGTTTACTGGGGCTTCAATTCAATGCTTGCACATCTCCTTTTAACCTTCCAGCACCGGGCAGGCGTCAGACCGTATACATCCGCTTATCGCGTTTGCACAGCCCTGTGTTTTTAATAAACAGTCGCTACCCCCTGGTTTGTGTCCCCCACCAAAAGTTGCCTTCTAGTGGGGCTCTCTTATCCCGAAGTTACGAGAGCAAGTTGCCTAGTTCCTTCAGCATCGTTCTCTCAAGCGCTTTGGTATACTCTACCTGACCACCTGTGTCGGTTTCGGGTACGGACTATAATGTGGGAGCTATTTCCTGGAACCCTTTGCCCCGCCCCTTCAATCCAATAAGAAGGAACAAAACGCAGAATCCGTCACTACCCACAGGCCCACGAATATTAACGTGGTTTCCATCGACTACGCTTTTCAGCCTCGTCTTAGGGACCGGCTAACCCTGCTCAGATTAACTTGACGCAGGAACCCTTGGTCATTCAGCGACAGTGTTTCTCACACTGTTGGTCGTTACTCATGTCAGCATTCTCACTTCCGATACCTCCACCATTTCTTGTCGAACTGGCTTCACAGGCTTACGGAACGCTCCGCTACCACTAAAAATAAATTTAGTCCAAATCTTCGGCGGGTGGCTTAATCCCCGTTACATTTTAGGCGCAGAATAACTATTAGACCAGTGAGCTGTTACGCTTTCTTTAAAGGATGGCTGCTTCTAAGCCAACCTCCTGGCTGTTATGGTCGTTCCACATCCTTTCAAACTTAGCCACCACTTCGGGGCCTTAGATGTTGGTCTGGGTTGTTTCCCTCTCGACGATGGACGTTAGCATTCACCGTCTGACTGCCCGATATTACTCCAGGGTATTCGGAGTTTGGTTAGGTTTGGTAGGTCTTTGGGACCCCCTAGCCCATCCAGTGCTCTACCCCCCTGGGTATTCGTCGGACGCTATACCTAAATATATTTCGCGGAGAACCAGCTATTTCCCAGTTTGATTGGCCTTTCACCCCTAACCACAGTTCATCACCGACCTTTTCAACGGGCGTGTGTTCGGACCTCCAGTGAGTGTTACCTCACCTTCATCCTGACCATGGCTAGATCACTAGGTTTCGGGTCTAATACGTCGAACTAAAGCGCCCTATTCAGACTTGCTTTCGCTACGCCTACAGCTATCGCCTTAAGCTTGCTCGACACATTAAGTCGCTGACCCATTATACAAGAGGTACACAGTCACACCTTGCGGTGCTCCTATTGCTTGTATGCATCCGGTTTCAGGTCTATTTCACTCCCCTTGCCGGGGTGCTTTTCACCTTTCCCTCACGGTACTAGTTCACTATCGGTCGGTAGAGAGTACTTAGGCTTGGAGCGTGGTCGCCCCATATTCAGACAGGATTACACGTGTCCCGCCCTACTCGAGGATGACAAAACTTTTTACCTATACGGGGCTATCACCCACTATGGCTGCCTTTTCCAAAGCATTCTAGTTTTTATCTTGTCACCACTGGCCTGGTCCCTGTTCGCTCGTCACTACTGAGGGAGTCTCTGTGATTTCCTTTCCTCCAGGTACTTAGATATTTCAGTTCCCTGGGTTCGCCTCTGCAACCTATGTATTCAGTTGCAGATCCACATACGTGGGAGTTTCCTCATTCGGAGATCGTCGGATCAAAGCTTATTCGCAGCTCCCCGACGCTTATCGCAGCGTATCACGTCCTTCATCGCCTTCTACCGCCAAGGCATCCACCAGATGCACTTAACATACTTATTTATACACATTACACCGAAGTGCAATGCGTTACTTTTTGAACGATGTCTGAAATTCATGAACGTACAGAGCAAAGAAGCTCTATTATTACCACTTCCCGCGAAGGATTCTAGTAACGTACGTCACACTAAACAATTCAAACAAATATTGCATCGACTCAACTATTTATTGGCCGGAACGAATGGGGTATAGGCGACCACCTAATCAATTAAGATTGGGCGTTCAACTATGTCTACGGCTCGTAGACTATTCGTTTCGACCGCTTAAATAGCAAAGCCAAAAAACCTATTCACAATTTCAATCTGCAGAGGAAGACTTTTGGGTGTTTCCCGGGGTCTTTCTCGAACCACTTCTCGTCGAAGGGAGCGAATATGTAGCCTCACTTTCCCACCCTGTCAACAAACTTTCTGCATTTATTTTATAATTTTTTTATGTCCGCCTGAAACACCTGAGTTTCTGCGGGTTTGCGAGGATTAAAAAAATGCATTCAGCTGTTAAATTTTGTCTTTGCGGTGAAAAAAATACGAGAAAATTTTCGTTCTTAATCCCGGATTGCATTTTTGGTGCTGCCCGAGTCCATAAGGTAGGAATGTTTGCGGACTTTAAAAGAGCGCCACCCGAAAGAAAATAGACGTATTGATGCTTTACAGTGGCTTACCGTTTAACATCCCTGCCACCGCACGCCCCCTATAATAGGGCCTGCTACGGACCCACGTCCAAAAGCTCAGTTTTTCTGGGTTTTAAGCAGGCTATGCCGCCAGTTGCGCAGCGGCTCGTCGATCAGAAAGTAGCAAATCCCCGCAAACAGGCAGGCAAAGAACAGCACAAACACATAGCCGTGCGCCACCTTATGATAGAAAAGCACCTCGATAAGCGGGATATGAATAAGGTAAATCGGGTAGGAAATCATGCCCATCACCCTGTCACAGGCAGGTCCGTTGGTCGCCAGCGCGATGAATGGCACCACCAGCGTAATCATCAGCATCACACTCATATAGCTGTAAATCGCGTCGGCATCGTTCTGGACTTCATGCAGGTTATAAATCCCGACCATCACCATCGCCACCATGAAATACGCGATACCCCGGCTAAACGGAAACACCCGCAAACGCTCACTCATCGGCAGGTACAGCCGATACATCACCATCCCCAGCAGGAAATACACAAACGAGCTGAAGAAATACACGCCGACAATATCGTTGTGCCAGTAGAAATAGACGGAAAATCCAAGAAAAACCAGCGTCAGCGGCCATAACCGCCATGCTTTGGTGATAAACGGCGCAACCAGAATAAACGTAAATTCGCACGCCAGCGTGTAGCAAGGCCCGATAGCCAGATAATGGAAAGGCTCATGTCCAAGCCGCATATCCGCTGTCAAATCATACAGCGGCGGGATGATCAGTAGCAAATTGGCGCTCCAGAAATGCAAGTCGAAAAGCCCGTTTGGAAGCTTGAAAAACCGCAAAAGCACCGGATTTGGAAGGTGCACCTGCCAATACCAGCCCAGCGCTATCGCAATCGCCAGCGCCAGGTAATAATCCGGCAGCAATCGCACCGCGCGATAAAAGTAAAACCGCAGCGGCATGCGCCAGTCGGTTTGCGCGAATTTCGTGGCCAGCAACATGGCCGTGTAATAGCCGGAGATGATAAAAAAACAATGGATACGAATCCCCATCGGCGCCGCCAGCATTTCAGCAATGCGCGGGTGATCGTTCGTAATATGCGAGTAATGGATGGACAGGACGCCAAGTGAAAGCAGTAATCGCAGCAACCCCATCGAAAACCTTTATAAAACTACGTAACCGGTCGCAAAACAATACACTATGCGCACAAACGTGGCTATGGAAAAATAGCGGTCGTTTTCTAAGCGAAACAGGCGCGGAGCAAGGCTGGAAGCGGATATACAGCTAACAAAAATAAATCTTTTTTTGCACTTAAAAAATCCGCAGGCATTGATTATATCCAATTTGGGTCTTCGCCTCAAGTTTTTGCATTGTTTTTGGTATGAATATCGAACTCTTTCCTTTTCCGCAAAACCAGCTATAATGATGTTCGCCGAGGATTCAATAGGTTAGCCTCCCCACTTGGCATGGATACAAAAAATATCCATTTTAATACATTGGCAACCTTCACTTAACGACTTGTTCAACGTTCTAGGGCGATAATGATTGTAGATAACGAAACACCAACGTCTCGAAGCGATACAGTTCAAAGTATGGCTTCAGGAAGTGGCGGCCCCAAACAGGGGGAGATTCAGGAAGTCAAACGTGACGGCCTGTTACTTGCGGAACCGGAGGTGAAAACCAAACGTCCGCCCAGTTTCAAGGTACTGCTGCTGAACGACGACTACACACCGATGGATTTTGTGACTTTCATCTTGAAAGACATCTTTCACAAAAACCACGAAGAAGCCGTCAGCATCATGCTTGAAATCCACAACAAGGGCGAAAGTGTTTGCGGTGTCTACACACGCGATGTGGCGGAAACGAAGGCGGAGCTGGTCATTACGATAGCTCGCCGGAATGAATACCCGCTTCAGTGTCGTGTGGAAAAGGCCTGAAAACGTAACACAACGAAATTAAGTACAATGGGGGTATCCGCTATGTTATCCAAAAATCTGGAGATCAGTCTGCATCGTGCATTGGCTCTCGCCAAGAAATATCGCCACGAGTATGCAACGCTGGAGCATCTTCTCTACGCTCTGACTGATGATCCGGATGCATCCGCCGTCATGCGCGGTTGCGGCATTTCCCTCCCCGACATCAAAAAGCATTTGTCGGAATTCTTAGAAAACGAACTCAACTCGCTCGTCGTCGAAGAGCTTGAGGAATCGCGCCCGACCGCCGGTTTCCAGCGCGTCATCCACCGCGCCGCCATCCATGTCCAGTCCGCTGGCAAATCCGAAGTCACCGGCGCCAACGTGCTCGTCGCCCTCTTCTCGGAACGCGATAGCCACGCCGTCTTCTTCTTGCAAGAACAGGAACTCTCCCGCCTCGACGTGGTCAACTATATCAGCCACGGCATCGTGAAATACGCAGACAACCAGAAAATCGCCGAATGGAAACGCGAACTCGATACCGACGAGTCCGAATCCCTCGACCGTCCGCAGGCTGCCAAAGCCGATAAAGACAAAACCCCGGACGCCCTGTCGCAATACTGCGTAAACCTGAATAAAAAAGCCGAATCCGGCAAAACCGACATCCTCGTCGGCCGCGAAGAAGAAGTCGAGCGCACCATCCAGATTCTGGCGCGCCGCACCAAGAACAACCCGCTTTACGTAGGTGAAGCAGGCGTCGGCAAAACCGCCATCGCCGAAGGCCTCGCCCTTCGCATCATCCGCAACGAAGTCCCGAACGTCCTTCGCAATGCCGTCATCTTCTCCCTCGATATGGGCAGCCTTTTGGCAGGCACCCGCTATCGCGGCGATTTCGAAGAACGCATGAAAGCCGTCATCAAAGAAATTGAAAAAATTCCCGGCGCCATCCTGTTCATCGACGAGATCCACACGATCATCGGCGCTGGCAGCACCTCCGGCGGCGCGCTCGACGCCTGCAACCTGCTCAAACCCGCACTCGCCCGCGGCGGCTTCCGTTGCATCGGCTCGACCACCTATAAAGAATACAAAAGCTCGATCGAAAAAGACCGTGCCCTCGCCCGTCGCTTCCAGAAAATCGACGTCGTCGAACCCACCATCGAAAATTCGATCAAAATCCTTCGCGGCCTGAAGCCATACTATGAAGAGCACCATCAGGTACGCTACACCAACGGTGCCATCAAAGCCGCCGTCGAACTTGCCGCCCGCTACATCCCGGACCGCAAGCTCCCGGACAAAGCCATCGACATCATCGACGAAGCAGGTGCTGCCCAGATGCTCGTCCCCGAAGGCAAGCGCAAGAAGACCATCACCAATAAAGAGATCGAGGAAATCGTCGCCAAGATCGCCCGCATGCCGGCCAAATCCCTCTCCACGGACGACGCTGAAACCTTGCGCAACCTCGAAAAAAACCTCAAACTGGTAGTGTTCGGACAGAACGCCGCCATCGAGGCCCTCGCCGCTGCGGTCAAAATGTCCCGCGCCGGTCTTCGAGAAGAAGAAAAGCCGATCGGCAACTATCTGTTTACCGGCCCCACCGGCGTCGGCAAAACCGAAGTCGCCCAGCAGCTCGCCGTACATATGGGTATGGAGCTGGTCCGCTTCGACATGACCGAATACATGGAAAAGCACGCCGTCTCCCGCCTCATCGGCGCCCCCCCGGGCTATGTAGGCTTCGACCAGGGCGGACTGATGACGGACGCCGTCGACAAAAACCCCTACTGCGTGATCCTGCTCGACGAAATAGAAAAGGCCCACCCGGACGTCTACAACATCCTGTTACAGGTGATGGACTACGGCCGCCTGACCGACAATAACGGCAAGGAAGTCAACTTCCGCAACGCCATCATCATCATGACCTCCAACGCTGGCGCGTCTGACGCCGCCCGCGCTCCGGTTGGCTTCATGAAGGTCGACCGTGCGGGTGAAGACAAGGAAGCGATCAACCGCGCCTTCACGCCCGAGTTCCGCAACCGCCTCGACTCCAATATCGCCTTCGAACACCTGACGCCAGAAGTGGTGGCTCACGTGGTCAACAAGTTCATCTTCCGCCTCGAGTCCCAGCTGGCCGACCGCAACGTCACCATTCAGCTTGACGACAAGGCGCGCAAATGGCTCGTCGACCGTGGCTACGACCGTGCCAACGGCGCGCGTCCGATGGCTCGCCTCATTGCTGAAAAAATCAAGAAGCAGCTCGCCGACGAAGTCCTCTTCGGCAAGCTTTCCAAAGGCGGAACCGTTAAAGTGTCCGTTGAAGAAGGTGAGCTAAGCTTCGGGTATAGCAAAGTATTAGGTGTTGGTCGCCAAAGCAACTCCGAGACAGATGAAGAGCTGGTCAACTAGCTCCCTTCACCCGAACCAGACAAGCGGAGGCTTCCATGTCCGACGAAAAATCGAACCCGAAAGGGGCCCTCGGCGGCCCGAGCAATCCCTACCGTGCCGGACACGAAGGCAATACTCGCAATATCGTGCCTTATAAAAGCCCCGCTAGCGCCTCCACCCACACCTTCACCCACGTAAAATCCGCCAAGCCCCTAGAACTGACCGCTGGCATGGTCGAAGCCGCCAAGACTTTCATGGCCAACCCACCGACGACCGAAGACGCCCTCGCCATCGCCGCCCTTCAGGCCGCACTTGAAGCCCTCGCCACCTCGCAGGACTCCCGCATCGCCCGCACCTACGCCCGCCGCTTCGAGCAAAGCACCGCCGACATCGCCAAAATCGCTGAGGGCGTCACCGACCTCTCCAAACTCTCCCCCGATGCCATGTCGCTGGGCGGCATCCTTACCGATATCAAACGCAATCTACCCGGCCTTCCCGACGCCGCCAGGCAAGCCGCCGAAGCCGTCAAACAAGCTTTTGAAGAATCAGGCCTCGCCGCCCGTTTCAGCGAAGCCTTCAAGGCCAAAGTCAGCGCCATCCAATAACAGTTTCCATCTGTGACGACTACAAAGGGCAGCCTTACCACCTGCCCTTTGGTGCATCTAAGACTTAAAGCATTTTGTAAGGTTTTTGCTATAATATAAGGCTATAGCTAACAAATTCGATGGAGTTTATATGCCTGCGTACAGCGAGCTCCTCAATGACAACCTAGGCTTCCATTACACCGTTCCCGACCTCACCCCCGGCAACGAAATCCATCGCCAAATGAAGAACAACGCATGCTGATCTTCCCCAAAAAACTCCTAACCGCCAGCGGCGCCGTCATCGATCCCGGCGACGAGCGGCTCACCGCCCACACCCTAAGCAACGACCACCTCTCAGCAGTCTTTCCCATCGCCTGCCTTCCCTTACAAATCGATGAAGCCCCTTTCCGACAAGCCGCCATCGACAAGGTCATGCACTGGCGCGAAGGCCACCTAAAAGCCATGACGGTCCTGCCCGACAGCTTCCGCCACATCGTCGCGCGCGTGCTTCCTAAAAACCTCGTCGACGAATTCCTGGACCCCGCCTTCTCGCAGGAAGATATCCGCAGAAGCGTCGCCGCTCACTTCAACGAGCTGGCCCAGCAATTCCACAAAGGCCACAGCAGCGCCCGCGACCGCCATCTTTTCGACAGCATCTTCAACAGCAACTCCGTCCCCGCTCTCTGGGAACACACCCTGCCCGGCTGGCTCACTGGCGCCCTCGAAGACAACCTCATCATCGTCGCCACCTTCACCGACCAGAGGAACAAAGACTCCGGCAACACCGGCCGTCGCGGCGAAGCCGTCGGTGGCGACTTCCCCATCGGCATCATCAAATACCAAGAGCGCGTAAAAGGCTCCACCAAGGCCAAAGTCATCTTCGAAGAAGCCATGCATATCGCGCAGGCCAAAAGCGAATACTGGCAAACCCACGCCAGCGCCATCGACCATGCCGCCAGCGGCTTCAAAACCCGCATCTTCGAGCGCGACGAATCCGGCCGCAAGCTCGACCAGTCCGACGACGCCAAACGCCCGCGCAAGCATCTAAAGCGCCACCGCGACATCGACAACAACGCCCCTTTCCATCAATACTCGCAGCATAGCTGGGGCGCCGAACTCGTCGTAGACATGGCCCTCATCGAATGCCAGCTCCTGCGCGGCGCCCATAACGGCGCCCCGCGCACCCAACATCAAGTCGACGCCATCCTCTCCAAACGCTTCCCCGAAATGTACGACCACTACAAAGCTTTCATCGCCGACTGCATCAAAATGGCCGAGAAAAATTTACCCGAAGGCATGGACGCCAACGAAAAAAATCCCAGCTGGAAAGCTGGACCGCTACCCCGCTAGCCAACTTCGCTAAACGCGTCTACACCCCCAAAAGAGACCGCAGCTAGCCACCTTCATACCCGCACCCTCTCCCCGTCATACCCACACCCTCTCCCCGTCATACCCGCGAAGGCGGGTATCCAATCCATAGCTGCGGCAGCAGCGTAAAAAGCTCTTCCCCCCGCAGACGCGCTCCGCATTGGATACCCGCCTTCGCGGGTATGACGGGGGCAAAAAAATCAACCTTCCGTCCACTTTCTTATCGCATATAATTCATCAATAACAACCGATTGTAATCGCCTATGTCAATTAATGTCAAGAGAAGTCATGACGGGGTCCGCCCCCCCCCATACAAACGCACCATCCCACTGAACAACCTAACCAATAAATACCCTCAAACTGTCACAATCCCTTTCACCCAATTGTAACACCATTGATTTACAGTCCGTGTATACTTATACTTAGAAATCGTTTTTATTCATATGGAAGAGCATTCTATGGCATACGACACCAAAGCCTCCCCCGCCCCGGTAATGGATAAAAAGGCAGAAACGCCCGAGGAAAAAGCCGCCAAGCAAGTCGCCCTCGCCAAAAAACTCAAAGGTCTTAAGCCCGAAGAAAAACTCGCCGAAGTGCTGGCCTCCCCCGCCATCGACGCCGCCGCCGAAGGCGCGCAGAATCCCGATCAGGCGAAGCAGGATATTCAGGGCCTCGCGAGCGACTATTTCGAAGGCCACGAGGCTAAGCTGATGGCCTATTTCGATGCTATGCAGAAAGTCGAAGAAGCCAAGCTCGCCGCTTCCGAAAAACCGACCAGCGCCCAGACTAAAGCCGTTGAAGCGGCCGCCGCCAAAGCCGCTGGCGCCTTCAAAGATGTCGAAGCCATCATGGATAAAAGCCCCAACGCCCCCACAAACAAAGAAGGTGCTCCCGCCTTCGACGCCTTGAAAGCCAAAGTCGCCAAAGTCGCGCAGGCCTATGGCACTGCCGAAGCAGCCGCCAAGCGTGAAGGGCGCTTAAACGAAGTCAAAGAAGAGCTGACGAAAGACACCTCGAAAGGTTATTTCTGGCAGGACCGCATCCCCGACCTGATCGTCAAAATCGGCAAGTCCGGCGCCGACCCGAAAGACCGCGACAAGGCCATCGCCAAGCTCCAGAAAATGATCGCCAAAAAATACCCCGAGTTCAATGAAAAGGACACGAAAACCATCGCCGACATGTTCATCAGCAACGCCGCCACTCAGGCCGCAAAAATCGAAGAAGCAAATCCCGTCCACAAAATGACCGACTCGGCCATCGAACAGGCGAAAAAAGAAGCCAGCAATCTCCCCGCCACGCTTCTGAAAGAAGCTGTTACCAGCGCCACCACCGGCCTGCCCCCTGGTGTCGCCACCCTCGCCAGCCGCGTCACTGGCCGCTAAAACACAAAGGGGACATCCCAGCTTCTTTTAAAAGCAGCCAGAATGTCCCCCCGGAATATTATCCGTGTGCCGCCAGTATAATTACTGGCAGAAAACTGCTGCGGCGGCAAAGCCACCGAAAGCCAGAAGCGCCGCACCCGCCAGAATCACCACAAGGCAGCTTGCGCCGCCTGAGGTGCTGGAGCGGCCATCGTCGTCGATGATGTCGTCATCATCGATCTCATCGTCATCCGTATCAGGCGTAGTACCACCCGACATGACAGAGCTCCGTAACCGGGACTCGCGAAGCGACATGCTCCGCAAGGTATACAAGTGAAATGAATCACAAGTAAGGCCGCACCATTATTAACAAATAAGATTGGTTTTCAAGCGCTAATCCACGCGGCAACGCACATTAACCACAAACCGCCGCGCATCGTCGGTAATCCGGTCCGACGACAGGTAAATGCCCGAATCCGCTTCCCGGAACAATATGTTATGCTTCGCCAGAAACTGCCGCAACACTGGCAGGCTGATCGCCAGATCGAACTGATCAACCACCTCCTCGCGCGCACCTGTATTGTTCTTCACCATCAGCCGCCCCTTCGCCGCCACCACGCCCACCACATTCCCCGCCCCGTCCAGCAGCGGGCCGCCGCTATTACCCTGCGCCAGCGCATCGGAAAACTCCAGCCAGCGCTCTTCCCCGCTCGGCCCTTTGGTATTAAGTATCCGCGCCTCGCGCGTCTTGGTATGCACCGTCTCCCACGACGACCCCGGAAACCCGACCACCACCACCGGGTCGCCCGCCCGCAGCGGCTGCTTGCTACTGTTTAAGCTCGCCTGATCAATCGTCAGCGCGTTCGTTTTCAACAGCGCCAGATCATATTCCACATCCTCCACTACCAGCGTCGCCACCGACAACGGCACCGATCCCACGACATTGATATTATCCCTGCAATGCTCGATCACATGATGGTTGGTAATGACATAACCGTCGCGGTTCACAAAGAATCCCGTGCCACTGCTGTAGGTCATTAGTTGCACTGCAGCATTTCCATCGGAAGCCAATGTCAACACCAACAAAATCGCCAGCCACCTCATGGCTTGGCAGGTTCAGCCGCAGCATCAGGTGCAGCATTCGGCAGCGTATCGAACATGGAAGGTTTAGCCGGTCCTTTTTCCACCGGTACCGTTTCCTCCGCCGCCGGTTGGTTGATCTTCGCATCGCCGACCGAAAGAATCGGCCGTCCGCCCGCAGACGCGCCGCCCTTGGCCTCCTTCGCGTACGTTCCGCGCATCAGCACAATGGTCACGCGGCGGTTGCGCGGATTATTCGGTTGTTCCTTCACCAGCAATTCCCGATCCGCCAGCCCGACAACTTTAGCAATACGGTCCGCGGCGATCTGCGTCGTCAGCAACCCACGGCGCGCAGCGTTCGCGCGGTCGGCGGAAAGCTCCCAGTTCGTATAATGCGAATTGCTCGAAGGTCCTTCGGCATCCGTATGCCCTACAATCGTAATTTGGTTCGACGTCTTTGACACGATATTGGCAATACCGTCCAGCACCTTCTTGCCCGCGTCCGTCAGCGTCGCCCCGCCGGTCGTGTACATCGGCGATTTCGGGTCGTCGATCAGGTTAATCTTCAGCCCTTCGGAACTCTGCTCCACCTGCACGTTATTCTTCAGCTTTTTGAGGTCCTGATCATTTTCCAGCGCCTGCTTGATCTCGTCCTCAGTCAGCTTGAACTGGTCGCTATCCTGATTGTCGTTATTTTCGGTGGCATCTTTATTTGTCGAATCATCCTTACCCGACGAGGTCGACTCCGCTTCCGGGTTCGGTTTCTTCGCGTCTTCCGGGTTCTGCGGAATCGGCCCCTGCTGCACCTGCCCTATGATAATCCCCGGCGCGGTCAAATCGGTATTCGACTTACCTTTTTTCGCCGAAGGGCTGCGCCCGCCATTCATCCCGATACCCTTTGAATCTTTAATCCCGATGGTCGGCGTGAAATAATCGGCAATCGCCTTGCGCTTATCCTGCGTGGTCACGCTGAGCAACCACAGCAACAGGAAGAACGCCATCATCGCCGTCACGAAATCAGCATACGCGACTTTCCAGGCGCCACCATGATGTCCATGACCACCTTTTTTGATCTTCTTAATAATGATGGGTTGTAGGGGTGTCTGTTCTGCCATAGCCTTGATTATGACAGCACATAGTAAACAAGGGATTAGAGGCGGCTTAAGCCAGACTAACTAAAACTAAAATCAACCCGCTGATAAATATAGAAATAGACAACCAAAGCCTTAACCAATCCCTAATCCGTCCACCGAATCGCTGAATTAGGCGCGCTTATAAATCCAGACATGTGCTGGCGGAACGTTCGCAACCACTAGCTTATGGCGCTTGCCCACCAGATTGATTCTACGCATCTGCGCCGCAGTAATTGGCGATTTTGGACCATAGGTAAATTGCACGATGATGCCATCGGTGCCGATGACTTCCGCCATGCGTTCCTGAATGGTGTTGCGCACTTCGGTCGGCATCACGAGGAACGGCAGGCTCGAAACAACCGCGTTGACTTTCGTCACGCCGATTTCCGCGAGCACCTTATGCAGTTCAATCGCATCTGCCTGAAGGATATTCAAATGCGAGAAATGCTGGCGAATTAAACCGCACAATTTTTCATCACGTTCAAACACGATCAGGTTTTCCGGCGTCACGCCATGTTGCAGCAGCGCGTGGGTAACAACCCCCGTGCCTGCGCCCAACTCGATCACCGCACCCGGCTTGTTCAGGTCGACAGCCGAAGCCATAGCGCGTGCCAGCGCCTTGGAGCTTGGCAGGAACCCGCCAATTTTGAAAGGAGCGCGCAAAGCCGCGACCACGAAGTGGTGACGACCGCGCCGATAGCGAGATTGCTTTGCTGGTATTGGGTCCATATCCGTTTTTTTATTTAATATTGCCTGATGCATTTTGGATCTGCCTGATAGCTGCTTCAATTTTCAAACTCAGGTATTTTCTACCATAATTCGCCGAGGCTACACTGGAATCGCCCATCGCGCCAGTAGTTTTATAGTCACGTTCAGAATGTTGCGCGCGCAGATTCTCGCGCACGCCTGAACCGTCGATTTCCAGCATCTCCGAAGTCTCGATATGCCCAGCATGAGCCTCGGGGCGATCGACCTTCACGCCCTGGTTTTCGTTCCACTCTTCGTGCCCGTTCTTATAAAAATAGCTCGACAGGTTGATCACCTTCACCCGGTCCGCGCGCCACTCGTCGCCAAGCTTCTGTGCGACCTGCGACTGAATTGCTTGCGTGCCCGCGCTATCGCCGAGGAAGCAGATCATCCTGAAACCATGCTGTTTTAAACTGCGCGCCGCATCTTCCAGCAGCGCCGTATACGTGGCGTTTGAAATCGAAATCGTCCCTGGGAACATCATGTGCCCTTCCTGCGGATTGATCCTGCCGCTCGGCACATACGCGATCACCGGCGCCACCAGCGCGTTGCCCAGCTTCATCGCGATCTCGCCCGCCGCGTAACGCGCAATCACATCATGCGCCCCGGTCACCATGTGCGGACCTTCTTGCTGCGTTGCACCACTGGGAATAATCACGATGGAATTACCGCTGTTCAAACGGCTCTGCACCTCCATCCACGTCATCTCCTCAATGTACACGGACTTCGTCGCCTGCGCATACGCGTAGCTGGCTGTCATTGCTAGCGCGCTTGCAAGCGTCATCATTTTAATGGTTTTCAACATATCGTCTCCCCTGTTATGCTCGTTGATAACATGAAAAAAGCAAAAATCGACCAGATATTTGAGCGTCTCGCCGCGGATAATCCCAACCCCGTGACCGAACTCGTCTTTACCAATGAGTACACACTACTCGTGGCTATCGTGCTGTCCGCGCAAGCCACTGACGCCGGAGTCAACAAGGCCACACCCGCCCTTTTCGCCGTGGCCGATACACCGCAGAAAATGCTCGCACTCGGCGAAGCGAAACTCAAAAATTACATTAAAACCATCGGCTTGTTTAACGCTAAAGCCGCTAACGTCATCGGCCTCAGCCACATCCTCGTGAACGACTTCAACGGCACAATCCCGCATACCCGCGAAGAACTCCAGACCCTCCCGGGCGTGGGTCGCAAAACCGCCAACGTCTGGCTAAATTGCGCGCTCGGCCAAGCCACAATGGCCGTCGACACCCATGTTTTCCGCGTCGCCAACCGCCTCGGCCTATGCCACACCAAAACCCCCGACGCCACCGAGCTGGCCCTCGTAAAAGCCATACCTGCCAAATGGATGCTCCACGCCCACCACTGGCTCATCCTCCACGGCCGCTATACCTGCAAAGCCCGTAAACCCGAATGCTATCGCTGCGTCGTGGTCGATCTATGTGAATTTAAGGACAAAAACCTCGCATAATCAGGACACTCCTTGCTTCCAGCCAGTTTTAGGGCTAATTACCCCACCTATGACCCATGCAAACAAAAAACTTAGCCACGACATCGAGGGCAGCGGCGCCCCTGCCCTCAAACCTAAAAAGCAATTGCAGCAACTCGAAAAAATGCGTCTCATCAGCTCCTTCGAAATCGACGTGGCATTAAAAACAACCCTCGCCCACGAAGACCCCCGCAATTTTATCCTCACCTTACCCACCAGCGAGGCCAAGCGCCAAACCATCTGCGCGTTCATGGAAAGCGAAGGCGTTCCCTTCAACACACGCACCGGTCATAACAAAAATTCTTTAAAACTGGTTGTCTCGCGCGATGATTTCCATAAACTGCAAACCGCCTACGCACCCTCTTTAAGCGCCAGCGAAACCGCCTCTTTTATCAAACGTTTCGCCAACACCACTCATAGCTCCGACTTTTTGAACTCCAACGCCGCCTACGCCACCAGCTTCAACCGCGCCATGAAATTGCTGCACGAACACGCCATCCCCTTCACCTGCACGGTCAACACCCGCAACTTCAGCGAGTTAGATTTCTACGAAGGCTGCACCATCACCCTGACCGAGGAAGCCTTTCAAATGCTCACAGCAAAAAAAGACGACATCCTCGCCGCCGAGAAAGCGCGCTACGCAAAATTGTCGTCGCAAAAATCCTAGAATTTATTCGTTAGCGGGAACCGGCGGTCTTTCCCAAACAGCATGGGCGACACTTTCACGCCCGGGCAAGACTGGCGGCGCTTATATTCCGAAAGCCGCACCATGCGCGTCACCTGCTTCACCATCTCAACATCAAATCCCTGCGCGATGATCTCGTCATTATCCTGCTGGCCTTCGATATGCAGCGCCAGAACCTGATCGAGCAGCTCATACGGCGGCAATTGGTCCTCATCCTTCTGCCCCGGCGCAAGCTCCGCGCTGGGTGCCCGCGTAATGCTACCCTGCGGCACCGCGGCCCCTTGCCCGTTACGCCAATTCGCCAGCGCATAGACCTGCATCTTATACACGTCCTTTAACACATTAAACCCGCCGCACGAATCGCCATACAATGTCGAATACCCAACCGAAATTTCCGATTTATTCCCGGTTGACAGCAGCATCCAGCCAAAGCGATTCGAAATCGCCATCATGATAATCCCGCGCAGCCGTGCCTGAATATTGCCGCCCACCAGCGGATTTTCCATCCAGCCCGGCTGGCTGAAGATCGGGTCGAGCAGCCCGGTGAACATCTCCATCCCCGGCGTAATCGGCACGCTCATGGTTTCAATCCCGAGCATCTGCGCCGTCTCCATAGCATCATTGACGCTCTCCTTCGACGTAAACGGCGACGACAGCAATACGCCCTTCACATTATCCTTACCGAGCGCGTCCACCGCGAGTGCCGCCGTCACCGCTGAATCAATCCCGCCTGACAACCCCAGCATCACGCCCGCGAAGCGGTTCTTGTGCACGTAATCATGCAGCCCCAGCTTCATCGCGCTCCAAACGCTTTCTTCAATCCCCATCGGCTGCAACGCCTGACTCGGCGCAACCAGCCACTTTCCATCTTTCTTTTGCAGCGCAACATAGTCCATCGCCTGTACAAATTCCGGCATCTGCTTTGCAACATTGCCATCCGCGCCCAGTACGAATGACCCGCCGTCAAACACGATGTCATCCTGCCCGCCGCACATATTCACATACACCACCGGCACGCCCGCAGCCAACGCCGACTCGGCGCCAAAACCGCGCCGCTGCTTCAGCTTGCCCGCTTCAAACGGCGACGCATTAATTACGATCACCAGCTCCGCGCCCTGCTCCTTGCATTCCGCGGCCAGCGCCGGATACCACATATCCTCACAAATCAGAATTCCAAGCGACATGCCGCGCCACTGCGCCACTTCCGGCCCGTCGCCTGAGGAAAACAACCGTTTCTCATCAAACACGCCGTAATTCGGCAACATCGATTTCGGCTGTACATGCAAAATCTCGCCGCCGTCAATCAGCAGCGCCGCATTGAATACCGTCTCGTCTGCTTCCCACACGCAGCCCACCAACATCGCCGGTCCACCCGGATATTTCACCTGCGCCTGCTCCGCCAGATCCAGCACCGCCTCCATCGCCTGCATGCGAAATGCTGGCATCAGAATCAAATCCTCCGGCGGATACCCGGTCACAGCAAGCTCCGGCAACACCAGAAGGTCCGCCTTCTGCGCTGCGGCCTGTTCATACCATTCGAAAATCAGCTTAGCGTTCCCCGCGATGTCACCCACCGTCGGGTTTATCTGCGCCAAACCTATTTTAAGAGAGTCGCTCATTAGCCCAGCAGTTTCTCAAGTTCTGGCAACACCGTCTGCCATTCACCGACCAGCCCGTAATCCGCCAGCTCGAAAATTGGCGCGTTTTCATCCTTATTGATGGCCACGATCACCTTAGAATCTTTCATCCCCGCCAGATGCTGAATCGCCCCGGAGATGCCAATCGCGATATAAAGGTCCGGCGCTACTACCTTGCCCGTCTGCCCCACCTGATAATCATTGGGCACATAGCCCGCATCCACCGCCGCTCGCGATGCGCCAATGGCCGCGCCCAACATGTGCGCCAGCACTTCCAGCTTCTTGAAATTCTCCGCCGAGCCAAACCCGCGCCCGCCCGCCACAACAATCCTGGCCGACGTCAACTCGGGCCGTTCCGACTTGCTCTCCGTCACACTCACAAATTCCGACAGGCCGGCATCGCCTGTAGCCGTTGTATTTTCAATCGCGGCATTGCCGCCGTCCTGCGCCGGGGCAAACGCCGTCTGGCGCACCGTAATCATTTTCACTGTATCCGAAGACTGCACCGTCTCCAGCGCATTGCCAGCATAAATCGGCCGCACGAACGTATCGGCGGACACAACCAGCACAATCTCCGACACCTGCGACACATCCAACAACGCCGCCGCGCGCGGCATGATATCCTTCGCCGCCGATGTCGCAGTCGCCAACACATGCGAATAATTCTTCGCCAACGAAGCAATCAATGGCGCAGCATTTTCTGCCAACGCATTCGCAAACTGCGGCGCATCCGCGACCAGCACTTTGCTCACGCCTGCAATCCCCGCCGCCTGCTTTGCTGCATCGCCGCAATTATGCCCCGCAACGAGCACATGAATCTCCCCGCCAATCTGCGAAGCCGCCGTCACCGCATGGCGCGTGGCGGATTGCAAAATATTATGGTTCAGGTCGGCGATGATAAGAAGGGTCATAATTAAAATGGCATAAAGTTAGCAATGAAAAAAGGAATCCGATATACGACTTAAACGAACATTCCGCTCCTGTGTTTAAGGCAGAATACCACATAAAATATAAACAATAACAAGAAAACGATCAGCGCTTGCAGTAGCCATATCATATCACCTTGGCTTCATTACGCAGCTTATCCACCAGCACTTGCACGCTCGGCACTTTCGTCCCGCCCTTGCGCTTCTTCGGCTCCTCGACCTTGATCGTCTTCAGCCTCGGCGTCACATCAACGCCCAATTCCGCCGCCGTCATTTTCACCAGCGGCTTTGCACGCGCCTTCATGATATTCGGCAGCGTCGCATAGCGCGGCTCATTCAACCGCAAATCCGTCGTCACCAGCGCGGGCAATTTCAGCTTCACCGTCATCAACCCACCGTCCACTTCGCGCGTTACCAGCGCATGACCTTCGTTGATTTCAAGCTTCGACGCAAACGTCCCCTGCCCCCAACCCAAGAGCCCCGCCAGCATCTGCCCCGTCTGGTTGCAATCATCATCAATCGCCTGCTTGCCGGTAATCACCAGCTGCGGCGCTTCTTTATCCACTATTGCCTTGAGCAACTTCGCCGCCGCGAGCGGCTGAATCACCTCATCGCTCGTCACTAAAATCGCGCGATCCGCGCCGATGGCGAGCGCCGTGCGCAACACATCCTGCGCCACATCCGGCCCTATGCTCACCACCACAACTTCCGTCGCAATCCCTTTTTCCTTAAGCCGCACCGCTTCTTCCACGGCGATTTCATCAAACGGATTCATCGACATTTTAACATTGGCCGTTTCCACGCCGTTATTATCCGGTTTCACACGCACCCGAACGTTATAATCAATGACGCGCTTCACGCTCACGAGGATTTTCATGCTACCTGTTCACTCCCGGTTCCCATAAGATATCGTTATCGCCGTTGCCGTTTTCCACCCGCGCCAGCACGAACAGAAAATCCGACAACCGGTTCGTATATTGAATTGCCACAGGATTGACCTTCTCAACCGAAGCCAGCGCACAAATCACCCGCTCGGCGCGCCGAGCCACGGTGCGCGCCACATGCAGCATCGCCGCCGCAGGCGACCCGCCCGGCAACACAAACGAATTCAGCGGTTTCAATTCCACATTCAGTGAATCGATTTCTATTTCCAACCGCTTTACCTGAATAGCGGTAATCCGAAGCGCCTTATCTTCGCCCTTGCCATAAGGCGTCGCAAGGTCCGCTCCCAAATCAAACAGATCATGTTGGATACGTTTCAACATCGCATCCGCCGCGCCCTTGGTGTAAAGCCGTGCCATGCCGATCGTTGAATTCGTCTCGTCGATATCGCCATATGCCTCGACGCGCAGATCATATTTCACGCGCCGCTCGTTGCCGACAAGGCCCGTATCGCCCTTATCGCCCGTGCGCGTATAAATTTTGTTGAGCTTGACCATTACTTGCCGCCCGCCATGAACATGAACGCGATCGACAGCAGCACCAGCCCTTGAAGCCACACACGCGCCATCATCAGCTTGTTGCTATATTTCGCGTTGGCTTCCCCGCCGATGCCCATCAGCACCACGCCGGTCACCAACACTAGCACCAATGCCGTAAGCAGCAAAATAACGATGATTCCACCGATGGCCATAGGCTTAGTCCTTTAAAAAATTAATGACTCCCGTGATTGCCAGCCAGCAGGCGCAGCACATAGGTGCGGCTGCAATAAGGGCAGGTAATCTCGCCCTTATCCGGGTCGATATGCAGGTAAACTTTGGGATGTCCGAGGGCTTTATTCTGCTTGCTGGCACCGTCGCACGCGACTTCCAGCGAGTTCACTTCGATCATTTCAAATGCGGGCATGGGAAAACTCGTTAGGTTCTGATGCCTAACTATATAACGCAGCCGCTGGCAAGCGTCACGCTTTTTATGTTAATCCCAGCGAGCGTTTTTGTCATAATGCCAGAAAGACAATATTCAGGAATCTCGAACTGCCTGACTTCTACGCTCTTACCCGAAAGTGTAAGAATTTTTTCGGGGAATAAACATAGTTACTTATTTTTTAATCATTAAAAATGAAGTTCGGCCCGGTGCGCACCGGCAGCGATAAATCCGGCTGGCGGCGTTGATTGTAGGAAATCGGCTTCAGCTCCGGGAGGTTTGCCACCGATTGGTCGGAATGGATGCGGGTAATCGCCGCCTGCGGAATCACCGGTTCAGCTGCTGCGGTTTTATATTCAGCCTGCTGCGGGTTAGCCGTCTGCGGCACGAGCTGTGACTTGTCTGGAATCTTAATTGCCGGGTTCAAAACGGGTTGGGCCGTAGCAGCGCCAGCCGAAGGGGCAAGCGATCCGAGCGTATTGGCCGCCATCTGCGGTTGTGCCTGAGTTTGTGCTGGAGCTGGCGGAGCGATAGCCGCTGCCCCCGTCGCGTTATCCCCGCTGCGCACCACGATAATGCTGCGGCGGCGTTCATCTTCCGATGCAACGGCAGGACCCGTGCTGATCGAAATGCTATTCATACGCGTCGGCTGGTAAGCCGCCACCTGCACGGACTTCGCCGTCATCGGCTGGTTGGCGCGGGTAATCGTCACCGGTTCAGCGACCGTTGCCACCTTAATCACATGCGGCGAAGTCACGCGGCTGGTCGCGCGTGCCAGTTGCGCATTGCCGGTTTTCAGTTCGTTCATCGCCGCCACGGAGCTTTCCGGCACCGAAAGGCGCGCCGCGCGCAGCTTATCGATAATGGTGTACCAGCTGTTATAAACAAGGTTCACATATTCCTGCCCGAGCCTGGGCGTTTTCGAATGATAATCGCCAGCGGCTTTTTTCCAAGAGCCCGCTTCGTCATGCAGCGTGTGCAGAAAACCGGCGGCATAGGCAATATTGGTTTGCGGCTCGAACGCTTCGCTGAGCGATGCGAACGCTTCCGGATGGTGATACAAATTCACCTGCATGCAACCGACGTCGATGCTTTTAATGCCGTGAGCATGCAAACGTTTCACGGCGGCAATCGCTTCCGCTTTCGTTTCAAACCAGTAGCCTTTGCCATTGGCATTGATCGACCACGGCCACGGCAGTTTCATCCTCAGCCCCTCATGGTAGCGGCCGGATTCAGTCGTTGCGATGGCGGAGAGTAAATGCGTGGGAATAGCGTATTCGCGTTCAAAACGCGGCAGGTGCTGGGTGCAAAGCTTGGCCCCTTCGATCATGGTGTCGGCGGCATATGCATTTGAAATGGCAGCCGACATCGGCACCATCATCACTGCATATTTAGCTAAATTTTTAAACCACCGCATCAGCCTTATCGTCCCTTTATAAATTTGCGTTAATTCTTTGTTTGGTATTGATCTATTCAAGAATTGTACCAACAGAATACTCCATCACAAGTTAACATTGTGTTACAGCTTTATTGCTATTTAATTTCAATAAGTTGCACAAAATACAACGCATTGAAAGTGAGGAAAACCGCCAAAAATCATATTAAAATCGGCTGATCACGGCATTTCCCCTAGTGAAAAACTACCTAAACAGCGTAATGCCAATCACCCATGAGGAGGGCGATGATGGAATCCCATGAAGCGGAGTTCAAAGCTGGAGTCGCAGTATTGACTTCAACAGCTAAACACAAACAGAGTGTACTATAAAATAAGGGGGAAATAAATTAATAAATTATTAACTATCTATCGATTTGATAAATAGAGGAATTATAGAAATCATGATTCCTTACCAGCCATAATCTCGTCATCGGCAGGCACATCCAATGGTCCACGGACCTTCCCGAAACCCGATGGCACCTGTTCCTTGGGATCGTCAATCCAACTCAGGATATCCTCCATGACAACTTCCGCCTGCAAGTCGCGGAGCAACATGTGATAACCGTTCGGGTAATACACATATTCAATCGGCTGCGAGAACCGCGTCAGCGCGCTCTTTACCGGCTCTTTCGGTATCACCTGATCATGCGCTCCATATAATAGGAGCGTCGGCGTATGCAGCTGCGGAATTTTTTCATACGCGCTATCCATCAGGTGTACCACCCCATACACCGCGTCCACACGAGTACCCTTAATCACCAGCGGGTCCGACGAAAGCGCGCGCAACATCGGGTAATTATTCGACGCGATAATTTTCAGCGCATTCCCCGAGAATCGCTTATAAGGAATCGTGTGCGCCGCCAGCCACAACGTACCGCGATACAGTGCGGGAATCGTCTCCGCACCCCACACCGCTGGCGCCGATAAAATAATGCCGTCCACTTTTGGGAAATCCGGTTCCGACAGCGCCGTAATCGCAATCGCCCCGCCCATGCTTTCACCGAGCACATACACCGGCGTATCCGGGTGGCGCTGCTTGATCGCCACCACATAGTTGCGCAAATCGCGTGTAAAATTTTTCTCCCCGCCCCACACGCCGGCATTCGGCGACCCGCCGAACCCGCGCTGGTCGTACGCGTACACCGCAACGCCGTGCTTAGAGAAAAATTTGCCGGTGCCTTCGAACGAATGGCTGTAATCGTTCATTCCGTGCAGCGCGATAATCACCGCGTCCGGTTCGCCTTTCGGCAGCCATTTGCGATAGGTCAAATCAATCGCATCCACCGTATGGAAATGCTCTTTGGTAAATGCCGTTTGGCCGTGGCTCTCGGGTGTAAAATCCTGCTCCGTAGGGCTACACGCGGCAAGAAAGGTAAGGGTAGCCGTCGTCAGCAGTGTTCTACCGAGACACGAAAAACTCATCTCTTGCCCTTGAACCCACTAGCCACCACATACACTTCCGACGAATCTGCGCGGCTCGCTTTCGGCTTTGCATGTTTAACCGTCGTAAAATCTTTTTTCATCATAGCCAATAATTCGTTTTCCGTGCCGCCCTGGAATACCTTAGCAACAAACACGCCGCCGGGTTTCAGCACTTCGCACGCGAACGGATAAGCCGCTTCTAAAATCGCCATGATGCGCAAATGGTCCGTCGACGCATGCCCGGTCGTATTAGGCGCCATGTCCGACAGCACGATATCCACGCCGTTTTTAATATGATCGCGAATCTCCGCCATCGCCACGCTCGACATGAAATCGAGTTTCAGCAGCAACGCCCCTGCCAGCGGGTCCATCGACAGCAAATCAATCCCGATCACCTTCGGATTTTCCGGTTCCGAGCGCACGCGCGACACCGCCACCTGCGTCCAGCCGCCCGGGGCGGCGCCGAGATCGAGTACGGTTTTGCCCGGCTTCAACCACTTGAATTTATCATCCAGCTCGATCAGCTTATACGCTGCGCGCGAACGATACCCGTCCTTCTTCGCCTGTGCCACATACGGATCGTTAAGCTGGCGCTGCAACCAGCGCACCGACGAAATCGAGCGTCCCTGCGCGGTTTTCACGCGCTTCTTAAGCTTGCCCGAACTGCTCGAAATCGGTGATTTTGCCATTGCCTAAGCCTGATTCATAAGAGAAAGAATAATGCCTTCCCGCACGCCACGGTCGGCAATCGTAATTGTCCCCGTGGGCCAGATCGAGCTGATCGCCTCAAAAATAGCACAGCCTGAAATGATGAAATCCGCCCTGTCCGGGCCGATGCACGGATGGTTGAACCGTTCCGACGGACGCATTCCCAGCAGCTTCTTCACCGTCGCGCGGATATCGCTGATTTCCAGCGTAATCCCGTCAATGCGCGAACGGTCATAACGCGGCAGATCCAAGTGAATCGCAGCCAGCGTCGTCACCGTACCCGAGGTCGACAGCAGCTGCACCGGCACATCGGTATTCCCCTCGCCAATCGTTTCGCTGATATTATTGGTATCGTCAAACGGCCGTAAGCGCTCAACCAGCAGCTCCACCATGTCATCAAACGCGATCTCTGCAAAATCTGAGCCGCCGAACTTGTCCGCAAGGTTCATCACCCCGAAGCCAATCGACAGCCAGTCGGTAATCGACTGCCACTCTTTAATCTGCTCCGGCGTACGCGCATGCACCGTGTCCTGGCGGATGCGCTCCACGTCAATCCACATCAGCTCCGTCGAGCCGCCGCCGATATCGAACACAATAGCGCGCTTGGCCACTTCCGTGAGCAACGAGGAACAACCAAGGAACGCAAGGCGCGCCTCTTCCTCGGAAGAAATAATATCGATCTCCAGCCCCGTCTGGTCACGCACCATATCAAGGAATTGCCGCCCGTTGCCCGCGCGGCGGCATGCTTCGGTGGCCACGAACCGGGAATTAGCAATGTCATATTTGGTTAATTTTTTCTGGCATGCTTTCAGCGCCGAAAGCGTGCGCTCCATCGCATCTTCCGAGAGCACGCCTGAAGAGCTTACACCCTCACCGAGGCGCACAATGCGCGAGAAACTATCGAAGACTTTAATAGCGGGGGTGGATATCTTCTTGCCGTCGGCAACCGGTTGGCCGGACGCAATCAGCAATCGACAGTTATTAGTACCCAGATCAAGCGCGGCGTAGATGGTTTCCTTTACCTGCCTGCCATTGTCCTGCGCACTATTTTCCTTTCCCGCGACACAGTTATCCTGTGGTGCATGCAACATAAATTCACATTTCGCCGCCCGCTGCGGGCTAAGGCCGACACAACCGGCGAGCATATCTGTTAATACAATTGCGGCATCATAATCGAGATTGGTTGAAGATACAAGGAGATAGGATAAACCCCAAAGACGCCCCTAAACGGCGCTAAACAGCTTGCCATTAGCCCGAAGACCAATTATTAAGACACGGTAACCATTTGAGCCACGGAGATCATCTATGAGCGAAATCATCGACGCGTTAAAAGACAAAGAAGTCATGACTGTATCGTATAATCCGGCCCTGCCGTTACTCACTATTCCCTCCAGAGACGAATTCAAGGTCACCCACCACAAAGACGACCTTGCCGCACTGACCGACATCCAGTCGCGCCGCTTATTTAAAAAGCCGCTGCCCGCCGCCATAATTTTCGCCGACAGCGGCACCCCCAGCGACGACATCTTTCAGACCGCAATCCGCCTCAAACAGAGCAACGACCCCGCCCTGCGCGCCATCGGAGTCGTCATCCTGACCGACCAGCCGGAAACCTATAAACACTTAGAAACATTAGGAGTTGTCTTCGGCCAGATGCACGGTTATAAAGGCCAGCCGCCGGATTACGCCGCCCTCGCCGCAAAAAGCCTTGGCGCCAAAGAGCGTTCCCCGGCCTAATTTTCTGAGATTCTGTCGGAATTCACTCTAGGCCGCCAGCGAGAATGCCGTTTTGCGAGAACCGGAGCGGAGCGTACATGCGTACGTGAGCACCGGAAGCGCAGTAAAATGGTATTCGTAGCAAGGCTTAGTAGTGAATACCGGCAAAATCTAAAGCCTCGGCGTCATCCGCGACGGCAGCGCGTCCCTGTTCGAATATGCATTGAGCAGCAGCCCCATCGCCAGCACCGCCGACACCATGATCGACCCGCCATACGACATCAGCGGCAGCGGCACGCCCACCACCGGCATCATGCCCATCACCATTCCGCAATTAATCAGGATGTGCATAAACAGCAGCGCCGTCACGCCCGAAGCCACCATCGCCCCGAACGTCGAGCGACTGCGCATCGCCACCATCATGCCCGCGCACAGCAGGATAATATACAGCGACAGCAGAATCAGACAGCCAAGGAACCCGAATTCCTCCGCCAGCATGGTGAAAATAAAGTCGGTATGTTTTTCCGGCAGGAAGTTGAGCTGGCTCTGCGAGCCCTTAAGATAGCCCTTGCCAAACAAGCCGCCAGACCCAATCGCAATCATCGACTGCAAAATATTATACCCCGCGCCCAGCGGGTCCTGATCGGGATTAAGGAAGGTAAGCACCCGTCGCTTCTGGTAATCGTGCATAAAATGCCACACCACCGGCAGCGCTGAAGCCCCACCCACCGCGATGCCGATAAAATACCGCCACTGCACCCCCGCAAGGAAGCACATGATCAGCCCCACCGAGCACATGATCGTCGTAGTCCCCAAATTCGGCTGGCGCAGAATCAGCACAGCCGGCATCGCGATCAGCAGTATCGGTGGAATCAAAAATGGAAACCTTCGGATATCTTCCGGGTGCAGCTGGTGAAAATACCGCGCCAGCACTAAAATCACCGCCAGTTTCATGAATTCCGACGGCTGCAGATTCATGCCGCCCATGCTGATCCAGCGTTTCGCGCCCATGCCGATATGCCCCATTATATCCACGCCGAGCAACACTAACAAACACAGGAAATAAATCGGATACGCATAATCCATCAGCGTTCGCATCGGCATCATCGCGATGATAATCATCATCACAAACGCAATCCCGAACTTGCTGATCTGCTGCGACGCCCACGGATGGAACGCGCCCCCGCCCGCCGATACCATCATCGCAAACCCGATGACAGCAATCGTGGACATGATAATGACGATGAACCAATTAACTTCGGCCAGCCGCCCGATAATGGAGAGATGTCTGTTATTCATGCGCGTAAACTACCAATATTCCCATCCCACTGCAAGCGTGCCCACGTTATTTCTTCACCTGTTCAATTCTCGCAAACCCGACCATCGACCCCGGCGGTTGCAACGTTTCGGCAACGAACATCTCGCTGCGCTGCAACATCTCCGGCGTCGTAAATCCACCCCAGTCAGGCACCAGATTATACCCGCGCGACACGATGCTGGTCCACACATCCATATGCCTGCGCCGCTCCAGCTCCTGCGGGCTGGAAGGAAACCCCCGCACCGATTCTGCGGGCATGTCGAGCAGGTAAGCGTACATCCCATCCAGCGTGTCGATCAGCTTCCCCTCCGGAACATGCTCATTCAGATACGCCTTGATCATTTCCGAATTTTCCCAGAAATTATATTCAAGGTCGCCCAGCGTCCTCGTCGCCGATCCGCGACTGGCCAGCAGCATGTTAATATCGTTGGGCATCCGGCATGCGATCAACAACACCAGCATCACCGCCAACGGCTCCAGCGCTCTTTTATGCGCCTGCACCAACGCCCCGGCAGACATCGCCGCCATCACATTCATGACATCCACCATGCTGAAATAATACCAATACCCCTGATGCCCCAGATACAAGCTGGTAAAGATAAAGAACGCCTTCGTCGCGATAAACACGCAAAACAAAAACACCAGATCCCCGGCCGCGCTTCGCCCGTAGCGATATCGCGCACGCAGCGCCAGCACCGCCCCGCATGTCCCGGCAATCAGCGCCAGCATCACCGGCACCACCCTTACCGCCAGCCCCCACCACGCGATGGCCGGCAATACCTGTCTGAACAATTGGTAGAAACCCATGAAATCGAAATGATGGAAAGCCTCCACCTTCGTGCTCGCCGATGTCGGAAGCATCACTCCAAGATTATAATAATTAAACCCGAGATACCCCGCCAGCACTACCGCCGTCGGCCAGGAGATATGAACCAGCGCGGCTATTTTCTCCTTAAGCGTAATGCCTCGGTACAGCAGCACGAACACTCCGATCGCGATCATAATAAAGCAATCGTCCAGCCTGCAAAGAATGATCAGCGGCAGGCACAGCCGCACCGAAAGCGGGAAATAATCCTCCAACCGCGCCTCGCTACCGCGCAGGAACCGCGGCACGAACGCCACGAAAAAAACCGCCCACAACAGCAGGGATAACGGCGTCTCCATCCCGTTCATTGCACTATAAGGCGAAAGCGTATACAGCACCCCCGTCTCGCCGAAATAATGCCGCCTCGGCTCAAACCCCAGCGAATACACTCCCGGCAACATCGCCAAGCTCGCCACCAGCCCCGGCCCAGTTCCCAGCATCGCCATCAACCCGCATGACACGATCACATATGCCAGCCATACGAACAGCACCGACGCCCCCATTACCAGAAAAATCTGGTCATGATGGCTCATCCCCGACCATTTAAATCCCAGCGCCATCATCCACTGCCACAGCGGGTGGAACCCGTTGGAACTTTCTACCCCGTCGAAACTTAAAATCCCAAACTTCGAAAAATTATTGGCAATCGCCATGTAATACATCGAGTCGGCGGCCAGCATGTCGAACATCATCCTCGGGCCCATCGTCCCAAACCCAACCGCCAGCGGCACCAGCAGCACTACCGAGCAAAGCGCCAGCGCGATCATCAGATGTGGGTAGTTGAGTCTCATGCCCATCCTTTGTAAGCGAACATTATTCATTCACCAGTTCGATCCACGCAAACCAGACCTTCGTTCCCGGCGGATGCAATATTTCGCGTATATTGACGATATCGCGCGGCACCTTGCTCAAAGGCTCATACCCGCCACCCGCCACGATATTAAACCCGCGCGACAGCATACTTTGCCACTGCCCCATATGCCTGCGCCGCTCCAGCTCCTGCGGGCTGGAAGGCAACCCAGAATATGATTCCGCTGGCATATCGAGCAGATACGCACAGACTCCGTCATATGTATCGATCAACTTTCCGCCCGGCACCTTCGCAAGCAGGTATTCGCGAATCTCATCCGAATTTTCCCAGAGACTGTAATGCAAATCCACGGTCGTATTCATTCCGGTATCGACAAAATACAACGAATAATCCTTGCTGGCCGTCAGCATGTTAATATCGTTCGGCATACGGAACATAATCAGCAGCACGAACATGGCCACCGCAGGCGCCAACGACTCCTTATACCGGCGTACCATAGCGCCCGCGAACATGGCCGCCATCACGTTAATGATCCCCACCATGCTGAAATAATACCAATATCCCTGACTCCACAGATTCAAACTGATCACAATGAAAAGCGCTTTCACAACCAAAAACAGGCAAAATAGAAGCACTAGCTCAGCCGCAGCACTCCGCCTCCAGCCCTTACTCGACCGCAACACCAGCACCACACCGCACATGCCGACCCCCATCGCCGTCAGCACCGCCACCGCCCTCACCGCCATCGTCCACCATCTCGGGTTTGTCAGCAACACGCTGAACACATGGTAAAAACCGGTGAAATTAGCATTGTTTCCCACATCCACTTTGGCGCTGGCCGATGTTGGAATCAAAACCCCATAATTCCAGTAATTAAACCCGACATAAGCAATCAGCACCGCCGCCGTAGGCCAGCACGCATAGACCAGCGCCTCGACTTTCTCGCGCAACTCCACACCGCGCCACAACAGCACAAACGCCGCAATCGCGATCATGATAAAGCAATCGTCCAATCGGCAAAGAATCAACAACGGCAAACACAGCCGCACTGAAAGCGGAAAATATTCCTTCAGCCGCGCATCAGCGCGCGCATGCAGCCTGAAAAACCGCGGCACGAACGCCACGAAAAAAACCGCCCACAGCAGCAGGGATAACGGCGTCTCCATCCCGTTCATCGCACTGTAAGGCGAAAGCGTATACAACACCCCCGGCTGGTCAAAATAATGCCGTCTCGGCTCAAACCCCAGCGAATACACGCCCGGAAACATCGCCATGCTCGCCACCAGCCCCGGTCCCGTCCCCAGCATCGCCAGCAACCCGCACGACACGATCACATATGCCAGCCATACGAATAAAATCGATGCCCCCATCGTGAGAAAAATCTGGTTATGATGGCTCAATCCCGACCATTTAAACCCCAGCGCCAGCATCCACTGCCAAAGCGGATGGAAGCCATTGGTGCTCTCCATGCCGTCAAACGTCAGCATTCCGTACTTCACGAAATTATTAGCAATCGCCATGTAATACATCGAGTCCGCGGCCAGCATGTCGAACATCATCTTCGGGCCCATCGCCCCAAACCCAACTGCCAGCGGCACCAGCAGAATCACCGAGCACAGCGCCAGCGCTATCATCACATCCAGCGCTATCATCACATGAGGGAAGTTGAGTCTCATACTCATCCTATGTTAACCGAATATTCGGATTTACGGTGTTATGTAGCAAGCCGGACAATAATCATTCGTGTGGCTTTCTGCCAATGTATATGTGGATAGCATCAGGAGTTTCCGTGCCATCAATAATTCTCATAGACTGCACTTCAAGCCCTTCGGCGGAGAGCGCATCCTTAATTGCGACGACTGCCTTGTCCCATTCGTATGTTTTTGAAGAATCAATCTGTATCATGATGCCAGTGAATGCAACTATCCCCGCAGGTGGACTTCCCGGCTGTGTAAAAACTGGACTGCCGTGTGAACGCCCCTTCCAAATTAGCCCGGCGGCCTTAAGTGAGGCACCGACCTGTTCCATAAGGCCAATTGTTTCGGAGTCAAGCTGTAATGATAAATCGAATGGTATACCGGCAAATGGCTTCAACTTATTACGTATTCGATCTTGCTGTACAGTGTCCAACACTCTCGGCTGTTTGAATCTGGCTAATTCAAGATTGGTTGCAGCAGCACGCTCAGTTGCTCTTGCAGCCTCAACGTTAGCTAAAGCGGCGTTTTCTTTTGCTCGTGCTGTTTCAACTTCATTAGCGCTAATTCGTTCGTCTGCAAAACGCTCTTTTATATACCCCATCTGGTTGGCGCCCAACGTTCCGGCAAGCACCAGAAATGCACCCACCACAATAGCTACATTGGCAACGTGGTAAAAAAAATTAGCCTGTGGAAGTGTAAGGTCAAACATGAACACTTTTAATTTTGTTAGTTTTCTGCTCTTTTGCATACTTGGGTGTTATGCGATCATCTCGTGCATCAAGGACGCAATAATTAGCTGGAAAACCTGGCGTCAATAGCACTATGCTTCATCTAACCTAACAGTGTGGCATCCGATAGCCGCAAGACATTGTACAAAGAACACTGCTGTGAACGTACCACGCGCCAGCTTGTTGGCAATGTTCCTTTCGCTGTCCTTGACTCCGATGACCTCCAGCTTCTCAGCAAGCTCCTTATAGCCAAGGTGACGGCGCTTAAGCTCTGATTTTAAAATACCTTTTACCTTTTTCTGCCACTCTTCGCTCATACTTGCACCTCGTTGTTGATGGATAACATCACCATATATGATGTTATCCATCAACAACGATGTTTAATGTCACTATATTCGATACAAATACATCAGATATAGTGATTTTTAATGTCTCAACACTTCTTACTCTCATCAAAAGCCCGGACGCTTAGCCTTGCCAAGGTCATGCGCATGTCGGACAAGGAAGCGTTCGAGACGTTCAAGCAAATACGCTGGGTCGAGAACGAAGGGAATCCTGTGTGCCCTCGCTGCGGCGGCGCCGACCTGTACACCTGCAAGGCTGAATCGCTTTGGAAGTGTAAGAGTTGCGCCTACCGCTTCTCTGTCACCTCAGGCACGATCTTTGCCAGCCGGAAACTCCCGCTGCGGGACATTCTCTCCGCCATTGCCATCTTTGTCAGCGGAGCGAAAGGCCACAGTGCGTTGCAGCTTTCCCGCGATCTGGACGTGCAGTACAAAACCGCTTTCGTGCTCAGCCACAAAATCCGCGAAGCACTCAATGGCCAGACCAACGGCGAAACGCTGAAGGGCGAAGTCGAAATCGACGGTGCGTACTTCGGCGGCTACATCAAGCCAGCCAACCGCAAAGAACACCGCCTTGATCGCCGTTCCCGCTACGTCCAGAACGGCAAACGCGAAGTCGTGGTAGTCATGCGCCAGCGTGGCGGCGACGCCATTACCAGCGTATTCAAAGCCGAGCACGACTCCCTGCCAGCCATTCAGCAGCGCGTCGCCGCTGGCAGCACGATCTACGCCGACGACGCGAAGGGCTGGGACAATCTGCACGGTCGCTTTCTAACGAAGCGCATCAACCACAGCGAATGCTATGCGGACGGCTCGGCTTGCACCAATCAAGCAGAATCGTTCTTCTCCCGGCTACGGCGTGCCGAGGTCGGGACGCACCACCACATTGCAGGACCGTACCTCGCGGCGTACGCCGGGGAGATGGCGTGGAGGGAAAACAACCGCCGTGTATCGAACGGCGAGCAGTACCTGATGATGGTCTCCGCTGCGAGCCAAGCCCCCGTTTCACGCCAGTGGAAAGGTTACTGGCAGCGCGAAGCCGCCTAAGTTGACATTCCTCCCTGATCGCTATACCGTCCCAATCGAAGCAGCCAACGCTGCTTTGGGGCGTAGAAACCCCTGTCATACGCGGCTTGTGTAGCCGTCACTGCACTCCCTTCCTTTGTTGGGCGGGGAGGCACGCGTGCATGTTCAGGCGAAAGCTAAAGGCGCGTGCGACCTTTCGTATGACAGGTTTTCTAACTCCCCGTCACCACAGGGGAGTTAGACATGGAATCCGATATTACAAGAAGCAGGGCAAACCGGTTTGCCGTCATGGTTGTTTGGTGCATCACCATTGCCCTCGTTGCAGTGGCGCTCGTTGTGCTCGCCCATTGCATCATTACCGGGCAGAGCTGCGATGAAGAAGCCCCGATAGCCCAGCATCGGCTTTAAGCATGAGAAACGACGCGGTTCTTTAGGCTTTAGGAATCGACCACCGCTTCGGATATCCGCCCCCTGCGACGCTTCCCACCTTTTCTTTCTTTGCCAAGCAATTCGTCAGGCTATTCCGCACCAACTGAACCAGCGCGTTGTCGGCATTGCTTATTCCTTGGCGATGCAATGCCAACAACGCTAATTCCCGTGACGATAGCGGCTTGTCGCTCTCCCGAAGGATGTCGAGTGCGGTTCGCACCATCGCCCCTCTGGTGAACGTCCGGTTTTGTTTGTACTGCCGTTTAAGTGGAATGCTGCCCACATCGAAATCAGCCCGGAACAGTTTAATTACTGCATCCAACTTCGCAAGGTCGGCCTCGATATTGCGGGCTTCCTGCTCACATGCTACCAGTTGGCCAGAGAGTCTTCCATATTTCGCGATCAGTGCAGTGAGGACGTGTGGGTCAGCCATTGGGCGATAATAGCAGAAACTGTTGTTATTGCTTGTCCGGCTTGCTACATAACACCGCTGATTTATAATAAATGCATTACAAAACCCATCCAAAAGCTACACAAAATCACCTCAATTATCAGTTAACTATCACGGAAGATTTACAACTATTTAATACCTCCGGGTGTAATCTGTAACGTGTAGGACTCTTTCACTGGCAATCACCATGTTTTCAATAGCACCATTCAGGAAAACCACGAGCTTGCGCCGCAACGAAGACGGCGTAACCGCCGTCGAGTTCGCGTTCATCGCGCCGGTATTCCTGATGATGGTCTTCGGCGTCATCGAGTTTTCGATGGTTTCCTTCGCCAGCACCGTCATGGAAAGCGCCACCTCCATCACTTCCCGCACCGGCAAAACCGGATACACCGACACCGGCGTCACCCGCCAACAGATGATTATCAACACCATCACCTCGCGTACCGCAGGCCTCCTCGACCCGAGAAAAATCGGCATCTCCACCGAGGTCTACTCCACCTTCAGCAATGTCGGCCAGCCTGAGCCCTGCATTAGACCTACCACGCCACCCTGCCCCGGCACTCCCGGCACCAACTTCGTCGACGTCAACGGCAACGGCCAGTGGGATTCCGACATGGGCAGCGCGGGCCTTGGAAATCAGGGCGATGTCGTCGTTTACACCGTAACATACCCTTGGCCCATCATTACCCCGCTTATCAGCTCTATTATCGGCAACACCTACATCATCACCGCCCGCACGGTCGTTCGCAACGAACCGTTTGGCACAGCAGTAGGGGGTTAATATGAAACGCCTCTTCCAAAAGTTCAGATTTCAAACCTTCAGGCGCGCGCAGGACGGCGTCGCCTATCTCGAATTCGCCATCGCATTACCCTTCATGATCACGCTGCTCATGGGTGCCATCGAAGTCGGCCGCTACATTGTCATCGCCCAGAAAGTAGAAAAAACTGCCTTCACCCTTTCGGACATCCTCTCGCAAGGCAAAACCCTTTCCAGCGCCGACCTCACGAACATGATCTTCGCCTCCTCGCAGGTGATGCTCCCCTACACGATGGGCGCCGACGGCTACGTTATCGTCAGCTCCATCGAACAAACCGGCACCTACAGCGCCGCCAACCCCGCCAAAGTCACGTGGCAATATACCAGCAGCGGCGTCAACGGTTCATGGACGCATGCCAGCCTCGTCGGCCTCGTCGGCGGCACCGCCACCATCCCGAGCGGCATGACCCTCAACGACAAAGACAACATCATCGTTACCGAGCTATTCTACAATTACACCCCCATCATCGGCACCAACGGTGTCATCACCGGCGGCATGATCTATAAAACCGCCGTCTTCAAGCCAAGGCTCGGCGATCTCTCCACCTTAAGCGCATTGCCGTTCTGGCTATTATCCAAAGGAGCTGTGTTATGAAAAGCATCTGGAAACGCCTAGCGGCACCGTTCCTAAGTTCAGAGCAAGGCTCCGCCATGCCCTTCATCGCGCTCGGCGTCCTCATGCTCACCGGCGCTACCGGCACCGCTATCGACATGGGCCGCGTACAAGTCGTCCAGACCCGCATGCAAACCGCGCTTGACGCCGCAGGTCTTGCCGTAGGCACCGAAATCAGCACCGCCAACATTGCCGCCGAAACCAGCAAATATTTCTACGCCAATTTCCCCACCGGCTATCTCGGCACCACCATCACCAGCCTCACCGCCGTGCCAAACTCCACCAACAGCATCATCGCGCTCAACGTCTCCGGCTCAGTCAACACCACCTTCATGCGCCTCTTCGGCGTCAACAACGTGAGCGTCTCCGCCGCCTCGCAAATCACAAGGGCGCAATCCGGTTTGGAGTTAGTGCTGGTCATGGATAATACCGGGTCGATGGCACAATCAGCGGGCGGTAGCGTTACCAAAATTCTGGCCGCGAAAAACGCCGCCAGCTCCCTGCTCGACGTGCTGTACGGCGCAGGCAACAACACCCAGCCCAATCTCTGGGTCGGCGTCGTCCCCTTCTCGCAAAACGTCAACATCGGCACCGGCCACGCCGCATGGCTAGACACCGCCTACGACGCAACCTTAAATTGGGGCCCCACCGCATGGGCAGGCTGCATCGAAGCGCGTGCCAACATAGCCGCTCCCCCGCAATACGACACCACCGACGATGTCCCCACCACCTCCAACGTCAAAACCCTCTTCCGCCAATACCATTCGCCCTGCAACACCAACACATCCTATGAAAACAACCTATGGAAAGGCCAAAGCCCAAGCAAAACCAACTGCGTCACCACCGGCACCACCGCATACAACACCCCGCTCAGCACCACCCGCGGCCCCAACATGAATTGCACCGTCACCGCCGTCCTGCCGATGGTCGCTGAAAAGAACACTATCATGACCACCATCAATTCCATGCAGGCCGTCGGCAACACACAGATCAATACCGGCCTCGCCTGGGGCTTCCGCATGCTCTCGCCAAAATGGCGCGGCCTCTGGGGCGGTGAAATGGACACCAACAACCTCCCGCTCGATTATCACACCACCCTTATGAACAAAGTCGTCATCCTCATGACCGACGGTGACAACACCCTCACCGGCGCCAGCGGTTCCAGCACCAGCATCTCCCACCCCGGCAGCTACTCTGCCTACGGTTATCCCGACCAGAACATCATGAACGTCTCCGGCGGCGAATGCACTTCCGGCGGCAACTGCAACGCCGGGCAAACGGAGTTCAACAACCGCACCCTCACCGTTTGCTCTGCGATGAAAGCGCAAGGCGTAATCATCTACACGATCGCCCTCGGCTCCAGCGTCAGCTCAACCGGCCAGACCCTGCTGCGCTCCTGCGCCACCTCGCCGTCCTACTACTTCCTCTCGCCGACGACCAACACGCTGACAAGTATATTCCAGCAGATCGGCGACTCCCTTGCGAATTTGCGCGTAAGCCAGTAAGCTCCGGCAACGCAACTTCGTAACAAGGACGCCGCCCATGAAACGCCTGCCCCTGTACGCGACCGCAAGCGCGGTCCTACTTTCCGTATTGTCCGCATGCGATTCACAAGCCACCGACAGTAAAACCACCGCCGACGGTGAATCCATCAGCATGGACGCCGCCGCTCAGCTAAAGAAAAGCGGCAATCTCGTCGACGCCGCCAAAATGTACGAACTCCTCGCCCGCGATTCCAACGACGTTGACGCCGAACTCGAACTCGCCGCCCTCGACCGCAAACTCAACAAACCCGTCGACGCCGTCGAAATCCTCAAAGACGCCGCAAAGCGCCAGCCCGATAACGACACCGTCCAAACCCAGCTAGGTTACGCCCTCGTCGACGCCCACGACTACGAAGACGCCGTTTCAATCTTCGACAAACTTATACAGAAATCCCCCGCCGACATCCAGAACTACAACGGCAAAGGCGTCGCCTTCGACAAAGCTGGCAACCACTTAGCCGCACAGGAAGTCTACAAACAAGCGCTGTCGATTTCCCCCGGCACACTCAGCGTCGAAAATAACCTCGCCATGTCGCTCATCCTGAATAAGCAATACGGCCAGGCCATCGCCGTCCTCAGCAAACTCTACAACGACAACCCCGACAACAAAACCGTCCGCCATAATCTAGCCCTCGCCCACGGGCTCAACGGCGACAAAGAAATCGCCATGAAGCTCAACAGCAAAGACCTCTCCCCCGATCAAACCAAAGAAAACCAGAAATACTACAGCTACTACGCCCAGCTCAGCCACGATATGAGCAGCACTGGCCCGCAGACTTCCCAGATCGGCTTCAGCGAAACCCCCAAAGAAGACAAAGCCATCCCCGCCGCACCTGTCGTCAAAAAACATAAACTCGCCAAGCTGAAACCCACCCCCACCGACGCCCCGGCAGAAACCGCCGCCGCGCCCGCTGAACCCGCTAAACCGGAAGTCGCCGCCGTCACACTCGCAAAACCCGAAAACACCACCACGCAAGATCAGGCCGCCCGCGAATCAGAGCTGCAAAAAGAACTCGCCAAAGAACTGGAAAAAGGCCCGCTGAAAATCCCCGCCGTCAAAACGGCCTCCAAACTAAAAATCATCGCCCCCAAAGAACCCAAAATCGCCAAAGTCCCCGAGCCCGAAGCCGTCAAAGCACGGCAAGCCCCCACAGAACCCGAAGCCCCTAAAAAACCTGAATCCAAAGTCGAAGAACCAGTTGCAACAACGCAACCCCTGCAATCCCCCTCCGCTGGCAAACCCGCCGAAGAGCTAGGGAGCACACAATTGCCAACCTCCAGCGAAGCAACGGGCGATTTCCCTAGCCAGAAACGCCGCTGATAGCAAAAAGCCTAAACTCCATCGACGAAGCGCCGCTTTTCACCAATTCGAAAGAAGCGCTAATGGTTGTTGTGAATCGTATCCAGCAGCTTCACAATCGCCGGTGACAGGATCACGATAAACAGCGTCGGCAGAATGCAAAGAATCATCGGCACCGTCATCAGCGCTGGCAACCGCGCCGCCTTCGCTTCCGCGCGCAACATACGCGCCTGCCTGAACTCCGCCGACAACACGCGCAAGGCCTGCGCAATCGGCGTCCCGTATTTCTCCGTCTGGATAAACACGCTCACAATCCCGCGTAATTCCCGCAGCGTGCAACGCTCCGCAAGATTCGACAGCGCCTTATTCCTATCCGGCAAAAACCCGATCTCAATCGACGTCATCGACAACTCTTCCGCCATCTCAGGATACGCGATCTGCAACTCACGGCTCACGCGCTCCAGCATCGACACCAAACTCAACCCCGCCTCCGCACAAATCGTCATCAAATCCAGCACGTCCGGCAGCGATTTCAAAATCGCGTGATAGCGTTTCTTCCTCGTGCGCGCCACATAAATCCCCGGTAGCTTCAACCCCATATACGCGCCAGAAATGGGCCACAGATAATTGAAGATCTGCGCCCGCAACGTCACCACATGCCCCGCATTATACCGCATGATAATAAACCCGATAATCCCGAGCACAGTCGGCAGCACAAGTTTGAAAAACGCCAGCACATAAATGGCGTCCTTCGAGCGGAACCCCGCCTCGATCAACCGCTGCTGCGCTGCCCCCACCTGATTGGATTTCAGCAGCTGCAACTTCACCGCCACCGTGCGCATGAACGTAATCCCCGTCTCCGGCTTTTTACGTTTCGTCGGCGTCAAGGACGCGTTCTGCAACGCCTTGCGCCGCTCCTGAATCATCTTCACCTTGGCCGACATCGACTTATCGCCCGGCCCTATCAGCAGCACCACGATAGCAATCAAAAACAACGCGCCGACCCCCATGTAAAGGTCGTCCATCGTCATGCCTCTCGGCAGCAACTCCTGAATTCTCAGCGGTTGTCCATCATACATATCAAATCTCGAACTGTGTCATGCGTTTCATCACCCACCCGCCGAACGTCATCATCCCGCAGGCGATGCCAAGACAGATATTCCCACGATAATCTTCAAACAACGGCCGCATATAATCCGGGCTGATCACACTCACCGCCGCAAACACCACAAACGGCAGTGCCCCGATAATATAAGCCGAGGCCCGCGCCTCCGACGACATCGCGCGAATCTTCATCCGCATCATGAACCGATTGCGCAGCACCTCGGAAAGATTGTTCAAAATCTCCGACAAATTCCCGCCAGTTTCGCGCTGTAAAATAATGCTCGTCGTAAAGAAATTAAACTCAGTCATATTCAGTTTCTTCGCCGTCTCCTGTAACGCCTTCTCCAGCGACACCCCAAGCTTCATCGTGTTGGCAATATTCCCGAACACCGATCCCACAGGCTCCGGCACTTCTTCTGTTACCAACTTAAGCGACTCCGACACCGGCAACCCCGAGCGCAAACCGCGCACGATTAAATCGATCGCATCCGGAAACAACCTCAAAAACGCCTTCATATGCTTGTTGCAAGCCCGGTTCAAAAACTTAAGCGGGAACCACACGCCGAAAATCAGCCCCAGCACCGCGCCGAAAATAAGCGTCTTTTTAAACAGCACCGTCGGAATCGCCATAATCACCACAAACCAGATCAACCGGCGCAACACATATTGTTTCGGCGTAATCGTCTTACCCGCCGTCTCCAATTGATTCCCCAACCGCTTAAAATCCGGCAAAGGATAACTAAGCCAATAGGTCAGGCCCTTCTTCTGGTTTGTCTTGCGGCGCAGGCTCATTTCCTGCAACGATAATGCTGTCATCGTGGCCTTGCCCGTGCCGCGCTTCTTCATCCGCTCAATGCGCTTAAGATTCGCCTCGCGATTGCCATCCGTCATCACGAAAATTACCGCGATTCCAAGCAACCCTAACAAGCAAATGAACAGCATCATAGTTCCCATTTTATTTCACTATCCCCGCCGACGACATCATCGCCTCAATCAACGATTTCTCCAGCCCGAAATACCCAGCCTTCTGCGAACAATAAGGGCGAATCCCCGACGACTTGAATTCACCCGTCAGCTTCCCGGCCTCATTTTCCCCGGTAAACTCGAACGTGAACAAATCCTGCGTAATAATCACATCACCTTCCATGCCCACCACTTCGGTAACATGCGTAATGCGGCGCACCCCGTCGCGCATACGGCTGATCTGAATCACCAGGTTCACCGCCGACGCAATCTGCGTGCGCACTGCTTTCGAGGGTAAATTAATCCCCGCCATGCCGATCATATTTTCAAGACGCGTCAGCGCCTCACGCGGCGTGTTGGCGTGCAGCGTGCCCATCGAACCATCATGGCCCGTGTTCATCGCCTGCAATAAATCGAACGCTTCCGGGCCACGCACCTCACCTAAGATAATGCGGTCGGGGCGCATACGCAGCGCATTCTTCACAAGATCGCGCATCGTAATTTCACCGTCCCCTTCAAGGTTCGCGATGCGCGTTTCAAGCGGCACAACGTGTGGCTGCTGCAACTGCAACTCCGCCGCATCCTCGATGGTGACGACACGTTCGCCGTGGCTGATCATGCGCGATACGGCGTTGAGCATCGTCGTTTTCCCCGAGCCAGTACCGCCGGAAATAATAATATTCAAACGAATCGCCCCGCAAATCTTCAGCACTTTGCAAAGGTCTGCGGAAATGTTTTTCGTTTCCACCATCGCATCCAGCGTAATCTTTTTCTGCGAAAACTTACGAATCGAGATCGACGTCCCGCGAATCGCGCAAGGCTGCGCAATCACGTTTACGCGCGAACCGTCCGGCAAGCGCGCGTCACAGATCGGCGTCGATTCATCCACGCGGCGCCCCACGCCCGTCACGATACGCGTCGCAATCGCCATCACATGCTCGTTGTCGCGGAATTTCACTTCCGATAATTCCAACTTACCTCGGCGCTCGATGTAAACCTGATACGGCCCGTTGACCATGATGTCGTTGATCGAATCGTCGCGTAGCAACGGTTCCAGCGGCCCGAACCCAAGCATATCGTCCACGATCTGCGAGGCCAGCAATTGTTGCTCAGCTTTGTTCAGCGGCAATTTCTGCTCCAGCACGATGTCGCCTATCAACTCGATGATCTGGCGTTTCAATTCCTCGCGCGGCAGACGCGAGGACGTGGAAATATCGATCTGCTCAATGAGCAGCCCATAAATCTTATCTTTCGTCGCGGTAAGCTCGTCTTCCATCGGGTTGTTGCGCTGTACCGGCGCGATCAGGCTCGCGTCGCTCGCATGCGCAAGCAGCGCTTCGCCGCTGGCGCCATGGTCGCCGCTATTAGTTTTCGGTGTGGGGGCTGCTGCAACCGGGATTGGTTTTGCGGGTGCGGCAATGGCTGCCTGGATTTCACCTTCCAAGGCGAGTGGAGTTTCCGTTGTGCCGCGTCTTCCGAACATAGTGACTCTGTGCTGGATTTAACGAGTTAATCATTTTGATAACTTTTAAATTCTACACGATTTGCCTCAAAAAACGGTTAAGAGGCACGCTGTAACGCAGGCTGACCAAGGGTTTCAGCCGATCAAGAATGTATAAAAACGCCCCCTTCATTAAAAATTGCTTAAGAATGTCTTAAGTTGAAGGGTAGCGGTCAATAACCAATTAACTATATTTGCTGAAAATCAGCTTGCAATCGGGCTAGAACAAGCGCCACCGATTATTCAGCTCTTCTTCAAAAAGCTGAATTTCCCGCTTTCTTTTTCCGGGGCCTTGCGCGTTTTCGCTTCCGGAATGAGTTGCTCGGCGAGCGCCTGAATCGGCTTCACCGCAGCATGACTTTTTGTTTTCAGCACCGGAATTTCCGTGCCGATTTGCATAAATAATTCCGGCGCAAACGGTACGCGCTGCGCGATCTTCGCGCTCACGCCCTTCTCAAAATCCGCAAGCGGCATTTCATGTTTCGGAAACGCCCCAGCGCGATTAACCACAATCACCGGCGGCTTCGCCTTCAGCGATTCGCGCAGCACATCCGACAACCGCAGCGCATCGCGCAAACTTAGCAAACTCAGCTCCGCCACCATCACCACATGGTCTGAAAGTTTCAAACACTGGCGAATATAAGGCGTCAGATGCCGCGGCACATCCATCACCACCACATCGAATTTATCCCGCAATTCCTTGATCAAACTATGTGCTGCGCTCTCGTGCGGCACCACCAGCTCGTGCATCGCCTCTTCCGAACTCATCACCGATAAATTTTTCAACGGCTTATTCATCACACGCTCAATAAACAGCGAATCAATACGGTCCGGTTTCTCAAGCGCATCGCGCATGCCCCTGCTCGGCTCGATATCCAGCGCCAGCGCCAACGTGCCCTCATGCGGGTCCACATCCACCAACGCCACCTGCTTACGCGATAAATCCGCAATAATGCCCGCTAAATTTAAACTAATCGTCGACGCCCCAACTCCGCCGCGCGTGCCGATCACCGAAATAATTTTCCCCGCCGCCTTGCCCGCTTTCGCGCCCGACGAGGGCGGCGCAATCGACTTATCGTAATTCGCGTCCAACGCCGGAATGGCCAGCGGACGCAGCATATAAGCAAAAATCCCGATGTCCATCAGCCAGCAATAGAAGCTGTACTCATTGATAAGCCCGGCGGTAATCACCTTCGTATCCGGGTCGCACACATCCGCAAGCGCATCCAGCTGCGCTGGCGCGTCCGCCGCATTTGGAATCTCCACCAGCAGCAACACCGGCGATTTATGTTTTTTAAGGTAATCCACAGCCGTCAGGATATCGCCCTGATGCACATCCGCCTGCGACCATCCACGCATTGAGCAGAATTCTTTAAGCGTCTCGATATCTTTCTCGTCTGTTGCAAACGCAATGAACGGCGGTTTATCGGAGCTTGACGATGTTAACGCACCTGACATAAAATTATTTACTGAGTGGCTGCGCCGGAGCCGGATTCGGTGGCGCTGTTACTTCCGGTTGAACTGCTACCGCCCGAGGCGCTGACAGAACCGGCAGCCGTTTTGCCTTCATGATAATCCTGCACGGCCTTCGTCGCCGTCGTCGTATCGATGGGAATATCCGAATCGCTGCCATGCACGAGGTCATGCGGGTCCGCCACCATCAGGCCAAGATTGACAGTGCTCGCGCACTCGAAATTCCCTTGCGACGTATTGCTATGCGTCGTCACCGGCGAGCGGCGCCAGTCCGGGCATTCCGGCGACACCACCACATCATACGACAGATCGATCTGCATTTCGCCCGCGCTCAAGCTATTGAGCTTCTCAAACACGTACTTACCCTTCTGGTAGCCCATGTTGCGCAGCATTTTTTTCAAATGCGTTTTACGCGCTTCTTCATCCCCGTCCACCCGCGCCGTACCGACATGAATAACCTGCACCGCCAGCATCGAAGTCGTATGCAGATCATCACGCAGGCCCTCTATCGCCCCCGGGCTCAACCGGTTCTCGCCAGACGCAAAATGCACCAGCACCGTCTTGCTCTTAGATGCGAGTTTATTGACGATGGGATGTTGCTTATAATAATCCCTCGGGTCGTGCCCCTGCATATCCTGCGTCGCACACGCCGAAAGCACCATCAAACCAGCAATTCCGAGCCATTTTTTCATACGCTATTCCATCATAAACCCGCCTTCACCATTCAACTTCGGCGCGGCGGAGAGTTCTTTATCGAGTTCTTTCTTCTCTTCTTTTTCCATCGGCTGCTGGTTATACAACTCGCCGTTGAGCATCAACTGCAAATCGCTAGGCGGCACATAGCCATCCGTGGGAACCTGCACAAGGCTCGGATCCGCAATCGGATGCACGATATAAGGCGTCACCAGAATCACCAGCTCTGTCTCATTATTCTGGAATTGCTTCGAGCTGAACAGCGCGCCCAGCACCGGCACATCGCCAAGGCCGGGGAATTTATTCACGTTAGTACTGCCGTCATTTTTAAGTAACCCCGCCAGCACGAACGTATCGCCGCTACCAAGTTCCACCACCGCCGACGCCTTGCGCGTATCCAAAATCGGATAGTTGAAATTCGCCACTGTTATCGGATTGTTGAAATCTAGCGAGCTAACCTCCGGTGCAATCGTAATGCTCATGCGGCTTTTCGACATCACCACCGGCGTAAAGTTGAGGCTAACCCCGAACGACTGATACTGCACCGTCACGGTGCCATTCTGCCCCTGCACCGGCAGCGGATACTGCCCGCCTGCGAGGAAGCTCGCCGCCTTACCCGTTGTCGTCGTCAATGTCGGCTCAGCCAGAACCGTCGCCAACCCTTGCGTCTCAATCGCGTCAAGCGCGCTGGTCTGCTGCCCATTATGCCAGCGGAATAAAATCCCGTTATCCTTGCTGCCCAACCGGTCCAGCAACCCGGTGCGGTCCACTGGCGTAATATTATCCAGCGTATTGAAATTATTCGTTTTATTATTGATACCGATGTCCGAACCCTGCAACACCTGCAATTTAAGCCCGTTTCCCGCGCTGAACGCATTCTGCATATTAATGCCGAAACGCTTCAAATTCGTGCGCGACATTTCCACAACCTTCACCCGCAGCGTCACCTGATCAGACCCGTTGGTCTTAATCATATTGACCATTTTATCGTTCGGCCCGATAAATGTCGAAGCCACCTCGCGAATGCTATCCGATTCGCCGACCGTATTGGCAAACCCGTCCAGCAACATCCCGCCGTCCACCGTCGTCGCATTGACATCCGCATCCGGCGCCACGCGCTTGATTGCGCGGTTCAAATTACTGATATTATGCGTCACATCGACAGTCGCCTGCATGATCTCTTCATCATGGTCATCCATCGCATAAAACGACGTCTCGCCCACCTTCTTCCCGCGCACGAAAACCAGCTTCGGCGAAACCACTTGCACGTCCGCCGTCGTCGGGTCCGAAATTACAACCGAGTTCGCCGGGCGCGACAGCTTCACCATCATACCCTTATTAATCTCAACCGAAATCACTTCCCCGCGCCCCAGCGCCGAGCTGCTCAGCGACAGCGCAAGAAAACTCCCGGCAATCACCAGTTTCAACGTTTTTCCAAAATGTGCCGTCAGTGCGCTCATTTCTTTTCCTGATCAAAATCCACGTTTTCAGTCTTGTCGCCGCGAATGACATGCACGCGTGTGCCCGTCGTTTTACGGTTTAACAGCAATTCGCTGATATCGCTATCGCGCGTTGAGTTGGCGCGTTCTTCCGCGCCTGCGTTCGGGTCCACCATTTCAACCGGCGTCCCCACGGGCGCTTCCGCCGCGATAGCCTTCGCCTTACCCGGCGATGTCAAACTACGCAGCGCCACCGACACCTTGCCCAAATCCGCCGCCACCGCAATCTCTTCAGCCTGCCGCGGGCTCACTTCCATCGTAATGGTCTTTGCCAGAATCGCTTTGTTCTCCGGGTTATCCAGCATCTGGTCCACCGCCACCACGCGCACATCGCGCACAAACGTCTCGCTCACCACAAACTCATCCTGCGCCACACCGTTAGGCTGCGCGGGCGGTTTAATCCTGTGCGTCACGATCAGATCGATCTTGTCGCCCGGCGTCACGAACCCTGCGTTGCCCGACGTGGCGTTCACCGCGATAGACACCGCGCGCATGCCCGGTTCCAGCACCGCAGACATAAACCCGCCCTCGCCCGATTTCATCAGAGAAAACTGTGGCACCGGCTCGCCCGCTTTCAGCGAACGGCGCACAACCGCGCCATTAAAGTCAGTAAGCTTCACCGACCCTTCATATAAATAAGACTCTTTAGGTGTAGCCGAAAGCGGCAGCCCCGTTGCGGGCGATGTCGCCTCGCCGGGCACAGCAACGATCTGCGTTAAATCCGGCGCGGGTGCAAAATCCAGATCCTGCATTCCCTGCACAAAACTCCCGACGACTAGATCACGCTTAGCAACCACAATCCGCGCGGCCTGCGCCACAGGTGCCGAAGCAGGTGCATCCGAAAGACGGCTGCGCAAAAGCAATATCGTAAAAATCACGATGCCCGCTGCCAGCAACAATAATAAAGACCGTCTAGACAAACCTAATCCTCCAGTAATATTTCCTAAGCATAGAATTCCCAGTTTAAGAAAGCATTAAGGCTGAGAGCCGTTTTGCGGCTATTATTTAAAAGTTTAAACCGGAAAAATCGTCGTATTGATGAATTTTAATTAAGGAAGTCGCCCGTCTGTGTTAACAAGTAACCGTATATAGATTGTGTGCTTCGCAATGTGAATGCGCTTCTAATATGTCACCTCTTGGTCTACAATAGAAACACCTAAATTAAAAACAAAGAAAAAATTTACCGAATTCACGTCCGATGATCAGACAGTACGAACTAGTCGAGAAGGTCAAATCCTATGATCCCGACGCCGACGAAGACCTTATAAACCGCGCCTACGTCTTCGCCATGAAGGCGCATGGCACCCAGAAACGCGCGTCAGGCGCGCCCTACTTCTCCCATCCCGTGGAAGTGGCGTATAAGCTCACTCAGTTCAAATTAGACACCGCTTCCATCGCCACCGCGCTGCTGCACGACACCGTCGAAGACACCGACGTCACCCTGGACGATATCGAAGCCAGCTTCGGCAAGGAAATCCGCAACCTCGTCGATGGTGTGACCAAATTGTCACGTCTCGAAGGAAAAACCGAGAACATGAATCAGGCGGAGAACTTCCGCAAGCTCCTCATCGCCATGTCGGAAGATCTGCGCGTCCTGCTCGTCAAGCTCGCCGACCGCATGCATAACATGGAAACGCTCAAGTTCATCAAGAACCCGGAAAAGCGCCAGCGCATCGCCCGCGAAACCGTCGAAATCTACGCCGCACTGGCCGAACGCATCGGCATGCGCAACTTAAAAGACGATCTGCAAGACCTCGCCTTCGCCGAACTCTACCCCGAAGCCCGCGAGTCCATCGTCAAGCGCCTCGACTTCCTACGTAACGCAGAATCCGCCGAGTTAAATAAAACTCTCGAGGGTATCAAACAAAAACTCGCCGCTGCCGGCCTGCCCAACGCCGCTGTGCATGGCCGCGAGAAAAAACCTTTCTCCATCTGGAAAAAGATGGAAAACAAAAACGTCGAGTTTGAACAGCTTTCCGACATCATCGCGTTCCGCATTGTCGTCGACGATATTGCCGAATGTTACCAGGCCCTCGGCGTTATCCATGCCGAATGGCACACCATCCCCGGCCGCTTCAAAGACTACATCTCCACCCCCAAATCGAACGGCTACCAGTCGCTGCACACCGCCGTCTTAGGGCCCGGCCAGCAGCGCGTCGAAATCCAGATTCGCACCAAGGAGATGGAAGAACTCTCTGAATACGGCCTCGCCGCCCACTGGGCCTACAAGCAAAACGATAAAGCCGTGCGCGACGGCAAACAGTTCCGCTGGATACGCGAGCTACTCGATATCTTGGATAAATCTTCCAACGCCGAAGAGTTCCTCGAAAACACCAAGTTAGAGATGTACCACGACCAGGTGTTTTGCTTCTCCCCCAAAGGCGACATCCTCGCGTTCCCGCGCGGCGCTACCCCAGTAGACTTTGCCTACGCCGTCCACTCTGGTGTCGGCGACACCTGCGTCGGCGCCAAAATCAACGGCCGCATCGTGCCTTTGCGCACCAAACTAAAAAACGGCGACCAGATCGAAATCATCACCTCCAAAACGCAAACTCCCTCCCCAAGCTGGGAACGTTTCGTCGTCACGGGCAAAGCCAAAAGCGAAATCCGCAAATACGTCCGCACCCAGCAGCGCAACGAATATATCAATCTCGGCCGCGCCGTCCTCACTAAAACCTTCAAGCAGGAAGGCGAGGAGCTGAACGAAAAAATGATCGAAGCCCATCTGCCCACCTTCAACAAGAAAAACGTTGAAGACCTGCTCGCCGAAGTCGGCGAAGGCCTCATCAGCCGCCAGCACGTCGCCGAAGTCGTTATCGGTGCGCGCAAACCGCTTGAACCCGTCAGCAACAATTCGATCATTTCGAGCCTGTCCAAACCGTTCCGCAAAAAGAAAACCAGCGAAACCAACCCGATGCCCATCCGCGGCCTCATGCCCAACATGGCCATCCATTTTGCCGGCTGTTGCCATCCTCTCCCCGGCGACCGCATCGTCGGCATCGTCACCACCGGCAAAGGCATCAACATCCACACGATGGATTGCGAAACCCTTGAGAACTATTCCGACTCCCCCGAACGCTGGATCGACGTCGCATGGGAACGCGACCAGACCGAAAGCCAGCACGTCGGCCGCATCCGCGCCCATATCAGCCACGAGCCAAGCGCGCTGGCCACCGTCACCAACGTTATCGCCAAGGAAATGGGCAACATCAGCAATTTGAAAATCGTCAACCGCTCCATCGATTTCTTCGAAATCCTCATTGACATCGAGGTGCGCGACCTGCCTCATCTCAACAACATCATCGCCAATCTACGCAGCAAGGAAGTCGTCCAAAGCGTCGAACGCTACCAGACGTAAATGCTCCGCCGACTCCTCAACTCCACAAAGCGCGCCTGGCGCGGCGCCGAAAAGCTCTGGATTGTCTTCTGGGGTTGGCTTATCCTCTTCCAGCTATCAGACTGGGTGCTCCATCATTTCCTGCCCTTTTACCCGCCGGGCCATTTCCTCGCCACCCTCGCCCTTAAATGCCTGTACGTCATCGCCTACAGTATTTTCATCTTCACCAGCCTTTGGCGCTGCGCGCGAAACACCAAGCTAAAGCTCTGGTTTTACCTCACCCGCCTCTTCGTCCTTGTCGTCGCCGCCATCATGCTCTACCGCATGGTCGAACTCTTCACCCACGTGGCCCTTCACACGCTACCACCCTCTCCACTTAAAGACGTCGCCAAAACCCAAATCACTGAATTAACAGCATAACATACTGTTCAGCCCAATATCATACCCAACAGTTTAGTTAATATTTATTAATACCGCTTGTTTATCAGTCCTTTTCAGGCTATATATAAACCAATCGCTTTTTTCCAATTTTTAAACTGACCATACCAAACGTATGGCGGAAATCTGGAAAAGCTATCGCGGATACTGCAACTGCAGCCCGCGTCGAAGAAGGAGACAGGCATGAATACGCCTTATACCGTCGCTGGAATCACCAACGACCTGATCGCCATCCAGCGAACCATCAGCATCCTGCAAAACTTCCAGAAGGAAGTCCCGCAGGTTCTGCTCACGCAGATGTCGGAAACCCAGCAAATGCTGGACGACAAAATCGCCGCAGAAAAAGCGGCTAGCGAAGCATTCGCGGCTCGAAACGAAGAGTCCGCTGACTACGAATAATAAATAACGGGAGAGAACCAAGGCAACTTGGACTCTCCCGTTTTCATTTCAGCACCATCCATCTTTCCCCTTGTCCTGCCACCCCGGCACGATTAAATTCATCCCATTCTAAGCCCCAAATATTAAAGGCTAAAGTTATGGTTCAATGCGCGCCTTCGCCCTCCCCACCTTCTTCACCGCCATCCTGCTCATCGATCGACACCTCACCCCGCGCGCCCGAAACTTCGCGCTCTTTTCCGCTCTACTCCTCATCACCACCTTCATCAAACCCAGCTTCGCCAGCGCCTTCTTTCCCGCGCTCACCTTCTACCTCATCGCCGCCCCCATCCCGCTGCGCCTGAAATTTTTCGCCTCCTTCATCCCCGTCGCCGTACTCCTGCTCTGGCAAATCAACGTCATCTACCTCACCAGTGACATCACCCAGCCCGACAAAATCATCTTCGCCCCACTCAGCGTCTGGGGTCTGTGCTCCCCCAACCCCTTCATCTCCTTACTCATGGCCATCGCCTTCCCCCTATCGCTGCTCATCTTCCGCCGCAAAAACTCCACCGCCCTCGCGCTCTCATGGTGCACCTACCTCGCAGCTGCCTCCATGCTCATCTTCCTCGCCGAAGAAAAGCGCCTCAAAGACGGCAATTTCGGTTGGGGCTACGACATCGCGCTACAACTCCTCTTCCTTTCCTCCGCCATCGAATGGCTGAAATGGGCCAAAGACCCCACCGCCAACCGCACTAGCCTATGGCTCACCGGCCTGCTATTCATGTGGCACGTCTGCTCCGGCATCATCTACCTCATCCCCATCCTAAAAGGCGGTCCCTTCCTAAACTGATATGACCCACATCCTCCCCGCGACCGAATCCGATTTCCCCGCCATCCACGCGATCTACGCGCCCTACGTGCTCTCCAGCACCGTCACGATGGAAACAATCCCGCCCAACCTCGCCACCTTAAAAACCCGCTGGCAAGATAACCTCGTCTACCTCGTCGCCAAAGAGGGCAACGAAACCATCGGCTACGCCTACGCCTTCCCTTACCGCCCCCGCCCCGGCTATCGCCACACCGTTGAAGAGTCCGTCTACGTTTCTGCCGCCCACCAAGGCAAAGGCATCGGCAAAAAACTGCTGCAAGAACTCATCACCCAGTGCAGCCAGAAAGACTTCGCCCAAATGCTCGCAATCATCGCCGGTTCCGGCAACGCCGCCTCCCTCCATCTGCACACCTCCCTAGGCTTCACCCAGTCGGGCATCCTCACTCACGTCGGCAACAAATTCGGCCAGTGGATCGACACCGTCCTGATGCAGAAGGCATTATAGTCCGATTCCAATGCCTTACTTTCTCCCAAAACCATCGACAATCGCCCGCAAATACGCTAATTTACTGCTCCTATGACCACACTCCGCCTCGGCATCAACATCGACCACGTCGCCACGCTCCGCAACGCGCGCGGCGGCACACATCCCTGCCCCATCCAGGCGGCAATCATGGCCGCCAGCGCCGGTGCCGACAGCATCACCGCCCACTTGCGCGAAGACCGCCGCCACATCCGAGACCGCGACATCGAACGCCTGCGCACCGAAGTCGGCAAGCCCCTCAACTTAGAAATGGCCGCCACCGAAGAAATGCTCGCCATCGCCCTTAAAACCCGCCCGCATGCCGTCTGCCTCGTCCCTGAAAAACGCGCCGAACTAACCACCGAAGGCGGCCTCAACGTCCTCGCCGTCGAACACTCCTTGAAGCAATACGTCGCCAAACTTCAAGACAACGGCAGCCGCGTCTCGCTCTTCATCGATCCGTCCCCGGAACAAATCAAAGCAGCCGCCCGCATCGGGGCGCGGGCCATCGAACTCCACACCGGCACCTACGCCGAGCACCCCGACGACCCAAAACATTTAACCGCCCTCGCAAATGCCGCTACCCAAGCCGCCGCCCTCGGCATCGAAGTCCACGCCGGCCACGGCCTCGACTACAACAACGTTCCCGCCATCGCCGCCATCCCCGAAATCGTCGAACTCAATATCGGTCATTTCCTCATCGGCGACGCCGTCTTCGTTGGCCTCGACAAAGCCGTCAAACGCATGCGCAGAATCATGAACGAGGCACGCACATGATTCTCGGCATTGGCAACGACATCACCGACATCCGCCGCATCGAAAAATCCCTCGCCCGCTTCGGCGTCCGCTTCGAAGAGCGCATCTTCACCGACACTGAGCGCCAGAAAGCCGCTTCCCGCCACATCCCCGCCCCGACCTACGCCAAGCGCTTCGCCGCCAAAGAAGCCTGCGCCAAAGCGCTTGGCACCGGCCTTCGCCGTGGCGTCTTCTGGCGCAACATGGAAGTCGTCAACGCCCCATCAGGCGCTCCCACCATGCGCCTCACCGGCGGCGCCCTTGCCCGCCTGGAATCCATGACCCCCGCAGGCATGCACCCCATCATCCACCTGACACTGAGTGATGAATACCCCTACGCCTCCGCCCACGTCATCATTTCTGCAGAGCGCCTATGACCGGCAAAGCCATCGTCGTCACAAGGCCCAAAGGCGATGAACACATCATCACCGACGCTCTGCACGAAAAAAGCCACCGCGTCATCCACGAACCCCTCACCCACATTACCCTCGACCATACCCAGCGCACCCCCCTGCAAAACCTGCTAGACCAGGAACCAGACGCCGTCATCGTCACCAGCCGCCACGCCGTGCAGGCGCTAGCCATGCTTACCGATCTGCGCGACTTCTTCCTCATCTGCGTCGGCGAATCCACCGCGCGCGCCGCAAAATCGCTGGGCTTATGCCGCGTCAGCTCCGCTGGCGGCAACGTAGAAAAACTTGCCCATTTCATCCGCGACGGCTACGATGAAGACTCCAGCTTCGTCTACCTCTCCGGCGAACACGTCCGCGCCGACCTCACCGAACTCCTCCCCGAAATGTTCATCGACCGCCTCGTGCTCTACGAAGCCATCGCCAGCACCCAGCTCTCCGACACTTTCATCGAACAACTCAAGCGCGGCCAGCTAGACGGCGTCACCTTCCTGTCCCCCCGCGCCGCCCAGCTCTTCACCGCCCTCATTGCCAAAGCGAACCTGCAAGACACCGTCCAGCCGCTGCACGCCTTCTGCTTGAGCCAAGCCATCGCCGAGTGCCTGAACAAGCACGTCTGGGCCAAACGCCACATCAGCGACGAAGCAACGCTTGCATCTCTGCTGGAGTGCGTGGATAATGCATTTTAAAACAACAGGCTGACTCATGACCGACGATTTACCAGAAGAAGAAACCGAACGCCCGGCATCCATATTTCAGGTGCTGACGCGCAAATTCACCTTCATCTTCGGCATTTTCATCCTTGTCTGGCTTCTTCTCGCCAAGAACATCCCGTCGCTTTTCTCCCCCTACAGCCACAGCACCCCCACCCCTCATCCGCAATACACCCGCCCGCCGCGAAAAAACACAAGCGAACCCGCAATAAAACCCGCCGAACCCGCCGCTAACCCGCTCGCCATCCCCGAAAAAACCGAGCCCAAAGCCGAAGAAAAACCCGTCGAACCCGAATTCCCAAAAACCGAAACCGCCCAACCTAAACCCGCCGAAGAACCCGTAGCCGCGCATGCCACCGCGCCCGCCGCCATCGTCGCCGCACCCGTCGTCAGCGAAGCCGAAAAAGCCCGCATCGCCCAGCTCGAAACCCAGCTAACCGCCATGAGCAAAGACATGGCCGACATGAAAAAACTCCTCGACGACACCATCAAACAGCGCGCCGCCCTCGACGCCAAACTCGCCGCGCAAACCGAATCCGTCAGCGATCTCAAATCCCAATTCGACGAACTCCACGCCGACGACGCCCGCGAACTCACCGCCATCACCGCCTTTTCCATCCTGAAAGAAAGCGCCAACCGCGGCGAACCCTTCGACGGCGAACTAAAACAACTCGAATCCACCCTCACCGACGGCAGTAAAAAAGCCCTGCTGATGCAGCTGAAACCCTTCGCCTCCGACGGCATCCCAACGCTTCCCACCCTGCAATCCCAGTTTGAACAAACCGTGCCACAAGCGCTTTCCGCCGAGCATAAAGGCAACACCTTCGCCCGCAACCTCGCCTCGCTGATCCGCATCCGCAAAGAAGGCGAACACCAGCAAGGCCCCGACGACGAAGCCATCCTCGCCCGCGCAGAAGCCAAGGTAAACCACGGCGAAATCGCCCTCGCCCTCAAAGAAATGCTCTCCCTCTCCCCGCTTGCCACCGACGCCCTCGCCGACTGGATTAAAAACGCTAGAATTTACCTCGACGGCCGCAACGTGCTCGATACACTGCAACTCTCCCTAGTCAAATCCAAAGCCGAACCAGAGAAAAAACCAAAAGCGCCTGAAGTAAAAGCCCCAGAAAAAATTGAACAACCCGCAACCAAAACAGAAAAGCCCGCCGAGCCCGCGGCTCCGCCGAAAAAGGAAGCACCCGGCAGCGATGATTAATCTCCTCCTGCTTCTCTTTTTCCTGACCTGCATCGGCGTCACCGCCTCGTGGCTGGCCGAAAACCCCGGCAACGTCGTCATCCACTGGTTCGGCTACCGCATCGACACCAGCCTCGCCCTCATTCTCCTGCTCGCCATTGTCGCCGCCGTCGTCATCGCCTACACCTATCTCTTCCTGCGCCACGTCGTCCTCGTCCCCGAGCGAATCACCAAACGCCGCACCCTCAAGCAATACCAAAAGGGCCTCTCCGAACTCACCTACAGCGTCGCCGCCCTCGCCGCCGCCGACATCAAAACCGCCGCCGAGCACACCAAAAATGCCGAAAAGCTCCTTGGCCCCACGCCCCTTACCTTACTTCTCAACGCGCAAATCGCCCGTAGCGTTGGCGATGACGCCAAAACCCGCGACCTGCTGGACCAGATGCTCGACCACAAAGAAACCGAATACCTCGCCGCTCGCTCCCTAAGCGAAACCGCCGGCAAACAACACATGTTCCCCAAAGCCCTCGCCCTCGCCAAGCGCGCCCATACCATCAACCCAAAAGGCATCGCGCTCCTCCTCAGCCTCCATGTGCGCCTCGGCGAATGGCAACAAGCCATGCAAGCTATCGACAAATCCGTGCGCAAAGGTAAACTCAGCCGCACCCAGCTTCGCCACTACAGAGCCATCGTCACCCTCAAACAAGGCCTGCAACTTCTAGCCGGTGAAAATACCCTCGCCGCCCTAGCCAGCGCCAAACATACCCTGAAATTCGAACCGCATTTCATCCCGGTCGTCGCCTTCGCAGCACAGGCCTACGCCGCCAACGGCCACGACGCCAAAGCCATCAAACTCATCACCCACGAGTGGAAAATCCAACCCCACGAACAGCTATCAGCCGCCCTACGCGCCGTCATCGCCAAACAGCCCAAAGAAAAGCAGATGAAGATCATCCGTAAACTGGTCGCCACCAACCCAGCCTCCAACGAAAGCGACATCGCCCTGGCCCAAACCGCAATGGCCGTGCGCGACTGGCCCACCGCCCGCGCCGCCCTCACGGCCGCCCTCGCCAAACAAGAAACCGTACGCACCTGCAAACTCCTCGCCGAACTCGAACAATACGAATTCCCCGGCTTTGACATCGGCAGCAAATGGATCGCCCGCAGCGCTTCCGCCCTCCCCGACCCCGCATGGCTCTGCAACAGCTGCGGCAAAGCCGCCCTCCAATGGGACGCGCATTGCCCAGCCTGCGAAACTTTCGACTCCCTGGAATGGAAACAGCGCGACATCAATTACGTCGGTTAATACACCCCACTCTCCGTCATTTGCAAACGCAGCGAAGCAATTCATGCCATCAGGTAAATAGACGCGTGGAGATTCACACTAGGCCGCCAGTGAATATCCGTGCGTCTAAAGCTGCGGCGACATCGAGGGATTCGGCAACTGCTCATGCGAAGCGTCCAGCACCGGCGCCTGGTCGGAATTTTTTTCCTCCGGCTTCGGCGGCACCGGCAGTTCCGTAAACACCGGCTTGGCGTTCGCCACCTTATGTTCCGGCGACACTTCCACCACCAACTCGCGTTTAGGCAGCGGTTTGGTCTGCGCCGGGTCCGGCGACACCGCGTTAGTGCCCTGATACGCCACCAACCTGTTCTCCCAACCCACCATCGGCTGGCGGTAGCACAGCACATCCGTCTGCGCATGATAGCAATAAGCCGACGCGATGGAATTATCCGGTTTCGGCGCCGGGCGCGGCTCAATCAACCATTTGCGCATGCGCTCCCCGGTTTTAGCGATATTATCGCGCGCGGTGCTCGCCACATCCGTGCCTTTTTTCTCAAGATCGGTGCCCACAAGGTCAGCATCTTCCACGACTTGCGAGTGCGCAGCCGCCGTATCCTCATCGAGATGTTCACACCCCGTGAGCGCAAGTAACGCTATGGATAACAATATTTTACGCAATGCCCGCTCTCCTGCATACTAAGATAGTGGCATATAAAGCAAGCATCATGCCAACGGAATATTAATAACTGCTAACTTTCCAGATAGAAAATTCAGCGAGCTTTCCACCCACGAAATCGCCTTCAACCAAAGTCGACACATCGAAACTATCTTCCGCACCTTCGGCAATATTCATCTTCTCGCGCTGCTCCGGCGACATTTTTTCCTGATGCGAGAAGCTCACCGTCGCCTCCTCGCCCTTCCACTGCGGCGCCGTTTCAAACAGCTTGGCAAACTCCGCCTTATCCATGCCTAATTGCAACCCGCCGATAATGCTCGCACCCGCACCATGCCCCGGATTGATCGGCTGGCACTCCGCATCACCCTCCTTACTGCGCTGCGTCACCGTAAATCCTTCCAGCTCATGCCCCGGCCCTTCGCGGTCATTCGCCCCGCCCATGTCTCCCAACGAGCGAAACTACAACCGCTCCGCCCCCGCCAGATAACAAACCGAAACCTCATCATTATTTTCCGTGCCCGTCCACACCGGCTTCACCTCGCCCAGCGCCGCCATCACATCCCCAAGCGACGCTGCCTCCAGCGTAAACCCCTGAAACGCGATAAACTCATGCCCGTCCTTGCTAGCTGCAAAAGCATTCGCCGGCATCAAAGCCGCAACCAGAAAAATATGACGAAGCTTCATCACCCCTCCAGCTTTTTCTTCAGTAAATCGTTCACAGCTCCCGGATTCGCCTTGCCACCCGACAGCTTCATCACTTGGCCGACAAAGAACCCAAACAGCTTATCCTTACCCGAGCGGAATTCCGCCACCTTATCGGGATTGGCCGCCATTACCTCGTCGATGACTTTTTCAATCGCGCCAGTATCCGTCACCTGCTTCATGCCTTTTTCTTCGACAATCGCCGCCGCGTCTTTCCCCGTCTCAAACATCAGATCGAGCACGTCTTTAGCGATCTTCCCGGAAATCGTATTATCTTGAATCAGCCCGATCAACCCGCCCAGCTTTTCCGCCGTAATCGGCGAATCCTGTATCGCGATGCCCGCCTTATTCAAGCGCCCAAACAATTCGCCCGTCATCCAGTTCGACGCCAGTTTCGGGTCATGCTTCGCCACGAGTTGCTCGTAATACTCCGCATATTCCTGCTCGGCCACAATCACGCCCGCGTCATACGCAGTCAACCCGAACTTCTCCATATACCGCTGTTTCTTCTGGTCCGGCAGTTCCGGTAACGACTTTTTAATGTTGTCCACAAATTCCTGCGTCAACTCCAGCGGCAATAAATCCGGGTCCGGGAAATAGCGGTAATCATGCGCGTCTTCCTTCGTACGCATCGTGCGCGTTTCGCCCTTGGTGGAATCAAATAGGCGCGTTTCCTGACGAATCATCCCGCCGCTTTCAATAATCTCCACCTGCCGCATCGCCTCAAACTCAATGGCTTTATGCAGGAAGCGAATCGAGTTCACGTTCTTAATCTCGCAGCGCGTCCCCAGCTCTCCACCCGGTTTACGCACCGAAACATTCGCGTCGCAGCGCATGCTGCCTTTTTCCATATCCCCGTCGCACGCGCCGATATAGCGCACGATCGAGCGCAGCTTCTTCAAATACGCCGCCGCCTCATCCGCCGAACGCATATCCGGCTCCGAAACGACTTCCATCAAAATCACGCCCGCCCGGTTCAAATCGATATATGTAAATTTCGGATTATACTCATGCAGAGATTTCCCTGCATCCTGCTCAAGGTGAATACGCGTCACGCCCACTTTCTTCACACCCTCCGGCATATCCAGCAAAATCTCGCCCTTACCCACAATGGGGTCAAGGAACTGCGAAATCTGATACCCCTGCGGCAAATCAGGATAAAAATAATTCTTCCGGTCAAAAATCGAACGCAGATTCACCTGCGCGTTAATCGCCAGGCCAGTTTTCACCACCTGCTCCACCGCCACCTCGTTAATTACCGGCAGCATCCCCGGCATGCCCGCGTCAACAAACGCCACGTTCATATTCGGCTCATTACCAAACTTCGTAGACGCCCCCGAAAATAATTTCGAGTTGCTCGTCACCTGCGCGTGCACCTCAAGCCCGATTACAATTTCCCAGTCGCCGGTATTGCCTTTAATCATCTGGTTCATATTTTTTCTTTCTATCTCTTATCTCGCATGAAAACTTTGTGCCGTCCCGCTGCGCACCAAAAATGGCTTCGCCTCAACGCGCGCCGGCGGATTCAGCATCTCTTCAAACCGCGCCGCCACCGCATCGAAATACGGGTCGTTCTTGCCCACTTCGCGGTCAAGGAAATGCGCGCTCTCGATTAAATCCAGCGACAGCGCCGCCGCAACCTGCGCGCCCGTGCCGCGAATCACCGCCTGATCGGTATGCCCCATTACCTGCAATCCCGGAATCGCCTTCAACTGCGCGGTAATCACTCCCGTCATCGCATTATACGTATCCACCGCTCCGCGAATCGCCGCCAGATATTGCGGGTTATTATTCCTGCGTTCAACCTTTTCCAGCACCGGCATTTTATAATCCACCACAATCAGACTTCCGCTGCCCGCGCGCGGATTATCCATCGCATCACAACACTCCGCTTTCTTAAGCGTATCCAGCAACGACGCCGATTCCCGCGCCCGCAGCTTGTGTTCAACGGCGGGCGAAAGCTCCATCGTTACGCCGCCATCCCAAGCACACCCTGCGGTTTTGCATTAAATCCAATCGCCTGCTCCAGCGCATAAGCGACATTCAACACCGTCGCTTCGTCGAATGATTTCCCGATCAACTGCAACCCAAGCGGCAACCCGTCCTTGTTCAACCCGCCCGGAATCGAAATCCCCGGCAAACCGGCAAGCGATGTCGGCACGGTAAACACATCGTTCAAATACATCTCCACCGGATCGTTAGGCTTATAATCAAACCCAAACGCCGCGCTCGGCGCGGTCGGCGTCAAAATCGCATCCACCTTCTCAAACGCCTTATTGAAATCATCGGCAATTAACCAGCGCACCTTCTGTGCCTTCTTATAATAAGCATCGTAATACCCCGCCGAAAGCACATACGTGCCAATCATAATACGGCGCTTCACTTCCTTGCCGAACCCCGCCGCGCGCGTCTTTTCATACATCGCGGTCAACCCTTCTTCCGCGCCAACGCGAAGCCCAAACCGCACGCCGTCATACCGCGCAAGGTTCGAAGAACATTCCGCCGGTGCCACGATATAATACGTTGCCAGCGCATATTTCGTATGCGGAAGTGAAATATCGACAATCTCCGCCCCCGCATCGCGCAATAACTGAATCCCCTTATCCCACATCGCCAGAATCTCCGGGTTCATCCCATCCGGGCGATACTCTTTCGGAATCCCGATTTTTTTGCCCTTCACATTGCCCGTCAGCGCCTTTTCAAAATCCGGCACCGCCTCACTCGACGACGTCGAATCCTTCGCGTCGTGCCCGCACATCACGTTCAGCATAATCGCCGAATCGCGCACGGTGCGCGTAATTGGCCCCGCCTGATCGAGCGAACTCGCAAACGCCACAATCCCCCAACGCGAACAGCGCCCATAAGTCGGCTTAATCCCAACAATCCCGCAGAACGACGCAGGCTGTCGAATCGACCCGCCCGTATCCGTCCCCAGTGCAGTCGGCGCCAAAAACGACGCCACGGCAGATGCCGAACCACCCGAAGAACCACCCGGCACCAGCGGCTGCCCATCCTTCATCCACGGGCTTTTCACCGTCCCGTAATAACTCGTCAAATTCGCCGACCCCATCGCAAACTCATCCAGATTCGTCTTTCCCAGCATCACCCCGCCCTGCTCCCAGCACTGCGTCGTCACCGTCGATTCATACTGCGGCTTGAACCCATCAAGAATATGCGAAGCCGCCGTTGTCAGCACCCCCTTGGTGCAGAACAAATCCTTCACCGCCACCGGCACGCCTTCAATCAAACCCTGCGAACCGCTAGCCAACCGCGCATCCGCGTCCTTGGCCATCTTCGTCGCGATATCGCGCGTAATGGTGATATACGAATTATAATGCGGATTGTTTTTTTCAATCGCTTTCAGATGCGCCTCGGTCAGCTCCACCGAAGAGAATTTTTTCGCTTTCAACCCATCGCGCATGTCGGCGAGGGTGAGTGTGTTGAGTTCGTTGGTCATGCCCGTTCCTGTCCCATTGGAATACCCGCCTGCTCGGCGCACGCGTTCCTGAAATTTTTATACAAAGTCTGCATCTGTACCCGCGTCGCGGCGGACACCTGCACATGGTCGTCATTAATCAAATCCATCACCGGCTCCAGCTTATAAATCACCCGCAGATAGCGCGATTTCAACTGCTCGTCATCTTCCAGCGGCGCAAAAATACGCGGATCGTTGATATGCGCGTCGAAATAATCCTTCATGGGTTCCCCCACATGCAACGCAAACGCCGAAGATTTCTGCACCTCTTGCGCCACGCTGCGTGTGAAAAGTTGCAGCAGCGTGAGAAGTTCCGCATCTTTATTATCCAGATCGTTCAAAGCCTACTCCATCACCTTTGGCACCACGAAGCACCCGTAATCGCTATTCGGCGCATTGGCGACCACCGCCTCCGCCTGCCCGCCATCCGTCACCTCGTCCTTGCGGAACGGCAGCTTCACCGCCGACACCGACGTCAGCATCGGCACGTTATCGGTGTTTACTTCATTGAGCTGATCGATCCACTGCAAAATCCCCGAGATTTCATTGCTGATTCCCTGCTTATCAGCTTCGGGAATTTCAAGGCGCGCCAACCGCGCAATCTTCGTCACCGCCGCGATATCGACTAAGGCTTTCTGCGTCATAATTTTCTGCTCCATTGTCAGCCCGCTACTGTTGCGGGGTCTGGTTTTATGCTCTATAAGCTGAAATTCGCTTTTAATCGTAATCCCTAAGAATGACAAGTTGATATAATGTCCGACCATTTCGCTAACATCCCGCCGGCGGCCCCCGCAACAAGTGCGGGGTGACATATGCTCTTTGAATCTCCTAAAGAATTCATCGCCACCCTCCAGCCGCACGCCCGCGTGCTGGGGCTTGATGTCGGCAGCACCACCATCGGCCTTGCCCTGTCCGACGTCATGCGCACCATCGCCACACCGCTCGAAACCATCGACCGCAAAAAATTCACCAAAGACATGGAAACCCTCGCCGCCATCATCAAAAAACAAGGCGTATCCGGCCTCGTCATCGGCTATCCCATCAACATGGACGGCACCCACGGCCCGCGCACCCAGTCCACCCGCGCCTTCGTCTCCACCATGTCCAAACACATCGACCTGCCCATGATATTCAGCGACGAACGCATGAGCACAATGGCCGTCGAGCGCACCATGCTCGCCGCCGATCTCTCGCGCGAACGCCGCTCACAACTGGTGGACAAACTCGCCGCAAGCTATATGCTGCAAGGCTTCTTAGACAGCGTAAAAAATTCATGATGTTGACGGCCTTAGTCCTCGCCTATTTCCTAGGCTCGATTCCCTTCGGCTTCCTGCTCACCCGCGCGGCGGGCTTAGGCGACATCCGCAAAACCGGCTCCGGCAATATCGGCGCTACCAACGTCATGCGCACCGGCCATAAAGGCCTCGGCATAGCCACGCTATTGCTCGACGGCGGCAAAGGTTATTTCGCCGTCTGGCTCGCCGCAAAACTCCATCTGGGAGACGCCGTGCCGGTGGCTGGCATCGTCGTCACCCTCGGCCATATTTTCCCCATCTGGCTGCGTTTCAAAGGCGGCAAAGGCGTCGCCACCGCCTTCGGCGTTTTCTTCGGCATCGACTGGATGCTCGGCCTTGTGATTTGCACCATCTGGATACTCGCCTTCCTGCTCATGCGCGTGTCGTCTATGTCCTCGCTGCTTTCCATCGGCTACTCCCCCATCGCCTCCTACGTCCTCGAAAACGACAGTACCACCTTGATGTCTTTAGTGCTCGGCGCCACCATCGTCTACACGCATCGCGGCAACATCACCCGCCTCCTCCACGGCACCGAAAGCAGTTTCACTAAAAAGGATAGCTGATGCTATTTTCACCCAGCATGCCCTACCGCAGCCTCGCCAACGAAAACCTGCTCGACGTACTGCGCCTCATCCGCACCGGCAATGTCGGGCCCGTCACGTTCTTCCAACTGATCTCCCGTTTCGGCACCGCCGCTAAAGCGTTGGAAGCGCTGCCGCATCTGGCCAAAGCTGGCGGTAAAAAAACCCCTCTCGTGGCTTTCCCCAAAGAAGCCGTCGAACACGAACTCGAAGCCGCCACGAAATTCGGCGCACGCTTTATCGTCTACGGCTCGCCCGACTATCCAGCACTACTCCACATGATCAACGATCCGCCTCCCGTCATCACCGTTTCCGGCCACTCGCACCTCTGGCAAAACCGCGACCTGATTGCCATCGTCGGCGCGCGAAACGCCTCGGCCAACGGCTGCCAGATGGCGCAGAAACTCGCCCACGACTTAAGCGAGAATGGCCTCAGCGTAGTCTCCGGCTTAGCGCGCGGCATCGACACCTATGCTCATCGTGGCTCGCTTCTCAAAGGCACCATCGGCGTCATCGCCGGCGGTATCAATAATATCTACCCGCCCGAAAACGCCCCCCTCTTTCAGCAAATGCGCGAAACCGGCGCCATCATCAGCGAACAACCTTTCGGCGCGCTTCCCTTCGCCGGAAGTTTCCCCGGCCGCAACCGCATCATCGCGGGCATGTCGCTCGGCACCGTCGTCGTCGAAGCCGCCTTAAAATCCGGCTCGCTCATCACCGCGCGTTTCGCCGGTGAATCCAACCGCGAAGTCCTCGCCGTCCCCGGCTCTCCCGCCGACCCGCGTTCCAAAGGCTGCAACATGCTCATCCGCCAGGGCGCACATCTCGTCGAGTCCGCCGCCGATGTGCTGCAAGCCATCGCCTCCTTGCGCAACCGCAGCTTCGCCGAAACTCCCCCACCCGGCTACACCACCGAAACCCCACCCGCCATCGACACCAGCGAACTCGAAAAAGCCCGCCCCTACGCTCACGAAAAATTAGGTTTTACAGCCGTGTCCGTCGACGAGTTGATCGAGCAATGCGAAGCCCCCGCGCATCTCGTCCTCACCATCCTGCTCGAACTCGAGCTCGCCGGTCGCCTGCGTCGCGGCAACGGCAACCGCGTCTATCTGTTACAGCAGGAAGAATTCGCCTGAACATTTCCCTCTCCCTACGGGAGAGTGTTGAAACCCAGTCCCAGCGCCACATATATATAAAGACATCGCTTGCCATTGCAGGACCTTTCATTTACCTTCGGCGCGAATTATCATCCGGGTTAACATAAATTTAATTATTTTACGGTCAATCATACTCCATGAACGTCGTCGTAGTAGAATCCCCATCCAAAGCGAAAACCATCAACAAGTATCTTGGTAGCGACTATCAGGTATACGCCTCGTTCGGCCACGTCCGCGACCTGCCCGCCAAAGACGGCTCGGTCCGCCCCGACGAAGATTTCGCCATCACCTACGAAACCGACCCCGACTCCAAAAAACATCTGGCCCCCATCGCCAAAGCCGTCAAAGACGCCGACGCGCTCTACCTCTGCACCGATCCGGACCGCGAAGGTGAAGCCATCTCGTGGCACGTGCTCGAAGCCCTCAAAGAATCCAAGTGCATCAAAAAAGGCTTAAAGATTTACCGCGTCACCTTCGACGAAATCACCAAAAAAGCGATCACAGAAGCCTTCAAGCATCCGCGCGATCTCGATATGAACCTCATTAACGCGCAGCAAGCCCGCCGCGCGCTGGACTATCTCGTCGGCTTCACGCTCTCGCCCGTCCTATGGCGCAAACTCCCCGGCAGCAAATCCGCTGGGCGCGTACAATCCGTAGCTCTTCGCCTCATCTGCGAACGCGACGCCGAAATTGAACAGTTCATCTCCCGCGAATACTGGGACGTGAAAGCCAACATGCTCGCCACCACCGGCAGCAACGTCATCACCCGCCTGATCGAATACAAAGGCGAGAAGATGGAAAAATTCACCATCACCAACGAAAAATACGCGAACGAAATCGCCGCCGACCTGCGCACCAAGCAATACGCCGTGTCCAAACTCGACCCCAAAGAAGTGCGCCGCTACCCCGCGCCCCCATTCACCACCTCCACGCTGCAACAGGAAGCCGCCCGCAAATGCGGTTTCTCCGCCAAGAAAACCATGCAGCTCGCGCAAAAACTCTATGAAGGCATCACTCTCGGCGGCGAAACCGTGGGCCTCATCACCTACATGCGTACCGACGGCGTCACCGTCTCCCTCGACGCCATCGGCGCCACCCGCGATTACATCACCGACTCGTACGGCAAACCTTACCTGCCGTCCGAACCGAAAATCTACAAAACCAAATCCAAAAACGCGCAGGAAGCTCACGAAGCCATCCGCCCCACCGACGTCACCCGCACGCCGCAGGAAATGGGCCAGTACCTCGACAACGACATGAAGCGCCTCTACGAACTCGTCTGGAAGCGCATGGTTGCCAGCCAAATGGAAAATGCGGTCTTCGACCAGCTCATCGTCGACATCGCCGCCTCCGACAAACAAGCGGTCTTACGCACCAGCGGCAGCGTCGTAAAATTCGATGGCTTCCTGAAGCTCTATCAGGAAGGCAAAGACGATGAAACCGAGGAAGAAGAAGCAAAACTCCCCTCCTTGAAACAAGACGAAAAGCTCACCGCCAAAGAAGTCCTGCCCGAGCAGCACTTCACCGAACCCCCGCCGCGCTATTCGGAAGCCAGCCTCGTCAAAAAACTCGAAGAACTCGGCATCGGCCGCCCATCTACCTATGCCGCCATCATCTCGGTGCTGCAAGACCGCGGCTACGTAACCCTCGATAAAAAACGCTTCATCGCGCAGTCCCTTGGCCGCCTCGTGAACGCCTTCCTCGTCAGCTTCTTCGAACGCTACGTCGAATACAGCTTCACCGCCGACCTCGAATCCAAACTCGACGACGTCTCCGCCGGCGAACGCGATTGGAAAACGGTCTTACGCGAATTCTGGACGGACTTCATCGCCAAAATCGGCGAAAGCAAAGAACTCACCGTCTCCGAAGTCCTGGAAGCCCTCGACCTGCTTCTCGCGTCCTACGCCTTCGGCACCCCCAAAGACGGCAAAGACCCCCGCGTCTGCCCGGCTTGCGCCACCGGTCGCTTAGGCCTCAAAATCGGCCGCTTCGGCCCCTACATCGCCTGCTCGAATTATCCCGAGTGCAACCATAAAGCCCAGATTGGCGACATTGGCGGCCCCACCATGACCGACTCCGAAGGCACCGAATTCAAGCTTCCAAAAACGCTCGGCAAAGATCCCGTCACCAGCGAAGAAATCTCCATGCGCAAAGGCCCCTACGGCGTTTACGTCCAGCTCGGCGACAGCAAAACCCCCAAACGCGCCAGCCTCTTCAAATCCATGAGTCCGGAAACCATGACGCTCGACGTGGCTTTAAAGCTCCTGTCCCTCCCGCGCGAACTCGGCACCCACCCGGACACCGGCAAGCCCATCGTCGTCAACAACGGCAAGTTCGGCCCCTACATTCTCCACGACAGCAAATTCACCACCCTCCCGCGTGAAGAAGACCCGCTCACCATCGGCATCAACCGCGCCGTCGAGGTGCTGGCTAAAGCCCCCGTCAAAGGCGGCGGCAACGAAGCCGTCCGTGTCATCGGCAAACATCCCGAAGACGGTCAGGACATCACCATCTTCAAAGGCCGATACGGCCCCTACATCAAGCACGGCAAAACCAACGCCCACTTCCCGAAGGACTTCACGCTTGAAGCCATCACCCTCGAAGAAGCCGTGCCGCTCATAGCTGCCCGCGCCAACGCAGCGCCTTCCGGCAAAAAACCCTTCCGCAAAGGCGGTGCCGCCAAAAAAGCTCCCGCAGCCAAGGCCGCACCCAAGGAAAAAGCAGCGCCAAAAGCAAAGGCCGCCGCCAAGCCTAAAGCCGCCCCGAAGGCTAAAGCGAAGCCTAAAGCCAAAAAAGCCGGCTAATATTCCGCCTATCACCGACCCCATCATTCGACGGGGCGACACATTGAAGCGGCAGCGCCACCCACACCTCTGTCACCCCACTGCATAGCGGGGTCCGCAAACGCCGCGAACCTCACCCTCCCAGACCCACTGGCATCCTGCCAATTTCGTGCTATATTCCCCCCATGTCCACAAGTGATAAACTCATCATCGGCGTCAGCGGCCAGAACATTATGACGCCTTCCGTGCGCTCCATGATGAAACAGCTGCGCGACCACGGCACCCACAGCGTCTTTCTCTCCAGCTACGAAGCCGACATCGCACAGGACATCGCCCGCGACATCGCATGGGTCGACGGCCTCGTCGTCATGGGCAACGATCTCGATATCGACCCCAACACCTACATCAACCGCTACCCGCAAGGCGACCCCCGCCGCCGCGTCCACCCCGAAACCAGAAGCGAATCCGATTGCGACAAAGGTAAGCGCCGTGCCATCTACGAAGAGTTGATGCTCAAAGCCGCGCTTGCCATCCAGATGCCCGTCCTCGGCATCTGTGGCGGCATGCACCGCCTCAACATCATGCACGGCGGCACCCTCCACCAGCACATCCCCGAACTCGTCGGCTGCGACAAGCACATGCAGCACAAGCAGGGCATCGCTCTCAACATCCCGTCCGTCCCCATCGTCATCAAAGAACAGACCACCCTCCATGATATCGCTGGCGACATCCCCATTCCCTTCATCCTGAAGGAAGAAAAATGCGACAAGGTCATCATGGAAAACTCCATGCACCATCAGGCCATCGACATCGTCGCCCCCCTTTTCCGCGTCAGCGCCATCACCGACTCTATCAAACGCCCCAACGGCGCCCGCGCCTTCATGGCAATGGCCATCGAGCCAGACCCCGAAGGCAGCTTCGCGCAGCAATTCGTCCTCGGCGTGCAGTGGCATCCCGAATTTGGCGCGAGTTGCCTCGGCGACCTGATCATCGACCGCCTCATCCACGAAACCGAAGGTTTCCGCGATCGCCGGGATAAAGACAGTTAACCTGCTGATTTTCCGTGCCGCTTTCACATAATTGTAACACTTGCCGCCCAAACCTGTGCTAAACTACCCGCCATGACCAAACTCGAAGCACCCATAATCCTCATTTCCGGCGGCTCGGCAAGCTCCGCTTCCGTGCAAGCCGCCGCCACCATGATCTCCGCCAGCGGCGGCGTCCCGATGATTATCGCCAATCATCTCGGCCGCATGAAAGGCAAAGACCAGGACGGGCTCTACGCCGAAGCCACCCGCCTGATGAAACTGGCCGACGGCGTCCTCGTTATGGGCAACAACGGCGACATCGACCCGCAGGAATACGGCCAGCAACGCAGCCCTAAAACCAACTCCGAACTCTCCAACAAAGACGGCACCATCAACGAAGAAGGTGTCTCCCGCCGCAACCTAGAAACGTTATTGATGAAAGTCGCCCTCGGCGCAGGCATGCCCCTCTTCGGCATCTGCGGCGGCATGCAACGCGTCAACATCATCTGCGGCGGCACGCTACACCAGCACATACCCGACCAGATGTCCGACGTCGCGCACTCCGAACACGCGCAACAAGAACTAGGCATCCCGCCCTTCGTTCCCGTCCAGCCCGTCAACATCAAATCCGACACGCTCCTCGGAAAAATCGCGGGCACTATGACCACCGTCTACACCCCGGCGCGCACGCAAGAAGGCGACTACCACATCGACGTCAACTCCATGCACCACCAGGCTGTCGACAAACTCGGCGAGGGTTTACGCGCGGCAGCCTATTCTGAAGACACGCTCAAGGACGGCAACAAACTCATCGAAGCCATCGAAATCGACCCCAACGGTCCCCTCGGCACCGGCCCAATGGGCATCCCCCGCTTCGGCGTCTTCACCCAGTGGCACCCTGAATTTTCCGATAATCCATTAGGTGCCAAACTCACCCAGCAATTCCTGCACGAAGCCCTGCAATTCAACAAAACCACCGGCCGCGAGCACACCCTCGAACAGGTGCGCGCCGAAAATAATTTCAGCTCCCTCCCCCAACTAAAACTCCCGCAGGAAGAAGCCCTCATCCGCGTCGGCAGCTTCAGCGAAAAAATCCTCCGCGACCGCGCCGAGCGCGACCCGTCCTTTGGATTGGCGATCTAATATTCCCCCGTCATTCCCACCCACTCTCCCCGTCATACCACCCGCTCTCCTCATTATTTCTTGCCCACGCTCTCTCCCAGTTATTTCCTGCCCTCCCTCTCTCCACGTCATTCCCGCGAAGGCGGGAATCCAATCCACCTCGCGGGTAGCGAGGGTAAGAGCACTTCCCAGCGCAGACGCGCCTTCGCATTGGATACCCGCCTTCGCGGGTATGACGTTCCTAATGAAGCGGGTATGACGCCCCCAATGACGAAAGTCACTTGCCCCATCCCCTCACCTCTGCCACACTTTCCCCATGAAAAAAACCACCCCACCCACCGCCAAACCACCCAAAAAGAAAAACCGCAAACAACGCCACGAATCCCGCCCGCCCGGCGACACCGGCAGCGGCTTCAAACCCAAACATAAACGCGGCGGCAAACCCGGCGGCAATCCCCATCGCGGCGCCTCCAGCAAACCGCAAAACATCCGCGACGTCAGCGTCCTCATCATCACCGGCACCAACGAAGACGGCGACCTTCTCGCCTCCCCGGCAAAGTGGGAAGCGGGCTATGCCCCGCCCCAAATCGTCGTCATCCAATCCGGCCGCGACAAGGCCCTCTCCAACGGCGACCGCGTCCTCGCGCGCATGCGCCGCATCTCCAACCAGCTCTATGAAGCCCTCGTCATCAACATCCTTCCCGACGAAACCCCGCAAACAATCACCGGCATTTTCCAGCCTACCGCCGAAGGCGGCCTGATCGAACCTATCAGCCGCAAAATGAAAGAAACCTTCATCGTAGCAGCCGCCGACACCTTCGGCGCGAAAGCCGGCGAAGTCGTCAGCGGCGTCACCCTCCCCGGCACGCCATCACTCAGCATGACCTATGCAAAAATCACCGAACTCCTCGGCCGCCTCGACGCCCCCCGCGCCGCCAGCATGATCGCCGCCCACATGCACAACCTTCCCTCCGTCTTCTCCCCCGACGTCATCGGCGAATCCGAAGCCGCCGAACCCCCAACCCTCAACGAAGGCCGCACCGATCTGCGCGACATTCCCCTCGTCACCATCGACGGCGAAGACGCCCGCGATTTCGACGATGCCGTCTTCGCCGAAAAAGACGCCGATAAAAATAATCCGGGGGGCTGGCACATCGTCGTCGCCATCGCTGACGTCGCCTACTATGTCCGCGAAGGAAGCGCCCTCGACGCCAGCGCTTTCGAGCGCGGCAACTCCGTCTACTTCCCCGACCGCGTCATCCCCATGCTCCCCGAACGTTTATCGAACGGCCTGTGCTCCCTCATGCCCGACGTTGACCGCTACTGCCTCGCCGTCCACATTTGGATCGACGAGCACGGCGCCATGCAGCGCTACCAGTTCGTGCGCGGCCTCATGCGCTCCCGCGCCCGCCTCACCTACAACATCGCCCAGGACGCCGAAGAAGGCAAAATCCAGCACCCTCTCTACGAAACCGTCATTAAACCTCTCTACGAAGCCTACAAAGCTTTGGCGTACGAACGCGACCACCGCGGCGCGCTGGACCTCAACCTCCCCGAATACAAAATCATCTTCGACGCCGAAGGCAACGTCGCCGAAATCGGCCAGCGCGAGCGCCGCGAAAGCCACCGCCTCATCGAATGCTTCATGATCGCCGCCAACGTCGCGAGCGCCGATTACCTCATCAAACAAAAAACTCCCGGCATCTACCGCGTCCACGAAGAGCCCAGCGAAGACAAGCTCGAAGAACTCAAAATCCTCTTGCAAACCTCCGGCTATTCCCTCCACGTCGGCGCTGGCATCAAAGCCAGCCATTTCAACCGCGTGCTTAAACAAGCCGAAGGCAAACCCGAAATGTTCATGGTCAACACCTCCATCCTGCGCAGCCAGATGCAAGCCTACTATTCCCCCGACAACTCAGGCCATTTCGGCTTAGGCTTACAAAAATACTGCCACTTCACTTCCCCCATCCGCCGCTACTCCGATTTGATCGTGCACCGCTCGCTTGCCGCCTGCATCGAAGGCGACCCCATCAAACCCACCAAACAACTCATGGGCCATCTTGCTCAGGTCGCCCTACACATTTCGGATACGGAACGACGCGCCATGCTCGCCGAGCGCGACGCCTCCGACCGTTACAAAGTCTCCTACATGAGCAAACATGTCGGCGCCACCCTCGGCGGCGTCATCGTGTCGCTGAATGAATATGGCCTTTACGTCGCCCTCAACGACACCGGTGTCAACGGCTTCATCCCCGTTCGCAACCTAGGTGGCGATTTCTTCCGCTACGACCGCCGCCACGCCAGCTTCATCGGCCAGCGCACGCAAGTCACCTTCCAGATCGGCATGCCGCTCATCATCCGCGTCCAGACTGCCAACCCCACCACCGGCACCCTCATTTTCGAACTCGCACAGGAAGTTACCCCCTCCGGCCCCTTGCGTCCGCGCGACGATAAAGGCCCCCACCGCGACAAAGGCCGCGGCAAGCACCGGGGCAGCAAGGATAAAAAACACCGCCGGAACTAGCGCCGCACTTGCTTTACCCCTGTTCACAAATCCGCTAATTTCACCCTATGTCTGAACCCGAAGAAACCCACCTCACTCCACTCGAACGCCGTGCCGAACGCTTCGGCAAACTGGCCGCCGAATACGAGATCGTCCAATCCAACCTGTCCGACCTCGACGATTTGCTCGACAACGACTGGGTCGGCAAAAAACTCGTAAACGCCAGGCTCCCAAACAACCTCTACGAGTACACCCGCAAAATGCACGCCACCAACGTGGCTTTCACCAACTACATCACCGCCCTTGAAACCAACGAAAACATGCTTCCCGACGAGCGCGGCGGCGACCACACCGAACTCGCCACGCGCTTCCGCGACATCCGCCACACCCTCGACGCCCTGAGGCAATTCTTACCGCCGGATGAAGTCCCCTCCGGCTTTGTCGAACGCCTCATGCGCAAAGAGCACCCGCCCGCCAAAGCCGAAGCCGAAGGCGCTTCCGTCATCACCGAATTCGCGCCCGAAGCGGAAGAAAAACCCAAGCCCAAAGCGAAAAAAAACGCCAAGCCCTACATCCTCCCCGGCCGCTACGAAGCCCAGATCCTCGAAACCATCCGCGCTCTGGAATCCTACGCCAAACTCGCCGCCCCACTGCTCGGCGTCACTCTCGAAGAACGCCAGATGACCGCCCAGCCCAACCCGCACCAGAAAGTGCTCGAATTGCGCGAATTCGGTTTCGAACGCATCGTCATCGACCCCGTCAGCCTCGGCGTCCCCGCTGGCTGGGTGCGCAAACTCAACCTTCGTTTGTCGTTGTCGCAGGATTCCACGTCGCCCGAACTGGCTTAAGTCCGAAATGGCTTAAGTATTGAAACTGCCGCAGGCTTGGTGTAACAATCATCGGTAACGTAACCAAGAAACAAGCATTCCTTATGGCAAAAGCTCGAATTTTCCGCCCCGATAAAAATGCCATGCAATCCGGCAGGGCCGACATGAAACACTGGATTTTGGCCTTCATGCCCGAAAAGCCCTATTTCGTCGATAATTTAATGGGATGGGTCGGCATGACCGACATGCCGCAGGAAGTGAAACTCACCTTCCCAACGCGCGAAGCCGCCGAGGCTTACGCCAAAGCCCAGAAAATCAATTACGAAATCATCCTCCCGAAAAAGCGCCACCAGATCCTGAAAGCCTACGCCGACAACTTTAAATTCGATAAATTAACAGGCTGAAACGCCTTCACTTTTTTTATCGCACTGTCATAATTTGGTAATACATCTGTGCTACACTTTTAAGGTGGTCAAACCGTTTACGTGTCGGAGTTCTAAAAAATGAAGCGTTTTACAGTTCCCTGCGATTTTAACGGCACCAAATACCCGTTCCACGTCTATGTCGGCGAACCCCATCCCGCGCGTCACCCGCTGCAACATCAGGCATGGTGGCTGTCTTCCATCCGCGGCGGCACCATCCCGCAGGAAGTCATGGACAGCTTCGAACGCCTGCACAAAATTTCCATCGAAAACAATGTTTCCTTCGAAGACCTCTGCGTCTACGCGCTGGGCACGGCAGCGGCCGAAGGCGGCGCAGTGCAGGTGCAGGAAGCCTAATCCCAACCGGTCAGCGTCATGGTCTACAAGCCCGAAGATAACGCCGACCTCTTCAAGCATATGAAGTCGCAGATCGGCGACATCATGGCTCAGCAGGCGTTGCCCCCCAAACCCAAAACCGGCGAGCCCGAAAACGCCGACCGCCAGTTCGCCCTCAGCGAAGAAATGATCGCCACCGTCTCCGCCATCGGCACCGTTGACGGCCTGCCCCAGCCCACCAAAGACGAATCCATCGAAGAAGCCCGCAAAATCCTGCGCTGGCTGCGCAACATGGAATTCGGCGACATGACCGTCGAACAATGGCTCGACAGCTCACCGCCGAAAGTCGTCGCCGCGAAGAAAGAAGCCATCTTAAAACTCGTGCGCATCCTTGCCATCCACATCCACAACGCAAGGCTGCGCAGCGGCGCGCTCAGCGAAGACGATCTTCTCAACAGCACCGCCGACGCCATCAGTTCAATGGCACTGTCGGTGGCCGAACACACCCTCAACATGCTGGGCGTCCACGCCCGCATGCAAAAGCTCGAAGCCATGATCGACGACATGGACGACCGCGCCACGCTGCGTCAGGAACAAGCCTTCGAAAAGCTCCTCGACATGTTGGAAATGGGCTTAGAACGCGCCACCGGTCAGGAAGTCAGCGAAGTCTCCGCTGGCAGCCGCCTGTCCATTATAAGCGAGCATTTAAGCAAAACCGCCTACCAGCTCCACGACCCCAAAACCCTCGAACATCACCACGAAGAATCCCTCGAACTCGCCGCCGACACGCTGCACAAAATGCAGCGCATGTCGTTTGGCAACCAGACCATCAAAGACCTCATCGAAAACGGCAAGCCCGAAGACAAGATCATGTTCGCCAACACCGTCAGCGAAATGCTGGAGATGTATAAAAACATGCTCGCCGAAGCGGTGGCCACCAACCCCGACATCGCACAGGACGAGCGCATCCGCGCCGCCAACGCCGCCGCCGGACAATTCGCCCATGCCGTCAAACTCATGGCCATCAAAGAAATCCCCGTGCACGAAGCCGCAACGCAGCAAATCTCCGCCGACGTCGCCCAGATGCCCGAACACTGGGGCGACCTCCACGACCGCACCATCGACCGCCTCATCGACAACGCCGAAGAAGGCCTCGAAAAAGCGATGGAAGCCGTGCAGGAGCAACAAGATCAGGACATGGCCGAAGAGATGGCGCAAGATGCCGCCGAACAGGCCCAGCAGCACGATAGCAGCAAACGCAAAAAGAAAAAGAAACGTGGCGACAGCAAAGGCCGCTCCGGCAAAGGCGGCAAAAAATCCCGCCGTGTGTCGCAGGATTTAAATGCCGACGACGCCTACCTTAAACAAGGCCGCTTCGCCGTGGACGCCGAAGTCGGCCGCCTGAACATCGACTCGCCGGTCACAGCCCTTCGCCCCGAAGAAATGGAATTGGTGCGCCGCCTCGGCAGCAGCTTGCGCGACATCGGCAACCAGCTTAAAGATCTTGGTTCCAGCATCACCAACGTTTCCGCCAACGATAAAATCACCGCCTCGCCGAACGAGCAAACGGCCGCCCAACGCATTCTCGACACCGAACAACCCGCCCGCCCGAATCCTCGCGGCACCGATCGCGGCGTTTAAATTTCCCCCTTCCGGGCCATCCAAACCCCTGCTTAACTATGCTTGTCTGCAGACAAACAAGTCCATTACCGCAGCGGGTCGGCGATGGCGTGGCATAAAACCCATGACTCTACACACCCGTAAATACAATGGGCGCGCCCATCTTTATGTTGAAGGTCGAATGAGTAAAATACCCAGAAATAAAAGCTGAATCAGCCTTACAGGTTTTACGATATACTTCGGCGCAGCAAATAAGCGCTAAACCGCACTGCACGCAACGGGTCCTTTAAAGGATGCGGCGGCGAATACTGCCTATGCTATCGCAGATTAAGCCACATCCATGTTCTCGTAGATCTTCTTATCGAAGGTGCCTTCCGATTTATCGACCAGCATGGTAATCACCGAATCGCCGGTGATGTTCACCGTCGTGCGCAGCATATCGAGGATACGGTCCACCCCCGCGATCAGCGCGATGCCATCGAGCGGCAAACCAACCGACGTCAACACCATACCCATCATGATCAACGACCCGCCCGGAATACCCGCAGCGCCAATCGACCCCAGCGTGGCCGTCAAAATCAACACCAGCATATGGTGCGAGTCGATGGGGATTTCATACGCCTGAGAGAAGAACAACGCGCAGATGCCAAGGTAAATCGCCGTACCGTCCATATTGATGGACGCCCCCAGCGGCAGCACGAACGATGTGCTCGATTTCGAAACGCCGATGCGCTCGTTGACCACTTTCATCGCCGTCGAAAGCGTCGCCTTGCTCGACGAGGTCGAAAACGCCAGCAACTGCGGCTCCGCCATCTTGCGATAGAACGGGAACGGCGACATGCGCCCAAACAAAATAATCATCAACCCGAACAACAGATACTGCGTAAACAACGCGCCTACTACCGTGCCGACAAGTTTCAGCAGCGCAATCAGGATATCCATCCCCTGCGTGCCCACCACCCACGATGTCAGCGCAAACACGCCATACGGCGAGAAGCGGATAATCAGCTCGATCAGCTTAAACACCAGTAGCGCCGACTGTTTAAAAAGATCATTCAGCATCTGCGTTTTTTCGCCCAGCTTATTCAGCGTCACGCCCACGAAAATCGCGAACACCACCACCTGCAGAATCTGGTCTTCTGACATCGCCTTCACCACGTTGGTCGGCACCATGTCGACGAACAGCTGCACCATGCTGAATTCCTTCGCCGGAGCCGCAGCCGCCGCAGCCGTGCCCACATGCGCGCGCAGCGCCGAAAGATCGACCCCAAGCCCCGGATGGAACACCGTGCCGAACATAATGCCGATGCACACGGCAAACGCGCCGGTCATCAAAAACGAGCCGACGGCCTTAAGGCCGATGCGCTTGAACGCTTCCGCGTCTGTCATGCTGATGATGCCCGAAATCAGCGAGAAGAAAATCAGCGGCACCACGACCATTTTAATCAGGTTGATAAAGATCGTGCCGACAGGCTTTACATACTGCGTCAGGAAATCTTTGCCATTAATGCCAAGGCCCAGCACATCCTGCATCGGGCCGACGAGGAAACCAAACAGCACACCCAGCGTTAAACCGAGTAACACCCGGAACCACAATTTACCTAATAAAGACCTCGCGGTGGCAGTCATACGTCTCCTTGAAATAAATCAGAGTGAGGTGTTTACAGCAAAAAAGGGAGAAAAGTCAATCACGAACGCATAAAACCAGTGGGTGTGGCTGCACAGTAGTGATTCATTTCCAGCGATGGGTCTAACTAGTCGACCAGCCCTTTTTCCTTGAAATACTTGGTAGCTCCCGGATGGAACGGCACCACATCGCCGCCGATGGCCATCTGGCGTGCGTCAAGCGTTGCGAACACCGGATGCATGGTTTTGAAATTGTCGAGGTTGTCGAACACGGCCTTGACGATCTGATACGCCGTCGAATCGTCCATGTCAGAAGACGCGACCAGCTCGGCGCGCATGCCGAACGTGCGAACGTCTTTCGGGTTGCCGACATACATGCCGCCCGGAATCACCGCATGCGTGTAGAACGGATGCTGCGAGATCATCTTGTCGATTTCCTTGCCGGACACGTCGACTAAACGCGTAGGGCACATCGAGGTGATCTGCTGGATGGTGCCGTTCGGATGCCCGCCCGCATAGACCATCGCGTCGATCTTGCCCGAGCACAGCGCCTGCGCCTGATCGGACGATTTCAAATCGACCACGCTTGCGAAACTCTTGCTGGTCCAGCCTTTATTTTTAAGCAACTCTTCCATCGTGGCGCGCATGCCCGAGCCTTGCGGGCCGAAATAGACGCGCTTGCCTTTGAGGTCGTCGAAGGTGTTGATTTTCGCGTCCTTGCGCGCAACCACCGTAAACGGTTCGGAATGCAGCGAGAACAAAATGCGAAGTTTCTTATCCGCGCCGACATCGACGAACAAATCGGATCCGTTATACGCGTTATATAGCAAATCCGACTGAATCACGCCCAGCTCAAGATCGCTCTTACGAATCGCTTCTAAATTATTGATCGAACCGCCGGTGGATTCCACCGTGCAGCGAATCCCATGTTCCTTGCGCCCGCGATTGACGAGGCGGCAAATAGCCCCACCCGCCGGATAATACACGCCGGTAACCCCGGCAGTGCCGATGGTCACGGTTTTTTCAGAGGCCTGAGCGGCTGGCGCAAACGCGACCGAAGCATACGCGATCAGGATACAAATTTTTTTCAACGAACGTTTCATACTTTTCCCTGCGATGGTTTCTTGAAACCAGCATCGCGGGACGCGATGCTGCCAGCTTTGGAAATCCGCTTTGCGGACGATTGTCAGGGGAAATTCGTACATCCCCGCCCTTTGCCGAAGGCGGGAGTTTAGCAAACCCAAATGCCTAGCACAACAACGGAGATTGAAGGGCGTCCGAGCTGGGTCTTAATTCGGGGAAGACACGTTTTGGCGAAGTTTCGGCGGTTAACGCGTTGGATGTACTAGCATCACGCACGTCCATATCGCGGTGCAGCAATTCAAGTGATGGTAGGCGATTTGAATTTTCAGCTTTGCTGAAGCCGGGATTATGCTTGCGCCAGCTTCGCCTTCGAGCGGCGCTTATCGACATACATCGACATATCGGCCGACGCGAGCGCGGATTCAGCGTCCTCGCCCGTGCGAATAGAATACGAGCCGAACGCGGCGGTGATGGCCAGCGGCTTGCCGTTGAAGTTAAACGGCGTCTTTTGCAGCTTTTCAACGATCTTCGCGCCTCGTTTCTTGGCCGCGTCTTCGTTGGCGTGATACATGATCACCGCGAACTCGTCGCCGCCGATGCGCGCAAGGAAATCCGACTCGCGCATGGTGTTGGACAGCATCTGCGCGATATGGCGGATGGCGAGGTCGCCCGCGGCATGGCCGTACTTATCGTTGATCAGCTTAAATTCGTTGATATCAAAATACAGAATCGCCGACGGATGCCCGTAGCGCTCATGCATATTGATGGTCCATGACAGGCGGCGCATGAACGCGCGGCGGTTCGGGATGGGTGCCAAACAATCGACATCCACAAGGCGTTCGATTTCAGACAGGCTGTCTTTCGTGCGCGACAATTCGCGGTTCACGTCGTCGAGTTTTTCCAGCAGCGCCGACACTGCGAGGCTGACCGAAGGCGTCATTTCAATCTCAGGAATTCCCAGCATGACAAGGCGTTCAGACGTGCGGTGCTTTTTCGACAACGCCTCGGCGTCGGGAAGCTCTTCCACGACGTCGGTTTTATCGTTGTTGTCGGCGGTGTTGGAATACCCCACGAGCCACTCTTTCTGGTTCTGTTCTTCTTTTTTTCGTTCTACTGCCTGTATCATAAATACCACCATTTAACACACTAGGAAAGCGCAAAAATATGCCTTTGCAAGGCTACTACCTAACGGAAAATGATTAACAGTTAATTAAATTAAGCTTTTTTCTCCGGTAATTTCGTTAATTTGTTTATGCTACTGTTGCCTAAGAGCATGAATTAGCAAACTCTGCCCGTAATATTTTTTGACTTTAAAGACCATTATTGTAGATTATTCCCCCTTTTCCCAAGGACAGGCCCAAGGACGAATATGTCGAAAAAAATCAGCCCCAAGCATCCCGCCATCGCCATTATCATGGGCAGCATCTCGGATTGGGAGACCATGCAGCATGCCGCAACCACCCTTGACGACCTCGGCATCGCCTACGACAAACGCGTCGTTTCCGCCCACCGCACACCCCAGCGCCTGTTTAAATTCGCCACCACCGCCGCCGACCAGGGCTTTCAGGTCATCATCGCCGGTGCGGGCGGTGCCGCTCATCTTCCGGGCATGGCAGCCAGCATGACTAACCTGCCGGTGCTCGGCGTTCCCGTCGAAAGCAAAGCGCTTAAAGGCATGGATAGCCTGCTGTCCATCGTACAGATGCCCGGCGGCGTGCCGGTGGGCACCCTCGCCATCGGTAAGCCCGGCGCCATCAACGCCGCCCTGCTCGCCGCTTCCATCCTTGCCCTTCAGGACGAAAACATCGCCTCCCGCCTCGCCGCATGGCGCAAAAATCAAACCGAGAGCGTCGCCGAAAAACCATGAGTTCAGACCTCCCTAAAAAAAACCACGCCAGCAAGGTTAAAGTCTTTCCTTATAAAGTGACGCCGAAAATGATGAAAAACCTCCTCGGCGTCATGCAGGAAATGGAAGACAACCCCGCCTACACCTCCATCGTCATTTCCGACGCCAGCATGAATGGCACCCGCAACGACCCTGCCATCGCCAGTATCATAGTGCTCAAAGACCGCGTCGTGCTGCAATCGCGCAAGCTGACCGCAGCTGAAAAAATCGAACTCTCCGCCGGCAGCCCCTTGCCCCACACCTATTTGCAGGAAGAACTCGCCGCGCGCACCGGCGTGCTTGCCGCCAAAACCTTACAGCCAGACACAGGCCGAACTCTCGTCGTGTGCGATTGCACGCGCACGAACGACACCGTCGGCGATTTCGTCGAGCGCCTCGCGCTGCCGCATTTGAAAATCGACATGGTTCATCCAATGCATAAAACCCTGACGCCCGATCAGGAAGCCTTGTATAAAGTCGCGCACAGCATGTGCAATCACGCCCGCCGCAGCCGCGTCCCGGAACAACCGAACATCCTCACCCGCGCCGAGCTGGAAGCAAGCCTCAAACAAGCCCGCGAAAGCGGCATGACCCGCCAATGAGCACCACGGCGCTCCCTCCCGGCTCCACTATCGGCATCCTTGGCGGCGGCCAGCTCGGCCGCATGATGGCGATGGCAGCCGCCGAAATGGGCTACCATGTCCACGTTTACTGCCCCGAGCGCGACGCCCCCGCCAGCGAAGTCGCCCGCACCTACACCTGCGCGGCCTATGACGATCTCGAAGCGCTGCGCCAGTTCGCCCTTAGCGTCGACGTCATCACCTACGAATTCGAAAACATCCCCGCCGAGTCGGTAAAGGTACTTTCCAACCACGTGCCCGTGCGCCCCAACCCGGATATCCTGCACATCTCGCAGCACCGCGTGCTGGAAAAACAGGCGATCAACAAACTCGGCATCGCCACCGCGCCGTTCAAAAGCGTTACAAGCCTAATCGAACTGAAAGCCGCCATCGGCGCCATCGGCCTTCCCGCCGTGCTAAAAACCTGCCGCATGGGCTACGACGGCAAAGGACAGGCTATGCTGGATAAAGACAGCGACCTCGTGAACGTATGGGAGAAACTAAACACAATAGACGCCGTGCTCGAAGGCTTCGTCAATTTCCGCATGGAAATCTCCGTCATCGTCGCCCGCGACGTGGCTGGCCACATCGCCAGCTACTGCCCCGTGCAGAACACCCACAAGCACCACATCCTGCACGAAACCATCGCCCCCGCCCCCATCTCCGACGCCCTTTCAGATAAAGCGCAGAAAATCGCCCGCATCGTCGCCGAAGGCGTGGGCCTGATCGGCCTCATGGCCATCGAAATGTTCGTCACCAAAGACGACGACATCATCGTCAACGAAACCGCCCCCCGCCCCCACAATTCCGGCCACTGGACTATGGACTCCTGCGTCACCGGCCAGTTCACGCAGTCTATCCGCGCGGTTGCGGGCTTACCGCTAGGCTCACCTGAGCGCCTATGTGACGCGCGCATGCTGAATTTAATCGGTGATGATGTAAACGAATGGCAGGCCTACGCCGCCATGCCCGACGCCAGGCTGCATCTCTACGGCAAAAAAGAAGCCCGCCCGGACCGCAAAATGGGCCACATAAATTTCTTGCTGCCGAAAAAACAGGGGTAAATTTGCGTCATCCTGCATCGCGTCGAATGACGGAGATTTTATTACCGGCGATGCTCGGACCTTGCGGCATTTTCCATCGCGGCCTGCGCGTAGGTCAGAATAGGCTCCACCGGCAGGTAAATCTGCGGTTCGCCGCGATAGCTGCCGCGCGTGGCTTCTATGCCCACCGCCTTCAAACGGTCTTCCCATAACGGCCCGAGAAACCCTGACAGGAATTGCTCCGAAAAGAAAACAGCCCGATCGCGCGCCGGGCGCTCCATGCGGTCGAAAAGAAATTCGAGCGCTTTGCCCGCCCCACCCAGACGACGGCTCATGAAGCGCGAGACTTCGTTGGCGCCCGCTGGCGACGTAGCGATTTCCTCTAACTTCTCGATATCGAGCGTCACTTCAAATTTGGTGCCGTTGGCAACAATGGTCGCCGCGCCTTTCACGTAGTTGAGCTTAACCTGCCACAAATCGCCAATGAGCGCCATCACCTGCTCGCCGGACATCACGGCTTTGCCGTCTTTAATAAGGCCCGCGTTGTCGACGGCCATAAAAAGTTGCGCCGCTTCTTTGGCGTTGATGGCTTTCATCGCCGGGTTGTTTTCTCTATGCATCGTGTCTCGTTTCTAAAAATCATGGATGGATAAAATGAGGGATTTAAAGCGAAGGCGCTTGTGCGGAAGCCAGCTCGCGTTTCTCTTTGATCTCGGCAGCGTGCGAGGTCTTGGGCGGAAGATGCTGCCCGTCGGACAAATGGCGCGAGTCCATGCCCAAAGTTTCAAAGCCATTGAGGTAATTTGATGTGGCTACAGTATTCCGGACAACTCACCTGAAGTAATAATGGGGTGAGGAAAGGTAAGGAATAGCTATTATGACTGAGAAAAGAAAATCCACCGTTTATTCATCGGAGTTTCGGGAATCATCGGTAACACTGGCG
>JANYES010000003.1 GCA_025362975.1 Alphaproteobacteria bacterium | reverse complement strand
TCGGACGACTTGACTGCACCGCTGCTGGCTTGCGCCAACAGCATGAACAGCGCGTTATCCGAACGGGTGTAGTACCGAACGCTGCCATCGCACATCCCTACAACCGAAGCACCCATGTGCATGCCGGTGTAGGCGCGAGGCCAGTCGTTCGTGTTGTACTGCAACCCGTTCACCTCGAGGCGATAGGCCGCCGAAGCAACTGCAGCACCTGGATTGGTCCACAGCATGGTGTTGTACAGACCTTGCGCCGTGAAGCGACCGGGGCTGGGCATCACCATGATGGTGTTCGACGTGCCATCCTGGATTTGAATCAGGCTGAGCGCGCCGTACTTGACGTCACGGATGACACCGTCGGGCATAGTGCTGAGCATGCCACCAGAAGTGTTTAACCACTGCTGATAGGCGCTGGCCGTGCTGGCACTGTACGCCGTGATGTCGAACGGGTAGGCGACTTGCGTGCCCCCGTTAAAACGAACATCGTGAACGCCGACGTCCTGACCGGAGCCAGGATGGTGCGGAAGCAGCAGCGACTTCGGGCAGATGACCGACCGTTGCAGACCGTTGCTGTTCGCACCCGACGTCGTGTCGTAGAACGGCTTCGTGAGATCGAAACCGTTCGCCTCCATGTAAGGGGCGATGGCGACGAACGCACTCACAGGCAGACCGCTCTGAACCTCCCCGTTTCTGGGGAGGCGCTGAACGCTGTCGTGGTAGTTGTGCGTCGCCAGAACGACTTGCTTGACGTTGTTCGTGGAGGACATGCGGGCAGCCGCATACCGCACCTTCTGAACCGCCGGCAGAAGCAGGCCGATCAGGATGGCGATGATGGCGATCACGACGAGCAACTCGATCAGGGTGAACCCGAACCGGTTGCTGTGGGAAGAGTTTTGGCTCTTCATTAGACTGACTCCTTGCGGAGGGATGAGGGATTTGGAATGCGCGAAAATGCACACCCAAAAAAACCTCAGAACCCGTCTAGAATACCAAATTTTTAATGAATTATGAAGATATTAATTTTTTAACAAGAAATACTCGACACTTAGTGGTAAGTGCCGGGTATAGGTAGGCGCAAAAAATTAGGTTATCGTATTGTAATTAGTGCTTTTTTGCTGGTTCGCTAGCTTTCTGACTCGGAGCGGTCGCCTGGGCGGTGCCAGTGGCAGTTGCGGTGCCCGATGCCTGAGCGGTGCCTGAAGCATCCATTGCGGTGCCCGATGCGGCTGCCGTGCCGGAAGCGTCCGTAGCGGTGCCCGGGGTCTGCAGCGTCTTCAGCGGTTCAGCCTGATCGGAGTAGTCTTTAGCTTCGATCACGACGGATTTAATGCAAACGAAATGGTCCATTTTGTCGTAGGATTTGGTGCAATATTCCAAACCGCCGGTGCGCTTGTCGAGAACCCACGTGCTGAGCGAATCGCTGTTGCTGACCTGAATTTTTGAGAGTTCGTAGCGATTGCCATCAAAGCTGTTGTAAACCCAGTATTCCACTGCCCAATAAAGAAAGAGGCAACCGATCATGAAGCAGATTACGAAAGCGAGAGTACCCGAGAAGTTTTTCATTTTATTTTCCTACTTGTTTGCGTCTTATTTGTTAAACTTTATTAAGGTTTGAACTTTTATCATAATTTCAGGAATTTTCCAGTCGAAAATGTCTAAATTACAAATTTAATTTTTTTAGTTAATACAGGTAATTACTTGGCTAATTAGCACCCCTGCCCTGCAGTGCTTCGGGTTTGCTGTGCCAGCTCATCCCGAAGGAGTAAATGCAGACAAAGCCGAGCACATCCAGAAGCATACCGAAAAAGATGTACATCAGCGGCATAAACAGCAGCGTGAACTCATGGATGATAAACGCGTGCAGCATGTACTGGCACGGCAGGAACACAATGTAATAGGCCAGCATAAAGCAGGTAAGAATAATTTTTCGGCTGATCGGGAAATCGAAAATGAAATACACAAGGCCGAGCAGCGGCGGCAACACCATCAGCGTGTATACGCAGGTCATCATCATGTTCTGAACATAGAGTTCCAGCGTATACGGGAAGAAACCCGGCGACAGCAAACGCTGCACCGAGGCCGAGGCCTGAATCAACATCAGCGTGCGGAAAAGATACGTAATCGGCATCGCGCGTTTCGGCAGCAAAAAGCTCACGAGGAAAACGACCATGCACAACACTAGATTCATCCACACCGCGTATTTCGTAGGGTTTTCTGCCGACAGCATCGGATACGGTAGCGACAAATCCTGCCCAAGCACAGTCTGGGTGATGTAGCCTACCTGCCCACCGTAAATATGATCCATCCAGAAGCTGAAAATATTGCCCCAGAGTTCAAAAATATAGGGCATGAATAACCAGAGCACGGCAAGGAAAAACACAGGCAGCACCACCGCGCTCATGCGCGACACGCTGCTCAGCGAAATCGTTTTGAAGGCATGGTGCATCGGAATCACCTTGCCCTGGCTATTAAAATAACGGACGAATTTCTGTTTCATTTTTTTAATCCTTGTCGTTCATCTGCCGTTAGAATTTATAGTTCACGCCGACATTGGTGATCAGCGTGTTGTCGAAACCTTCGAAGCCTGAATCCTGATAGGTCAGCAAACCGCGCACGTTGAGCCTGTCGCTCACCCAGTACTGCGCACCGGCGCCGACGCGCGGTTCGTATTCAGCACCGTTGTCACGCACCGTGAAACCGCCGCCTTTGGCGGTGTCTTTCACCGTGGCGCGCGCCACGCCGAGTACGCCGATCAGCTCGGCATTGGTCTGTTCAACCGGCAGGTAGCCCATCGCGTCAAGCGTTTCGCCGCTGAACTTGATGCCGGTTTTGATGCCGGTGCCAAGCACGTTGGATCTGCCTGCGCTTGCGGTGTCGTAATAGCTGCCTTCAAAGCCGAGATATTTGTGAATGCGCGCACCGACATGCACATCGCCGCCATTAAGCGAGCTTTCGAAAATATCGCCGTAGTCGATGCCGCCGGATTTAGCGTAATTAACCCACGTATACTGGTAATCGCCGCCGACATATGGGGCGAAATAGAAACCGTTCGGTTTGTTGCCGCTTGCCGAATCGGACCAGTCGAAGAAGTCTTTTTTCGACATTGGCCCGCCAAATTCTTTGAATACGCTGAACGTGCCGCCGTAACGGTCGTAATACGGGTTGGTGTAATATTCGGTGCCGATATTAAAGCCCCAGTCGTCGCCCACCCATTGGCGCAGTATGACGTCGAACGTGTGGCTGGTGAAACCGTTAGTGATGTTGGCGGTGCTGCCCAGCAGCTGATACGCCTCACGCGCGATGGCGTAGCGTCCGGTGAGGAAGAAGTGCTTCTGGTAACCATAGGTCAGCGCGCCGAAGCCCGAGGGCGCGATCACGCTGCCCGGATCGGAATCGTTGAGGTTGAAACCAGCCTGTGCCACAAGCGGCATGGTCTGGAAATAATAGGCCGTGGCGAGGTGAAGCGTCTTGTCGCTGTAGGTGTTGTTTGAATCGTCATAGGTGAAGCCGAGCGTGGTAATCCAGTTGCGGTTTTCAAGCCATTTGCGGTTGATCGCCACGTCGATACGGTCGCGTGTCAGGAACGATGCGCCCGAACCCACGCCAATGCCCACGTCGCTATACCAGTCTTCGTTGAACGTATGCGTGTTGGCGATTGCGAAGGCTTCGCCCTCGTCTTTAAAGGCCGTCGAATGCTGCACGCCGGCGCTCCATCGGTTCCACGGGTCCGTCTGGTACTGGGCGTTGACGAATTCGCTGAACGTGTTCCCGTAATTCTTGGTCACGTTATAATAAGTCAGGCCCGCTTCCGCATAATTCGGCGCGGTTGCCGGAATGAATTCACCCGTCGCCGGGGCTGCGCCCGTAGCGCCCGCCGGATTCGTGATCGCGACGTTGATGTTGTTCGGCTCGGTTGCCGCTGCCTGTGCAGCCGCAGATACGGCAGGCGAACCGGCCGAAGGTGCTAACTGCGCCGGTGACGAATAGCCCGGCATGGAGGTCATATTGTTCATCCAGACCGGGGCGGTGTTCACCGGCTGTGGCGCAAGCACAGCAGCTGTTTGCGCCTGTGATTCCTGCGGTGCGGTATTCTGGATGGGCGCTGCGTCCTGCGCTTCGGCAACCGCATCGTCATCCACCACAATGGTGGCATTCCCTTTATAGGCGGACGGGTTGGAATATGCCCCTTGCGCAAGCTCGTGTGCGAGTGCGTCACTCATGCCGAAAGCAGACAGCGCAGTCAAAGTGGCGAGCAGTTTTTTATTATTTTTATCCATTAGATGCCTCACGCGGATTGGTAGATTTTTTGGCCGTTTTGCCTTCAAGCGCTTCCAGTAAATGGTCGCAGATTCGTGTCGCAACATGCTCATCGCCGAACGGATTGGCGACGTTGCGCATCGCTTCATATTCTTTCGGGTTCTTGTGCAATTTTTCCATCGCGCTGAGAATGCGCTTGCTATCGGTGCCGACCAGCATGCCCGCGCCGACTTCGATCACTTCCGGGCGCTCGGTGGTTTTGCGCAGCACCAGCACCGGCGTGTTCAGCGACACCGCTTCTTCCTGAATGCCTCCGGAATCGGTGAGCACCACCCATGAATTCTTCAGAATCCACAGCAGCGTCGGATACGACAGCGGCTTGGTCAGATACAGGCGCTCCGCCAGCTCACCTTCGAGCGTGCCGATTTCGTCCTGCACGATTTTCATCACTTTCGGATTCGGATGCAACGGCCAGACGACCAGCGTATCCGGTTGCGTCTGCAACAACTCCAGCACCGCCTTCGCCACCGATTTCAACCCGTCCTGATGGTTCTCACGGCGATGGCTGGTGACGAGCACCATGCGCTTGCCCTTCATCTGCTTGTCAAGCTTGCCGATCAGATCTGGCACGCTTTCCGGCATTTTCTTGCGCTGCTTTTCCAACAGTTCCGCACCCATTATTGCTGCCGGTACGATAGTATTGCCTACCACAAAAATCGTTTCGTCGGAAATACCTTCGCTGCGCAGGTTGTTTGCTGCACGCGTTGTCGGCGCAAAGTGCCAGTGCGCAAGCCGGCCGATCAGTACGCGGTTTTTTTCTTCGGGGAACGGATGATGCTCATCGAATGAACGCAGCCCCGCTTCGATATGCGCGATTTTGACTTTATGATAATAAGCCGCCATCGTCATCATCAGCGCGCTCGACGTATCGCCGTGCACCAGCACCACCGAGGGATTTACTTTCGACAAAATCTTCGAACATTCGCACAGCAACACCGAGCTGAGTTCCGCGAGGTCCGACGGTGTTGCCTCACCGTCTTTCGTCGGCACGATATCGCGCTTCAGGTCGATCTGGAAATCCGGCACCATGCCAAACAGGTTATATAGCGAATCCGCCATATCGCTGTGCTGGCCAGTATGCAGCAGCAGCGGCTTCGCGCCGCGCTTTTTCAGCTCGAGGTACACCGGCGCCATTTTGATGATTTCCGGGCGCGTGCCCATTGAAAGGAGAATGGTCATAGACCGAGATCCTCCATGCATTCAGGGTCGATATCGAGATTTTTGTATTCAAGCTTCGCTTCCACGATCTGGTATGACACTTCATCGAGCACGTTCCACACATTGCTGCCGCGATAAGCGGTGGCCATCTGCAACCAGCAATGCGACGTTTTGATATCGTTACGCTTCGCCGCAAACACCGCAAGCAAACCCCACGGATAGTCATTGCCGATCAGCGCGAACCATTCATCGCGGTGGTATTTCATCCATTTTTTATAGAACGCATTATAAGACGTGATCTGCGGGATTAGCAGCTTATGCATCATCGGCATCAACTGCACGACGGTATCGGGATAAAAGCTCGTATCGTCGCGTTTCTGGGTGGAGGCGACAAATCTCTTGTTTTTATTATCCCAGAAATTCCCGACAATCCCGTTGCGGATATATTCGGCTTTGGCGCGGTAATCAATGCCGGTTTTGCTGTCGCCAATGCGGATGGCTTCTTTTTCAATGCGCTTGAACGAGGAATAAATCTCCAGATTGTCCATGAGCAAGCTCGACTGCAACGACTTGGAGATAAAGAACAGGATGCGCTTCGAATCGAAAATACTATCGAGCTGATACTGCGCTTTATCCGCCGACAATTTCCAGTTAACCGGCATGCCGCCTTTAGGCGCCATGCGGTACAGCAGTTCAATCCACATGGCCAGCAGCGCGTCATCGGCGTCCGCCGGGCCGCACACTTCATAGACTTCGCCTGAGGGCTGCTTCTTGATGCAATAACGCATAAACAGCCCGTCCGGTTCCTGATGCGCCAGCATCCAGTTAATCCACGGCAATGCCAGCTTAGTGATGTCCATGCCGTTATCATGCGCCATCAGCAGCGATTTAATCGGGAAATACGGGTCGACGAGATTACCGCTGGTAAACGTCATAATCGCGCCGTCGGGGCGCACGTAAACCGGGTCGAGCGTCAGTTCCTGCGCAGTCGCGGACGCGCCTGAAGACAGCACCATCAGCGCCAGCACTGTAAACGACTTCAAAAATTTCACGCGGCAACCCCTTTTTGCTCATGCTGCGCAACAACGACCAGACCTTGCTTGCCTGCCCAGAGCGTCCCGTAAATCACGCAGCCGCTTTCGATAACGATGTTCGGCGCCGACACGGTGCAGGGATTTTCAGGAGAGCCGATAACGGTGCCCTTGCGAATGACGAGCCGGTTTTCAGCAATAACCGGGCCAAAGATCCGGCAATGCTCACCGATGTAGAGATCGTGCGTGCTGATGACCGATCCGTCGATCTGCACATAGTGCCCAAGGTCGCAGCGCGCCGCGCGCTTATCCTCTGCGGCCAGCACGCCGCTGGTCTGCAGATAATGGTAAACGTCGTTCAGGGCGTTACTTTTGATACTGCCTTTGATATGCGCGTAGTCGCCAATGAAGGCCGTGCTACCGGCAACGATGTCGCCGTCGAACGTGCTGTAGGCCGGGAAGTCGAGGTTGCCTTCCAGAAGCGAGCGGCGTTCCGCTTGCAGCTTCACGCCTTTCAACTCAGCCAGTTCCGTGCGCGAGACGATCGGCATGTCGTTTTCCGCAAGTTCGGCGCCGATAACGATTTTGTTCGCATGCAGACGCTCGAATACCGTGCCCACGCCGAGCGTGACAGTTTTCTTCGCCGTCAAACGCCCGTAGAGAATGCTGTTGTCGCCGACATTGATGTTCCCTTCGCTATGCGCCCAGCGCAAGAGCGTATTATTCGGCCCGAAATTGATATCTTCGTCGCACAGCAATGCGCGTGTGCGGCAGTTCTTGCCGGTGACGATACCGGTCTTGGAAAACGCCTCGGAATCGAACGAACCGTCATCGGGCAGGCGAATCGTATACGGAGACAGCAGGATTTTTTCGCTGCCCTTGGATGCATTCAGCACCACTTTGCCGTCTTCGCCGACGACTTCATATTTCGAGCCATCCGCCAGCACGCCGCCGCGGTTTTTTTCCGCCGACATGTCGCCGAAGCTGTTAATCCCGAAATGGTTGTTCACGTATGCGCGGAAGCCTTGCGCAAAATGCATCGGGTTGTTGTCATACGACTGCACCACTTTCAGCGGAGCGACGTCCGTGGGGTTGGCGAGTTCAAGAAACGCAGGAATCAGCGGCAGGATAAGCAAGCCGATGGTCACTGCAAACAGCATGAAAGTCCAGAGCGACATGGCTTAACTCACGATAAAGGATTGTTTACGGAAGCGCTGGGTCTTGTCCCACTTCTCGCGGCTACCGGGTTTGGCAAGCGCATAGGTCACGATGCCGCGCGTTACCGACAGCGTCGAAATCATGAAGTTGAAGAAGTTAAACGGCAGCAAACGCAGGCGATTCTTCCCGCCGTCGAGATACACCGCAGCGGCAATTTCAAAGAACGCCGCGCTGTTACCCACAGCCGAATACGAAATCAGCGCCAGAATAGGCAGATAGCCGCCAAACACTTTCATATCGCCCATGTAGAACAGGTAAATGCCAAGCACCCAGCCCAGCAGAATCACCGACGACATCGCATATACACCTAACAGCAACAACGCATCGAGGCGTTCTGCAAAGCGCACGTTCTTGCTCGTCATCACTTCACCGGTATAACGGCGCAGCGACTGGTTGTGGCCTTTGGCCCAGCGAATGATCTGGCGAATACGCACGGCCCATGTCTCAGGCACTTCCTCATAGCATTCCGAGCGGTTTTGATACACCGTCTTCCAGCCGCGTAAAAGCGCCCGGTAGGTAAGGTCCGTATCTTCCGCCAGCGTATTGTCGAGCCATCCGCCCACGTCGCGCAGCGTCGCCATGCGCACGCCACCGACCGTACCGCCATATTGCGGCAGTAAGCCCATGTTCATACGCGCCTGCTGGTCCACCTGATAACCGCCAGCACGTTCCATATCGAGCAAACGCGTCAATAAATTACGGCCCGTATTGATCGGCACCACGCGGCCCATGACTAAACCGATTTCAGGATCGAAGAACGGAGATACGATCTGCTTAATCAAACCGCGACCCGGAATGTAATCCGCATCGAACACCACGATCACGTCGCTATTTACCAGCTCCGTCGCGTCTTTCAACGCCGCGGCTTTTCCCGGCTTGCCTTCTTTGCGGTTAAAATGGAAAATGCGATCGGGATAACGCTTTACATATGTTTCGATGATCTCGCCCGTGGAATCCTGGCTGCGATCGTTCACCACTACAACCCTGATGCGATCCTGCGGATAGCTGACGCTGACAAGCGCTTCGAGCGAATGGCTGATTACCGCTTCTTCGTTATGCGCGGCAACGAGCACGGTCACGGTCGGCCAGTTCGCCGTATCGATATCCACGAACGGATGGCGCTGCTTGCCGTACAGGCGATTGAGCGTAAAGACATAATGCCTTACGGTGTAGACCGTAATCAGCACGATGACGATGTCGTAGGCGATGTGTGCAATATCCATGATACTCTTTGGGTTTATTGTTAGCCGGTGCGCCAGCGAAGGTTAATAAATTTTAACTAATGAGTTTCTAACCTAAGTTGGTGCTGTTATCAAGTCTTAATCTATTATACAGCAATGGCGGGCAGAGAGGATAAAATCCGCTCGTCAACACTATATTATCCGGGAATTTTATAGGCTTACGCCAAAAAATACCCACATTCCCGTTGCAAATTCCCTCTACGGGGATTGTAATTTTTTCGCAGGCACTGCGTTTAGACTACTTTAGTGCGAATATCAACCAGTAATTGTGAGGAATTCCGGGGTTTTCTGGGTAAATAGTAAAAGCGAGTCGACCGGCTGGTATGGCTTCGTAAAATCATTTCACCTCCGGTACGTAACCATCATTTACACACATAATTGTGCATAATTTTTTGATATAAAAATCAACCCCCTAGAGTATTCCACAATAAATACTCGCGTTATAATAAAAATATTGACATTTTCTTAACTATTAGCTAAAGTGTTGGCTGTTGAGTTTTTGTTTTTCAGAAATTTACCGTTCCGTACTCTGCAAAGATGTTACGGACGTTTTTAATAGATTCAGTCGATTTAGACTTACCATTCAACGGGCAACCGTTTTGATATGGGCGCAAGAGGACACCAAGGGCATTTATGACCCAAGGACCTCTCTCTTAGGAGTACCAATGCGCAAGTTCATCAACAGCAGCCTCGCGCTGCTCACCCTCTCCCTCGGCCTCGGCACCCTGTTCGCGCAGGACCCCAAGATCGACCCCAAGGCCCCGCCCCCGAAAGAGAGCGAGGTCAAGAAGGACGACAAGAAAGACCCCAAGGACGACCCCAAGAAGGACCCGAAGGACGACAAGGAGAAGGACAAGGCCAAGCTCGAGAAGATCGAGAAGGACGTGAAGAGCCTCAAGGAGAAGTTCGACAAGGCTAAGTTGGAGATCAACAAGGCCAAGGTGAACGTCACCGACGAGACCTACAGCCAGCTGGCAACGTGGGGCAACCCCGGTGCCGGCTACAACTCGTTCGGCGTCAAGCTGAACGGGAGTGGCACGCCTCTCTCGATCCAGAAGCGCTTCGGCCCGCACGTGCTCAACAGCGATGGCAACATCGCTTTCTTGGGCAACTACGGGACCGCCGAAGTGATCTTGGCTCCTTCGGGCAGCCAGGGTTTCGGGTACAAAAATGACAAGCTCGCCGTCGTCTACGTCCCCTACGTGGACGGGGTCTTCGGCACGCCGGTCATCGTCGCGCCCGTCGCTTCCGAAGCCTTCCCCGGCTTCTACAACTACCACCACGGGGCGTCTAACGACGTCCCCGGGTACATGGTCATCCTGAAGTAACAGGGTGGTCAGTAGCAACATAAAGTCCTTACGCCAGCCATGCTGACGTAAGGCAAACAAAAAAACAGCCCGGCCCAAACCGAGGCTGTTTTTTTGTGACTTTTTTTCGCACATGCATTGAGAAAAAACCGCCATTTTTATTGCGTTTTACGCATTTTTCAGTATAGTCAACCCATCCAGTCTTTTTGATTTATCGTTGCGTGCACCCCTGTGTCACACACGTTTCATATTTGGTCACAACGGCATCCGCCGATGCGATACGCGCAAAGAGGACACCAAGAGCAATTATGACTCGCGGACCTCTCTCATACAGGAGAAACCCATGCGCTTCGAAACCCTGATGAAGCACAACAAGCTCGTCGCGGCCGCCTGCTTGTTCCTCGCCTTCGTGGTGATGAACACGGACCAGATCTTCGGCACCTCTCCCAAGGAGGAACCGAAGGTCGAAGCCAAGCTGCCGCAGCCCCCGGACACCCCGGACAACGCCAACTAAGCCCTTACTCCGGTAAGGCGAAAAAAACAGTCCCGGCCCGACCAAGGCCGCGACTGTTTTTTTGCATTTTTTTCTCGTCTTACCCGCGCAGGCGGGTATCCAATGCGCAGGCGCGTCTGCACCGGGAAGATTTCTTATTGCCCTCGTTGCCGCGAGGTGGATTGGATTCCAGCCTTCGCTGGAATGACGTTTTCCCCGCCGCCTTGACCCCGCTGCAATTTCCACTACACTGCGCCTCGTTTAAGTCATCGTGTTTTGATTTTCCGGGTTTAACCCGTCAGAATAAACAAATCGAAAGGTTTTAACGATAACCGGTGCGTCAAGCACTGCTTACGATACAGGGAGACTCGAGCGACTCCCATCTGACTAAGGCATTTCGCCAAAGCAGCACATGCTCCAGGAGGATGCGCCATGCGTATCCTGCTTACCGCCACTCTTGTGGCTGGCCTCATCCTCACCACTTCCACCAGCGGTGCGGACCCGCCTAACAACACCGCGATCGAGATCAAACTGCCCGAAGGGTGGTCGTTTACGATCCCCAACCGGCAGTTCATCAACACCGGTGCCACCATCACCAAAAAAGGTGGCGGCACTTTCCCCATCGCCAGCGGCGACAACAACGTTGTCTTCGCCATCAGCAAAGGGAAGTTGATCATGGTCGCAAGCCCGAAAGCCAAAACCTTCGGGTTCGGCGCGGGCAACAACAAACTCACTTACACCATCGACGGAGGTGATGAGCAAACCGACAAGGATATCCGAGTCGATTTTGACTTCAAAAAAACCGTCATCGTCGAGTTGAAGTAACGGCTCCAGCAACAAAAACCGCCTTCCCGCTCACCCGGGCGGGCACTTAAAAAACAGTCACAGCCGCAAGGCCGTGGCTGTTTTTTTTCGCTTTTTTTCTATAAGACTGGCAAGTCTGGTTGAATCCGATTGTATTATAATGGAAAACCCCAGAAATCCCCGCTTGACGCCAAGCCCGGAATATATTAGAATTTTAGCCATCTGAGTTTTATTTTTTAAACTTATTGTCCTGCATTCATTGCAGGCGTTTTCATATATCCAGTCTGATTGACTTTAGCTACTACGGTGCCACTTCGGTGCCGTCTCAATAGCAAGCGCAGGGCATACCGAAGCATATTCGCTTAGGATGACCCACTCTCAGGAGTAAACCATGCGCAGCCTCATCGTGACCCTGTCCGCGTTCCTCGCCCTCACCTACACCAGCAACCTGCTGGCCCAGGAGAAGTCGAGCGAGATCAAGGCAAAGTTCGAGAAGGAGGGCTTGAAAGTCGGCGACGCCGCCGTCAAGATCCCCGACGCCGTCTACACCGCCCTCGAAAAGGCGGGTGACTCGGAGAAGGAGTTCGAGAAGCTCGGCATCAAGGTCGATAAGGAGGGCAAGCCCACCGTCAAGCAGAAGACGTTCGGTAAGGAGGTCTTGAACTCGGACGGTGCCATCGGGTTCCTCCCGACGGCCAGCGGCGCTGAGATCATCGTCTGCCCCAGCGGCTCGAACGGTGTCGGCACGAAGAACAAGGCTCTCAAGGCCGTGTACTTTCCCGTCGAGAACGGCAAGTTCGGCACGCCCGTGCTGATCACGCCCGCCGCGTCCGAGTTGTACGCCGGCTTTTACACGTACCACCAACCCGGCACCACCGGGTTCGTGGTCTTCGTGAAGTAACTTAAAGCCCTCACGCCAGCATCGCTGACGTAAGGCAAAAGAAAAACAGTCCCGGCCCTACCAAGGTCGAGGCTGTTTTTTTTTGCTTTTTCCTGGATTATCTCGTTAATCCATATATTTCGGCCGCCTTGTCACTTGTTTTTTGGTTAATTTTAAGTTAAAATACTCGCATCTGGATCATATTTTTATGATTTTTCCGTTTCAGGCTCGCAAAGTGTTCTGAACGTCAGATTTTCGAATCGCAAGATTTTGGTCACATCGGTACGCAGTACCGTTGACATAGGGAAGACAAGAGCAACTTCCCAGCTAGTAAAGGCACTCCGCCTGCAACTAGTCCGCCAGCTCTGAGGTATTTACCATGCGTTCGCGCATCATGTCCATCGGCGTCCTCACCCTCTGCATCGCCTTCGCCTCCGCCTCCGGGCAAGACAAGCCGGAGCTCAAGAAATCGGAGTCGCAGAAGGAGAAGAAGGACAAGCTCGACAAGGCGGTGAAGGAGATGAAGGAGCTGTTCGACGAAGTCGCCCTGGAAAACCGGGGCATCCCGATTCGCATCTGCGACGCCACCTTCAAGTCCATCGTCACCTACGGCGACCCCGCCAAAGGTTACGACGCCGTCGGAGCCAAGACTCGCCCGACCGACAACGGCCCGGCGATTCGCCAACGCGGCATCGCCACCGGTACCGGCAACGACGTAATGAACACGGACGGCTTCACGGCCTTCCTGGGTACCTCCGGCGGTGCCGAGATCCTGATGGTTCCGGCCGGCGGTCGTGGGTTCGGCATGAAAGACCGGTACATGATCGTGGTCTGCATTCCGTTCGAGGAAGGCAAGATGGGCAAACCGATGCTGGTCGACCCCAAGGAATCCGATCTGTACAAGGGTTTCCAGGAGTACCACCACGGGCTGACCGACAAGGCCAGCTTCATGTTGGTCATGCCGCAGCAGAAGGCCCTGCCCAAGGCGGCCCTCCCGAATAAGGAGCAGCCGAAAAAGAAATAAAAGCCGTCATGTGAACCCCAGGTTCAGGTAACGCAAAAAAGACAGTCACAGCCTCACAAGGTTGTGGCTGTTTTTTTTCGTCTTTTTCCGGCATAAATCACGAAAAAACAGGTAAAATTTACAAAAAACCCGTTGCGCATGCCGATATAACAATAGTATAAATCCATTAACCTTTATCACACTCACGGGAATGACCAAACGTGGCCAACGCATTGCAAGACGATATCAAACCGGATACCAGCAAAGATCCACATTACCTCATCAGCGACAAGCCCTACATCGCCCCGCTCGAAGGCTGGCGCGGCATCGTGGCGCTGTTCGTCGTTAGCTACCATTTTTCCAAACTCTTCTTCGATGAAGACTGGACTCCGTGGGGCTATCTGGGCGTAGACTTCTTCTTCATCCTGTCCGGCTTCATCATCTCCCGCCAATACGAAGCGCGCATCGCCACCCACACCATCAGCTTCCGCAAATTCGCCGTGCGACGTATCGCGCGTCTTTACCCGCTTTACATCATCAGCATCGGCTTCTTCCTCTGGGTCGACCACGCCGTCATCGCCCCGCTGCACAAAGTGCAGACGATGGATTTCGGCTGGGGCCCCACCTTCGTTTACCGCGTGTTCCTCCAGCTCACTATGCTCGGCAACCTGACCGTCATGGCACAGCCCAACGGCCCCGTCTGGTCGGTGTCCGTCGAGTGGATCGTCAACCTCGCTTTCTTCTTCATCGTGTGGAATTTGCGCCGTATACCCAATATAATGCTGATGATCATCATCGCGGTGTCCACCGTCTACCTCATTAACCTGTCGCCCCACACGCTGCAATCCACCAGCTGGAGCGCCCCGATGATTCGCGGCATCATCGGCTTCTCCCTTGGCTGCCTGATCTTCCGCTATCATAACAAGCTGCCGAACCTCACCTCACAGTCGCTGCACCTGCTGGAAAAAATACTGATCGTCCTCACCGCCGCCGCGCTGTGGTTCCACGATTACCCCTTCATCATGAGCACCGATTACCTGTTCCAGCTGTTCATCTTCCCCTCGATCATCACGATCAGCCTCTACCGCAAGGGCTGGATCCGCCTGCTCTTCTCCCTGCCCTTAATGACCTATCTGGGCCGCATCAGCTACTCGATCTACCTGCTGCACTATCCGCTGGCCTACATGATGGAATACACCCCCAGCATTCACAATATGTTCGGCCCGAAGCCGCATCTGGGCATCGCCTATATCTGCGTATTGCTGACCCTGTCCACGTTCAGCTACGTGCTGATCGAGACGCCGGGCCGTTATATCGGGAAAAAAATAAGCCAGAGATGGAGTTAAGCAGTCTTCCTTAGAAGATATTGCATAGTAAGCACTTTGCTCTCTTCAACTGCGGGCTGGTCGAAGGCGTTGACCTGCATCAACTCTGCTGTAAACATAATTTCCAGCGCGAAATGCATCAGCAGGCCGCCGAGGACTTCTTCATTGAGCACATCCATTTCAAACGCCCTCACCGGGCAGCCACGCTTCACCAGCGTGCCGAGCGTACCCTTCTGCTCCGCCACCATCAAATCGCCCATCGTCTGGCCTTTGAGGAAGTCAAAACGCGTGTCGCTCAGCTCCGGGAAATCGATAGCATCCCCCTGCCCGCTGCGATTCAGCGTCATGAAAGTAAACAGCTTGTCCTTCGGGCCATCGAGATAGAGCTGCAACTGGCTGTGCTGGTCGGTAGCGCCGCGGCTGCGCACCGGCGTCGTGGCTGCTGCGCATTTGCCAAGGCTCTCTCCCCAACACTGGCGATACCAGCTGGCCAGCCCCTCAAGGCGGTTGCAGTAATGCATCATCACGTTGATGCGAGTATTCTTATCCATCAACGCCACGTGCAGGGCCGCCGAGCGTGCGGAATCCCCCGGCGCGCGGTCGAAATTATCTTCCAGCACCTTCTGCGCACCGGCGCGAAGCGCTCGTATATCCATCCCAATCGCCGCCGCAGGAATCAGCCCCACCGCCGACAAAATTGCAAACCGCCCGCCCAGCTTCGGGTCATGCGGAATCACATTGATGTTATAAGCCTTGGCAATCGTCTCCAGCGAATTCCCATCGGGGATGGTAATCACTGTAAAATGCTTCGCAGGATCAATGCCCGCCGCCTTCGCATGGCGCAGTAACACCGACATATGCGCCAGCGTCTCAATAGTGTTGCCCGACTTGCTGATCACTAAAAACGCCGTTTTTTTCCAGTCGAGCGCCTCGCACATCCTGCCGATGATCACCGGGTCGATATTGTCTACAAACACCAGTTTCAGCGGCGAAGGCTTAGCGGTCAACGCCAGCGTTTCCCCACTCAAGCTCGAACCGCCCATGCCCACCACGACCAGCGTGCTGAACTGCTCGCGAATGCTTTTGCCCACCGCCTCGATTTCGGCCAGATCATCCTTCGCCGAAGGCAGGCCCAGAACTGGCTCCGCCTCGCGCTGAGGGCTTTTGCGAATGCGCGGCAAGGTAGGCAGTAATTTTTCCAATAGCTGTTCGTAGCGCTGCTTGCTGGCACCAGTGGTGCCCACGGAATCTTCAAAGGCCGTAGTGATATCGAGTTTAAAAAGGGCGTTATTCATTTCAGACTGCTTTAGCTTTGTTGATTGCGGCGCGGTGCCAGTCATGCGCCGAACGGACGATCTCGTCAATAGTCGCATGCTTGGGCTTCCAGCCAAGGTTTTTCTTAGCCGCTGTAGAATCCGCAACCAGTCGGCTCGGATCACCCGCGCGGCGGGGCTTGAAACTATGTGGTACGCTCAGGCCAAGGCGCTCGAAACACGCTAGCACTTCGCCAATAGACGTACCGACCCCGTTGCCGAGGTTATATTGCGCGGGCTGCGCACCGTTCAGCAACGCCTCCACAGCCAGAATATGCGCCGAAGCCAGATCCATCACATGGATGTAATCGCGCACTGCCGTACCGTCCGGCGTCGGATAATCATTACCAAAAATGCTTAAGGGAGGCGTCGCACCCAGATTGGCAAAACACGCCAGCGGCAGCAAATGCGATTCCGGCTCATGGCATTCGCCAATATCGCCATCAAACGAAGCCCCAGCCGCATTGAAATACCGTAATGCCATCCACGACGGCCCACCCGCCAGATGGAAATCGCGCAGCAACTGCTCATACGCCAGCTTCGACGCGCCATACGGATTCTTCGGCTTCAGCGGATGTGTTGCTTCAATCGGCACCGCCACCGGCTCGCCGTACACCGCCGCCGTCGACGAAAACACCACCGCCTTCACGCCCGCCTCATGCAGCGCGCGCAGAAACGGAATCTTCACCGCGAAATTATTTTCATAATATTTGAGGGGATTTTTGACCGACTCCGCCACTTCAATCGACCCCGCAAGGTCAATGACGGCCTTAATGTCGTACTGCTTCACCGTCTTCTTCACCAGCTCGGCGTCCGACACATTGCCTTCAACCAGCGGTCCAAACTTCACGAAATCGCGACATCCGGTAACAAGGTTGTCAAAGGTGACGGGCGTGTAGCCTGCGGCGGCTAATGCCTTACAAACATGTGAGCCAATATACCCCGCGCCGCCAGCTACCAGAATTGCTTTAGACATGACGCGCTGAATTAATAAGCGCCGCGGCGCTTGAGCAGAGCCGGCAGAGTTTTGCAAAGAATGGCGATATCGTGCCACAGCGACCAGTTACGAACGTACCAGCTATCCATTTTCACGCGCTGCGCGTAGCTCACGTCATTACGCCCACTAACCTGCCACAGTCCGGTAATGCCGGGGCTGACGCGATAGTAATGCGCGATATCGTAATCGTATTTTGACACTTCGTCCTGCACGATCGGGCGCGGGCCGACAAGGCTCATTTCGCCGCGCAGCACGTTGATTACCTGCGGCAGCTCGTCAAGGCTGGTGGCGCGCAGGAACTGGCCGAACTTGGTAATGCGCGGATCGTTTTTAAGTTTCTGCGTCGCTTCCCATTCCGCCCATGCGTCCGGATCCTCAGCCAAATACTTTTTCAGCATTTCCTCAGAATTCGCGCTCATAGAACGGAATTTGAGGCAAGAGAATGTCTTGCCGTTCTTGCCGATACGCTTATGTCCGAAGAACACCGGCCCGCCATCACGCTTGATCATCACCGCGAGCATAAGAAACACCGGGCTGACGCACAGCAGCGCCACACCGGAAACCACGATATCGAACACACGTTTCACAAAACGCGGCAGCGGCTGTTCCAGCCCGCTGTTATGCGTGAGTAACTTCACATCCGAATTGAAGAAATACTGCGGTACCATATCCAGCACCGGCAAATTGCGGCGCGGCGGCGAAATCGAAAACGGCACGGATTCGCGCATCAGCTGCGCAATCGGTTTCTCCGCTTCTTCCATTTCACGTCCGTCGAGCGCAATCATCACATATTCCGCGTCGTACTGGGCGCACAGGCGTTCCCATGAGCGGCCCGCCTGCATGAAAGCCGACGGTAAATTCTTGATTTGTGCGGTAATGGCATAACCCATGCCCGATTCCGCTGCGAGTGCCGCGCGCGTATCGTCGGCGGTGTTGCCGCTGCCGACCAGCAGCGTCGAAATATTCCAAATGCCCTTGCTGCGCAGGTAAATCCTATATAACCCACGGAACAGCACAATGCTAAACGCCGCGAACACCCACGCCGACATCAGCCAGAGGCGCGAAAGATCCGTTTTCGTAGCCACCTGCAAGAAGCCGTTGACCATAAGGCCGATGCCGAACGTTTTCATCACGTTCTGCAATTCCATCCAGAAATTCATGCGCACGCGATAATGGCCCTTATACTGGAACCAGAGCAAACACCCCGCCGCAATCGCCAGATAGCTGCCCACGCGGAAATTATCCTGATGATGGAAAGCCCCAAGGCCCATATGCGAAAAATAAGGATTGTTTATAATCAGCGTCAGGTTCCAGGCGAGCAGGAAACCGACCATGACAGCCAGCGAATCGGTCACGATATAGCCTTGCAGCATGCGGGTAGCACGACGACGGGGGGCTGGCTGAGCGGAAATAGAGTTGTTTTCGCTATGGAAATGGACTGCCTGCGAGTCTAAGTCGTTGGCTACGGTCTTGGCGCTTGTGCCGTGGTCTTTATCCAGAACCTGACTTTCAGTAACCGTAATGTTTCGAGACATCAACAAGTTGCGCTCCATGAGATTCCTTTTGCCACGTAATTTTTAAATGGTTACTAAATTATTAATTTTTTATCGTCGCAGGCTATTTTATAGACTATTTCAGCAGCAAAAGCTAGTCTCTTTTTTAGCCTTAACCATGTGATTTTATGGCTAAATTGCTAAACTATTTAATTTTTATTAAGTTTTTATTTTTTAAGCTAAAAACCTTATGAGTTTTTTATGTGCCGACAACAACGGCAACCTAATAACGCAAATTCCGTCACTTAGAGGAAATGCAGCGTAGTATTTTCAGATGAGGATGATTATTGGGTGCACTGCGTCTGGCAGAGCTGATACTGCATGCCACCTTTAAGGCAGCTTGCCACGCAACTGTAATTCTTGTTCAGCCTGCCATCTTGCCTGGCATCGCGCTGCACCACAATACGATCCGCCTCTTTAAGGGTGGAGAACTGATCGAAATTATTCTTCTTGGGCCCCTTGGCCGTGCCCTGTGCTTTTTTCGGCGTATTATAGGTGCATTGCTGCATGCATTTAGGCGTACTCGTTTTGGTGCTGGCGCAGTTCTTAAGACACACGTAATCGGTGTCCGCCAACGATGGCGTCGCGAACAATAGACCGATCAATATCAGCAGCTTATTCACCCGTATTAGCCTCCGGCAGCACTCGATCGATGCGTTTAGGAATCGGGCGGCGGATTTCCGTAATAATGTCTTCGAGTTCTTTCAGCACCTGATCGTTCGTCTGGTCGTCAGACAGGATGCGGAAGGCCGAAAGCCCGGAGCTATTGCGGTCGTTGACCACTTCGATCACCGTATAGAAGGTAACATAATGCTCGTCTTCGGCAAAGGCATACATGAGCGCGTGGTCGCACAAAAGATTGATCAGGCGCGGCACGCCGAAGGTAAAATAATGAATCGCAGCGCAGGCGATATCGTCAAATATATCTGCCGTCCCGCCCACCACGCTTAAACGATGGCGAATATAGGCTGCTGTTTCCGGCGCCCTCATCGAGGTCAAATGGCAATGCACCGAAATACGTTGCACAAACTGCCGTAAATCATCGCGTTTAAGCGTAATCAGCAGCTCAGGCTGCCCCACGAGAATGATCTGTAATAGCTGGTCGCGCTCGTTATTCACGTTGGAAAGCATGCGCAGGTCTTCGAGCATCTGCGGTGTCATGTTCTGCGCTTCGTCGATAATCAGCACCGTGCGGCGCCCCTGCCCATACTGCGTCAGCAGGAACTGGATAAAGCCTTCATACAGCTTCACCTGCTCGTCGCTGCCGACATTGATGTCGTAGGCGGTGGCGATCCAGCCCAGCAGGCTGCCTATAGTTTTGCTCGGGTTCGTAATGACGCCGACGCTCACGGTATCTTCAAGATTCTTCAGGAAATGGCGGATGATCGTGGTTTTGCCCGCGCCGACATCGCCGGTGATGACCATGAACCCGGATTGCGTCATCGTGCCGTATTCAAGCAGGTTCACGACACGCTTATGGCGCTTGCTGAAAAACAAAAAATTGGCGTCCGGCAATAGCGAAAACGGCTTTGCTGATAGGCCAAAAAACTCCTCGTACATCTCTAGTCCTTTCGGCGTTTACCCAGAATTCAAACAGTGAATTCAAAGGCCTGCGCCGTTATTGTAGCAATTAACAGTAAACAAACCGTGCTTGTGTTAACGTGTTGTTTTTATTATTTATTTAACCACGCCAGCAGTCGCACCTCGCGGGAGGCACATAGTATAGAGCATTTTTACTTGTCGGGCAATGCGTATCAGGTTAAAAAACCGCCCATGTTCGCGGCACAAAAAACGACCGCGCGAATGTTACATAAATGCAGCCACTTCCCACTAAATTTTAATTTCCGCAATAACCCTTTGCGAAAACATATTTTGTTTATTATACAAGATTCTTGTTTTGAGTCTTAACCAAGTTTTCGGGGATTTTATGAATAAAACGCTGAAATTAGCCTTCATCCTTCCCCTCATTTTCGCCACGCCCGTCATTGCGGTTGCCGCCGAAGCACACCCGGTCGAAATCGTAGGCATGCAGCCGTCATCCACTGACGCAACGGTTGATTCCGCCCTCAATAATTCGGTCGAAAAAACCACCCCGGAAAAACCGGAAAAGAAAAAAACCACGCTGGCGCCAGTCGCCACCGCTGAACCACAAGCCCCCCGTGCAGAACCAGCAACCCCGACCCCGAAAGCAAATGCCAACGACTACACTATCAAATCCGGTGACGTGCTTCAGGTAACCGTCTGGAAAGAAGAAAACCTCGACCGTGAAGTCCTCGTCCTCCCGGACGGCACCATCGACTTCCCGCTGATAGGCTCATTCGCCGCCGCTGGCCAGACCCCCGCGCAGGTGCAGGTCATCATCAAGAACAAACTCCGCTCCATGATTCCGGGCGCTTCGGTTGCCGTCCTCGTGAAAGCCACGCTCGGCCACACCGCCAGCGTTATCGGACAGGTCAACAAGCCCGGCGAAATCGTCATGGGCCATAACCTGACCGTCATGCAGGCGTTGAGTCAGGCTGGCGGCCTAACTCCGTACGCCAGCGAAGGCCGCATCATCATCCTGCGCACCGTCGATGGCAAACAGACCTCCATCGAATTCCCGTATGACGATATCGCGCAAGGCCGCAAACTCGAAATGAACATCACCCTCAAACCGGGCGATGTCGTAGTTGTTCCGACCGCAAGCCTGTTCTAGTCGATGCGCCCCTCGCTGAATCCATCGAATCGCTGGTTACGCACAACCTGCCTTTGCCTTGGCACATTGCTGCCCGGCGTTGCGCATGCCGGTCCTGCAACCGACCAGCCGGTCGTCGCCGCGCCCGATGCGTCTAATATCGCGCTGGAAGCCTCGGAGACATACTCCTATGACGCCAACCCGCTGCGCCTCGAACGCAATTACAAATCCCTGCAAGGCTCCGACACCACCGCCACGCTCATTCTGAACGAAGCCACACCACGCTCGAAATTCACTTCCAGCTCCACAATCGATCAGGGTATCTACGATAATTCAGTTTTCAATTCGACCAACTTCCACGAAAAAGCCAACATCGGAACCAACAACCTTCGCTGGACCGCGCGCATGGGCGCCACCTTCGATTACGACACCACGCGCACGAGTGAAATCACCAGCTTCGGCATCACCACGCCAAGTGTCCGCCACACCGGTTATTCGGCCAGTCCCGGCATCGATTTCAAACCCGCGCCGGATGATAAATACAGCATCAACACCTCTATTTCGCGCTCGTCCTACGACAACGCAGCCTTCACCGACTACAATTATTATACCGTCACCCCGACCTATAATCACATCTTCGATCCCGTCAACACTGGCATCCTGATGCTCAACACCGAGCGTTACCAGGGCACCAACAACACGCGTTCAAAAATAGACACCGTCGGCCCCTCCCTTGGTCTCGTCCACATCATCAACGACAACATGACCGCCCGGGTAACGGCCGGTGCCGAAAATTCCCGTCAGGCCGCCACCGCTACCGCGCGCGCCAGCTCCGACATCAACTACGTCTTCTCCGGCTCTTTAAACATCACCGAACGGGCCGATCGCGCCACCATCTTTGCCTCGCGCCAGCAACAGCCATTCGGCAACGGCAGCTCCGCACTGTTCACCACCGTGCGCGCCAATGACACGCACGCGCTCAACGAAAAACTTTCCCTGAACGCAGGTGCGTCTTACCGCTACGCTGATTACATCAATCAAACCGGCACCAATCTTGATGATGAAATGCTGGGCAACGCCGGCATCTCCTACCGCGTCGTCCTGAACGCCGATATTTCGGCCAACTACCAATTTATACGCCAGTCGCTCACCAATACGACGGGTACGATTAAAGAACATTTATTCACTGTCGGGCTGACCTATCACCCGGCACCCTGGGGATTCTAAGGACATGGAAGAAATTTCGCTGCGCGACATCGTCGCGATTCTGTCGCGCCATCGCAAAATTTTCTTCATCACCACGTTCGCGCTGCTGTTCGTGTCGGTCCTTATCAGCATGAACTGGTCGAACTACCGCTCCACCGCCACCGTGCAGATCGAGCAGTCCTATGTTTCCACCAACGTCACCAATCCTAACGAAGTGATCGAAACGCTCGCCGACCAGCGCATCAACCAGATCCAGCAGAAGGTGACCGACCTCGAAACCCTGAGCCAGATCATCACCAAATTCAACCTCTACCCCGGCGAAGTCGACAGCACCCCGATTGCCATCCTCACCAGCAAGATGCGCAAGAAAATCAAAGTTGAATTCATCAACGGCAACCTCTCCAACCCCGCCGCCGCCCAGAAACAAACCGCCGAACAGCTTTCCGCCATCGCGTTCGACCTAAGCTTCGACTACAAAGACCCCGCCGCAACCCAGCAAGTCGTAGACGAACTCGTCTCGCGCTTACTCGATGAAGATTTGAAAATGCGCCGCATGCAGGCGCAGGAAACCTCCGCCTTCCTAGGCAACCAGATCGCAGCGCTTGAAGCCTCGATGCAGCAGCAGGAAAAAGCCATCGCCGATTTCCGCGCCAAGAACGGCGAATCCGGACCCAGCGCGTTGATCTTCAACCAGCAAAGCGCCGCCAACCTCACCATGACGGCGGAAAACATCCAAAGTCAGATCACCAGCAACGAAGGCAACCAAGGCAGCTTACGCGCCCAGCTCGCAATGGTCGAACCCTACTCACGCGTCATTGCCGACGGCCAACTGCTCACCACCCCTGCCGTCCAGCTCAAAGCCATGCAGGCACAATACGCCACCCTCACCGGCCAGTACGGCCCCGATCATCCGGACGTCATCAAACTCCGCAGCCAGATTGCCGCCCTCAAATTGCAGGTCAACCCCGCACAGGCCAACGCCCAGCTCCAGGCCCAGCTTGAAGACGTACGCACCAATCTCGAAGCCGCCAAAAGCACCAAAGGTGCTGAGCATCCCGACGTCGTAGCCCTGCAAAAACAGTTCAATAAACTGCAGGCTGAACTCGTAGCCAAAGGCGTCCCCGCCAAAAAAGACGCCAGCGCCGATCCTGACGACATCGACAACATCAAGCCGGATGCCGACAACGCGGCCTATCTCCAGCTCGCCGCCCAGCTCAACTCCTCCAAGGCGCAGCACAAAGCCCTCGTCAAGCAGCGTGACACCATCCGCGAACAGCAACTGAAATTCGAGCGTAACGTCGCTGCCAACCCGCAAATCGAGCAGGAAATGGCCAAACTCACGCGTGACTATGAAAACAGCCAGCTTCGCTACCGCGAGCTGAAAGAAAAGAAAATGACCGCCGACATGAACGAGCAGCTCGAACTCGGCCGCAAAGGCCAGCGCCTTGCCGTCATCAACCCACCAGGCGTTCCTGACGACACGCATCCGAAGCGCATCCTGCTGATACTCGGCGGCATTGTCCTTTCGCTCGCTGGCGGCCTTGCTGCCGTTACGCTAACCGAAGCCGCCAACCAGAACATCCACGGCGTCCAACACCTGTCCTACATCGTCGGCACCACCCCGCTGATCGTCATCCCCTTCATGCTCGACGAGAACGCCAAAAAGCCGTCTACGCGTTACCGTACGTACATCATCGGTGCGCTGACAGTACTAAGTTTACTCAAACTACCGTTTAAAAAATTGCGCGCCAGATTCAGCCGCTCCCAACAGTCTAACTGAGTATACCAATGGTCGATAAACTAGAAAAAGCGCTTCAGAAAGCCCGCGAACAAAGGCAAGCCCAGCTCGACCGACAGGAGCTGGAGCAGCGCAATGCGCCGCCGCCGCCGCCGGGCGCGCTCGATAGCAATTTCATCGGCTCTAACATGGTCGAGCTGGAAGACGCTTATCTCGAAAAGCGCCACATCGTCGCCCACCATACCCGCCATATCGAAGCCGATATTTTCCGCATCCTGCGCACCAAAATCCTGCAGACGATGAACCAGTCGGGCATGAAAACCCTCGGCATTACCAGCGCCAATTACGGCGACGGCAAAACCACTATCGCCCTCAACCTCGCCGTCAGCATCGCGCTCGATTTGAAACAAACCATCCTGCTCGTCGACCTCGATTTGCGTAAACCCAACGTCACCGAATACCTCGGCATCACCGCCGAATACGGCATCAGCGATTACTTCTTAAACGACGTGCCGATTTCCAAATGCCTGCTGCGCCCCTCCTTCGATCGCATGACCATCCTGCCCGCAGGCCAAGTGATGGACAACTCCTCCGAAGTCCTCGGCTCGCCTAAAATCGCCGCGCTCGCCAAAGAACTGCGCGCCCGCTATCCCGACCGCCTGATCATCTACGATATGCCCCCCACCCTCGTGCAGGACGATCCGCTCGCCTTCCTCCCCAACGTCGACGCCATCTTGATGGTCGTCAGCGACGGCGTCACAAAAGTGCATGATTTGAAACAATCCCTGCACATTTTAGCCGGCGCCAACGTCATCGGCACGGTGCTGAACACCTCTGCGGTGCAGGGACAGTCCAAGCGCGTCGCCAAAGTTATCAGCTATCTGGAAGAACGCTTCCTGAATCCGGATAAAACCAGCGCGCAATAGCGGCGTGGGCACCCCGCGCATCCAGATCGATGCCCTGACCGGTATGCGTTTCTACGCAGCCATGATGGTAGTCCTGTTCCACTTCGCCGCCCCCGCCATCACCGACCACAATTACCTGATCAACAACCTCATCGCCCGCGGCAGCATGGGCGTTGACCTCTTCTTCGTCCTGAGTGGCTACATCATCCACCACGTCTACGGCGAAACCTTCAGCACCCGCCCGCGTTTACGCGACTACCGCAGATTTCTCTCCTTCCGCGTCGCACGCATGTATCCCGTGCATCTTTTCACCCTCGCCCTCATGCTCATCCTCTACGCCGCCGCCAAACTATTCCACAAAACCCCAGCCGACGACGACTCCTACCATGCCATCGCCATCCTCTATAACCTGCTCATGACCCACGCATGGTTCGGCTACGGCTCCCCCAACGTCCCCGCATGGTCCATCTCCGCAGAATGGTTCATGTACCTGCTCTATCCCCTGCTGGCGATGGCGCTGTTTCGCATGAAGCCCGCGCTCGAATGGCTCCTCGCGGCCCTGTGCATCATTGCTATCTATTTCTGGGTCGAAACCAATCCGCTGCTGCACATCGTCCCCGAATTCACTTTCGGCGCCATCCTCTACCAGCTCAATAAAAAAATCAGCCTCACCCTGAAACCCAACAAACACGCAGGCTGGCTCATCGTCGCCCTCATCGCAATCCTGCTTCAATTGCAAATCAGCACACAAGCCGTATACGTCCCTCTCTTCGGCCTCCTCATCCTCGCGCTCACTTCCCACGCCGATCTTCTGGGCAAGCTTCTCGCTCGCAAAATTAGCGTGTATTTAGGCGAAATTTCGTACAGTTTGTATATGATCCACTCCTTCCAGTGGAGCGTCACCAAGAATCTCTGCCGCATCCTCATCCCAAATGATGATTTTCAAAATGTTATCCTCGTTTTCGGCAGCGCGATTCTCAGTGTTTTCCTCGCCGCTGTGGTGTATACTTACATAGAGGTTCCGGGCAGGTGTTTCATTCGCCGCCTGACCGACCCCAAAGAAGATATGCCCCTCACTCAAAAGATGTTATAAGACCCAAATATATTCAACCCCGGACAGTTTTATGAACACGAATTGCGTTAAGCCATCGGCCAAAAACCTGTTGAAAGCCTCGCTCGCCTTCGCCGCCATCAGCGTGTCGCTGCTGCAAAGCGCCAGTGCCGCAACGATTCCGTTTTTCTCCAAGCCCGGCGTGCTCGACCCCGCCCTGTGGTACGTCTCCAGCGGCTGGACCAACGGCCCCATCCAGTCCTGCGAATGGCGCGCCAATGCGGTAACGGCATTCATGTATACCGACGGCCCCGCCATGCGCCTGACGCTGTCCAACAAAGGCGGCAAAGTGCTGCCCATCGGCTGCGGCGAATTCCACACCAACGCCCGCACCGGCTACGGCACCTATGAAGCCAGTATGAAAACCGCCGCCGGTTCCGGCCTGAACACCAGCTTCTTCACCTATGTCGGCCCCCCGGTCGGCGTCGCCTCGCACGATGAAATCGACTTTGAATTCCTCGGCAAAAACTCGAAAACCGTCATGGTGAATTACTGGGTCGGTGGCGTCTCCAAGGACGGCACTATCATCAATCTCGGCTTCGACGCCTCCGCCGCGTTCCACACCTACAGCTTCATCTGGTCACCCACGAGCATCAAATGGCTGGTCGACGGCAAAGTGGTCCACACCACCAACGCCGGCTGGAAAATGCCGACCCAACCGGGCCGCATCTACCTGTCGCTCTGGTCCGGCAGCGCGCAGGCCAACGCATGGTTGGGGCCATTTTCCTACAAAGCGCCCGTTACCGCCGATTATCACTGGGTGAAATTCACGCCTCAATAGTCTGGAATCTCTGACGTGCGATTGCTCTATCTGGTACACGACCTCTCCGATCCCGCCGTTGCCAAACGGACGCTCATGCTGACCGACGGCGGCGCCACCGTCACTCTCGCCGGTTTCCGCCGCACACCGGGGCCTATCGCCCAAGTCGCTGGTTGCCCCGCTATCGATCTGGGCCGTACCTTCAACGGCGGCTTTGTCCAGCGCCTGCAATCCGTCATCCAGACCATCCTGCGCATCGAAAAATACAAACCGGTATTCGACAACGCGGACCTTATCCTAGCGCGCAACCTGGAAATGCTCGCCATCGCCGTACGCGGCCGCGGCAAGAAAACCATCGTCTACGAAAGTCTCGACATCCACCGCCTGCTGCTGAACCAAGGCTGCATCGGCAAAGCCCTGCGCGCCCTCGAAGGCTGGCTGTCCAAACGCGCCAGCGCCCTCATCACCAGCTCCCCCGCCTTTATCAGCGGTTATTTCGAGCCGATGTCGAAGGTCAAACTCCCCATCCGCCTCGTCGAAAACAAAGTTTATCCCACCCCCGAAATGCCGCTACTGCCGCCGCGCGAACCCGGCCGCCCGTGGAAAATCGGCTGGTTCGGCGCCATCCGCTGCCGCAAAAGCCTCGACATCCTTGCCAGATTCGCCCGCGAAAGCAACGGCGCCGTGGAAATCATCCTGCGCGGCCGCCCCGCCCTCGACCAGTTCGACGATTTCCAAAAAACCGTCACCACCACCCCGCACCTCACCTTCCACGGCGCCTACAAGCAAGAAGACCTAGCCGCCATCTACCGCGAAGTCCATTTCAACTGGGCCATCGACATGTTCGAAGAGGGCCTCAACTCCTCGTGGCTGCTACCCAACCGCATCTACGAAGGCGGCCTCTACGGCGCCGTCCCCATCGCGCTGAACAACGTCGAAACCGGCCGCACACTTCAGCGCCTCGGCATCGGCACCATTTTGTCGCACGACCTCGGCGAAGCCCTCAATTCCCTCTTCACCCAAATCACTCCCGACAGCTACCGCGAGCTGGAAGAAAAAGTAACCAACCTCCCTGCCGAAACCTGGCGCTTCACCCAAGATGACTGCAAAGCGTTGGTCGATTACCTGAGCGGCTTGCCTCATGCCTGAAACCCTCGTCATCATCCCTTGTCTCAACGAAGCAAAAACCATCGAGCCACTCACCCGCCAGCTCCTCAAAGCCGACGCCAATTTACGCATTGTCATCGCCGACGGCGGCAGCACCGACCAGACAATCGCCATCGCCCAGCGCCTCGCGCAGGAAAACCCCGCCATCATCTACCTCCATAACCCCAAACGCATCCAAAGCGCTGCCATCAACCTAGCCGTCACCACTTATGGTAAAACATGCGAATATTTCATCCGCATCGACGCCCACGCCGACTACCCCGACGATTACTGCCAACGCCTCCTCGAAGAAGCCGCCGCGCAAAACTGCGCCTCCATCGTCGTCACAATGGAAACCAAAGGCAAATCCCCCTTCCAGCGCGCCGTCGCAGCCGCGCAAAACTCCAAACTCGGCAACGGCGGCTCCCCCCACCGTTCGGGCATCACCCAAGGTGCATGGGTAGACCACGGCCACCATGCGCTGATGCGCACCGACGCCTTCACCGCCATCGGCGGCTACGACGAAACCTTCTCCCACAATGAAGACGCCGAGCTGGACAACCGCCTGCTCAAATCCGGCCAGAAGATCTGGCTAACCGCCAAAACCCGCCTCACCTACTACCCCCGCGCCTCCATCGCCCCCCTTTTCCGCCAATACCGCGGTTACGGCAAAGGCCGCATCCGGAATATCAACAAGCACAAAACCCGCCCCAAACCCCGCCAGATGGCTCCAGCCCTCGTTTTTCCAGCCTTCATCCTCGCCCTGCTAACTCCCGTCACATGCTTTGCTGCGCTCCCTTTCGCCCTCTGGGCGATATTATGCCTTGGCTGTGGGGTCCGGCTTGGGCTAAAACAGCACGATAACGCGGTCATGCTTTCCGGCATCGCGGCCATGGTCATGCATTTCGCATGGTCGGTCGGGTTCTGGCAGGGCGTGTTCCACATCATGGCAACCAAGGAACGATGAAACCCGTCAGCGTCGATATCTGCATCTGCACTTTCCGCCGTACCCACGTCGCGGATACGTTGCGTTCGATCGCCCAGTTGCAGCTGCAACCCGGCTGGCGCGTGCAGGTCATCGTCGCCGATAACGACGACACCCCCATCGCCCGCGAACTCGTCGAAACCACCGGCAAGGAACTCAACCTGAACCTCACCTATGTCCACGCCCCCGCCCGCAATATCTCCATCGCCCGTAACGCCTGCCTGAACAAAGTCACCTCCGACCTCGTCGCTTATATCGACGACGACGAGCTAGCCAGCCCCGAATGGTTCGAAGCCATGATCGCGTCTTATGAAAAAACCAACGCCGACGTCATCCTGGGCCCCGTGCGCGCCTTTTACGACTCAAGCTGCCCTGAGTGGATGCGCAAAGGCGACTTCCACTCCACCAAACCCGTCTGGGTAAACGAGCGCATCATCACCGGCTACACCTGCAACGTTATGTTCAACCGCACCGCCAAATCTATCGCTGGCCTGCGCTTCCGCGTCGATCTGGGGCGTACCGGCGGGGAAGATTCCGTCTTCTTCACCACTATCTACAAAGCTGGCGGCAAAATCGCCTACTCCCCCGATGCACTCGTCACCGAAACCGTCCCCGCCAATCGCGCCTCCTTAGGCTGGCTGTTCAAACGCCGCTACCGCTACGGGCAGACCCACGGCCTTCTCCTGCGCGAAGAACTCGGCACTGGCATCCAGCAACGCGTGAAAAACCTCGTCATCGCCAGCAGCAAAGCCCTTTTCAGCTACGTCATGGCGCTGGCCAATGCCATCAAAACCGAGCGTATGCATTTCTGGCTCCTTCGCGGCGCGCTACACACCGGCGTCGCCTCCCGCCTTCTAGGCAGCAAAATCATCGAACCCTACGCTAAATGATCTCCGTCATCATCACCGCCTATAACGTCGAGGCCTACATCGTAAGGGCCATCGAAAGCGCCCTCGCGCAAAAAGGCGTGGATATCGAAGCCATCGTCGTCGACGACTGCTCCACCGACCGAACATGGCAGATCGTCACCGCCCTGACCGATCCACGAATCAAACCCATCCGCCTTCCCGCCAACGGCGGCCCCTCCGCCGCCCGCAACGCTGGCTTTGCTGCCGCAACCGGTGACTGGATCGCCGTGCTAGATGGTGACGACAGCTTCGAGCTTGCGCGCCTCCAGCGCTGCCTGTCGCTCGCCACCAACGCCGACATCATCGTCGATAATCTTCTCGTCTGCCGCGAAGCCGACGGCAAAGAATTTCCCATGTTCCCAGCACTTCCCGCCATCACCCCCGCCAACTTCATCAAAGGCACCGTCAATGCTGGCAACAACTACACGCTGGGCTATTTAAAACCCGTCTTCTCGCGGGCCTTCCTGCAAAAACATAATCTTTCTTACGAAACCTCCTTACGCATCGGCGAAGACTACCAACTCCTACTCCAAGCCGTCCTCATCGGCGCACGCATCGCCACCGACCAAACCCCCGGCTACCGCTACACCGCGCGCAAAGGCTCCATCTCCTACCGACTCAAACTCGCCGACATAACCGCCATGCGCGACGCCGACGCACGCATCGCCGCCAAATACCAGTTCGACCCCGCAGCAAGCGCCGAGCAAACCCAGCGCACCAAAAACCTGAAAACCGAATACGCCTACACCAAGCTTATCGACGCCATCAAACACAAGCGCGCCAGCGATATCGTCCAGACCGCAATCTCCTGCCCCGCCTCCGTGTGGCTGCTAAAACGCCCCCTCGAAGTGCGCCTGAAACGCCTGCTGTCCGGTTTCAATAGCTAAGCGTTAAATGAAATCCGGCACTGCGCGACTTCCGCCAGCAGCAGTCTATACTGTAACAACGCCGCCCCCGCAATCCCACCCACGGCCAATCCGCCACCAAGCAATAATTGCGGCCACATCCCGGTCACGATACTATGGCTCAGCCCCTCATAGAAGCAGACACACGCCAGCGTCGTCGCCGCTGGAATAAACAGCGTCCGCAGATACGCCATCCTCGAACATTGCAACAACGGCAAAATAAAATGCAGCAGCCGTGGCGTATATAAAAACACCACCACATTATAAGCCACCGCCGCCCATTCAATCCCAAACCACACCGCACACAACAGCCCGACAACCCAGCACCCGACGAACTCCGCCGTCTGGCGCAGTTGCAAATCAGTCCGCCCCAGCACCATCATGATCGTCCCGCTTAACCCCGTCAGCGTCTGCAACGCACACGCGGGTGCTGCCAGCATAAATAAATCCCCCGACGCCTTCCATTTATCCGACAGCAAAAACTCAAACACCGGCAAATGCGCCGCCGCGATCATCCCCATCGCCGGAAACACAAAAATCGCCAGAATTCGGTTCAGCAATAAATACGTCCGCCCGATCGCCTCGCGGTTATCCTTCATCTGTGCCAACTGCGCATACAGCACAAACTGTAACGGACCCGAGACAATCAGCACCGGCAGCCGCGCAAACTGAAACGCCATCGAATACAACCCCACCGCCGACGGACCCAGCACCTTGCCCACAATCAAATTATCCACCGACCGCGACACAAACCCCGCCACCGTCACGCCAATCATATCTCGCCCGAAAATCAAATGCTCGCGCACCTTCTTCAAATCGAACACCATCATCGGCATAAACGGCGAGCGCCAGAACGTAAGCCCCATCCGCATCAAAAAGAACACAATCTGCTGCGCCACCAGCGCCCACGCGCCGCCCCCCATCAGCGCTATCGCAACCGCGCTGGCAAGCCCGGTAAACAACGAGCTGATCTCAATTGTCGCAATCGTCTTGAACTTATGGTTCTGTTGTAATTTCGCCCCCGGAATCGTCGACAGCGCCTGCGCGATAATCACCACCGAAAGAGCCATCACAATCGGCATCAGCTTCGGCTCGTCAAACCCCCACGCCGCCACCGGCGCAAGCGCTACGATAATCAGCGCCAGCCCAGTCCCGAGCATCGCCGAAAGCCAGAAACACGTGGACCACACTTCCTTCTCCTCCGCCGACGTGCGCACCAGCGAACGCCCCACGCCCGCATCGGCAAACATCATCGTGAACAGGATAAACGGCATCGCAATCGCCACCACGCCATAATCGGCAGGCGACAGCAACCGCGACAACACCGGAATCACAAGGAACTGCGCCAGTATTCGCAGCACACTGACCGAAGACATGGCGGCCGTGCCGAAGAAAATTTTACGGAAAGACATGCTCCCTTATAAGCAATATCACCCTCAATTACAAAGATAAATAATCGTAAGCACAATCACATCTTGCGATGCCCCACAAAAAGCCTATAACATCCGGTAATTAATGCGATTGTATGAAATATGAAACTCTCGATCATCATCTGCACGTTTAACCGCGCTTACGCCATCGCCCCGTGCCTCGATTCCATCGCCGCCGCCGTAGCGCATGCGGGCGCGCAAGCCGAAATCGTCGTCGTCGACAATGCCTCCACGGACAGCACCTCGCTAACCGTCAAGGACTGGGCCAAATCCTGCCCTCTGCCCGTCAACCTTGTCTACGAGCCCAAAAAAGGCCTCGCAAGTGCTCGCAACTGCGGTCTTCGCGCCGCCACCGGCGAGCTTATCATGTTCACCGACGATGATTGCCGCATGAGCAAAAACTACGTCAACGACCTCCTCGCTTATTTCAACCTCGACACCGAACTCGTCATCCGCGGCGGCCGCGTCGAACTCGGCGATTCCGCCGACCTGCCGCTTACCATCAAAACCGACTCCAACCGCATACGCTGGGACAAAAAATCCCGCGCTGCCGAATATGAGCTCATCGGCGGTAAAACTATCAGCGGCTGCAACATGGCTATGAAACGCGAAGTCGTCCAGCGCCTCGGCAAGTTCGACGAGCGCTTAGGCGCTGGCACCAACATCCCCGGCGGCGAAGACACCGATTATTACTTACGCGCCTATCTCGCCGGCATCGCCATCGAATACGTCCCCGACATGACCATCTTCCACTGGCACGGCCGCAAACTCCCTGCCGACGCCAACAAGCTCATGAAAAACTACACCGTTTCCAACGGCGCGCTCTACGCGAAATATCTCTTCAAAGCCCCGTATCTATGCAAAGAACTCCTCTGGGACCTCCGCAAATCCGTACACGAAATCATCCACCGCCAGAACAATTTCCTGCCTGACTGGAATTTCTCCTATCGCGATAAATTCCGCTATTGCCTCTCCGGCATCATGAAATATTATTACGCCGTCATGATCGCGAAATAACCGCGCATGAACATCCCCCCAATGAATATATTATTTATCACCGCCCATAAATACCTGCCACAGATGTACGGCGGCCTGCAAACCTCCACCGACGAACTCTGCCATAGCTTAAAAGCCTGCGGCCACACCGTCTCGATCCTTGCCGGTCTCATGCCCGGCGGACTCTTCGGCCTAACCTCGCGCATAAAAATGAAACTCAACAAACTCATCTGCGGCCACCCCGTCACGATGGACAACGTGCTAGGCTACCGCGTCTGGCGCAGCTGGTTCCCCGCACAGGAAGTTGCTTACGTTGCCAGTCTCGAAAAACCCGACCTCATCGTCGTCCTCGCCATCGAACCCATCCTCATGGGCCTCGCAGCCCTGCCCACCGGCATCCCCGTTATGATGCAGCTCATGGACGTCGAATTCAAAGACCACGGCGGCGATTTTACCAAGCTCGGCAATATCGCCTGCATGTCCAATTCCCACTTCACCGCCAAAAAATACAAAGACGCCTACGGCTTAGATTCCACCGTCATCTACCCTTTCATCGCCCCCGAAAAATACAAAACGAACACCACCCGCGAAAACGTCACCTTCATCAACCCGGTCGCCGAAAAAGGCCTCGCCGTCGCGCTTGAAACCGCGCGCCTCTGCCCGGACATCCCCTTCACCTTTATCGAAGGCTGGCCCCTCGCCCCGCATCAGCGCGAACCGCTCATGGCCGCGCTCGGCAGCCTCCCCAACGTCACCTTCCTCCCTCCGCAAGGCGACATGCGTAACGTCTACGGCAAATGCAAAATCCTCTTCGCTCCCAGCCAATGGGAAGAAGCCTATGGCCGCGTCGCCACCGAAGCACAGATGAGCGCCATCCCCGTAGTCGGCTCCAACCGCGCGGGCCTTGCCGAAGCCATAGGCCCCGGCGGCGTCATGCTCGCTTACGACGCCCCAGCCCAAGACTGGGCCGACGCGATCAAAAAACTCTGGAACGACCAAATCTACTACGACCAGATATCCCAAGCCGCGCTCGCCTACGCCTCCCGCCCCGAAATGGGCTATGACTATCTGCTCACCGCAATGGAACAATCCTTCAAGGCCGCCGCAAACCAATGACCACTTCCAAACAACTCATCGAAGATCTCAAAAAGAAAATCCGCGACACTATCGGCGCCACCATGCCCACTGATAAAAAATTCGCCCTGCTCGATTTTCCCGATTACGGCAATGTCGGCGACAGCGCCATCTGGCTCGGCGAAATCACTTATTTCAAAGAAATATTTAAGGCAAAACCCGTCTACGTCTGCCATAAAGACAACTATTCATGGGAAGAACTTGAAGTCGCGCTTCCCCAAGGCACCATTTTCTTCCACGGCGGCGGCAATTTTGGCGATTTATGGGCCTCCCATCAGGAATTCCGCGAAAAAACCATTGAGCGTTTCCACCATTACCCCATCGTTCAGCTCCCTCAGAGCATCCACTTCTCCAACCCTGATGCTCTCGCCCGCGCCGCCAAAATCATTAACGCCCATCCCAATTACACTATCTTCGTGCGCGATGAGAAAAGTTTTGGCATCGCCCGCGAAACCTTCAACTGCAAAGTCTTACTCTGCCCAGACTCCGCTTTTTACATGGGCGCGATAGAAAAACCTATACAGCCTAGCTTCGACCTGCTCATACTGCTGCGCACCGACCATGAAACCACCGGCGCCGCCCTGCCGCAAAAACTCCCTCCTAACACTAAAATCGCCGACTGGCTCGACGACGATGCCACCATGAAATCTGATATGAAAAAGAAAACGATTTTGCAGCTCCCCTGCCTCGGATTCGACGCACTCAACAAACACATGCGCCGCGAAAAATTTTACCGCAACCTCTCGCAAGCCCGCGTCGACCGCGGCCTGAAATTATTATCATCAGGAAAATACATCATCACCGACCGGCTTCATACGCATATATTGAGTCTGCTGCTTAACATCCCACATACTATCCTAGACAATAATTACGGCAAGATCAGCAGCTTTGCCAAACTCTGGACGCACAGCGCCGACATCGTCAAAACCGCGCAAACCATTGACGAAGCGCTCGCTAATCGTTAGTGCGCAGCACCTTCCACGCCACGCATCTTCGCCACAAACGAGAACTTCTTGCGCAGCGCCAGAATCGGCTTCTCAATCACGTTCCATGAGAGGAACGCCATCAAAATCACCAGCGGCAGCCCAATCGCAAATATAAATAACCCGCCATACCCACTAATCGCGCTAATCGCCGGGAAAACCCCAATCACCACCTGCAACAGCGGGTCATGATATAAATAAATCCCGTACGAATAATCGCCCGATTTAAAGAATTTTGGAACCGGCACCGGCGTCAACCCGATAAACACCGTCATATACGTCAGCACCGGCAGCAAAATAATGCGCCACGCCACCTTGGTCGTCTGCGTCGTATCCAACAAAAAAGCCGCCAGCAGACAGATGCCGATGCAACCCGTAAACAACTTATAGCTATAAGGAATTTTCCCACGCAACTGATAGAACAACACCCCGAACACAAACGTCGTCACGATCTGCGATTCGCGGCTGATCAGCGTAAACTGAATCGTCTCGCGAATCCTCCAATGCACCATTTCCAGAACGCCCGAGTACTCCGCGAAAATCCCGCCCCCGATCATCACGAACGCAAACAGCGCCGTCTTGCGCCAATGCGGCAGCAGCTTAAAGTAAATGAAGATCGAAATAATCACATAGCACATCACCTCGTAAGGCACCGTCCAGAGCGCCCCGTTCACCATTGTGCTTTCATGGGTTTCAAACACGCCCGGCAGGTAATAATGGATATATCCCGTGATATTCAGAAAATACGACCAGAACCGCGAATCGGTAAAATATTCGCCATACGAAACCGTCGTCATAATCGGCCCCACGATCAGCGAACAGAAAATCACGTCCACCGCCAGCGCCGGAACAATGCGAAGCCCGCGATTGATCAGAAAGTTCTTCAGTGACAACCGCATCCCGCTCGCCGTCACCAAAAACCCGCTCAGCGCAAAAAACATCGGCACCAGTCCATATTCGATAAACCACAACGGCGTATCGCGCATCCAGTCATTACCCGTCAGAATCATCGAATGAAAAAGCACGATCGACACCGCAAGGAATATGCGCAAAAAGTCAAACCCCGGCCCGATTCCCTTATACTGGGTCAAAACTTGCTCAATCGATTTCATACTTATTCTTTCACTGTGAAGGCGGAATATTGACAAGCTCCAGCTTGTCGTTGTCGCCCTTATGGGCGGTGTAGCTGAACTTCCGGCGCGCGCTTAAGATCGGTTTTTCCACAATATGCCACGAACACATCGCCACGCATGTGACCGCCACAATCGACAGCACAAAATGCACCAGCACCGCTATCCCAGGAAACACCATCACCAGCAATTGCTGCAACGGATACGCATATAAATAAATCCCGTACGAGTAATCCCCGCGCGAATACACCGGCAATTTTGGAATCGGGCACAATCCAATAAACGCCACGAGATATGCAATCGGCAATGCCATCATCGCGGGCTTCGCCATCCCAAGCGGCAACGCGCCGCCAAAATTGGCAACAACAATTGCCGCAATCGCCAGCGCGAGCCATTTCGAAAACGGAATCTGATAACGAAACACATAGGTAAACGACCCGCCGATAAAATAGAAAAACAGGTAATTCCCGCGCTCGCCAAGGAAGTTCAACATATAATGCTGCCACGCCGCGTCGCCCGCAATCGGCGATGCATGATCGGTAAAGTAAAGCATCAGCGCATAATACAACGCCGTAAACGCCACCACCGCCGCCACCATACGCGTTTTCGAGCGCACGCAACCCAGCACGATCAGCAGCGACATGATCGTATAAGAGCCCATCTCCAGCGGCACCGTCCACACCGACCCGTTCACCTGATTGGGAAACTGGTTGTTCACAAACACGCCCGGCAATTCATAATGAATAAACCCGACGATATTCAGCAAATAATGCAAAAATTTCTTATCGGTGTAATACTCGCTAATCGGCACCACCGTCACCAGCGGCCCGATCAGCAGCGCCGAAATAAAAATATCCACCGCCAGCGCCGGAACGATGCGCAATCCCCGGTTAATCCAGAAATCCCGTAAGCGCAGCCGCAACGCCGACCCCGAAACCAAGAACCCGCTCAGCGCAAAAAACATCGGCACCGGTACGCCCAGAATGGCCCATAAATGATGCTGGTCGATGAAGTCGGTATTGCCGTCCACCACGAGGAATGAGTGGTGCATAATAATGGTCACCGCCAGCGTCACGCGCAGGAAATCGAACCCGGGACCGATTCCCTGATAGTGGTCAAGCGCTGAGCCGATTGTTTTCATGAACAGGGTATTAACGGATATAATACATGATTACAACTGCTTATATATAAAAAAACTTTTTACTAACATCCCCAGCTTCCCATTGTAACTCCGCCACAAATCTATACAATCCGACCACGAAACGAATCAGTAATTACCATATATTATAGTAACATGCTGTAATGATTAGTAACCAGACCGATCAGTCCATTTGTGTCATCATCGCGGCTTATAATGCCGCGGGCGCCGTCGCGCGCGCCGTCGCTTCCGCCCTTGCCGAGCCGGAAGTATCCGAAGTGATCGTTGTCGACGACCTCTCGCCCGACAATACCGCACAGGCCGCACAATCCGCCGATGACGGCTCCGGCCGCCTCAAAATCCTCCAGCAGCAAAAAAACGGCGGCCCCGCGGCTGCCCGCAATGAGGCCATCAAAGCCAGCGCCAGCGCATGGCTCGCCGTGCTCGACGCCGACGATTTCTTCGTTCCCGGCCGCATGAAAAACCTTCTCGCTCACGCCGCCGACGCCGATTTCATCGCCGACGACATGTGGCAGGTGCAGGAAAATGACATCACCGGCCCGCGCAAAAATCTCCTCGGCAAAACCCTCCCCCAACCCAAAACAATCAGCTTCGCCGAATTCGTCTCCTCCAACGTCACCCGCCCCGGAAAAAACCGCGCCGAACTAGGCTTCATAAAACCCCTCATGCGCCGCGCTTTTCTGGACGCCCACGCAATCCACTACCGCGAACACATGCGCCTGGGCGAAGATTTCGAGCTTTACGCCCGCGCCCTCGCCAATGGTGCCCGCCTGCTCATCCTTCCCACGCAAGGCTACGTCTCCGTCGTGCGCGCTGGCTCCCTTAGCGGCAAACACACCGAAACCGACCTGCTGCACTTACGCGACTGCGACCGTGAACTCATGCAAACCCCGAACCTGACACAAGCCGACCAGCAAGCTTTGCGCCGCCATTATTTAAGCATTGATTGCCGCCTGCAATGGCGCATGCTTATCCTCGCCGTCAAAAAGCGCAATTCCCGCGCCGCGCTCGCCGCCTTCCTTCATCCCTTTCCTGTCCCTATCTACCTATTCAAGCAGCTCGCGCTACAAGCTTACCTGCGCAGCTTCAAAGGCAAACCCACATGACCCCCAAAACCTGCGCGCTGCTCGCCGCACTCTCCTTAATCCTCCTGCTCGTCGCCTACCACACCGCTGGCACCGACCTCATGACCGCATGGCAGACCGACGAATACAGCCACGGCATCGTCATCCCCTTCATCGCCCTCATGATCGCATGGCACATCCTCACCGCCACCAAACCCACCATCCGCCCCTCATGGTCCGGCCTCCCCGCCCTTGCCATCACCGGCCTTTTCCTACTGATCGCCGAACTCGCCGCCTTCCAGACCGCCGCGCATTACGGCTTCATCATCGGCCTCGTCGGCCTCACCCTCGCCTTCCTCGGCAAACAAACCGCCCGCGTCCTCGCACCCGCTTTCATCTATCTTTTCTTCGCCATCCCATTACCTAACTTGCTCTACTCCGCCCTTTCCCAGCATCTCCAGCTCATCTCGTCGACCATCGGCGTCTGGTTCCTCGATGTCGTCGGCATCCCCGTTTACCAAGAAGGTAACGTCATCGACCTCGGCGGATACAAGCTGCAAGTCGTCGAAGCCTGCTCCGGGCTGCGCTACCTCTTCCCTCTCATGAGCTTCGGCTATTTAATGGGCTATCTATTACAGGATAAATTCTGGAAACGCGCCGTACTGTTCCTCTCCGCCATCCCCATCACTATCTTCATGAACTCCCTGCGCATCGCCGTCATCGGCGTCACTGTCAATCTCTGGGGCTCCAGCATGGCCGAAGGTTTCATTCATGAGTTCGAAGGCTGGGTCGTATTCCTCATCTGCGTGCTCATTCTTCTGGGCGAAGTCATCCTATTACTGAAAGCCAGCCCCGGCGGCCATTTCCGCTACGAATATTTCGGCCTCGCGCAAGGCAAGCTCTTCACCTCGCCCCTGACCTACGCCCCACCCATAGCCGCTGCGCTCGCCGCCACCGCATTGCTCGCCGCCAGCTTCGGCATGGGTATCATCAGCGAACGCGAACAGGTCATCCCGCCGCATCCGCCTTTCTCCACCTTCCCCAAAACCATCGGCAGCTGGCACGGCGCGCAGAAATCGATGGAAGTAGACATCCTGCAAAGCCTGCAGCTCAGCGACTACTGGCTCGCCGACTACACGCAAGACGATAGCGCCATCGTCAATTTCTACATCGCGTATTATGACAGCCAGCGCGTCGGCTCCTCTACCCATTCGCCCTCAAGCTGCATCCCCGGCGGCGGCTGGCAGATCACCAGCAACGACGTCGTCCCCATCAAGCTCGGCACCGGCGATAAATTAAACGTCTCCCGCTTCATCATCAAAAAAGGCGACGTCCGCCAGCTCGTTTACTTCTGGTTCGACGAACGCGGCCGCATCATCACCGAAACCTCTTATGCCAAATGGTACATGCTGGTTGATTCCATCACCATGCACCGCACCGACGGCGCCCTCGTGCGCGCCGTCACCGCCATCGCCAAGAACGAATCCGAAGAAGAAGCCGACAAGCGCCTCAACGAATTCCTGACCAACGCTTTCCCGATTTCAAGAACCTTCATTCCCGGCAACACCCTGCCGACTCCGTAAACAAAGAGCCAAAAACATAAAAGAAAGAACGAAAATGCAAAAAAAATACAAAGTGGGATTAATGGCCATCGTAGCCGTCAGCGTTGTAGCTTATGTCACGCGCGACACGCCGAAACAAAAAGAACAGAAATACATCCATCGCGGCATCGAAGCCTTCGATAAAGGCGACAACATAAAAGCGCGCCTCAACTTCAAAAACGCCGCGAAAATCATGCCGACCGATCCTGAAATCGCCTATCGCTGGGGCCTCGTCGACGAAGCCGAAGGCGACATCCGCAACGCGTTCGGCAACTTCCTCTCGGCCGAGCAGCAAAGCCCGCACTACGCGCCCGCCGCGCAGAAAATCGCGCATTATTTCCTCGCTGGCAATCAGGCCGAACAAGCCCAGAAACGCATCGACATATTGCTCGCCGATGACCCAAAAAACGCTGAAGCCCATGCCCTCAACGCCGGCGTCATGCTGCACGACAAGAAACCCGCCGAAGCAACTAAAGAGGCCACCCTCGCGCTCAGCTACGACCCCGACAACGTCACCGCGTTTTCCGTTCTCACCGGTGCCGCAATGGCACAAAAAGACTTGAAAAAAGCTGGCGAAATCCTTGAAGACGCTATTAAGCACAACCCCAAAAACGTAGCCCTGCTCATGCTCAAGGCCGGCATCTACGAAAAGCCCTTCAACGCCGCCAAAATTAAAGAAGCGTATGACGGCATCTTCGCCCTCAAACCTAAAGACGCCAATTACCGCCTCTACCTCGCGCAGATGTACATCAACGCGAACATGATCGACGACGCCGACACTTCCTTACAAGCCAGCATCAAAGAAATCCCCGCCGACTGGAACCTCAAACACGCCTATTTCAACTTCCTCGCCAAATTCCGCTCGATGGACGCGGCTGAAAAAGAAGTTCAGGGTTACATGAAAGCCAATCCCGACCGCGGCGATCTTTACACGTGGCTTTCCGACCTCTACGTCCAGCATGACCAGACCGACAAGGCCATCGCCCTGCTGCAACAGATCATCGCCAAAAATGACGACGACAAGCAAAGCCTGAACGCCAGCACCTCGCTCGCCAGCATCAACTTCGCCAAAGGCGACAAAGCCGACGCTGAAAAAACCGTCAATGCCGTGCTCGCCAAAACCCCAACCAACAGCGACGCGCTGTTCATCCGCGCCAACTTTGAAACCGACCGCGGCCAATACGACGCCTCTGTCAACGATCTTCGCGCCGTGCTGCGCGATCGTCCTAAATCCAAAGATGCCCTCCAACTCCTCGGCGAAGTTTTGCTGCTGCAAGGCTACACCGACCTCGCCATCGAAACCATGAACCAGCTGATGGAAGTCGACCCCACCAACCCGGCCTCGCGCACGCGCCTCGCCCAGATGTACAGCATCAACAAAGACTTCAAGCGCGCCAACGAGCAGCTTGACCTCGTCCTCGCCGCCACGCCGCAATATCCGGTAGCATGGGAAACCAAAGCCCGCGTCGCCATCACCGGCAAGGATTACGACGCCGCCAAAGCCGCCATCGACAAGCTGGACGCCATTAAAGGCCAGCACGACACGGCCACGTTCCTCACCGGCCAGCTCGCCGAAGGCCACGATAACCACGTCGAGGCAATCGAGGACTATAAAAAAGTTATCGATTCTAACCCATCGGCCCCCATCGCCGAACACGCCCTCTATTCTTTAATAGGCGTCGTACACACCCCTGAGGAAATGGAGTCGGTCACTAATTATATAGCGTCACTCAAAACCGACAGCGCCTATGTCAGCACCCTGCTCGGCGAATGCTACCTGCAATTAAGCAAAAAAGACCTTGCAACCGCCGCCTTCAACAAAGCGATTGCCAACCACCCGATCAATCAGGAGCCATACCTCAACCTCGCACGCATGGCGATGGCGGACGAAAAGTCAGATGACGCCCTCGAAATCCTGAAGAACGCGCAAACTGCAATCCCGTTAGATGTGCGCGCCCCGCTCATGGAAGCCACCGTGCGCAGCCAACGCGGCGAATACAAGGAAGCCATTGCTAAGTATGACGATATCCTGAAATCCAACCCCAAGATGGTGCTGGCTGCCAATAACATGGCCTCCATCATCGCCGACCATTTCTACACGGATAGCGACATGCTTGCTAAAGCCAAGGAAACCATCGAAAAATTCGCTGCCTCAAGCGAACCGAGCGTCCTCGACACGATGGGCTGGATCTATTACAGGTTGAATAAGAACGATAAAGCGCTCTCGTTGCTCTCTCGCGCCGTCGTCGGCGAGAAGATTCCGCCTGAGATCCACTATCACTATGGCGCTGCCCTGCTGAAATCCAGCAACAAGCCCCAGGCCAAGATTGAATTGCAGAAAGCAACCGCGGAAAATGCGAAATACCCCGCTATTGTCGAGGCTAAAAAGATACTTACAGGTCTATAAATTAATTGAAATTTTACAGTCGGTTTTTAATCGACTGTTACCTAAGTTTACAGTTGATCAAAAACTATGCCAAATTGTAAAATAGTTATTGAATTCTTATACAGGCGTCGATATACCATCCATTGTAATTAATATTCATTCTACAATAATTAAAAAAAAAGGAACACCAGACCCATGAAATTTCGCTCTTTAATTGTTGCAATTGCTGTTTTTAGCGCCCTCGCCACCAGCAATGCACAAGCGGATGTTGTCAACTACAATGGCGCAAACGTGAACATGAACCTCACGCATGTTGGCCAAACCGGCACCATCACCAACATCTAGACCGATTCATTCACCTTTGGCAACTTTGTTGGCATCAACGGCATCGTTTACGGTTACCTGCCGAAAATGTCTCAGATCAATTTCCACTACAGCTTCACCGCTGGCGTGCAGGGCGGTGATCTCACCAGCTACGTTTCTTACAACTACCTCAAGAACGGTCACCAATACCACGGTTCGTCCACCGGCGATTCAACCACCGGCGTTCACAACTACGGTTTTGTTGATGCCAACCCCGGCACTTCCCTCGTGTTTGCAACGGCTGATCTACACACCGTTACAGCTGGCACCACCACTGGTAACACCCAGGTCACCAACTACACGAGCCTCGCTCAGCAGTTCTACAGTGCTCTTTCCGCTGTCATCGCTGCTAACCCGCACAGCGTTGGCACGATCACTTACTCGATCTCCAACATCCCGCTTCCTGCATCGCTGCCGGTTGTGATGCTGGCACTCGCTGGTCTCGGCTTCGCCGCACACCAGAAACGCAAAGCGACCCTCGCTTAATTGAAGCGACAACAAAATGAAAAGGCCACCTTCGGGTGGCCTTTTTTTTATTCAGGATTTCGCAAGCGTCAAGGATGGCTCTGTAGCCACTCCGTCTGCACCCGCTGCGCCTCGGCGATCTGGTCCGCCGACATATAGCGCGCCACCGTGTCGCGGTCCTTGCTCGCATGCTTATCGTTGTTCGAAGCCGCGATGTTGAACCACATATACGCTTTAATACTATCCCTCGGCACCCCGTCGCCCAGCAGATACGCAAACCCAAGCTGGTCCTGCGCGTCCGCGTTGTGATGCTCCGCCGCCTTGCGCCACCAGCGCAGCGCCTCCGCCATGTCCTTAGACACACCCCAGCCGCCGTAATACATTGTTCCCAGCCCCGATTCCGCCTTGGCATAACCCTGCTCGGCCGACTTCGTGAGCCACTTGACAGCTTCCGCATAATTTTTGGCGATACCCACGCCCACATAATAAGAAGTTCCCAAATTATACTGTGCCTCGGGATTGCCCTTATCCGCCTGCACGCGCAACTCGCTGATGAAACGGCTTTCCGTCGTGCCGAAATCGGCAACCGCCGGGCTGGCCGCCACCGCAGCCATAAAGCACGTAATAACGATAGTAATAATTTGATTTTTAATCGTTTTCACAAACCAACCGCATCATTCTGAGACTACACTAATAGTAGTCCTAAAACCTTACGCATTGGTAAATTCTGAACGAAAAAGGGCCTTGTTAATTAACCATCAGCTAACTATAAGGCTTCGTATTTCAATAAGAAAACTTCTCTTAAGAAAGCGAACCTTCCGATTCAATCATGATTTTAACATCGTCCGGCACCATTGGAATACCGTAGCTCACGCCGAAATCCGAACGCTTGATCGTTGCGGTCGCATCAAAGCCGACAGCTTTTTTCTTCGTCATCGGGTATTCGCCGATTTTGTTCAGCGTCACGTCCAGCACCACTGGCTTGGTCACGCCGTGCAGGGTCAGGTTGCCGGTCACTCTCGCAGTTTTGCCCGGCGAAGTCACTTCCACCTTGGTGCTTTCAAACGTTGCTGTCGGGTATTTCGCCACATCGAAGAACGCATCTGTTTTCAAATGTTCATCAAGCTTTTCCACGCCGCTTATAATCCCGGACATATCGAATTTAACGCTCACCTTGCTGGCTTCCGGTTTTGCTTCATCCAGCGTCAACGTACCGGTCACCTTGTTGAACTTCCCATAGAAAGTCGAAAATCCTATATGACTCACCTGCCACGTCACCGACGTATGTGTCGGGTCCAGCGTAAATTCTTCAGGCGCTGCAAATGCAGGCAAAGCAACAAAGGATGAAAAACTTGCGAAGGCGAGGCTGGTAATCAAAAATTTCTTCACTATCTGGACTCCGTATTGAGGTTGCGGTACAGACGCCCACTATAAACCGGTGCAGGCACTTGTACATATCAAAATCGCCCTCCCTCGCGTGATTTTGCTAGAGACAAATTTTCTGGGTCGGCTATAACATCCTCCCTGCGCAAGGTCATTTTCGCAAGGAAATTCTACTAGGAGACAGACACGAATGCCGCGCTCTACAACAATCAAAAAAATCCTTCTTGCGGCTGTCGTCCTCGGTGGCGGATACTACGCATATACCAGCTTTATGCCGCATGGCGGCGGTTGGGCTGGCGGCGGCGCGCCACCAGTGAGCGTAGCCACGGTCGTCGACCGAAAAGTGCGCGAATGGCGCGGCTATTCCGGCCGCCTCGTCGCCGTCAATCAGGTCGACGTACGCCCGCGCGTTTCCGGCATCATCGACAAAGTGCATTTTGAAGACGGCGCAATGGTCAAAGCTGGCGACGTGCTTTTCACCATCGACCCGCGCCCTTTCGCCGCTGAAGTCACCCGCACCGAAGGCCTCCTGGCCTCCGCCGCAGCGCAGCTCGTATTGGGCCGCGCCGAAATCGGCCGCTCGGAAAAACTTATCAAAGAAAAAGCCATCCCTCAGCACGATTACGACCAGCACCGCAACGATTACAACGTCGCCGAAGCGAACGTAAAATCCGCCAAAGCCGCCCTCGAAGTCGCCCGCCTCAACCTTGATTACGCCAACGTCAAAGCCCCGATCGCAGGTCGCGTCAGCCGCGCCGAAATCACCACCGGCAACCTTGTCGAAACCGGTGCCAACGCACCCATCCTCACCACCGTCATCGCCAGCACGCCGATTTACGCCGATTTCGAAATCGACGAAACCAACTTCCTGCAATATGCGCAGGCTGGCGTTACCGGCATAGACAAAGTCTCCTCCATCCCGGTGATGATGGCCCTCAACGGCGAAACCGAACCCAAGCACCAAGGCCATATCGAATCCTTCGACAACCGCCTCAATAACAATTCCGGCACCATCCGCGTGCGCGCCGTGTTCGACAATACCGACGGCCAGCTTGTCCCGGGCCTGTTCGCGCGAGTCAAACTAGGCAGCGCCGCAGGAGCCGATTCGCTGTTGATCACCGACCGCGCGGTGGGCACCGACCAGAACAAAAAATTCGTTTATGTGATCGGCGAAGGCAACAAAGCCAACTACCGCGAAATCACCCTCGGCCAGCCGACGGATGACGGCCTGCGCATCGTCACCTCCGGCCTAAAAGCCGGCGACCAGATCGTCGTCAATGGCATCCAGCGCATCATGCAGCCGGGCACCCCCGTCACCCCCGAAGTCGTGCCGATGGACGCCAAAGAACCTGTCAAAGCAGCCCAAGCGGATAAGGCCAAGGACGCTTCATGAACATTTCACGTTTCTTCATCGACCGTCCCATCTTCGCGGCGGTATTGTCCTTACTTATCTTCTTAGGCGGTTTCATCGCCATCTGGAAACTGCCGATCTCGGAATATCCCGACGTCGTGCCGCCTTCCGTTGTCGTTCAGGCCCAATACCCGGGCGCGAACCCGAAGGTGATTGCCGAAACCGTCGCCGCCCCGCTTGAAGAGCAAATCAACGGCGTCGAAAACATGCTCTACATGTCCTCGCAAGGCACAACCGACGGCAAAATGTCGCTCACCGTCACCTTCAAAATCGGCACCAACCCCGACCAAGCCCAGCAACTCGTCCAGAACCGCGTCAACCAAGCCCTGCCGCGCCTTCCTGATATCGTCCGCCAGTTCGGCGTGACCACCCTCAAATCCTCGCCAGACCTCACGATGGTGGTCCATCTGCTCTCGCCCAACGAGCGCTACGACATGCTCTACTTGCGCAACTACGCCACCCTCAATGTCAAAGACCGCCTCGCCCGCGTCCAAGGCGTAGGCCAGGTGGCGCTGTTCGGCTCCGGCGATTACGCCATGCGCCTCTGGCTTGACCCCGAAAAAGTCGCCGCCCGCGGCCTCTCGGCTTCCGACGTCGTTAACGCCGTGCGCGAACAAAACACGCAGGTCGCCGCCGGTGTCATCGGCGCGTCGCCTTCCGTCAAAGGCACCGAAATGCAGTTTAACGTGAACGCCTTCGGCCGCCTGCAATCCGAAGAAGAATTCGGCGAAGTCATCATCAAAACCGACAAGGACGGCTCCGTCACGCGCCTGAAAGACGTGGCGCGCATCGAGCTAGGCGCATCCGAATATTCCCTGCGCTCGCTGCTGAATAATAAACCCGCCGTGGCCATCCCCATCTTCCAGGCCCCCGGCTCCAACGCCATCGACATCTCCAACCGCGTCCGCGAAACGATGGAAGGCTTAAAAAAAGAGTTTCCCGAAGGTGTCGATTACGACATCGTCTATGACCCCACCGTCTTCGTCCGCCAATCCATCGAAGCCGTTATGCACACGCTGCTTGAAGCCATCGCGCTCGTGGTCATGGTCGTCATCTTATTCTTACAGACATGGCGCGCCTCCATCATCCCGCTGCTCGCCGTACCTGTTTCCGTCGTTGGCACCTTCGGTGTGCTTTTAATCCTCGGCTTCTCTATCAACGCGCTCTCACTTTTCGGCCTTGTCCTCGCCATCGGCATCGTTGTCGATGACGCCATCGTAGTGGTTGAAAACGTCGAGCGTAACATCGAATCCGGCCTAACCCCCGTCGAAGCCACCTACCAAGCCATGCGCGAAGTAAGCGGCCCCATCATCGCCATCGCCCTCACCCTGATCGCGGTCTTCGTCCCCGTCGCCTTCATCAGCGGCCTCACCGGCCAGTTCTACCGCCAGTTTGCACTCACCATCGCGATTTCAACCGTCATCTCCGCCTTCAACTCGCTGACCTTAAGCCCCGCGCTCGCCGCGCTTCTACTCAAAGGCCACGACCACCAGACCGACCGCCTCACCGGCTGGATGGATCGTTTCTTCGGCGTGCTTTACAGCCTGAAATTCCCCATTATCATCGTGCTGATCGCCATCATGATCGTCGATCATTTCATCCCCGTGCCGTCCTTTGTCGGGCCCGCCATCATTTTACTTATGATCGTCCTTAAAATGCGCGACACCAGCATTCACGGCTTCGACCGTTTCAACAACTTCTTCACCCGACTGGGCGCGAGCTACCAGAAGCGCCTCACAGGGGTTCTGGCCCATAAAAAACAGGCCCTCGTCATCTACGCCTTCCTCGTCATCCTGACCTTCGCCATGTTCAAAATCGTCCCCACCGGCTTCATCCCGACGCAGGACAAACAATACTTGATCGCCATCGCCCAGCTCCCCGACGGCGCCTCCCTCGAGCGCACCGAAACCGTCATCCGCCAGATGTCCGACATCATCTTGAAAGAAGACGGCGTCGAATCCGCCGTAGCTTTCCCCGGCCTTTCCGTTCAGGGCTTCTCCAACAGCTCCAACGCCGGCATCGTCTTCTGCACGCTCAAACCCTTCGAAGAGCGCAAATCCGCGAAGCTTTCCGGCCTCAATATCGCCAAAGCCATTAACGGCAAATTTTTCGCAATCAAGGAAGCCCGCATCTTCGCCGTCCCACCGCCCGCCGTCATGGGCCTCGGTACCGTCGGCGGTTTCAAGCTGCAAATTGAAGATCGCGGCGATCTCGGCGACGAAGCCCTCTACGGCGCCATCCAGAAAATCCTGGGCCAGCTCTACACCAGCCCCGTCTTCGACCCGCACCAGACCTTCTCCTTCTACCAGATCAACATCCCCCAGCTCTACGCTGACTTAAACCGCACCCGCGCCAAGCAGCTCGGCATCTCAATCACCAGCGTCTTCGACACGATGCAGATCTATCTCGGCTCGCTCTACATTAACGATTTCAACAAATTCGGCCGCACCTTCCAAGTCATCGCCCAAGCCGACGCCCCGTTCCGCGCCCACGCCGAAGACATCGCCAAGCTCAAAGTCCGCAATTTCAACGGTGACATGGTGCCCCTCGGCAGCGTGCTTACTGTCTCCCAAAGCTACGGCCCCGAACGCGCCATGCGCTACAACGCCTACCGCACCGCCGAAATCAACTCCGGCCCCGGCCCCGGCTATTCCTCCGGTCAGGCCCAGGCAGCTATCGAAAAAATCATCCACGACACCGCCCCCAAAGGCATGTCCTTTGAATGGACCGAACTCACCTACCAGCAAATCCTCACCGGTGATTCCACCATGTACGTCTTCCCGCTCTGCGTGCTCCTCGTCTTCTTGGTGCTCGCCGCGCAATATGAAAGCCTGAGCCTTCCGTTCTCGGTCATCCTCATCGTCCCAATGTGTATGCTCTGCGCCATGATCGGCGTCGGCCTCACCCATTTCTACGACGTCCAGTGGTCCAGCCTCACCGGCATCCCCAACGATCCCATGAACAACAACATCTTCACCCAGATCGGCCTCATCGTACTCGTCGGCCTAGCCTGCAAAAACGCCATCCTGATCGTCGAATTCGCCCGCGAACTAGAAATCGGCGGCGCGTCCCCGCTGCATGCCGCCGTCGAAGCCACCCGCCTTCGCCTTCGCCCGATTCTCATGACCTCCTTCGCCTTCATCATGGGCGTCGTGCCTCTCGTCATGTCCACCGGCGCCGGTGCCGAAATGCGCCACTCAATGGGCGTCGCCGTATTCGCGGGCATGTTAGGCGTCACCGCCTTCGGCCTGTTCCTAACCCCGGTCTTCTACGTCACTTTACGCAATCTCGTCGGCAAAAAACTCGTCTCGCACTCCAGCCACGCCCTGTCCGAGCACCACGCGGAAACCCACCATGAATAAATTTGCAAACACCCTGCCATTCCCGCGCAGTCGCGCTCTGTATTGGATACCCGCCTTCGCGGGCATGACGGTCTTGTTATCATCATGCTCCCTTTCCCCCGACTTCAAACTCCCCGACCTCGGCCTCACCAGCCAGAAATTCAAAGAGCAGCCCGCCGAAGCCGCCGACACCGACACGAGCAAAGAAAAAGCTAACTGGAAACCCGCCGAATCCCTAGGCAAGGACGACCGCGGCCAATGGTGGCTCGTCTTCGGCGACGAAAAGCTAAACGGTCTGGAAAAACAAGCCGCCGAAGCCAACCAATCCCTCAAAGCCGCTTCCGCCCGCGTTCTGGAATCGCGCTCCACCGCCGACGCCAGTTCCATCAGCATCCTGCCGGACTTCTCCATTGGCGGTAACGCCCAGCGCTCGCAACTTTCCAGCGCCTCGCTCGCCGCCTTCGGCCAGCCCGCCCGCAAGCTCAAACCCTACACCCTTTACCAAGCCCAAGGCACGCTCTCTTACGAGCTAGACCTCTTCGGTCAGGTCCGCGACAACTACAACGCCCTTTCCCTGGATGCCGACGCACAGGAAGCCGCCTACCACACCGCCCTGCTCGCCGCCCAAGCCGACGTAGCCCAGAACTACTTCTCGCTTCGCGAACTAGACTCCGAACGCCAGCTCGTCCGTGACACCGTCAAAATCCGCGAAGAAGCCCAGCGCATCATGCAGCGCCGCTTCGATGTAGGCGACGTCGGTGAACCCGATCTCACCCGCACTATGAGCGAACTAGCTGGTGCCAAAGCCGAGCTTCTCATCCTCGACCGCCAGCGCAGCATCAACGAACACGCCCTCGCCGTCCTCCTCGGCCACGCCCCCGCCGATTTCACCTTCGCCGAAGCCCCGCTCGTCGGCGTGCCGCCCGCCATTCCCGCTGGCCTACCGTCCACACTTCTTGAGCGCCGCCCCGATATCTCCGGCGCCGAATACGCAATGGCCGCCGCCAACAAACGCATCGGCGTCGCCCGCACCGCCTTCTTCCCAAGCATCGCGCTTACCGCAAGCGGCGGCTATGAATCCACCGGCCTATCCAGCCTCTTCCTGTGGAACAGCCGCGCATGGTCGCTCGGCCAAGCCGCAGGCAACGCCATCACCATGCCCATCTTCGACAGTGGCCGCAATCTCGCCCGCCTCGACGTCGCCCACGCCTCCTACGACGAATCCGTCGCCAACTACCGCCAGCAAGTCCTCGTCGCCTTCCGCGACGTCGAAGACAGTCTGACCAGCCAGCACTACCTGAGCGAACAATCCATCCAGCAAAACGCCGCCGCCTCAGCCTCCTCGCGCACAATGGAAGTCATCCGCGAACGCTACAACGCTGGCGACGTCGACTTCTTCCAAGTCGTAGACGCCGAACGCGACGCCCTTGCCACGGGACGCGCCGCCGTGCAAGTCCGCGGCCAGCGCTTCATCACCACCGTAACCCTCATCCGCTCATTAGGCGGTAGCTGGGACACGCCAAACGCCGCCGAGCCAGCCAAAGACGCAGCTCCGGCCGAACCCACCAAACCAGAAGAACCGGTCAAGGATACAATCCCACAGCCCGCCGACCCAACAAAAACTGAAATCACCCCGCTGATCGAACCAATAAAACCCGGCCCGCTAACCGACTAAAGCTGGAACGTCCCGCCCTTTGGAATCGAGCTTCCCGCCGACGCCAGCAACCCCGGCTTAATCCGCGCGCGCGCATAATCTTCCATCTGCTTATCCGTCACTTTTTCATCGAATAATTCCTTCGATGCAAACATCTCCTTGAAATGCGACAGCGAAGACGTCACCGCCTCCGCCCACAAATCTACATCCGGTTTCGTATACGGAATCGTATAATCGATCCCCTGCTCCTGAATCCGCTCCGCCATATGCTCCAGCAACACGCGTGCATACGCCGAGCCGCCGCGCCACACCGGCGTCGCCTGCGACACCAGCCAATACGTTTCCGCCATCGCGTCTTCCTTCTGCTCCAGCGTCTTGTCTTTCGAATCGATCTTCGCCAGCAGCGGATCAATGCATTTTTCCAACCTACCCATAAACTCAACATCCGCATCCGCATGCACGAATACGATGTTGCGCCGATAATCCGGCCCGAACCCGAATCGCTTGCCCACGTCGGATTCTTCCATCATCTCGTCCGGCTTCGTCAAAATCCAGTAATCCCCCGCGAACCGCGCCACTTTTTCATGATGGTGCACCTCTGGAAATTCCGAATTGAACCGCGCGCCGTGCTCGTCTTTCAACGCCTGCCGCGTCCCCACCGTAATCAGCTTCAACATTTCATCGCTGCCCGGAACCGGATATTCAAATTGCTTTTTAAATTCCGCTGGCAGCGCATTCGCATCCAGCCCCTGATTCTTGCAAAGCGCATCCAGATACCCGCGATACGCTGAAGGCTTATCGCCGATTTCAAACGATACAATTGGCGTAAACAGCACATCGCCATGCATCACCACTTGCGGCGACTCATAACCCCTAAGCGGATGATCCGCCGCCACCACATCTTCGGGCACATGCGCCATCGCACGGGAAAACCCCTTCCATTTATCTTGCCACGGCACCGCCTTCTTACGGTACGTAGAAAAACCGTCATCGTCATCGTCATCGCCATATTTCGCGCTAACCGCCTTCTTAATCATCTCAACTGCCTGTCCTGCCTCGCGCACCGCCGCCACTTCCCCCGGCGCACTCACCAGCATCGCAGGCGTAATCGCCTCGCCCATATACCTACCTAAAACCTTGTTCAACGCATCGCACGCCTGCTGCCTTTGCGCATCCGTCAGCTTTTCCGATTCCAAAAACTCACACAGCTGCCGAGCCTGAAAATCCAGCGTATACATCCCGAAATTTTCGCCCTTCACATTCGAAATATTGATCGTGCTGCTCATCGGCATTCCGAATTCATGGCTATTCACCGGCCCGAAAAACTGCTCTCCCCGACCATAGGTCCCGCGCGGCGGCACCGCATCCTCCGCAATCGCCTTATACGCCGGTGGAATGCCATCCTTCAATTTCTGCATATTGCGTTTAGGCATCGACGTCAGTTTCCAGATCGGCTCTTCAATTTTGCCTTCGGGATTAAACATCAGCGAAACCGCCGAAGTCAGCAGCTCATGCGCCGTCTTCGGTTTTTCCTCATTAAGCTGTTCCACCACATGATTGAGCACATACCCATAGCCCGGGGAATAATCATATTCCTCCTTCGAGCTGCGCACGATAAAGTGAAAGTGCCGGTTCGTTTTATCTGGCATGGGCGTTCCTAGGCTTTCAGAATATTTTACAGTCAAAATCTTAACATTTTATAGTATTGCCCGCAACCTACTGTTCCGCCCGTAATTCTTCCACCTTATTCTTCAACGCCTTCACCGTCTGCATCGGCAGCGAACACGTATTATTGCTACACACGAACACCGCCGCTTCCGGCAAATCGGGATACTCAATATCCGAGCCCGGCAGCTTGCCTTCTTTCTTATCGTACCATTCCGTCTGTTTATACAGCGGCACCATGCCAATCGTCGCTGCAAACAGCTCCTGCGCCTTCGCATCCTCTTTGCCGCCCACCACCGTAATATGCAGCGGCGCTTTTTTAATTTCCGCATCCGCCAGCAACAGCCCCGGGCTGAACGGCGCCTTCTCAATCTGTTCCGCCCCAGAAACAATCTGGAATGCCTCCAGCGCCGTCTTCCTATAAGCCGCCTCCGTTTCATAATACGAAAGCAGGTTAAAGAACCGCGCCGCCATCAAATTCTCATCCGGCTGTTTATATGCCTTCAACACCGCCCCCTCATGCGCCACCGCTGTAAAAAAACCACCCTCTTTCTTATCCGCAAAATTCGCGAGCATAAACTTCGCCCCCTTCTGCGCCTCCGCCAGCCAAGCCCGATCGCCCGTCACGCCATACAAATCCATCATCGCGCGCGCCATCACCAGCGTATCCGCAAAGAACGGCCCATCCTTATCTTTCTCCCCATGCCGATACCCCCCATTCGCATCCGACCGATGCATCTTAATCCAGTTGGCCACCTTCAACGCACGCGCCAGCAACGCCTTATCCCCTGTCATCGTATACGCCACCGACAGCGAAGAAATCATCTGCCCATTCACGCTCGAATACACATTCTTATCCACCTTCGGCGCGCCCAATTTTTTCCGTACCGCCACATCCGCCGCATAATACGCCTTACCCAATACGCCTTCCGAAACATCCGCATCCTGACTCGTAAAAAACGCCCCATCCGGCGACATCATCGTACTATCGAGATACGTCACCACCTTCTCCATCGCCTGCGAATACTGCGCATCCCTCAACACTCCAAACGCATACGCATAACTCATCACATATGCCGACTGCGCCCCCATAATCTTCTCATAATGCGGCGATTTCCAATCCGCCGCGTCGGAATACTGATACACCCCACCCGCCACTGGATCGATCAACCCATAAGACGCCTTCAACGTATTCTCCGCCTGAAACTGCAACACATTGTTTCCCGCAGACGCCTTCGTCAGCGCAAGCTCCATCATATTCGGCTCAAGGAATTTATGCCCATCGCCCCACCCCGCATTCGCCTTATCGTAAAACCACAAAATGCTGGATAAAATCTTATCATGCTGCTCGCTCGTCAAACCTTCGGTGGTAGCGCGCGCGCCATTGCCCGTCTGATTCGGATTCGGCGTCGGGTCGGCAAAACTTTCCGCCAACACCACCTTCATCGTATCCGGGTCGACATACCCACGTCGTTTCACAATCTCCGTCCCGTCTGCCGCAAAAATAATCGTCGCAGGCCACCCATAATTCTCATACCGGTGCGAAATATCCGGATGCGAATTCTGATCCACACTCACCGCCACATAGTGCTTGGCAATCTCCGCCACAATCGCCTTATCCTTATACGTCGTATTATCCATCACATGGCACCAATGACACCACGCCGAGCGCACATCCAGCAACACCAGCTTGTGCTCTGCTTTCGCCTGCGAAAATGCCTTATCCGACCAGTCCTGCCAGACAATCCCCTCCGCCATCGCCGAAACCGGCATCACCGCCAAACCAAGGAAAACCAAGCGTTTCAAACCCCAGACCATGCAAATTCTCCCCTAAACGGCGCACCAGTTAAATGTTTCGTAATATATATTATTATATAATTATTCCGCCTTACAACGTCAACCAGCGGACATTTTTGTAGAACACATTTATGGTCTGTAATCACGAAACGTGCAACCACCCGCATATCGACCACGCCCACAACGTGCTCGTCCTAGACCATCACAACGACCACCGCGAACAAACCGCCCACGCCCTCCTCTCTTTCTACAACGTCCTCGAATACGCCCACACCACCGGCGTCCTGAGCACCATCCAGCGCATCCGCCCCGGCATCATGCTGATCGTCGAAAACGCCCCATCCCACGGCGCCTACGAACTTGTGCGCCTCCTGCGCCTCAACGTCAAAACCGCCAAGCTCCCCGTCATCATCCTGCTCGATGAAGCAACCCCCACCAGCATCGCCGCCGTGCAGGAATGCGGCGCCGACGGCTGGCTAGCCAAGCCCTTCCCCCGCAGCAAACTCATTCGCAAAATTTCCGATTTACTAAACCGCTCCGTAGAGCAGGAGTGGCAAAACCTCCCCGCCATCCAGTCAATGGCCCTCAGATACACCGTCGAAGCCTTCAACAATATCGCCGACACCATCGCCAACGGCGGCCCCATCGCCTACGACGAAGTCTCCGTCGCCTGCGAGCCGCTGATCGAAGCCGTCAACGCCAACAACTTCATGGGCATCCTTAACGGCGTAAAAAACCACGACAACTACACCTACGTCCATTCCCTGCGCGTCGCCACCATGCTCACCCTCTTCGGCAACGCCATCAACCTCCCCCCGCACGAGCAAAAAATCCTAGCCAGCGGCGGCCTCCTCCACGACATCGGAAAAATGGCCATCCCCCACAGCGTCCTGAACAAACCCGGCAAGCTCGACCTCGACGAATTCGAAGTCATGAAAAACCACGTCACCGCCACTATCTATTGCTTAGAGCAAGACCCCACCATCCCCAAAGGCATCATCACCATCGCCGCCCAGCACCACGAAAAACTAGACGGCACCGGCTACCCCTACAGCCTCGGCGGCACCAAACTAAACGACCTCGCCCGCATGGCCGCCATCGTCGACATCTTCAGCGCCATCACCGACCGCCGCGTCTACAAAGCCGCCATGCCCGCCGAACAGGCCCTAGCCATTATGTCCGACGAAATGTCCCACCACATCGACACGAATTTACTAGGAATGTTCCGCGAACGCTTCCTAGACGCCCTGCGCACGTTTTAAATTTCCCCCCTTGCTGCGCAACACGACAGGCTATTGGCATATTGTGACCGTAAAAATCTAGAAGTGCTGAAATGCTTCGAGATTGTCGAATCGTCTACGCGAGGGAAGCGTACAGAGTTTCATCAACTATTGGCCTTTATAAATGCTCAAAAGGAACCAATAGCCCTTGTAGCGGATGCCGTTGACCGCGTGCAGCGAAGTTTCAAGGAATCTGTGCTTTTGGATGAGTTACGGAAGCAAGGCACTCTGGAAATCCATTTTGTCCGTGAAGGCATGGTGATTAGCGACAAAGCCAGCTCATCCGATATTATGCGCTGGGATTTTGCGGTTCTCGCTGCAAAAGCCTATGTTACTCAGCTATCGGAGAACGTGAAGCGTTCTTTAGAGTGGAAGGTGCGCAACGGCCAATGCATACGTGCTGCCCCGCTTGGGTACAGGAATATCCGAACAGCGGATGGAAAAAGCCATGTCGAGCCTGATCCAAGCCGCGCACACATTGTTACGCGGTTATTCAATGAATATGCCACCGGGCTTTATACGTTTGGCGATATGACTGCAAAAGCCAAAGGACTTGGCTTACTCACCCTAAAAGGCCACCCGCTAAAAAAGTCCTCCGTCCATTACATGTTCAACAATCGTTTCTATTGCGGCGAGATGGAGGTGAACGGCGAGTTTCATAGCCATAATTATGAGCACCTTGTTACGCAAGACATTTGATACCTGTCAGGATGTCATGCATAGATGGGAAAAGAAGCCATTCAAATATGCTGGCAAGGATTTTGTATTCCGTGGCCTCCTGCGCTGTGCTGTTACCGGGCAATCGGTATGGGCAGATACAAAGAAAAAGAGGCTTGCTGATGGCTCCCAAGCCGAATGGACGTACCTAGTGGCGACTCACCCCGACAACCCTAACAAGAAAGTCTATGTGCGGGAGGAAGAAGTGCTTGCCCAAGTAAAAGCCGCCCTGAACTCCCTTCACATTCCTGACACAATATTTCAGCAACTGCTGCAAACTTTGCGTTCCGGCTATAGTTCAGAGCAGGATTTCCACAATGAGCAATTGCTCCGCATTGAAAGCGATTTAAAGGTGGTAAAGCTCAAGCTGGATAGGCTTATGGACTTATTGCTGGAGAATGAGATTACTGTAGAAGAACATCGGCTAAAGCGCGAGTCCCTCACCCGCATACAATCAGAGCTTCGGGAAGAACTAAAGCTTTATGATAAAGCGGATAACACTTACCGCATTTCACTCGAACTGCTGCTAAGCGTTGCTAGCCGTAGCTCAGAGATATTTGACAACGGTAGTGTTGAGGAAAAAAGGGAGATGATAAATTATATCTTCTCGAACCTAACTCTAAAGGGTAAAACCCTAGAGTATTCAATGAGGTTGCCATTCAGCGCATGGCCTGAAAGGCCTGAAACAGTTAAGTGGCTCCCCGAGCTGGATTCGAACCAGCGACCATTCGATTAACAGTCGAATGCTCTACCGCTGAGCTATCGAGGAATACCGAGAAAAATCTCAAGAGGCGAAATCTATAGCAAAGCTGTCCTTTGAATTCCAGAGCTAATTTCGCTTTTCAGGGATAAATATTTGCGGATGCCGCGCGGGCGCGAAAACGCCTTATAAACCAACGTAATATAAGAGCACGCTGCACTTGATGCCACGGTCCTGCAACTTGCCGCAGAACTTGATGGCGTCGTCATTGTTCGCAATTGGACCGACGCGCACCACATAGTCCTTGGTCTTGGGCGAAGTGGTCACGCTGCTACGCATGCCATTCAGCACATCGGCGTTGGTGGATTTCATGCTTTCCCACTGACGCAGCGCTTCCATCTGATTCTGGGCGGACAGCACCTGCACCCAGTATTGCTTGCTCGGGCCCGCTGCCGGCGAGATTGCGCCATACGGGTTTTCCGACGGGCGGCGGCGCGAATCGGCCATACGGCGATTATTATAAGCGTTGCCGCGCGTATCGCTCGCCACGGTGCCTTCGAAATTACAGTTCAGCCCGCGATCGCGCGCCTGAATCTTATCGCAAAACGCCAGCGCGACGGTGTTGCTGGCGAACGGCCCCACGCTCAACGCCGCCTTCGACTGCGACATCAGCGATTTCTGCACGCGCACATGCAGGTTCTTACTATCCGTTTTCGACAGCCCAGAATGCGCCTCTTCCCAGAAAGACGTCGCCACGTCTTCATTGGCGAACGTATCGAGGGTCAGCCACCCCGCGCCGGTCTTAACCCCAGCCCCACTAACGCTTCCAGCCGCAGGCGCCATGTTATTTTCAGCGAATTGCTTCCTGAACGTCGGCTTAATATCCGGCAGGGAATTCACCGTCACCTTGCCGCTGCCGTTGGGGTCGAAATTATCCGTCAGCGGCACGCGGATAGCTTCCGCCACCTGAACCTGCGGCTTGCGCATATCCGGCTTCTGGTTCAACCACGGCAGCATCGAGCTTTCCTTCGCAGGCGCAGGTGCTTCCTGCACCGGCGGCGGCGGCGGCTGATTCACTTCCGACGTATTGAGCCACGGCAGCCAGCTACTCCCGCCAGCGCTCGGCGTGCCACCGCTGGCAATTTTCGTTTCCGCTTTTTCCGAGAGGTTCATCACCTCAGTCGGCGCGCTGCCATTGCCTTCGATCACGAAGCACGGCACGTTATCTTTAAACAGCTTCGAGCAGATTTTCTGGGCCTTCGCCTTATCCGCGATCGGCCCTGCTTGCATGCGAATGCCCACCGTCGTGCCGCCCTGAATGACATTCTTTGGAAAATATTTAAGCTTGCTCAGGCCCTTATATTTGGCCGACAGGTCTTTCCAGTCCGTGGCGGCTTTTTCTTTCGTGGTGTCCTTGCCGACTTCAACATAGAAATCCGAATCCGCCAATGCGGGTGCTGCCAGCATCGCTGAAAGCACAAGGACCGCACTTAACATCTTAAATGTTGAAATTTTCACCAAAAGCCTCACCGCTGCCCGTGTTTAAAACGTTTCTTGTATTAATGATTGCGATGAAAAGTAATACGCGCCGTCCAAAAAAACCAGAACAAAATGCGGCCGCGTTTGACTATTTATCGAACGGTGAAATGGAAGGTGTCACTTAGCTCGTCGGCCTCGTCGCACAGGCAGCGGGTTCGCCATTTTATAGAGTATTTTCCGGTTGTTAAACCATTGACCGTCACCGACAGCGTCAGTCCCTGCGCCTCAATTTCGCTGGTTTCGATCTGGCTTCCCTGCGCGTCGTAAACCCGGATGATCGTTTTATCAGGGCGGATCGGCTGCGAGAAGCTGAACACAACCACCTGCGGCGGCTCGTCCAGCACCTGCCGGTCATACGGCACCGACGACACCAGCCGCAGCGGCCCCGTCGGTTCGTTAGCAAGCGGATTGATAATGACAAGGGGTTTCAAGGCATAAGCCTCGGCGACACAGAAAAAACTGAGTAAAATAAGAAGCGCGGTTTTCATTCTGCCACTTTAGCGCGAGTTGGCCAGCGAAACAATGGGATTGTCCGCGCGGCACGCCCACGGGTTATTCTTCATATGCACCTCCTGCTCCTTGATCGACGCCGCAATCTCCGCCGCATCACCTTGCATCTCGGCATGGGTCGCAAGGAATCCAGCCACATTATTCGTAAGCGCCTCGTGCATCTCCGGCGGGTTGCGCAGCACGCTTTCAGCCACGAGCGCCACAATGCCGCGCTGCTCGTCGGCATCAAACTTCCCGTCAGCATTGACATGGTCTTTATTCGAAATCGCAATCAGCGCGTCGCCGAGCATATACGTGCTTGCGGTGATGAATTTAAATATCGCGCCTGTTTTGTTCGGCTCAGTTCGATATTCGCGTATCGCCGACATGCCAAGAATCACGTTATTGACCATCGACCCGAAGCCGTACACGCGCAGCGGCTTTTCCTGAACCCAGTCCACGAACTTACCCAGCGGCCCATGCGCTTCCGCCTTCGGCGCGCCCGGCGCCTTCTCAGGTATCAGCAGCGATGCCGCCTTCAGCACCGTCGAACTCGCGCCATACGCTATGCCCCACGGGTCCTTCTGCTTCATCCCCGATTGCAACATCGTAAACGCGCCGAGCGTATACGCGCCCAGCATCACCTCCGAAGGATAGCGCGTGAAAAACTTGTCCATACTCGCCATCGCGCCTTCGCGTTTTTCCTTCATCACGTTAAACATGCCGCAATCTTCCGGCAGGTTGACGGCTTGTTTTTTCATGAAGTCGGCGGTTTCTTCCAGCACCTGTTTCACGTGGTATTCCGTTTTCGTATTGCCATACCGCGCCAGCACCGTAGCGCCCGCCGTATACAACGTACCGGCCGCAATTTCTTTACTGCGCCCGTTCATCAAACCCGCGCCGAGCAACGACGCATCGCCGACGATGTTCAGATAGCCCGCCGCCTTCAGCCCATAATCCTGCACCCATTCGCGCGTCGTGCGCGTCGGGTTATCGCCAGCTTCGGCCCTAAATTCCGACGTGCCTTCAACGAACGCGTAGCGCTGTAAATAATTCAACAACTGCTGTTCTTTTTCAAACCCTGCAACCTGCAACATTTCCCGCCCACCCAACGAAACCGGAACGCAGTTCCACGCGCCCGCGTCGAGCGCGCGGCGGATGGTGGAAAGTTGGTCTGCTGATGCGCCGGGGGCTGCTTCGATGAGCGCTACGGGAGCGCGGTCATTAGCATGGCTGAAGCTAATTCCCCGAATGGGGGACGGTGTTGGAAATGTGTATAGGCTCATGTCTTAATTAGTGCGATTCCAGGCCATTCAAAAGCAATATGTTTCAAACGAAATTTCTAGAGTGATGCTTCGCCTCGTCTGCCTTTATCGCCAGCTTTGGAGGTCTCGGTGGAAAATCCCGGCATCAGCGCTTCCATCACGCTCTTGCCAGATACAACGCCGAGGCCTTCACCGGCCACCTGTTCCGCCACGTTTTCTTTCAAATACGATTTCAGCTTGATTTTCGCTTCGCGCAATTCGTCGCGCAGCTTGGCTTCGCGCGCCGAGCCTGCGGCGTTAATCAGCATGCGCTGCTTGTCCAGCACATCGTCGATGCGCGCGCTGGCTTCGCGCAGCACGTCATTATTTTTTTCGATTTCGGCGCTGATCGCGCTTTCGTTTTTGCCCATGAGCGTGCCAGCAACGCGGGTTTTGTTATTTTTAAAGCCCACAAGGCGGCCGATGCCTGCCTTTAAATCTTCGGCTTCATGCTCCGACTGCTCATACATCTGCATCTGCGAACGGCCCTGGCTCATCACGTCTTTGTTTTCAAGAATCTGCAAATTCTTATCGCGCCCGCCAATGTGGTTATGCAGCATATGCATATCGTTTTTCAATACCCTGCCCTCGACGAATTCCTGCTCGCCCACCTTGTAACGCTGCCTGTCGTTCAAATTGCCCATGAATTTTTCCGACGCGCTCGACATATCTTCGCCTTTTAAGAATTCGCGCACCGCACTTTTCACGTCCGACACAGCTTCCGACACGCTGCCCACAGTTTCACGCAGCGACGAAATCGACGACGAATACGCGCCCTGCACGTAGGATTGCGCCGCACCGATCATATTCTGCACGCCCGGATTGTTCGAGCTGAGTGCTTTAAGTTCCGACAATAAAGCCGCAATCGCTTCCGGGTTGTTGGCCGCCGAAGGCAGCCGCGAAATAATTGCCTGTGCCTGTAACGCCACGCCGAAATCCTCCGGCTCCATTTTAACAGCCTTCAAGGTGCCGATCACGTCTTTCTTGCCGGTGATATGGTTCATCAGCGCCTTCACCTCGTCGGCGCTATACGCGACTTGCTTGCCATCGACAGTTTTTTTGATTTTGCCGCTGCTAAGGTCCTGTTTCAGTTGCTCAAGAAACTTCGCATCGTCGTTGAATCCCTGCATGAGAGTGCTGTCTGTCGCTTCTTTCGGCGCGTTCAGGTTCGCGGTTTCAACGCCTTTACCTAAACCGAGGCCTTGCAGCTCGGAGCGAAGGCTCGCGAATTTATTATCAGGCTTTTCCTTTGCCATAACATTCCCATGTAAAACGATAATCTATCTGTATATTTTATAGAATTTAAATGATTAACGCCAACGGCATCATGTGAAAGATTTGTTACGGAAAGGCGCTAACGCGCCCAATTTCCGGATTTTCCGTCAATCTATTGAAATACCTAAAAAAGACCTATTCGGCCCGGGTGGCATCCCGCATCTGCTGGCGCACAAGTTGCGGGCCATTCTCTCTTAAATAGAGATCCACGGCTTTAGAAACGTTAACCATTGCCGCATCCTTGACCGAATGATACCAGAACACCGCAATCACTGAAGTCGAGATCAGCACCAGCGCAAACACCACTTGCAAGATCATCACATTGGTCGCCGTGCTGTCATAAATATATTTAGCCTGGTCCTTGCCCGCCATCTCGACATGCACCAGCGACAGCCAGAACAAAAAAAGCCCTACATTGATCGTGCTCGTGATAAAAAGCAGCAACGTTAAAATATTGCGCATTGGCAACTCCCCCTTAAGTTGCTCGCAGGATAACTACTTTTTCCAAAATGTCAGCGTAAATTATTTCGCCCTGTTATCAAAGAACAGCGTCTTGCCGTCGCGCTTCTTTAACCGGGTTTCGATAAATTCGCCGATGAAGTTCAGCTCGCCCTGCGGAAGCACCGTATCGTTACGAATCTCATCCATCACCGCTAAGGCCTTATCCATCTCGCCGCGCCGCTCATACACAAACGCCGGCAACTCCCGCACAATCACCGGCGCCTCATGCAAATCCAGCAGCGGCAGAGCCAGCGCCAGCGACAAATTGCGGTCGTTGAGCTTGTGATCGGCCACGTGCACCGCCTCCACCTGCCAGAACCATTTCGACTCCAGCCGGTATTTCGTGTATTCCGCGAGGTATCTGGCGATAAACCGTTGCTTCGCCTCATCACCTGTCCGCCCGAAATAATAACTCGCCAGCGAAGGCAGGAAATTCGATTCATTATCGAAACGGTCCAGCAGCCGGAACCAATAATACAGTTTTTCATAATCGTATTCGCGCAGCTCCGTGGCGCGCCCATAGGTCAGGCCCGCGTTTTGCAGGTTGAACAAATGCCAGCGAAAATAAAACTTCCTGTCGCCCATCGCCACCACATCCGCCTCGTTGTCACTCACCGCATCCGGCGTAATCTCCAACGTCGGGCGGATGTCATGCGTCACGCACCAGAACGCCACCTGCAACAACGTCAGCGTCATCAGCAACCAGTAATTCTTAAAAAAATGCGGTGGCAGCCCGGATTCAATCCGCACTAAAACAGCCAGCGCCTTGGCGCCTTATCGTGCGAAAGGCGTTGCGCTTCGATCACGTCGCGGCGCTTCATCGTGGTTTCCAGTTTGTTGCGCATCTCGGCGGCTTTGGAATTGCCGCTTTCCACCGCAAGGTTCAGCCACGCATAGGCCAGCACATCATCCTTCTCGATGCCGAACCCGGCATGGTAGCACATCGCCAGCGCGAAGCGCGCGTCGCCGTCGTCCTGCTCGGCGGCTTTCCGATACCAGCGCGACGCCTTCACCTTATCTACCTTCACGCCGATGCCGTGCTGATATGCCTGCGCGAGGTAATACTGCGCCTTCGGCATCCCCTGCGACGCCGCCTTGCGATACCACACCACCGCCTGCCGGTTATCAAGATCGACTCCGTCGCCGGTGCTATAAGCCGTCGCCAGATTGTACTGCGCCTTCATATACCACTGCTCCGCCGCCTTTCGATACCACCGCACCGCCTCGGCCGCATCCTTCTCAACGCCGCTTCCCTGCTGGAACGACGCCGCGAGGTTATACTGCGCTGGCGGATAGCTCTGATCGGCGGCTTTGCGATACCACTGCACCGCCATCGCCGGGTCGTGCGAAAGCCCGCCCGACGCATTGTCATACGCCATGCCTAAATGATATTGCGCCTGCATGTTGCCCGCGTCGGCAGCCTTGCGCCACCAATGCACCGCCTCCGTTTCGTTCTTCGTGGTCCCAATGCCGCTCTGGTAACTCGCCCCCACATTATACTGCGCCGCCACCACCTCCAGCTCCGCCGCTTTCATATACCACTCGAACGCCGCCGCATCGTTCTTATCAACGCCCGCGCCATTACTATACGCCATCGCCAGATTATACTGCGCTTTCGCATTGCCCTGCTGCGCCGCCAGCAACCACCATTTCACCGCCGTTTCCGGATTCTTCTCCGCACCGATGGCATTATCATACGCCACACCCGCAATGTACTGCGCATCCGAATTCCCCTTTTCCCCCGCCGCTTCCCAGCACCCCAACGCCTGCACATCGTCCTTGGCCACCACTGCGCCGTTATAATAACGCCAGCCGAGCTTATACAGCTCGCCCGCATCCACGGTGCTTTCCTTGGAACATTGCTGCGCAATCGTCAGAGGCACGGGCGGCTCGGCTTCGGCCTGCACAATCGCGGGCGGGGTCACCTCTTCTTGCAAGGCTGGCAGCGGTTCATTATCAGGCGCGCTAAGCTTAGGCCGTGTCGGCGGCCAGTCCCTCACGCGCCTTGATGTTGTCGGCGCTTCGATATTGGGCGGCATGGGGGGCATTACGCTCTGTTCGGAAAGCAGCGGGGCCAGATCCACCCCCTGGGCAAAAACGGACATACTATATAGGAGTACAGCACACGCCGCCGCCCCATTCTTTATATAGCCAATCCCCATGCACCAACCCCCGAGCGTCATATTCTCAAACAAATATAGCCATATTTTACGCAGAAGAAACAGCAAAGCTAATTCCTCGTTGCGTTAGTAGCACGCTATGAGCATCTTTTATGCCATGTGTTTCAGCGAGATAAGATTTTGCGCCAAAATTTAGATCAAATGCGCGATACATTTTATCTTTAAATCATTGTTTCTTAACGACATTTTTATTGCCTAATCATTCCTTATTTGATAGTCTTAAGTTAGCTGAATGATTCAGCGACAATGGAAACAAACAAAAGGATTATCCATATGAAAACCGCAATCCGCTTTATCAAAGACGAAGAAGGCGCAACCGCAATCGAATACGGCCTGATTGCCGCTCTGATCTCAGTAGCCGCGATCGGTGCCATGACTGCCCTTGGTACGCAGTTGTCCACCTTATTCACCACGGTAAAAACCAGTCTGGCACGCTAGTACCAGCTCCCTCTCGACAAGCGTAGATGCATGTTTCATAAATACCCGCTCCTGTCATGGGAGCGGGTATTTATATCTTAGGCCTATGCAAAAGTTTCTCACCTTCCTGCGCGATGAATCCGGCACGTCCTCGATCGAGTACGGATTCATATTAACGCTGATTACGATAGGCATTATCGGCAGTATCGTCTCGATGGGCAATTCAGTCACCACTTACCTGAACAATGTCCTCAGCGGCCTGATGATGCGCTAAAGCGCTTGCGCGCGCGCATGATTTAGCTTGATTCTCCCCTTCCCATGCGCTGTAAATGCCTGATGGAAAAAGAATGGGATGTCCTGATCGTCGGCGCCGGGCTCTATGGAGCGACCTGCGCCCATGAGCTTTCGCAAAAAGGCTATCGTTGTCTCGTCCTCGAAAAACGCCCGCATATCGGCGGCAACTGCTACACCGAAAACCGCGACGGTATCAACCTGCACCTGTACGGCGCGCATATTTTCCACACCTCCAACCAGCGCGTCTGGGACTGGATCAACCAATTCGCCACCTTCAACCACTACCACCACCGGGTAAAAGTGGATTACAACGGCAAACGCTATTCCTTCCCGTTCAACATGGAAACATTCTACCAACTATGGGGCGTCAAAACGCCGGAGGAAGCCGCGCGCAAACTTGAAGAAGTCCGGGTGAAAAACGCGCCCGATACGCTGGAAGGCTACGCGCTGTCGCAAATCGGCCATGACCTCTACGAAACCTTCATCAAATGCTACACCGAAAAACAATGGGGGCGCGCGCCGGATTTGTTGCCGTCTTCGATCATCAAACGCATCCCCGTGCGCCTCACTTACAACGATAGTTATTTCGATGACACCCATCAAGGCATCCCCATCGGCGGATACACGCCGATCATCGAAAAACTGCTCAGCAAAAGCGAAGTGCGCACCGGCGTTGACTACCTTGCGCAACGCGCCGAATTCGACGCTTCCGCGAAAAGAATCCTCTACACCGGCCCCATTGATGAGTTCGCAGAGCGCCGCTTCGGCCAGCTGCTCTACCGCAGCGTGCACTTCAAGCACCGCCGCCTCGAAATCCCCGATTTCCAAGGCACTTCCGTTATCAATTACACGTCGAAGGACATCCCTTACACCCGTATCCTCGAACACAAACATTTCGAATTCACCGCCGGGCCTATAACTTGGATCAGCGAAGAATATTCCGGCGCGCACAGCAAGGAATCCGAGCCGATGTACCCGGTGCGTGACACAGAAAACCTCGAAAAACTCCGCAAGTATCAGGAGTTTTTAAGCGGCAACGATTACAGCAATTATTTCTTCGGCGGCCGCCTCGCCGAATATCTGTATTACGATATGCATCAGGCCATTGGCGGCGCGCTCAAAAAAGCAGAAGCCATCGCCTCTTCGCTTACATAAACGGACAGGTTTTCAAGGGCCGCAGCACCGCTTCCTTCGCCGGAGTTATTTCCGATACATACTGCGACCTTAAATCGCCCGGCCGAATCACTCGCTGCAACGCCACATCCAGCGGCATGGACAATGCCCCGACCATGACCGCTCTGTTCGCAGGAATCGCATCGTAAAGCGGCCCGATGGACGAAATGCAAAGCGCTCCCGCCGCCAACCAAAGCCTGCATTTGCGCTGCAACGCCGCTTTGTCGCGCAGCAATGCAATCGCGCCATCGCCCGTCGCCACCAGCATGAAATAATAAGACACCATAGGCAAGCGCATCGTCAGATCATTATAAATTCCAAAATGATAAAGCGGCGACACCAGCGCCAGTCCAATCGCGACCAGCAGGAAACGCTGGCTAATCCCCCATCCCCCCATCAATACCATCAAGCCCACCATCGGGACCATGTTGAACAGCAGGAAATATCCATAATACTGTACGAAATAATCCCGATTATTCCATGCCCAGCCATACATCATCGCGGAAGAATCGCGCGCAATATACACTGCGAACGGAACCATGAGCGCAACGCTGAACAGGCAGATTTTCTTATTCCGCCACAACGCCCTGAACGTATTGCCCGACACCCAGTCCGCAATCATAAACGGCACCAGTCCGCACGCTACCAGCGGCGACCAGTAGCCGACCAGCGCTGCCAGCAAAGGCGAAAACCGCAACCTCTGTTCCAGCGTCAATCCCCTGTTAAACATCATCCGCGCCCCCAGCCACGCTGGCACCACGTGCTGCGGCACCCAGTAAAACATCGCAACGTTGCTGGTCGCTTCCGTGCCGTTCCAATTAACAAAATGCGTGATCCACGGCAGCATCTGCCCATCGCGCACCAGCACACCGACCGCGTCCCACGCGCCGTAAGCGATGAACAGCGCCAGCAGCGCCACCCATTCCGGCAGCGTCCTGCTGCGCGAAAAATAACCCCAGATGACTAGCCCATACCCAAGCAGCCCGGTCGCCTCCGCAACATGCTGCCAGATTTGCGGATCAAAGAACGGCGCAATGGTCCCGGCAAGCAGGTAATACATGAAGTAATAGGAAAAGAGAAAAACATAGCCGTTGAAATCGTATTGAATCGGCCACTCGCAGCGCGCAAGGTCGAGATACACACCGCGGTGCTTCCACCAATCGAAATAATTCACCGCATAAGCGCCGTGGCACACCACAAATGCTACGCCAAGCGTGAGCCACAGCAAATGCCACGGAAATTTTTTCGCAGGGTCGTCCGGCGATTCGGATTGCATGCTTGCATAATCCACGGCGAAAACCAGCCCGCAAAATAGCGGAAACCCTATCCACGGCGCAACCCAGCGCAGCAGGAAAATCATGACCGGCGCCGCCAGATACCACCAGACCAACCGGTTATACAGCATCAGTTACATCCCACAAAAAATCCGTTGCGGCATCTAAAGGCCTGCCCGGAAAAAAGGCAACAAAAAACCCGGCGGCAACTAAATGCCAGCCGGGTTTTTTAAGATCGTAGCTAATTAAGCAGCGGTCTTCAGATTAACAGCCGAGGTCTTGCCCTTTTCAGTAGCAAGTTCGTAGCTGATTTTCTGGCCTTCGGCGAGGGTCGTGAGACCAGCACGCTCGAGAGCGCTGATGTGAACGAAAACGTCCGCACCGCCCTGTTCAGGCTGAATGAAACCAAAACCCTTCATCGGGTTGAACCACTTAACAATACCATTAGCCATAGAATATCCTTTTATCAATTTGGCGTTTTACAAAACCGCGCCCTGCGAAATGCCTTGCGCGGCTGAGTTCGAATTAAAGGCTTTAACTACCTTGCCTCTTTTTATCAAACGTCAGGGGAATGTAAGAAACACCAGAGCGGATATTCTTAGGAATCATGCTTTCGCATCCGCCGTGCCAATGATCCGTTTCTGGGATTAGCCGTGCGGCAACTGTCATTTATCGTAGAAGAGAAATTACTAAACTCGAGGATGTAATTACACTATTCCCCAGAAAAGTAAAGCAAAATAAGCTATTAACGAATAGTCATCGATATCCGGGGAACACGCGCCCATTTACCGGATAAAGCCTTGGTAAATTTGAATTTTTATCGAGTAAATTCAATAATCTGTCCATCCGTAATCTCGCAGTCCCAAAGGGTGATGCGCCCGATATAACCATTGAGCGGACCCGACCCCGTGCCCGATCCGTTGTTCCCCAGCCCGCAATGGGTGATGACTGTGGACGGCGGGTAAGGCTTGCCAGTTGTAGCTGTATTATAGGTTGCAACCGCACCGCCGTTGATGCAGCCGGTCGAGCCGAATCCGTCCACCCTTCCCGATACCTTGTTCACATTGCCAAGCCCCTGCACGCCGGTGTTGGACGTGGTCGACCCCATGAATGCAAACGTGCCGCCATTGCATCCCCCGGAAATCGTCGGCGGCCCGTCGGACGCAACGAACCATCCGTTGCCCACTTCCGGATTGCCCGAATATTCCCCATAAAAACTCCACGGCCCGCCGGATACGAAGATATCCTTCAGGATTCGCTGCCCGTCGTTGTACGCCGTGGATGTAGTGTTGAAGGTCGGTTCATCCACGGCACCGCGCGCAAGTGTCGCAGTGGTTGTCGGCAATGGTGTCGTCGGGTATGCGCCGACTTCGTTCTGGCAAAAATCCACCGCGATACTGTCGCCGCTCGTGACGATGCGAAACCCCATCACCGGATTCGTCACCGAAGCGCTTGGAATGTAAATCAGCTTGTAGCCCGCCGAATTGATCTGCGAGGTGACCGCCGTCCATGTCACACCGTTATCCTGCGTCATCTCAATCGTGCCGCTGCCGCTGAGGCGTTTGACGTAGGCTGAAAACACGCGTGTGTTGACCGTCGCCGTCACTGTTTGCAAACAGGTCGCGTTAGCCGCAGTTGCCGTCAGCGACGTCGCCGAATTCGCGGCAAGCTCTGCGCCTGCCTGATTCTTCGTGGCCGTAACGTTCGTCTTCACCCATGCCGCATTGGTCAGGTCGCGGCACCACAGGCAGCCATTGGTGCGGTTCTGGTGCATCCACAGGCCACGCCCTATCGTGATGCGCGGCACATATGCCGGGAACACCTGCAAAATGCCGTTTTCGTCCGGCGCATAATCGGTAATCCCGGGGCCACCACTGATTACGAGGCTTTGTGCCGCTTTCGAAGCGCTAAGCTGCGATCCCTCATACACGCAACCGCCCCAGTAACGCTTGCGTTTAAAATCGAGATCGATTTTGGCGTTGGGCAGAACCCAGGCAGGCGCGGTGACGGTTGGCATAACTACTGTACCTCCACATAGGGGGTAAAGACTTCAGCCAAAATCGGCGTATATGCCGCGCGGCTTTCGATCAGGTAATACAGGTTCTGAGTGCCCGTCGCCGGTGCGAACGCTACGCCCGCGCCAGCCGTCGGTATGCCAATACCCATCGCGCTATCCGAAAACGCCTGCGTCATCGTCACGTCGAACGAACCGGTATAACCCGATGTGGTAGTCAGCCATGCGCCGCCATCGGCGTTGGTCGCCGTCGGCTGTGCATTGTACAGGTGTACACGGAAAATACCGTTGGTCAGCGTCGAGCCGGATTTCTTCAGGCGCAGTCGCAAAATCGTGCCCGCGACATCGTTGCCGCGCGCCGCCGCAATCGTCGGATAAACGACTGTTGCGGCGTTGACCAGTTGGCCCGCACCGTAAGCGGTCGTATTCGTTGAACGTGTCATAGTATTACCCGCAACAATATATGGCACCGGAAGCTGCACAAGGTTAGTCACCCCCGGCGCGGTCTGGTCGATGCCGAATTTGCCGATGACGTTGCTGCCCGCCGGAATCGCCGTCTGCAAGGCGCTAAGCACGGATGCCAGCGTCCCCTGCGTTGCCGGTGAGACAATCGCGCCGGTGTTATCCAGCAGCGGATGCGCGAATGAGAAATTCGTGCCGTCGGTATACGCGATCACCGGCTGGTTCGTTCCGGAAGCGTCCTTAATCGTTACAGTCGTTTGTGTCCAAGTCATTACATTGCTCCTGCCGCTAATCCGGAATTACCGGAAATTGAAAAATTGAAACCCGTGGTCGAACCGCCGCCGCCACCGCTTGCGGCCGTTTTGCCTTTAAATAGCGTCAATAACCGGCTCATACCGGCCTCACCGCAAGCGTGATCGGGCGGTCCGCCGCTTCATTAGAGCTGCTCACCAGCGTAATAAAGCGCACCCCCGCCAACAGACCAAGATTGCTGATAGGAATAAATTTCCCGACGGTCGCCGTAATGGCGTAATCGCCGCCGCCGACTTCATCTTTTTGCACAATGGCATAGGTGCCAGCGCTCGAGGTCGCTGCGGTAATTTTAATAATAGCCCCGGTAAAAGCCGCTGGCATGAACAATCCGCAAAGCGCGTTGCCCGCAAGGTCGATGGCCTGACTGCTATTGGTGCCCGAGGAAATCAGGGCCGTAATATCGTAACTATCGATCGGTGGAAATTGCTGTGATGTTGGCATAAATGCCCTTTCTGTCAGTGGATATTTTCTAATAATCTGCGCGTTCTAATAGAAAATTATATCCACACCCCACGCCCCGGAAGGGGCTAAATGCAATGGATACAGCACCAGTGAATTCGGCGTAAAGCGTATGTTTTACCTGGATTTCAGGCGAATTTAGAAAGCTGGCGGCGCACCGGTTCTTCCACAAATTTGGTCAGCACCACTGACAATACCAACGTTAACCCGATCGCCGCCACGCGCATCAGCAAGTCGCTGTAATGGAGCCTCTGGCATAGCATTTCGGTCACGATAATCACCGGCACATGCAGGCAGTAAATCGGATACGACAACCACCCCAGCACCCGCGCCACATTCACGCTGGCCGCGCTATGGCACTTCGTCTTCGACCCCACCAGCACCAGAAACGGCGCCATCAGCGCCATAAAGAACAGGTTATAAATCCCCCAGATTTTCGTCGGGAACAAGAACGCCAGCACCAGGATCGCATACATCACCATCGGCCTGTCGCCAAGGAACGCATCAATGCGCTTCACCTTCGCCATCCCGCGCCCATCCTGAGCAAAGCGATATAGCAAAATTCCAAGCGTAAACCCATACGTCACGCGGATGACGCCGCCAATAATACTACGCGTCTCCGCCCCGCCGCCGAGCAACCCCGCCTCGCCGCTGCGATAAGCAAAAAACGCCGCATCAAAAATATACATGCCGAACGCAATCGTAATAATCCGCAATAAATTGCGATTGTTAAGCTTAAACAGCACAAGGCAGAACAAATTCACCATCAGCTCAAAAAACAAGCTCCACGACGGCCCGTTCGCCGGAAAAATCGGCCCGCCACCGACATAATTAAAATACGGCAGGAACAAAATATTATACGCGCTGCTGATGACAATTTCGGAAATGGAATAATCCATCTTTCCCGCCTGCGCGAGCATCACCATTCCGCCCGCACCAATCGCAAGCCCCATAAAAAACATCGGATACAAACGAATCACCCGGCGCTTCACAAACTGCGAAAATGAAATGCGCCCGCTCGTCAGCTTCTCGCTGTACGAATGACAAATAACAAAACCGCTGAGAATGAAAAACAAATCCACCGCCAGCCCCGAGCGGTCGAACAGATGAAAATTATACCCCATCGTGTAATGCCCGATCATCACCGCAATCGCGGCGATCCCGCGCATCCCGTCTAATACTTCGTATCTTTCAGGATTCTGGGCCATGATAATGACTTTAGAAGAAGTGGTGCACCCGGAGCGATTCGAACGCCCGACCCTCAGATTCGTAGTCTGATGCTCTATCCAGCTGAGCTACGGGTGCACAAGGACCTTGGCGCATGTCCAAGGAGGCGGAAACGTACCAAAAAATCTCAAAAAAACAAGGGCAAAATGCAAAAACCCGCAAACGGCTTATTTTTCAGCCCCAAGCAATCGCTTAGTAGCCGCCTTAACATCCGTTTCGCGCATCAGCGACTCGCCGACAAGGAAGCACGAAATCCCACATTTTTGCATGCGCAGCAGGTCCGAATGCGCCCCAATCCCGCTCTCACAGACGCTTAAGACCCCCTCCGGCATCAATTCCGACAATCGCTCCGAGGTCGCTAGGTCCACTTTCAGCGTTTTAAGGCTTCGGTTGTTCACCCCGATCAGCGTCGATTTCAGCACTTTTAGCGCGCGTTCCAGCTCTTCCTCGTCATGCACTTCCACCAGCACATCCATGCCTAACTCAAATGCCCCGGCTTCCAGCTCCGTCGCCTGCTCGTCACTCAGCGCCGCCATTATCAACAAAATACAATCCGCCCCCAGCGCGCGCGCTTCCAGCACCTGATACATATCCAACATGAAATCCTTGCGCAGCACCGGCAGCGTCACTGCCTGTCTCGCCGCCATCAGGTAGCTGTCGTGCCCTTGGAAATACGGCATATCCGTCAATACAGAAAGGCACGCCGCGCCGCCCTCCTGATACGCCTTCGCCAGCACCACCGGATCGAAATCTGCGCGAATCACGCCCTTGCTCGGCGACGCCTTTTTCACTTCCGCAATCAACCCAAACCCGCCGCTCGCAATTTTTGCTTCCAGTGCGCGCTTAAACCCGCGCGGCGCATCGCCATGCTGCAACACCTGCATCAGGAACCGCTCCGGCATCGCCGCTTTGCGTTCCTTAATGTACTCGCGTTTCACATCGCAAATCTCTGCTAACACATCGCTCATGGCCGCTGATAACTCACTTCCGCCAGTTTCTTCACCACAGTGTAAGCGCGCCCGGAATCAATCGCTTCCTTAGCCATCGCCACCCCGTCCACCAGATTCGCCACCTTGCCCGCAATCAGCAAACCCGCCGCCGCGTTATAAAGCACCGCATCGCGGTAAGCGCATTCCATGCCCGACAAGGCCTCCGTCATCGCCTTAGAATTATGCAGCGCATCACCGCCGCGAATCTCATCCAGCGCCCGGCGCTTCAACCCCGCATCTTCCGGCGATACTTCAAACAGGCTCACATCCCCATCCCAAAGCTGCGCCACCATCGACGGCCCCGAGATCGACAACTCATCCAGCCCGTCATGCCCATGCACCACCCACGCCGCCTTCGTGCCCACCTGTTTCAACACATGCGCCAACGGCTCCACCAGCGCATCCGAATACACCCCCATCAACTGATAATCTGGCGAAGAAGGATTCGAAAGCGGCCCAAGCAAATTAAAAATCGTGCGTAACCCCAGCTCCTGCCGTACCGGTGCCACATGGCGGATCGCCGGATGAAACTTCGGCGCCATGATAAAACAAATCCCGCATTCTTTGAGGCAACGCTCCACTATTTCCAGCTCCGCATCCACCTTCACACCCAGCATCGCCAGCACATCTGCCGAGCCGGAAAGCGACGACACCGAACGGTTTCCATGCTTAGCCACCGGCACGCCGCACGCCGCGAGCACAAACGCCACCGCCGTCGAAATATTATACGTGCCTTTCGCGTCCCCGCCGGTGCCACAGGTATCGATAGCCCCCGCCGGAGCCTTAAACTGCTTCGCCTTCGCCAGCATGGCCACCACACCGGCGGCGATTTCATCCACCGTTTCACCTTTGGTGCGCAGCCCCATCAGGAATGCGCCCATTTGTGCTGGCGTCGCGCCGCCATTCATAATTATCTGAAACCCACGCACCGCCGTATCATGCGGCAAATCCTTACCGTCAGCGAGCAACGCAAGAATGTGATGCATGATGTGGTCAGACATGCTTACAGCGTATTGAGAAAGTTTCGGATAATCTCGTGCCCATACTCGGAAGCGATACTCTCCGGGTGGAACTGCACGCCGTGCGTATTATGCTCCTTGTGCGACAGGCCCATGATCAGCCCGTCATCCGCCGTAATCGCGGTAATTTCCAGCGAATCCGGCAGCGAGCCACGATCCACGATCAGCGAATGATAACGCGTCGCCTTAAACGGAATGGGCAGCCCTTTGAATACCGTGCGCCCCTCATGATAGATCTCGCTGACCTTGCCATGCATCGGCATCGGCGCACGCACCACATTGCCGCCAAATGCCTCGCCAATCGCCTGCTGACCGAGGCACACACCGAAAATCGGAATTTTCCCTGAAAGCTGTTTGATCGCATCGAGGCAAATGCCCGATTGCTGCGGCGTTCCCGGCCCCGGCGAAATAACGATGCCGTCCGGCTGCATTGCGGCGAGTTCATCTACCGAAATCTTGTCGTTGCGGTACACGCCAACCTCAGCCCCCAATTCGCCAATATAATGCAGGAGGTTATAGGTAAAGCTGTCGTAGTTATCGAGTAAGACGATTTTCATAGCCAGAAGAAGCTGTTATGCATATGGTTTGAGGGGAAACTATAGCGATTATCCTATATGGTCAATATCGATCACCAAACCGATAGCCCGCCGATGCGCGATGAGTCGCTTTTCTACCTATTTTCGCCGGTTACGCGGATTAAGGGGCTAGGCGACGCCACCGCGCAGGCACTCGTGCGCCTGCTTCCGGCCGCCACGGCGCAGTCCGGCGGCGGCCTGCCTATCATCCGCGACCTATTGTTCCATGTTCCCATCAATATCGTCAACCGCGAGTTCACCTGCCCACTGCTGGAAGCCCCGGACGGCGTCGTCGGCACCTTCATAGTGCGCATCGACGCCCACCACGCCCCCACTGGCTATCGCGGCAAACGCCCTTATAAGGTGAGCTGCTCCAACGACACCGGCCACATCACCCTTGTCTTCTTCAACGCCTCGGGCGAATACATCAAACAAAACCTGCCCATCGGCGGCGAGCGCGTTATCAGCGGGCGCTTAGAGCATTTCGACCACCACCTCCAGATGACGCATCCCGACATCATCGCCACCGTCGATAAATATGAAGACGTCAAAAAACCCGAAGCCGTTTACCCGCTTACCATCGGCCTCAGCTCCAAGCGCATCGGCAAATACGTCGACACGGCCATCGAAAAACTCCCTGCCCTACCCGAATGGATCGCCACTGAATGGATACAGCACAATAAATGGCCAGACTGGAAAACGGCGCTGCAAACCGCCCATCACCCTCAATGCGAAGACGAACTCTCCCCGCTTTCCCCTGCCCGCAGCCGTTTGGCATATGACGAAATGCTCGCCAACCAACTCCACCTCGCCATGCTGCGTCGCAATAAACACCAGCAAACCGGCGAGATCATCAAAGGCACCGGCAAGCTCACGCAACAATTGATCGAAACGCTTCCATTCAAACTCACGGGCGGCCAGTACGAAGTCCTCGCCGAAATCCATACTGACATGCAATCCGGCAAGCGCATGGGCCGTCTGTTGCAAGGCGACGTCGGCAGCGGCAAAACTATTATCGCGCTATTGGCAATGCTACGCGTCGCCGAGCAAGGTCTGCAATCCGCCCTCATGATCCCCACCGAAATCATCGCCCAGCAGCACTACGAAACCATCCGCAAACTCACGGCGCCGTTTGGCGTCAATGTAGCTTTGCTTACCGGCAGCATTAAAGGCAAAGCCCGCGAAGCCGTGCTCGACGGCATCGCAACCGGTGCCACCACCATTCTTATCGGCACCCACGCCCTGTTCCAGGAACATGTGCAATTCAAACAGCTTGCCTTTGTCGTCATTGACGAGCAACACCGCTTTGGCGTCGCCCAGCGCATGGCTCTCACTAACAAAGGCAACACGCCCCACCTGCTGCACATGACCGCCACCCCCATCCCCCGCTCGCTCACCATGACACTCTACGGCGATATGGACGCCTCCACCCTCAAGGAAAAACCCGCCGAGCGCCTGCCCATCACCACCCGCGTCATCCCGTTGTCGCGCTATAACGACATCATGGAGCGCATGAAAGACGTGCTCGAAAAGGGCGAAAAAATCTATTGGATCTGCCCGCTCATCGAAGAAAAAATTATCGAGGGCGAACTCGAAATCACCCCAGAATCCGACATCGCCGCCGCCGAAACCCGCTTCATCGAATTCAAGGAACGCTTCGGCCCCATCGTCGGCCTCGTCCACGGCCGTATGAAAAACGACCAGCGCGACATCGAAATGCGCCGCTTCGCCAGCGGTGAAACCCGCCTGCTCGTCGCCACCACCGTCGTCGAAGTAGGCGTAGACGTGCGCGACGCTACCATTATCGTGATTGAACAAGCCGAGCGCTTCGGCCTCTCCCAGCTCCACCAATTGCGCGGCCGCGTCGGCCGTGGCAGCAAACCGTCCTTCTGCGTCCTACTAGCGAGCGACCGCGCCAGCGAAATCTCGCAGGCACGCCTCAAAACTCTGCGCGAAAGCGAAGACGGCTTTCACATCGCCGAAGCGGATTTGCAGATACGCGGAGGGGGGGATTTGCTTGGGCACCGCCAAAGCGGCCTGCCCAAATTCATCTTTATGGATTTACTGGAGCACCATCAATTACTGGAGCACGCAAAGACCGACGCGAGCCAGTTTTTGCAGGCTGACCCGAACCTTGTTTCCGAGCGCGGTAAGTCGCTACAGCGATTGCTGCAATTATTTGCATAACGAAAAGGCCAACTATTCCCACGGGGATTCCTTAAAACTGAGAGTTATTTGATTTTATAAATGTTATTGATGTAGTCCGTCCAGAAACGTTCGAGCTGGGATAGCGTGTTATTAAGCTCAGTCAAGGACGCAGCCGACATTTCCTTTGAGATGCTATCAACATTGCGCTGATACAACTCATCAATTTTCTTGCACAGGTCCAAACCCTTTTCGGACAGTTTAATGCGCGTCGAGCGTTTGTCATGCGGTGCGCGTTCCTGCATCAGATAGGTATTTTCCACCAGCTTCTTGACGTTATACGACACGTTTGAACCGAGGTAATACCCGCGGTTGGTCAACTCACCGATGGTCAGCTGTTCGGCGCTGATATTATAAAGGATAAGCGTCTGGACGTTGTTGATGTCGTCAATTTTCAGACGATCTAGCTCGGTTTTGATTACGTCGAGGAAGCGCCTGTGAAGGCGTTCAATCATCAAAATCGAATCTGTATAAATCTGTTTCAAGAGAGCCTCTTGCTATTATTTCATTACACCCCAACTTTAGGCCGCAATAGTTAATAAACTGTTTAACCTCAAGGAAATTTCTGTCCTTTCAGGGGATTTACGCTCCACGCTCAGTGGGTGGCTCATATTCAACGCCTAGTGGCGGTAAAGCCGGAAACACCAGCGTCACCACGGTGCCCTTGCCCATCTCGCTTTCGATCTGGATATCCCCGTAATGCAGATCCATCAGCTTCTTGGTCAGCGGCAGCCCAAGCCCCGTGCCTTCATATTTGCGGTTCAGCCCGCTGTCGATCTGCCCGAAGCTCTGGAATGCTTTCTCGATATCGTCCTTGGCCATGCCGATGCCGGTATCTTCCACCGTCACCACGAAATGCGTCACCTCATCATCCACCGTGCGCGTGGCGACACTGATATGCACCCTGCCTTTTTCTTCCGTGAACTTGACCGCATTGGAAATAATATTCAGCATAATCTGCACAAACCGCAACCGGTCCACCACCAGCAGCGGCAGCATCTTCGGAATGTTGGTGATAATCGACACCTTGCCCTTATCCGCACGCTCGGAAAGTATCGTAATACATTTGCCAATCGCCTTGCCAATATGCACCTCTTCATAATGCAGCGTCAGCTTGCCCGCTTCCGCTTTCGACAGATCTAGAATGTCATTGATAATATCCAGCAGATGCGTGCCCGACTCATTGATATCCTTAGAATATTCAAGATATTTCTGGTCCCCCAGCGAGCCGAACAACTGGTTCATCAGTATAGAAGAAAACCCGATTATCGCATTCAGCGGCGTGCGCAATTCGTGCGAAATATTTGCCAAGAACTGCGATTTCGCCCTGTTCGCGCCTTCTGCAATGTCCCTCGCGCGTTCCAGCTCAGTGTTCTTCTGTTTAAGCTGATGGTCGCGCGCACCGATCTCGGCTAACATGTCGTTGAACGAACTAGTCAACGTCACCAGCTCGTTATTGAATTCCTTTTCCTTATCGCCCACCAGCGGCGCGCGAATCCCGAAATCCTTACGAATCGACACCTGCCGCGCCGTATCGGCAAGGCTCAAAATCGGTTTGGAAATCGTCTTCTGCATGTTAATAGCAAGCAGATACGACACCAGTAGCGCCGTCGCCGCCACCGTGCATGCAATTAAAATCTGCTTCTTGATATACGCCGCAATCTGTTCCAGCGTCGATTCGATGTAAATATATCCGATCTTATCGCCCATTTTTACAATCGGCATCATCAGCTCAATCCGGCTATCGGTGACGTTCGAACGCTCTGACAAATCCAGCGGGCATTTCTCGTTCTCAAACCGCTTGCCCGCATACCGCGCAAACAAAGTTCCCATCTGGTTATAAAGGCATGCCTGGACGATGTTCTGGTTCACGCTGAAAACGCTTAAATTGGCCTGCGCCTGCTTATCGTCATTAAACAGCAACGCCGCCGTGTTGCGGTCGCCCACGATAGATGCCGATACCGCAAGCTCCTGCTCCAGATTCCCCTGAATCGAATACCGCCCGATCACTGAAATCGTAAACGCCGTCAGCAAAACCGATACAAAGCTCACCGCCATAATGATGATAATCAGCCTCAGCTTGATCGACAGGTTTTTGAAAATGTTGAATTGCAGCATCATCGGTCGATCACCCTGACAGCGATTTCCAGCAGCTGCGCGTCCACGCGCAAGCCCGCCGTCGTCACCGAATGCGTGTTTACCTCGACCTTGACCTTATTATCGTTGGCCACAAACCCGATCATCCCGCCATCCTCGGCGAAATTGTTGATATCGCTCACCGTCAACACCGGCTGGCCTTTCAGCGTAGTAAGCACCTCCGCCAGCCTTCCGCTTTCTGACTGGCTGATAAACACGATATGGCAATGCGCCGCGATATTTTTCGGGTTATTTTCCTGCACCAGCGACAACGTCTGCTTCTCGGTCGAAGCCGCCTTAAACACTTCCTTGGCGTTGATCATCTGGCTTTCGCCCAGCACGCAGATATCTATCCTCGGCTGCTGGCTGATCGCCTTGGCCCCCGGCCATTCCACGAACTTCACGAAGTTGTAGATAAACGCCGCCTTGACCAGATATTCCTTATGGTCGTCCGCCCGCGATACTTGTGGCAAGCCGACGGTGGCAAAGGCCACGCATGCAGCAACAGCGTATATCAGCAGTCTTTTAGCCACGAATTAAAACTTCCAGGTTATGTTGCCATAGATGGTGCGAGGCACTTGCGTATTGTTCTGGTATAGGAACCCCATAAATTCCTGATGCCTCGGGTCGAGCAGATTTTGCCCTACCAGCGAAAGCTCCAGCGAATCAATCGGTTTCCACGCCAGACGCGTATCGAGGCGATAGTAATTATCAACTTTAAGCGCCGACAAATCGTCGACATAATACAGCGCCGTATTCCACTCCACGTCATAAGGCAGCTTAATGTTAGAACGTATGTTGAATTGCTGTTCCGGCGTCTTGTTCGCAAACGAGAACCCATACGGGTCCGCCTGATCGAACTTCAGCTCAAGTAGCGTATAACCCGCCACCAGCTCCGCATAATTCGTCGGCTTCCAGTTAATCGAAGCCTCTCCGCCCCACGAATGCGCCGAACCCACGTTCACCGGCGACACCGTTATCAAAGTCACTGCGCCCAAGCCTGGAATCGTCGGCGTCAGCGTCGGCCCCGGCACGCCGAGCAACAGCTTGCGGTAGTCGTTATAAAAGCTCGACACATCCAGCGACACATTCCTCGCCAGCTGCGTGCGATAGCCCAGCTCGTACGCAATCAACTCCTCCGACGTCGTATTCTCATTGCCGATCTTCGCTGCAAATGTCGAAGCCGCCAGTGGCCCGCCGACCAGCCGCGTCAAATCCTGCGACCCGCGATCAGGCGTATGCACCGCCCGCGACACCGCGCCCCACACCGTATTTTTCTCATCCATCAGCCACGTAAAACGCGCGCTCGGCTGATATTCGAACTGCGTAAACGTGTTGTATTCAAACTTAGACCCCAGCGTGATATAAAACTTCTTCGGAACAATAGTGATTTTATCCTGCACGAAAGCGCTTAACAGGCTATCCATGAACGCGTCCGATTTAAGCTGTAAATACGGCGTCGTATTGATATCCTGCGCCACCAACCTGTACCCAGCGCCCCACACCACGTCATGCCCTTCCGTCGGCGTCCACGCATGCTGCAATTCCATATCGAACGTCTGGATATTGTTCGAATATATTTCAAAGAAACGCTTTGCATCGTCGTAATACATCTGGAAGGTGAAATCCGAATCCTTTGACACCTTGTTGTCCCAACGCGCCAGCAGGTTCCCGCCAGTCGCTACTTCGCGGTCCGAAACCGTATTGATCTGCGTACCCGTTGCAAGGCTCGGCAATTTCAGCACATCGTTCTGCCCGGAATTATAAACATCGCCCTGGAACGTAAATGTCTGGTTGCCGCCGCTTTTCCAATCCGAGCGGAAGCCCGCCTGCCCTTTGTTCCACTGGTCATGCGCGTCGCCGCCATTGGTCAGCTTAAACGAGCCCATATCGTCATATTTTGCATACGCGCGCACATACGCGTTATCGTCTACCTTCGCGCCATAACGCACCGTCGTGCCCGAATTGATATTCGTGCCGATGGTCTGCGACACGAACTCGCCTTGCGTCTCGCTCGCCGCCTTAGTAATAATATTGATCACGCCATTCACCGCGTTCGCGCCCCAAAGCGTCGCCCCCGGCCCCCGAATCACCTCGATGCGTTCGACATCCTGCATCGGTGTATCCTGCACGTCCCAATACACGCCCGAGAACAACGGGTCATACACCGTGCGCCCGTCGATCAGCACCAGCAGCTTGTTGGCAAATTCATCGTTAAACCCGCGCGAGCTCACTGCCCAGCCATGCGAGCCCGTCTGCGCCACATCCAGCCCCGGCACCATGCGCAGCACTTCCGGAATCGAGGTCATGCCCGATTCACGAATATCATTTTGCGTGATCACGAAAATCGCCGCAGCCGCTTCACTTTCTTTCTCCGACTTCTTCGACACCGATGTCACTTCAACATTCGAAAGCTCCGTCAGCGACAAACTAAGCAGCTCTTTCGTGTTCAAATCCTCTGCTGCAAAAAGCGGCGTCGCGAGCAACGCGGTCGCGCAACCCAAGATCGTGCTGTAGAGCAAAAATGGTGCTCGAATCATAACGTAATTCCCCTGTTATATATAGCCTCACCATTAGCAAGGTAAGGTTAAGGAACCGTTATAATCTATTGACTTTAACCCTTTTTTCGCCTTACTCAACACCAAACAACCTGTGACATTAATGGCACAAACAGCCCCTGCGGCATCTGATACACAAAATGCCGCTCGTCAATAATCTACAAATAACAACAGTGACTTACTTAAATCGGGGTAAAATGCTACACCGAGGCGGCGTAAACTAGATATTCACCATTTTGCCGCTCAAGCTGGTCCAACTCTTTTTGCGTCCTGAGGTCTTTTTGCAGCTCCACATACCCATTATGGTATTGCTCCCCAAAGCCCCGCTCTCGCAAAAACCCGGCCATCTGCACAGCTTCCATGCACCATGAAAACGCCTCCTTATTATACCCCAGAAACAAGCTGCGTATCCGGCTCCAGATATTCTCCTTCGGCTTAGGCGGTTTTGCGATGGCCGTAAACAACACTTCCGACGAATCCGCCGCCGCGTGCACATCCGAAAACATCGCGCTCACGCTTTCTTCAGTCAAATACATCACCACCCCTTCGGCGATAAACAGCGTTGCTTTCTCACGCGAAAACCCCGGCAACGCCGCCAGCGCATCGCGCATCGGCACCAATGATAAATCCACGCCCGCCGCAAAAAAATTCCCTGGCAGCTTGCCGTAACAATCCTTCAACACCTGCACTTTGTGTTCGCACATCGAAGGCACATCCAGCTCAAAACACCTGACTTGTGAAAACGCCTGCGCCGTCGCAAAAGCCAAAATATCAAACCCCGCCCCGATGACGACAATCTGCTCCGCCCCTTGCTCCACCGACTGCATCGCCTGTGCCCTGATCGCCCGCTTTCGCAGCACGAAATGCTGCGGCGCACCATACGCCACGAGTCTTTGAATAAGCCATAACAGGCAAAAATCCGGCAACTTCCCAAGCGTTCGACACACGCCGAAACGCTTGTCACAGTAGTTTAGGCAACTCCGGTAAAACGCAATATCCTCCACCACTACCAGCGTTTTCCACCGCGCGTCGCGCGACAGCAACACATGGCTCAATATCACCGTCCACGCGCTGATGCTGATTTTATCTTTTGCCATTTGCCCAATCCGATTTTCGAACTATACTATGCGCCTAACTTATTCAATTTACAGGCCATGCTCAATCCTTTTATCGACCTTTTCGGCATACTCATCGAACTCTACACCTACTGCGTCATCGGCTATGTGCTGTTGAAAGTGTTGATTTCCGTCAACGTGGTTAACCGCCAGCAGCAACACGTGATGAGCATCAATTACGCACTCAACCGCCTCGTCGGCCCCGCGCTTCGCCACATCCGTAAATTCACCCCCAATCTCGGCACCATCGATATTTCCCCGATCATCCTGATCCTGCTGCTAGGCTTCCTACGCAACGTCATGTACCATTACTTCTACAATCTCTAGATGTCGCAGTTCTTCGAAAACCACATCTTCTGCTGCACTAACCGCCGCGAACCCGGCAATAGCCGTGGCAGCTGCGCCGAAAAAGGCGCAGAAGACTTGCGTGATTACATGAAGAAAAAAGTGAAGGCCGCAAAAATACCCAGCGCCCGCGTCAACGCCGCTGGCTGTTTAGACCGCTGCGAGCTAGGCCCTTGCTTCGTCATTTACCCGCAAGGAATATGGTACACCTGCAAAACCAAAGAAGATGTAGATGAGATCATCCGCGAACACCTGCAAAACGGCCGCTTCGTAGAGCGCCTGCGCTTACCGTAATTCGCGTTGGGAATACCTCTTTAAAATCCATAAGTCTTAACTACGGCCGCCGTGCTCGCTACCAGCGCGCTCCAAAGCCGGTCCCGGACGCGACGCTCCCGGCTTAAATCCGCGAGCCGACACTACTGTATCCCCGGCGCCTACTTCTTTTTCGTGCACATATTCCCTGATTTTATCGAGGCGGTCGATCACCGTATCGACAATAGTGCCCTTCTTATAAACCACATCCAGCTTGTTGCGCTTAATGTAATCAACAATATAGCCCTCATAGTCCTCAGCCATTTTCCGTATTTTTCCCGTATCGATCCCGGCAAGGTGCTTCAATGTCGCATCGACCTCTTCCTGCCTCCCCACCGATTCTGGAAGCGGAAATATCGCATCTTCTGGAACTGCAGGAATCATCCCGCTGTTAACGCGATCCTGGCCTTCGGAAACATTATCGGCAAAACGCTTTTTAACGTCCTCAATTCTCGCCTCATCCACACCTATTAAATGGATAAAAATATACAGCCATGTCGGCGCTGCCGGATTGGACACCACATCAATAAACTCAGGCACCTTAAATGTTTTGGCGCTATGCATCAGAGTCACTTCCGGTTTCATAAACGCCTTGCCGAAATCAATCGAACGACCTTCGAAATGCCCGTCCTCCTGCGCCACCAGCCCGATATTCTGCATATTGGCGACATCGAAATCGCCCAGCAGGTAGCGCAATATAAAATTGCGGTTCACCCCGCGGATCGGCTTATCTTCCAGCGTCGCTTCGCCGCCATCTTGTGCCGGCATGATCTTATGCCCATCGGCGATAATCTCTTCAATGCCGCGATAGCCCGGAATAAATCTGGAGGCAATCTGTACTTCTTCTTGCCCGGTTTCGTTATCCCCGCGAATAAGCTTAATCGTCAGCCGATCATTCGGATCGGGCGTAAGCATATTGTACATTTCAGAAGCATACGCCTCAACCACCGTACCGATGTTTTTGAAATGCAGCTTATTCTGTTCACCGTCGTAAATGACGCGATTGGTCACGCCGTTATCCGCCTCGCCGGATTTGACATACCACAGTCCTTCTTCCCCGAGCAAATTGGAGAAGATGCCCGGCATGTTCGAGCCTTTTTTATAGACTGAGGTTTTATCGAGGAACTTCATGCAAACACCCTAACGGTTGCCGTATTTCTTCTCTAGATATTGTTTCACGCTCGCTGGCGGTTCATTGCCGAAGCCTGAAAAAACAATTTTGCCATAATTGACGAGGTCGATCTGCTGGTTGCCCGCTTCTTTCAGCAAAAGCGGCAATTTCATTTTATTCACTTCAAGATAATGCCATGTCGGCTTGCCATCGAAAAAACCCTGCGACAGGTACACGACAAAATCGCGCGGCTTAAGCTTCGATAAAAAATTTCCCATTTTGCGCGCGCCCATAAATCAGTGTTTCCCCGCCTGCACGGCAACATCCGTCGCCCTCGTCAGCTTAGAGCTGACTTGCTGCGTCGGAACTTCTCCAAGGAAAACACCGGCAGCTTCAAGTTCTTTAACCGCCTTAGTATGAATCGCCTCTTGCCCCTCGCGCAATTCCGTCATTTCCGCCAAAGGAATCCTGGTGGACTGAACGCTTGCGGCATCCATACCCATTTTACTGATAAATTCCTCCAGTGTTCCCGTGCCATTCAACGGATTTCCATCAGCGCTGACGCAGCTCAAATCAGTCAGCACCGCCACATTGATACCTTCGATTTTCATAAATTGTTCCGGCGTCAAATCATGCAAGTGCCCAAGGTGCCCATCGGTATTGATGACCGCGAGTGATTTTTCGAATTCTTCTTTGCTGAACTGCACCCTTTTAGCCTTCGGTACAATAGACGCCGAAAAATACCCCGCCGTTTCTTTCAAAACCGGCCTGATTCGTGCAGGGCTCGGTGGCTCGAGCGTCGTCACCAGATCCGTCGGATCGACTCGCAACACCACATTCATCAGTTTACCGCCTGTATCCAGCACCTCATACGTCACACCGCCCATGCTGCCAATGCCGATAATATCGCCCAAGCGGATATTGCGGCTATCGAGCTTCGCTTTCAGCTCTGCGATATCGTCCTGGAAAATCTCATTGGCCATCGCAATGACCACGTTGCCGCCTTTAATTTTTTCATCCAGCGCTTTCAGCGTATCGCTATCAGTGATAGCCGGACTGACTTTCTCGGGGAATGCGTCTTTAAAACTCATAGTAGTGTCTCCTGCGGGCATAGATCATTTTTTATTTCGCTTAAGTGTTAGAATAGCTTATTAATCTAAAGTTTATGTTAAACAATTGTGAAGGTTAATGCGTCTTAATCTTCGGCAAGGCAATGGAATTCTTATGTTTTCTTCACTATCAAATAAGCTAGGCGATATTTTCAGTAAGCTGCGCAAGCGCGGCGTCCTGACCGAAGCCGATATCGACGCCGTCATGCGCGAGGTGCGCATCGCCCTGCTGGAAGCCGACGTTGCCCTGCCTGTCGTGAAGGATTTTATCACCTCACTCAAGGCCAAAGCCGTCGGCAGCGAAGTGATCGAAAGCGTAAGCCCCGCCCAGATGGTCATCAAGCTGGTCAACGACCATATCACCGAACTCCTCGGCAGCGAACATCAATCCATCAACCTCGCGGGTACCCCGCCGGTGGTCATCATGATGGTCGGCCTCCAAGGCTCCGGTAAAACCACCACCACCGGCAAGCTCGGCCTTCGCCTGCGCACCAAATACAATAAAAAAGTCCTCGTCGCCTCGCTCGACGTCTACCGCCCCGCCGCACAGAAGCAGCTTGAACAGGTCGCCAAACGCGCCGAAATCGCCTCACTGCCCATCGTCGAAGGCGAAAAACCTATCGAAATTACTAAACGCGCCCTGCAAGACGCCCGCCTCGAAGGCTATGACGTGCTCCTGCTCGACACCGCCGGGCGACTGCACATCGACACCGAGTTGATGGACGAGCTGAAAGCTGTCAAACAACTCGCCAACCCACTTGAAACCATGCTCGTCGCCGACTCGCTTACGGGGCAGGACGCCGTCACCATCGCCAAAGCCTTCCACGAACAGATCGGCGTCACCGGCATCACCCTCACCCGTATCGACGGCGACGGCCGCGGCGGTGCCGCCCTTTCCATGCGCGCCATCACCGGCCAGCCCATCAAATTCATGGGCGTCGGTGAAAAAATCGACGAGTTCGAAGAGTTCCATCCCTCCCGAATTGCCTCGCGCATCCTCGACATGGGCGACATCGTCTCCCTCGTCGAAAAAGCCGCCGAAAACGTATCGCAAGCCGAAGCCGAAGCAATGGCAGCCAAGATGCTCGAAGGCACGTTCGACTTCAACGATCTGCTCGACCAGCTGCGTAAAATGAAGAAAATGGGCGGCGTCGGTTCCCTCATGAAAATGCTCCCCGGCATGGGTGCCATGCGCGAAAAACTCGAAAACGCCAAGATCGACGAAAACGCCCTCGCCCGTCAGGAAGCCATCATTCTGTCCATGACCAAAAAAGAACGCGCCAACCCGAAGCTGCTCAACGGCCAGCGCCGCGCCCGCATCGCTAAAGGTTCCGGCGTCACCGCCGCCGACGTCAATAAACTCATTAAACAGCAAATGCAGATGCAGGATATGGTCAAAAAACTGAAAAAACTCGGCCAGAAAGGCATGATGCGCGGCGGTCTCCAGAACTTGATGAAAGGCATGCAATAAGCTGTATTTTAATATATATAACCATATTACAGCATTGTCAAAAACACCCCCCGGTTAACCGTCACATACGCAATCACCCAAGCTTAACACCGTAACGCCCGTGCCAATGGTATTCTGAACTCATACATAAGTTTAGGAGTACCCCATGATTAAAGAACTTCTTTCAGGCGATTATAAAGGTGCATTAGCAACCCTCACCAGTACTGGCGGTGTCGTGTCCTTATTAGCGGGCGGCGTCGGTGGATTCCTTCTGGGTGGTGCCCCCGGCCTTGCGGTTGGCGTCATCGGCGGCGGCCTTCTCGGCGGTTTACTGGATAGCGTCATCAAAGGCCTCACCCCGGGCGCAGGTTCTTACACCCTACCTTCGATACCGAAACCCGATACGGATCTGCTGAACAAAGGCCCAGACTTAACGATCACCCTGCCCGGCCCGGATGGCAAGCCTGTCACTACCAATGGCTTCACCATGTCGCCGAATCTCAACCGTATCAAGAAACTCGAATTCGAAGTCTCTAAATTAATTCCTCAGACCGACGAAGCCGAGCGCCTTAAGGACCCCAGCCATCGCAAAAATGCCTTCGAAGTACTGGAGAAACAATATACCGGCGCTTTCAAGCTCGACGTCAACTTCAATGAATACGCCAAGCTGGCCACCGAATATAATGGCAAAGACCGCGCCGATCTCGTCAAAAGCTACGAAGCCCTGATGAAAGAAAAAGCGCGCCTCACCGGTGTCGCATGGACTGGCAACGCCGAAGCCGAAGTACCGAAACTGCCAACGCCTCAAAACATCAGCATCACCCGCAAACAGGCCAACCCCTCTCAGTACAAGCACGACATGGAATTCGCCAACAGCGACCAGACGAGCCTTAACCCCGTGCACCGCATCACCCCGGCAATCGTTGAAGCCAATCATGCGAAGCCTGCCATCATCGACACCAACAAAAAACTGCCCACCAGCAACTTCTCTTCCGCCGGTTCCAAAGGCGCGCGCGACGCGCTCTTTGCCCAAGGCTCCGCGGGCGAGACCATGTTCCTCGACGACCACGCCGAATTCACCAAAGAAACCGACCGCGATAAACTGCGCACCTTCTGGGCCGATATGCCTCTGCTGCAAAAAGCGCAATTCATTGAACGTAAGCTTTCCAAGGAATTCGATGCCAAATTCCTCACCCTCGACCGCAACGCACTGGCCGAAACCAGCGCCAAAAACGAACTGCACAAGCTGCTCGGTAAAAACATGGTGGGCGGCGGCCTGACCATGATCTTCAGTGGCTCCTCTTCGAAAGGTCTCAATGCCGCCTACGGCCAGTGGGATTCCGCAGACGTGTATGAAAACCTGAAAAACACACTGGAAATCAGCCGTCCCGCTCCGTTCATGATCAAAAACCAGATCGACTTCGCCATCAAAAACGCCGCCACACCGCATGCACGCGCCGAATGGGAAAAACTCAAGGACATGCTGCCGCTGATCGAATCCCGCAACCACTCCCGCACCGTCATGTGGGAAATCATGCGCGATATGCGCGCTAAAGAAGCTTACATCGACATCCAGATCAAACCGCATGTCGCCACAGTCATCGCCTTCGAAGAACGCACGCAAGCCCTCGCCAAAGAAGTCGCCGAACTTCAGGCCAAGGAAAAAGCTGGCGCTGCCAAACCGGTCGCCGTGCCCGCCCCGACCTCGGATGCACCCGCACCCGCCGCCGCTGTAAGCGCCATATCCCTCAGCCCAAGCCTGGTGGATTCGCTCAAAGGCGTAACCGCGTCCGCCCTGCCGTTCAACTTAAACAGCATCATCACCCCGGCCATGACCGCTTTGGCCAACGGCGGTGCCGCGAAACAGTATGTATGGAACTAGTCGTGCGGATTGGGGCTGGAATATTTTAGCCTCAGCACTACTTCCTGAAGATTGTTAACCGTTACTTTATCACTGGGAATCGCAGGGCCGCACACAAGCGTCGCCCTGCGATTCCATGTCCGGGGCCAGAAACGAAACGGCGCCTTAATATATTTGCGGCTGAAGATACTGCCCCACAACCCCGTCAGCGCAATCGGAATCACCGGCACATCGGGATCGCGTTTGGAAATCCATTCAATCCCCGGGCGAAACCGCCCAAGGCTACCGGTAAAGGTCAAATATCCCTCTGGAAAAATACAAATCAAATCGCCTGCGCGTAAGCCTTCTGAAATCTGGTCAAACGCCTCTTCCACGCTCTTGCGGTTATAGGCAATAGGAATCGAGCGTGACAGCGACATCACATAATGCACCACTGGCAGGTTATAGATGTCCATATCGATCAGATACCGTATCGGCCGTTTGCATCCACCGTCGATAATCGGCCCATCGACATACGACACATGGTTGCAAATGAGAATTGCCGGGCCGGTTTCGGGGATATTTTCAAAGCCGATATAGGTCGGCTTATAAAAAATTCGGGTCAGGAGATGAATGCTGGCGCGTAGCGTAGGAGCAACCCGTGGGCGCCCCAACCGGGGCCTATGCCATTTAGGCAGCTCAATTTTTGATAAGGTAGCAAGCACCGAAGCCCGCATAAATCCACACCTCCCTTTTCGTAAGTATACCATTTTTCCAAAGAAATGGGACATTTTTCTAAAATGCTCAGGGCCCTTCTTTATAAAGATGAGGTCATGGTGCAAATTTGTGCTTTACGGGTCATTTTATAGCTGATATAAGCGTCCGCCTTAAACATTATATACACATTAGCTAGGATTCGCATGTCAACCACGATCAGAATGTCCCGCGCCGGCACCAAAAAACGCCCTTACTACCGAGTAGTCGTTACCAATTCCCGCAGCCCGCGTGATAGCAAATTCATTGAAAAAATAGGCACTTACAATCCGTTGCTCGAAGCAACCGACCCGAAACGCTTCACCATCGACGAAGAACGCGCCAAATACTGGCTCTCCGTTGGCGCTGAACTCTCGGACCGCGTCCATATCTTCTTCAACAAGGCTGGCCTTGTTAAAACCAAACCCGCTTTCAAGCCGGTTCGTGGTTCAAAGAAGGACAAGGGCGAAGCAGCCGCAGCCTAGGCCTTAAGGTTTTTGGCACTTTAATCTAACATCTGCCAAGGCTGAACCGTGCCCCTCCCCGAACGCGTATTAGTAGGAAAAATCGCCTCAGCTCATGGCATTAAAGGGCAGGTGAAAGTGCGTTATTTCACCGAAGGTCCGCAGGAATTCCTCGCTTACCCGAATTTCACCAGCGCCGACGGCAAAAAAAACTACACCTTAAAGAAACACGGCATTCAGGGCGAAATGCTCATCGTCAGCATCGACGGCATCACAGACCGCAATCAGGCAGAGCTCCTGCGAGGCACCGAGCTTTACACCTCCGCCGGTGCCATCGAACGCAAGGAAAACCAATGGTCTTACCGCGAACTGACCGGCCTTGAAGCCCGTCTCGAAAACGGAAAATCCTACGGCAAAGTCATCGGCGTCCATAATTTCGGCGCTGGCGATTTGATCGACATCGAACTGCCAACCGGCAAAACCGAAATGCTCCCCTTCAACGACCAGTTCACCGGCGAAGTCCACGTTGAGCAAGGCTATCTCGTCGTCCTGCCCCCCGACTACGTCGAAGCCAACAACGAAGAAGTTGATGAATAACCCACTCTTTAATGCCGTCGCACTTACGCTTTTCCCGGAAATGTTCCCCGGCCCGCTCGGCATCTCGCTCGCCGGTAAAGCCCTCGACAAAGGCATCTGGTCCCTAAACGCCCTAAATATTCGCGACTTTTCCACCGATAAACATTCCACCGTCGACGCCAGCCCCTACGGCGGCGGCACCGGCATGGTCATGCGCCCCGACATCATCGACGCCGCCATCACCGGCGCCAAGCAAATCCTGCCACACGGCAAAGTCATCTACATGTCCCCCCGCGGCATCCCCATCACCCAGTTTTTGCTTGAAGAATTCAAAAACCAAGACTTAATTATCGTCTGCGGCCGCTTCGAAGGCATTGACCAGCGCGTCATCGACCACCACGACATGCTCGAAATTTCCCTCGGCGATTTCGTCCTCTCCGGCGGGGAACTGGCGGCTATGGCCCTTCTCGACGGGTGCGTGCGCCTTCTTCCCGGCGTTATCGGCAAGGCCGACGCGGTCACGCAGGAAAGTTTCGCTTCCACTTCAGAATATGCTGGACTGCTCGAATATCCTCATTATACTAGGCCCCCTGAATGGATGGGTAGGCAGGTTCCTGCTCCGTTGCTTTCGGGAAACCATGAACAGATCAAAGCGTGGCGGCTTGAGCAGGCAAAATTAATCACTGCGGCTCGCCGGCCCGATTTAATTAAAAAGGAATAACGACGATGAATACGCTTCAGAAAATCGAACAGGCAAACATGAAGAAACTGGCTGAAGGCAAGCGCCTCGACAGCTTCTCGCAGGGCGACACCGTCCGCGTCAATGTTCGCATCATCGAAGGTGACAGCGAACGTATTCAGGCGTTTGAAGGCGTCTGCATCGCCATTAAAAACGCCGGTCAGCGCTCGGCATTCACCGTTCGCAAAATCAGCCACGGCGAAGGCGTCGAACGCGTATTCCCGCTCTATTCCCCACGCGTCGACAGCGTCGAACTCGTCCGCAAAGGCACCGTCCGCCGCGCGAAACTGTACTACCTGCGTGGCCTCACTGGCAAAGCAGCGCGTATCGTTGAGAAAAAAGAAGCAGTTGTCGCCGAACCTAAAGCTGGCGCTTCGGAAGCATAAGGAATTATGCCTTCTGACGTTGCTCCAAGCGGTTGGTCTGGGCCAAACGATTCTTCTTGGAATATTGTCAGGGAATTGTCGGCAAGTCTTTCTCACCCCGCTATTATAGACCGCATCCGCTCGATGCTAGCCGACTATTTGTTCGCGAGCGAAGTAAACGCGGACAAAACACGCGCGAAGCTGAAAACGGCTCCTTTCGTCGTCGCCATGTCTGAAGTGCCAATGATCGCTGAACATAACCTTACCGGCTACATCACCGATGAAACCGCCATGCGTCTGTATTGCTGCGACCGCTTCCACTTCGAAAAAGCCCGCGAACTACTCGCCCTCCCCGATTCCAAGGACGGCCCGAAATCGACAGCCGACCTCGCCGCCGACCAAGCCTGCATCGCCGTTATAGACCGGACCATCGAAGCGGTCAAAACCGCCACGCCTCTCCTGTTCCCGCAAGGCATCCAATCCCACAAACTCGCTGGCCTGAAACCATCAGGCCGCGTCCGCCCGCCTAAAGAGGCCACCGTTCCCGCCCCCGATTCCATGTCACTCTAATCAACAGCAAAAGCCATGACGAAACCACGCACACTCTATGATAAAATCTGGGAACAACACCTCGTCGACAAGCAAGACGACGGCACGTGCCTGATGTATGTCGACCGCCATCTCATCCACGAAGTAACCTCCCCGCAAGCCTTTGAAGGCCTACGCACCAGTGGCCGCAAAGTCCGCCGCCCCGACGCCACGCTCGCCGTCCCCGACCACAACGTGCCCACCACGCCGGAACGCAAACAAGGCATCATCAAAGACGAAACCTCGCGCATCCAGGTCCAGACCCTGTCCGACAACTGCGATGAATTCGGCATCACCTGCTTCCACATGGACGACAAGCGCCAGGGCATCGTTCACATCGTCGGTCCAGAGCAAGGCTTCACCCAACCCGGCAACACCATCGTCTGCGGCGATTCACACACCTCGACCCACGGCGCCTTCGGCGCGCTGGCCTTCGGCATCGGCACGAGCGAAGTCGAACACGTGCTCGCCACCCAGACGCTTATCCAGCGCCACGCGAAAAACATGCTCATCCGCGTTGACGGCACACCCCCCCCGGGCGTCACCGCCAAGGACATCGTGCTCGCCATTATCGGGCGCATCGGCACCGCCGGCGGCACCGGCTACGTGATCGAATACGCTGGCGACGCCATCAAAAACCTCTCGATGGAAGGCCGCATGACGGTCTGCAACATGTCCATCGAAGCCGGCGCTCGCGCCGGTCTCATCGCCCCGGATGAAACCACTTTCGCCTATCTCAAAGGCCGCACGATGGCCCCGAAATACGCCAACTGGGACAAGGCCGTCGGCTATTGGAAAACGCTTCCAAGCGACGCAGGCGCGCATTACGACGAGACCATCGTGCTCAATGCAGCGGATATCGAACCGCAGGTCACATGGGGCACCAGCCCTGAGCAGGTCCTTCCAATTAGCGCAACCGTGCCGGACCCCGCCAACGAAGCCGACGAATCCAAAAAGAAAGCCATCGAGCGCGCCAACGAATATATGGGCCTCATCCCCGGCACGAAACTCACCGATATCACCGTCGATAAAGTCTTCATCGGTTCCTGCACGAACGGGCGCATCGAAGACTTGCGCGAAGCCGCCAAACTCGCCGAAGGCAAGCATGTCGCCAAAAGCGTCAAGCTCGCGATGGTCGTGCCCGGTTCCGGCCTTGTTAAGGAACAGGCGGAAAAAGAAGGCCTCGACAAAATCTTCCTCGCCGCCGGTTTCGAATGGCGCGAGCCGGGGTGCTCCATGTGTCTCGCCATGAACGCCGACAAGCTGGAGCCCGGCGAACGCTGCGCCTCCACTTCCAATCGTAACTTCGAAGGCCGTCAGGGACGCGGTGGCAGGACTCACCTCGTGAGCCCCGCTATGGCCGTCGCTGCTGCCATAACCGGTAAACTCACAGACATAAGGACATTCGCATGAACAACGCTACCGCCATCGCCCTCGCCGGGCTTTTTATCGCCATCGCACTTTATTGCGGCGGTCCGCGCTACCAGCTCATTTCAGTTAACAATACCACAAACCCCGCGGTCTGGAAGCTCGATACGCATAACGGCGACCTCACCCTTTGCGCCACCGCCGCTGGCAAAGACACCGAGTCCGGTTGCAGCGCTAAAATGAAACAGTTCTAGGCAAACCATGCAACCGTTCACCACACTCTCCGCAATCGCCGCGCCCCTGCCAATCGATAATGTCGACACCGACATGATTATCCCGAAGCAGTTCCTGAAAACCATCAAGCGCACCGGGTTGAAAGAAGGCCTCTTCTACGAAATGCGCTTTCGCGTCGACGGGTCGCGCGTCGATGATTTCGTGCTTCATAACGCGCCGTATGACCATGCTGAAATTTTGGTTTCAGGCGCGAATTTTGGATGCGGATCGAGCCGCGAGCATGCGCCCTGGGCGTTGCTGGATTTTGGGATTCGTTGTTTGATCGCCCAATCTTATGCCGATATCTTCTTTAACAATTGCTTCAAGAACGGCATTCTTCCGATTGTTCTTCCTAAAGAAAGCATCGATAAACTTATGACGGCCGCTAAAGACGGTAAGAAAGTAATGGTCAATCTCGGAACCCAAACGGTGCAGGCCGAAGGCCAGAATACCCCGGCCTACGCCTTCGACATCGAACCGTTCCGCAAGCATTGCTTGATGGAGGGACTGGACGATATCGACCTGACGCTTAAGAAACTCGGCGAAATCGACGCTTACGAAGCCAGGCAGCGCGAACTCACGCCTTGGCTTGCCGCTTAACGGAATTTGACGCTGAAGCGGTCGCCGGGTTTATCGAGGCCCAGCTCTTCGCGTTTGCCCTGAACTAAGCGTGCGACGAGAACGGCTTTGCTGGTATCGCTGCTGCGGTCATTCAGCCCATCGGTCTGGTGCTGGAACACTTTGCTTTCCCAGTAACGCTCACCGGTGGTGGCGACGGCGTCTACGGCGGCGGCGGCAAATTCGTAATCGATCATGCGCTTAACAAGATTTTGTGCCGTGGTCGGATTTTCGGCAAGACGCTTTAAGGCACATTCATCAATCTTCTGTTCAGATCCGATCACAAGACCGTTTTCCCGAAGGATGCCCGCTTCCCGCTGATGCAATTGATGCTTCAACTGGTGCGTATCGGGCACATCCGAGTTGCCCGCGTTCAACTGTTCGCGAGCTTCGTACATTTTATCAACGGCCCATTTTTCATGGTCGCCTGCAGCGGCACGGTAGCGGTTCGTATTTGAAGACATAATCCCTCCATTGGTTTTGATAACACCCTAATGTTATACCATATAGTTTCGGTTAAATCGTTAACAATCCTTAGCAATAATACAGCCGCCTTACAATTTGAGTTTTAAGAATTATCGTCCTTTATCGCAGAATCTATTGGCATAATGCCCCCGGGCTGATATGCATGCTGCCTCCCAACCTCTTGCTTTTAAGGTCGTTATGTCAGCTTCTAAACACATCCTCCTTCTACCCGGCGATGGCATCGGCCCCGAAGTCGTGAACGAAACCGTTAAAGTTATCAACTGGTTCAGCCAGAACGGCCCCACCCAGTTCACCACCTCCGAAGCCCTGTTGGGCGGTGCAGCCTATGACGCTGTCGGCACGCCCTTCCCGGCTGAAACCGTCACCGCGGCGAAAAAATCCGATGCGGTGTTGCTGGGGGCGGTCGGCGGGCCTAAATGGGAGAGCCTGTCTATCGCGCAGCGTCCCGAAAAAGGCCTGCTTGGCATCCGCAAGGAACTCGGCCTCTATGCCAACCTCCGCCCAGCCATCTGCTTCGATGCGCTGGCCGATGCGTCCACGCTGAAACGCGAAGTCATCGCGGGGCTGGACATTATGATCGTGCGCGAACTCACGGGCGGGATTTACTTTGGCCAGCCGCGCGGGGTGGAAACCTTGCCGGACGGGACGCGCCGGGGATTCAATACTGAGGTTTACACTAGCCCTGAGGTTGACCGCATCGCCCGGGTGGCGTTTGAGCTGGCGGCAAAGCGCGGCGGGCGCGTGTGCTCGGTGGATAAGGCCAACGTGCTGGAGTGCACGGAAATGTGGCGTGAGGAAGTGACCCGCGTCCATAAGGAAAGCTACCCGCAACTGGAGCTATCGCATATGTATGTCGACAACGCCTCCATGCAGCTCGTGCGAAACCCGAAACAATTCGACGTGATGGTCACGACCAACATGTTCGGCGACATCCTGTCCGATACGGCGTCGATGCTGACCGGGTCGCTTGGCATGCTGCCTTCGGCGTCGCTGGGCGCTCCGAACACGCCGGGGCTGTACGAGCCAGTGCATGGATCTGCTCCCGACATCGCGGGCAGGAATCTCGCCAACCCGATCGCCACAATTTTGTCTTTTGCCATGATGTTGCGCTATTCGTTTAACTTAAAAAATGAAGCCGATCAACTTGAAGCCGCCGTGAGCAAAGTGCTCGAACAGGGCTACCGCACTGGCGACATCATGCAAGATGGCATGAAGAAACTATCGACCACTGAAATGGGCGAAGCGATCATCAAAGCGCTGACATAAAACCGTTACGATCAAGTCAGAGCCATTGGGAACCCTATGGTTATATTTGTTTACAAAGACTTAATAGTTTTTGACTGCATTTGGCTTGACTATTCTTGACTATTCTTGACACTTTCCTACTCAGGCAGGGGTAACTGACTCAAAAATATAACAAAAACACCGCGACCCGGAAGGGGAATACTTGATGATAATGGGTTTCGATTCAATGCGCAGCCTAGCGAGCTGAAGCGATAATGGGCGGTTGTATCAGCTCTGCCAGCGCAGCGTCTTTTCGGGAACGCGGTTAACGAAGGGGCGGTCTTCGGCCTGCGATTCGAGGTAGTCCTTTTTGAGCTTGTAGTACCATAGGGCCTGTGCATCGGAATCGCCGAGCAGCATGAGGCTCGGGTGGTCGCCTTGGAGACCTTCCTGCTGCTTTTTGACGATGTCGAGGTCCTGCTTAATGAAGGCCTTACCGAAGGGCAGCAACAGGCGCTTTATGGCGTTTAAGAAGCCGATATCGGTGTAGAGGAACTGGTGCAGCTCAACATGGCTGGCGTCGATGGGGGTGAGTGCGGTGAGGAGCACCACATTGCGTTCGCCAATGGCGATGTGCTCGGTGCGAAGGCCCGGAAGCTGGAAGGTGATTTCGGTGGCGGGGGCCACGCCGAGGATTTTGTAGGCCTTGGAATTGGTGGATGGCTTGTGGCGGATCATACGGAAACCAAGGCCGTGGGGTGCGAATTTCTTTTCTTTTTTATGCATTGATTTCTTGGACCGCCACCACCAGCTGGCGTGGACGAAAGGGCCGTGGGAGGGGTCCATCAGGCCGATGACGGCGTGATCGATATTGCAGGGGAAGATAACCGACTCGACGTGGAAATACGGGGTTTTGAAGGCGACCGGCGCGGGCGGAATTTCGGGAAGCTGCTCGGGCGGTTTCATTTTCGGCGGCGGGATGAAGACCCAGATATTGCCGTCCACCTCGTGGCACGGGTAGGAGACAGTTTTGATGCGGGAGATGTCGGTGGTGTCTTCGGGCAGCATGCTCGGTACTTTGGTGCATTGCCCGCGGGTGTTGAAGCACCATCCGTGATAGCAGCATTCGATGGTTTCGCCGTCGAACGTGCCGTAGCGCAGCGGAATGCCGCGATGCGGGCAGAAATCGCGCAGCGCAAACACCATGCCGTGGCGGTCGCGTCCGAACAGGATTTGCTGGCCGAGAATGGTTTTTGCCAGCGTTTTGCCCGCCGCAAGCTGCTTGCCGGGAGCGGCGATGTACCAGAGGTTATAGAGGAATTCTTCGGCCATAAGATTTGATAGGGAATTAACCCCCATCATGCAAACAAAAAAAATCCCCGCCCAGATGCAGGGATGCTTTTTTTTACGTCCTGAAATCTGCTTAATCGTGCGTGCGCGGGCCGTTTCGTTTGGCTTTGTCGTCGGTCACTTTATCGGTGTATTTTTCTACGGTTTCCGCGCGAATCTGCGCCCAGGTTTTGCCGCTTTTGTCTGGCTCTACATCACCCATCGCGTCGTCGCGGTTGCTGTTGCCGCAGTTTGCATGTTTATCGTCCATAACCATCCTTCAATGAATTACCTGACCTATTATGCCATAGTAATTACCAAAATACTGTGAAAATTTCGTGACAGCCTCTGTTTTACGCATGGCTGGTTTACTATATATCCCGTTGCATACAAGCGGTTTTTTACTTAAACTGCCCCTCCATTCAAAACACAGATCATATAAATAACGGGTCATAACAATGAGTTACAAAGTAGCAGTCGTCGGCGCAACGGGCAATGTAGGCCGTGAAATCCTAGAAATCCTGGCGGAACGCAAGTTCCCTGTTAGCGAAGTTGTGGCCCTAGCCTCCTCCAAATCGGTCGGTAAAGAAATCAGCTTCGGCGATACCAAAATCCTGAAAGCCCAGGACCTCGACAGTTACGATTTCGCCGATACCGATATCGCCCTATCCTCGGCGGGCGCTTCCATTTCCAAAGCTTTTGCGCCGCGCGCGACTAAAGCCGGCTGCGTGGTGATCGATAATACGTCGCAGTTCCGCATGGACCCGAACATCGCGCTGGTCATTCCCGAAGTCAACGCGTCCGCGCTGAAAGACTTCCGAAAAACAAACATCGTCGCCAATCCCAACTGCTCTACTATGCAGATGCTGGTGGCGCTGAAACCGCTGCATGACGTGGCTAAAATCAAGCGCATCGTCGTGTCCACCTACCAGTCGGTGTCCGGTGCGGGCAAGGAAGGCATGGACGAGCTGTTTGACCAGACCAAGGCGCTGTTCATGAACTCGACCAAGGATCCGAAGAAATTTACCAAGCGCATCGCCTTCAACGTTATCCCGCATATCGACGTGTTCATGGACGACGGCTCGACCAAGGAAGAGTGGAAGATGGTCAATGAAACCCATAAAATCCTCGACCCGAACATCGAAGTGAGCGCCACGTGTGTGCGCGTGCCGGTGTTTGTGGGGCATTCGGAATCTGTCAATGTGGAGTTTGAAAGCCCCCTTTCGGTGGAAGAAGCGTTTGAAATCCTCGGCGACTCCGAAGGCGTGGTGATTCAGGACCAGCGCAAGGATGGCGGTTATTGCACCCCACTGGAATGTGCCGGCGAAGACGGTGTATTTATTTCGCGCCTGCGCGCCGACCCGACGGTGCCTTACGGCTTGAATATGTGGCTGGTGTCGGACAATCTTCGTAAGGGTGCAGCGCTTAACGCCGTGCAGATCGCTGAAGAGCTTATCCAGAATTACGGCCTCACGCCTAAAAAGGCTCACTAAGATTTCGCTATGATTCAGCGCACAATTACTGTGTAATGGATGGTAGCGAAATTCTTTGACACAAAGCCAAGATGGTATTGAAAAGCATAGCGGAATATTGCCGCACGCGCACGCTGTACACCTGTTTTCTGGCGTTGCTGGTCCTCGCTTTCCTGATGCAGTCCTTTGCCCTGCCCAGCCGCAGCCTCGTCAAGCTCGACGCTGGTTGGGGGCAGAGTACGTTGAAATTCATGCCGTCCATCATTACCCACCCGCCCGGCCGGACTACAGATTACACCTATAGCCTGAGTCTGTATTATACCGACGTCGAACTGCAGCAAACAGGCTTCAGCATCACCCCCAGTTCGTGTATCAAATCGTTTACCGTCAACTTAAAGCCGGTGCCGGTGAAACGGCGCTACGATTGCGACAACCGCCCCGGTTCTTACTGGATTCCTTACAATCCGCCGCTAAGTGTTGACCTTGCGCCTTATGTGCAAAATGGGCGCAACCTCGTTCAGGTGACGGTGGCTAAGCCCGAATTTAATATGGGACCTATTATTTTTTATGACTTCACGCGGCTGTCGCGCTGGATCGGGTTGGCCCTGCTGGTGGTTTGCTGCATTGCAATAACCGCCTTCATGCAACGCTACACCGGCGAGCGCGTCACGGGCTATCTTATGTCGGCGGGGCTGCTGGTGTTCATGAACCGCATGGCCCATACCGGGCCGGGCATGTTCGCGATGGATTTGCCGGGGCATATTGAATACATCAATTTCATCGCCGACCAATGGTCGCTGCCGAAACCCTACTGGGGATGGTCGTATTACCACCCGCCGCTGTATTATTTCCTGGGTGCGCTGGTGATACGCATCAGCAATTTCTACCGCAGCATCGACCCGCTGGCGTGTTTACAGTTTTTCAACATGGCGTGCTTCATGACCTTCATCGGGTTTTCGGCGCTTACGTTACAGTGCATTATTCATAATAAAAAAGCCTATTATATTGCCTTGACCCTGCTTGTGTTCTACCCCGGCGGCATCTTGTTCGCCGCGCGTATCGACAGCAATTTACTCTACTATGCGTGCTATGCCGCGTGTCTTTATTTTACATTCCGGTGGGTGCAGCAAGGGTCGCCTAAGATGCTTGGCCTGACCATCGCCATGCTGGGGTTGAGCTTTGCTACCCGCATGAATACGCTTTTCCTGATTCCGCTGCTGGTGCTGGCCGCTTTTGCCGTATTGCTGCGTCACGGCAGGCAAAAGAATTTGTTGCAGCATGCTTGCGTGCGCGTGGGCCTGATGATTTTAATCCTTGGGCTTAGCGCGAGTATCGGGCGCACTGAATATTACCACCTGATCGAAGCCCGCCATGACCCGTTAGTCGCCGGTAACAGTAATTCCTTATCGCGCCGACTGCTATTGCAACCAGCGACGCTTACGACACTCGCCGTTCCTAATTTAAGCATGTATTTTAAACACAGCCTCTGGGATGTCTGGGACGATAGCCACGGGCGGCAGTATTTCTGGAATTCCGTGCTCAAATCCTCGATGTTCGGGGAATTCATCCTTGATCGCAAGGGAACCGCCCGCGTCTTGAGCGCGCTGTTGATGGCCATGATCGTGTTTACTTTCGAGGGCTATGTGCGCCATCGCCGCATTTTGAAGGCGCAGGATGAGTGGTGGGCGTGCCTCGTCACCCTCGCCGTGCCGCTGGCGGCGCTGATGGAAAACCGGCTCGTCAACGCCTTCGCATGTTCGGAAGATTTCCGCTACATCTACCCGGCGCTGGCAAGTTTCTGCGGGCTATATGGCCTTGTGCTGCAAGCACATATTCGCGATTGGCGGCCATTTCGGGCGGGGCTGGGCGCTGCGCTGGTTATCGCCTTCGCAGGGAGTTCGGTGTATTTCTATTATATAGGTTAGATGGCGAGATTGGTGTGCGGGCTTGCATGCTCGTGGGCGAGTTTGCCCTGCCATGAGGGGAGCACGGCTTTTTCTTTCGGCACGACCGTCGCGGCGACGGGCGCTGCTTCGGCAATGGTTTCTCCCGGCGCAGCGTGATGCTCCGGCTCTTCTTCCACCTTCGCCCACGGGTTCTGGCGCATTATTTCCACCTGCTTGCGCAGCAGGGCGATGGCGTCTTCGTCTTTGATAGCAAGCACTTTAGGGCTGCCAAGGAACTGGCCCATCGCGACGATCAAGTCTTCCTGCCGGTGTGTCGGCTGCTTGACGATCAGGTCTGCCATGATGGCAACCGCGCTATCGTCAACGGACGTATCGCTCACCACACCTTCACCGTGTCCTTTGGAGGAAATGGACATGAGGAACTCACCGATCAACGTTGCAACGATGAACAATTTACGGCCCCCAATTGCATCCAGCTTATGATTTGCATGCTCCAGTTCTACAAGCGGCGCAGTGCCTTCTTTTAGAAGCTTTTTAGCCGAGCGTGATTCACCAAAAGTAGTCGAGGCATGACAAAGCGTACTACCGATATAACCCCAGCTTGCAATGCGTAGCGGACTTTCCTGAATCCATTCGGTGATACCGGCAAGACCGTGCTTCCTTGGCACGTCCGGATCACGAGCTTTTTCTTTCACAAATGTTGCAGTCAAACCAGACGCAATGCTCAACGTCCCAAGCCCCACATCCTTCATGCCAGATTTGCGTTGCTCAACATATTCCAAATCGCCCTGAGTCGACCGTTGCGGAGCAAGTACGCGGCGTTTCAATGCGGAAGCCGCAATAAAGGCCCCTGCCCCCACATAACACATATTGCCGATCTCTGACGGGTGCTTCTCAAAGAACGCATTAAGTTTTCCAATGGGCGATAGCTTGCGTTCCTCACCGATAGATGCAGCCGCACTATCATCGCTGATGTCGAAGCCCTTGGCTTTAGCGTGGTCGAGCACGAGTTGTGCGACCTCACGAATCTGGTGGCGTGACTGGTCGTTGTTGCCATAGGCCAGAAGCGTTGCGCTCCCAGATAAATAACCCAACCCCGCCAGAACATCCTGCCAGCTGCGTTCCTTGATCCCATAGTTGATAAAGCCTGTGTCGGCGATCAACATGAACAGGCCAGAGGCTTGCAGGCGGCGTTTGTTCAGAGACTCCAACCAAGTGACTTCGTCTTCCTTGTTTTTGGTAACGACAGGCTTGCCTTCGACGATTTTGGATTGGTCGAGGAAGGTAATCAATTCCGATTCGCGCTTGAAACCGCGCACTTCAAGCGCCGGGATGCCGTCGACGGTGAAGGGGATGCACTCCCAATCCTTACTGCGAAGCGTGCTGATAATGTGCTTTATCTCTTCACAGCCCGCCGCATCTCTCGCATGCAGATACGCGCGCACGGAACCATTGCCCACTTTCTTGAACTGGACATTGTCTACGACCTTCGAATCTGTGTATGCGTAAGTACTCAACTAAACCCCTGTAATGCAACATTACTCCATATTTAAAGATACACGAGTTTTATGACGGTTTCATGTCGATACGTGTAAAATATGCAAATATATAGGGAAAATACGTTTTCTTAAGAGAAAATAAAGGCTTATGGAATGAGCCTTTTAAGCAGCTAAAAATGGTTAAATTTTTAACCAAAAAAGGGGTCATCTCCCCTTTGGCGATAATGCCAAAAGGGAGAGCACACTTAACTATTTCCGGGTTGCGGCTTCCTTCTGCAACTTGCTATGGCGCTGGCCGTAGCCGAAGTAAATCGCGAAACCGATAGCGAAATACGGGATCAGTGTCACGAAGGTCTGCCACAGGGTGGAAATCAGCACCATACACGACAGCATGCCCAGATACGGAGTCACTTTCGGGTAGGGGATTTTGAACGGGCGCGGCAGTTCCGGTTCTTTGACGCGCAGGTAGAGCACGGTGAAACAGATGATCGTGAAGGCCATCAGCGTGCCAAGATTCACGAGGTCGCCCAGCGCTTCAATCGGCGTCATGCCCGCAACTACGGCGGAAATGATACCGACCATGATCGTATTGATCCACGGCGTCTGGTATTTCGGGTGAATACGGCTGAACACTTCCGGCAGCAGGCCGTCACGCGCCATCGTGTAGAAAATGCGCGTCTGGCCGAACATTAGAACGAGCAGCACCGATGACAGGCCGCAGATCGCGCCGACTTTCACGAGGAAGGCAAGCCACGGCAGGTGCACGGCGTCAACCGCCACCGCGATTGGATCCGGCACGTTGAGCGTGTCGTATTTGACCAGACCGGTGAGCACCAGCGAAACAAGGATATAAAGAATGGTGCAGATTACCAGCGAGCCTAAAATGCCGATCGGCACGTCGCGCTGCGGGTTTTTAGCTTCCTGTGCTGCGGTGGAGACGGCTTCGAAACCAACATAGGCAAAGAAGATATAGCCCGCGCCGCGCAGAACGCCCGACCAGCCGAAATGGCCATACTCGCCGGTGTTGACAGGCAGGAACGGATGCCAGTTGTCAGGGTTTACATAAGCGAAGCCCACTGCAATGAACAGCACGATCACCGTTACTTTGATGAATACGATTACGTTGTTGAACGACGCCGATTCTTTCACGCCGAGGATGAGCAGGCCCGTTACAGCGAACAATGCTGCCGCCGCAGGGAGGTTGAAAATGCCCACCCCGTCCGAACCGTCGAGCAGCTTGATTTTCTGCCCCGTGGCAGCCGCCCATTCCGGCGGGATGAAGATGTGGAAATCCTTGAGGAAACTAACGAGATAACCGGACCAGCCGACCGCTACCGTGGATGCGGCCACGCCGTATTCGAGCAGCATCAGCCAGCCCATAATCCATGCGGCGATTTCGCCGAGCGATGCATAAGCATAGGAGTAGGCGCTGCCTGAAACTGGCAGCATTGATGCCAGTTCCGCATAGCACATCGCGGCAAACGCGCAGGCGACGCCGGTCAGCAGGAACGAGATAATAATAGCGGGGCCGGCGAATTGTGCCGCCGCCTGCCCGGTCATCACGAAAATGCCGGTGCCGATGATGCAGCCGATGCCGAGGCTGATGAGGTTGGATGCGGTAAGCGTGCGTTTTAGCTCGCCTTGTTCAGATTCTATTTGAATTTGAGATACAGATTTTTTAACGCAGAACTTGGATTTCACAGTTGTCCCCCAGACGTTAGTGCCAAAAATTTTTGGTCGTGAAGTTCTACACCATTTTCCGGCTATTTCAAGGGTGATAGGGTTAACGTTAGTTTGGTCTTACATATGAATGATTTAGGCGCGATTTGCGCAGCGGTTAGCGCGCACGTAAAACGAATTGGTGGTTTTTTATGAAAACTTCTGCTATGGTCGTAAGAACGTCAGGGTGCTGGGAACAAGTGCCGACAATCACAACATATCCTAAACTGAACCTGAAACCGAATAAATACTTGCGGGAGTATTTTATGCATCAGCGTCAACGCGCCCTTCAACACGCCCTCGATAATCACTACCTCAAAATGATGGCCGTCAGCTTGGTTCTCGGCAGCTGCGCCACGCTCTATATGATCTTTACCTGAAAGCCGCTAATTGCGCAGCATCTGCGCGAGATCGGGGGCCACTGTGTTGAGTGAGGTCTTCGGATCGGGCAGGCGCGAGCCGTTGATGCGCAGTTTTTCCGCTGCCAGCACCATTGCGATCTGGCCCGAAACGCTATCGGGCAGTTTTTTGAGGTATCCGGCGGCAAAGCCCGCATAGGACGTGTCGCCAGCGCCGAGCGTATTCATGATATCGTGTTCGTCGACATGCACGGGGTCGATATATTCAAGGGTGTGCGGCTCGACAATGGCAGCGCCGTCTTTGCCCAGCGTTATAAATCCCGCCGTGCGCACGCCTGAAACCGCGATGTTTTCGCGCGAGCGTTCGCGGTCGCGGAATACTTTTTGCAAATGTTGCATCGATTCTTCCAGCGGCAAGCCATACAGCCGTTCCAGCTCCACGTGATTGCCGAAGACCAGCCCGGCCAGCGGCAGCGTTTGCATGAAGCTCGTGATTTCCGATTTGCTGAGATTGGCCTGCGTCGGCAACGTCAGCCAGAGCTGGCGGTGATGTTTCTCGCAGAGTTTCAGCAATCGACCGGAAAACTCCGGCAGGAACTTATGCCACAGCGAACCCTGCACCAGCAGCACATCGCTGTTTTTTACGAGATGTTCGGCCACCATCGCCGGTTTTAAAATCTCGCGCCCATTGCCGGAATAGGTCGCAATCGTGCACTGCCCATCGGGATAGACCAACACGAATGACACCGCGCTCATCATTTTCAATTGGTGCGGCGGAAAACGCTCCGGCATCAGCGCGATGCCCGATTCGTTGAAGGAATCGCGAATCAATTGCCCGTACTGCCCCTCGCCCGCCATGCCTAGAAACCGCACTTCGATTTCCTTGCCCATCAACTTGCCAAGGGTGGTCAGCATATTCGCCGAAGACCCGCCGGGCGTCACCGTGTGCGCAGCGCCTTCGAGGGCGACGGAAAATTCTTTGAGCTGTACTTCGTTGAGCGATTGCTTATTTCCAGGCGACATGTCGTATTTTTTCGCAAGCGCCCACAGCTTGTCGTTCCCGTCCAAGGGAGCGATCACATCCGCAATCAGAATGTCGCCGGAGAGAATACGTGTCATACGATTTCAAATTATTCCTGTTATTCAGGGAATTATCACACGCAGGAGTTAGCAAATGATTACCGCCCAATAGGTTATCGGCAATGCATTAGAAATCAATGGCTTATTTGGTTAACTTGCCGTCCTTCAGGCGCAAAACAGGGTGGCTGAACAACGAAATCAAGTGTTCGTCATGGGTGGCGAGAAGCACAGTGGTGCCGCTTTGATTGAGGGCCTCGAACAGATACATGAAACGCAAAGCCAGCTCGGAATCGAGGTTGCCTGTCGGTTCATCAGCCAATAATAAATCCGGTTTGGTGATGACTGCGCGCGCAATCGCGGCGCGCTGCTTTTGCCCGCCGGATAAAATCGCCGGGCGCGCATCGTGATATTCCGGCAGGCCTACCCATTCGAGCAGCTCCGTTACTTTTTCGTCGATGGTTTCCTGCGGCTCCCCCGCTACTTTCAGCGGCAACGCCACGTTTTCGGCGATGGTCAAATGGTCCAGCAACCGGTAATCCTGCAGCACGATGCCAACACGACGGCGCAGGCGCGGCATTTCCTCGCGCGGCAGATGCGTCACATCCTCGCCGAATAAATTGAATTTGCCCTTCGACGCGCGGTATTGCAGCGACAGCAGCGACAGCAGCGTGCTTTTGCCCGCCCCGCTCGAACCCGTAATAAAGTGGAACGAACCGCGCTTCAGCTCCATCGATACATCTTTCAGGATTTCTTGTCCCGGCAGGTATTCCATCGCGATGTGTTCGAGGCTGAGCATGTTTAAGCACTTGCAACTTGATTGGTGGGTGGAACCAGATATGCTACAGACCTCTATAACTTGCAACTATATCCTGATACGAATCCGTGATCTTACAATGCACAGAATGCGGCGCACGATTTTTAGTGCCCGACAAAGCAATCGGCACCAAAGGCCGAACGGTCCGCTGCGGCAAATGCCATCATGAATGGCACCAGAACCCGACCCCCGAAATGCTTGCCGCCGCTGAAGAGCTGCCAGATCTCAATTTGCTGATCGACGAAATCAATGCCCGGCCTAAGGTCAAGCCCGTGCCTAAAGGCTCCAACCTGCCGGCCATCCCCTTCGACCCGCTGACGCTCGGCCAGAAATTGACGCTCGGCACCTTCGCAATCGCCGCAACTGCGCTGTTCCTACTTTGGGTCGCCCCGGGGCTTTATGGCCAGCCTTCCAGCAAAGGGCTGGTTCTAGCCGATGTCGGCACCCTGCGCATGGCCGACAAAGACAAGCGCGTATCCTATGAAATCAATGGGAAAATCGCCAATACCACCGATAAATCGATGCATGTGCCAACTTTGCGCGTCACTTTGGTTGACGCCGATGGCGCTTCCTTGCAATATTGGGACTTTACTGGTGATCCCGCTGCTATCGAACCGCATAAAGACATTCCCTTCGCAACCGGGGAACTCGATGTCCGCTTCAGCAAAGGCGTAAAATTCGTCGCGGAAATCGGCAGCCCACTTGAACTCGCATTACGAAGGAAACCTTGAGATGTCCGAACCACTGATCATCGCCGACAACATTGAACGCATGATTTCGGCGGACGAGATCGCCCTGCGCGTGGCGACACTCGCCGAAGAAATCATCCAGAAACTACCGCATGATCTGATGATCGTGTCGTTGCTGCGCGGCAGCTTCATGTTCACCGCCGACCTTATCCGCGCCATGCATATCGCTGGCGGCGGCTCGGTTCGCCCGCAGATCGATTTCATGACGATGGCAAGCTATGTCGGCACTGAATCCAGCGGGAATATCGAAGTGGTCCGTGATTTGAAAGAAGATGTCGAAGGCCGCGACGTGCTCATCGTCGATGATATTTTAGAATCCGGGCGCACCCTTGCGTTTGCCAAGAATATCCTCAACGAACGCAAAGCGCGCTCCGTTACCATCGCCGTGCTGCTGGAAAAACCCAATAAGCGCAAAGTAGATAACATCAACGCCGATTTTGTGGGCTTCACCATCCCGGATAAATTCGTCGTCGGCTATGGGCTTGATTACGCGAATTATTACCGTGAGCTGCCGTTCATCGGCGTGGTCACGATCAACTAGCGCTTAAATCGCTTTCGCAGTTTTTCTATCGGCACCTCGATCAGCGCGTGCATGACCGCTGCCGCAGCCGCGCTTGCGATCACGCAGAGGACAAAATACTGGCTGGCCAACAGCCCCGGCCAGATAATGTTCAGCATCACGAATACCGGCATATGAATCAGGTATACCGGGTAGGAAAGCGCGGCAAACCAGTTGTCCAAGCGGCGTAAAGTCTCCGGCGCTGCCGCCACGTCGATCTGGCTTAACCACGCGACGATGATGGTATGCAGCACCAGCGAGAAATAAAATCCCTCGAACTCCGGCACTTTGAACCAGTCCGCCGCGTTCACCAGTAAAACCACCAACGACGCAACGGCTGCAAAGCCCCACAGATTCGGCACCCGCCACGCGTATTGCTTGCGCAGGAATAACAACCAGCCGATGCAAAACGGCATGCTCGCAGCCGCCACCCCGTAATAGCGCACGGCGCGCTCCGCCTTGTGCGGCAGGAACGCGATAATCGTCGTCATAAAATAACAAAGCACCAGCGGTATCACCACGCGGCGCAGCTTCGCCCATGTCAGCAAAATCGGCATCAGCCCCCAGAACACCAGCTCTATACACAGCGACCACGACACCGGCACGACGCGCCGGTCGAAATATCCTGCCAAAATCCGGCCGCTGAACAGCGTGAGGTTGGTAAACCAGTCGCCAGCACCGGCGGGGTAAACCATGCCTTTACCGTAAGTGTCGACTGCGCCCGGCTGATAATGCATCAGCACCAGCACCCCGATGAGCGTCAGGTAATACAGCGGATAAATGCGCAGCAAACGCGACGCGGCATATTTTAAAAGCCCATGCGGCAAATGCAGGTAACGATGATGCAGAATGTAGCACACCACATAACCGCTCAGGATAAAAAACCCGAACACGGCGCACGCCGCCGCGAGATTATACTGGAAAACATGCCCGAGGATGACGAGGCAGGCGAGGACATAGCGATACAAGCCGAACATTCCAAACACGCGCGATCTCGCGTTGGAAGTTTGCGCTATTTCCATGTCGGAATGGTATCTCGGGAAATTAGATCCTCGTAGGTCTGGCGCTCGCGCACCACGGCCGATTGCGTGCCGTTGACCATGACTTCCGCGATCAGCGGACGGGCGTTATAGGTGGACGCCATGACCGCTCCGTACGCGCCAGCAGAGCGGAACGCGACCAGATCACCCGGCGCTGGCACTTTCAGCAAGCGCTGCTCGGCGAAAATATCGCCCGTTTCGCACACCGGGCCGACCACGTCGACCAGCTCGGTCGGCGCATCGCCCGCGGGAGTTACCACCGGCACGATATCGTGATAGGCGCCGTAGAGCGTCGGGCGGATGAGATCGTTCATCGCGGCGTCGACGATCACGAAAATGCGGCTGCCGCTTTTCTTAATGTAGATCACGCGCGACACCAGAATCCCGGCATTGCCCACCAGCACCCGGCCCGGCTCGAACAAAATCTTGCAGCCCAGCCCCTGCATCTCGCGCTTGGCGATCTGCGCGTACATGTCCGGCATGGGCGGTTCTTCCTGACCGTAAGGAATGCCAAGCCCGCCGCCAAGATCGAGCGTGTTGATCGTGCAGCCTTCGGCGCGCAATTCGCCCACGAACGCCCGCACCCGCGCGAATGCCTGCGCGAACGGTTCCAGATTAATCAGCTGCGAGCCGATATGCACCGACACGCCCTGCACGTCAATACCGCGCAGGCTTTCGATATGGCGATAGAGCGGCAATGCCGCCGTCATCGGAATGCCGAATTTGCTTTCCTTCTGGCCGGTGGAAATTTTAGCATGCGTCTTCGGGTCGACGTCGGGGTTTACGCGCACCGCGATGCGGGCTTTTTTATCTTTTGAAATCGCTACCTGATTCAGCAAATCCACTTCCGGCTCAGACTCGACGTTGAACTGGAAAATATCCTGATCGAGCGCGAACGCCATTTCCGACGCGGTCTTGCCCACGCCCGAAAACACGATGTCCTGCGGCTTGATGCCTGCCGCCATCGCAAGACGGATTTCACCTTCGGATACCACGTCGGCACCGCAGCCGAGCTTGCCCAGCGTGTTGAGCACGCCGACATTGCTGTTGGATTTCACCGCAAAACAGATCTTCGCATCCACATCGGCGAAATGCCCGGAGAATACTGAGTAATGACGCGTGAGCGTGGCCGTGGAATAGCAGTAAAACGGCGTGCCTATTTTTTCAGCGAGCTTCACGAGATTCACATCTTCAGCGTGATATACACCGTTTTTATAGTGAAAATGATCCATTATTTAGTGCCCCCGCCGCCACCGCTATCGACATGCGGCGCATCCTGATTATCCGCCGGTTTCGGCGCGTTGAGGTCTTTTGCCGTATCCGGCTTCGTCTGCGCCGGATCAACGACCTGGCCCGAAGACGATTGCGGCAACATCAGATCGTCGTCCGCATCCTCCGCCCTTCTCTCGGCTTTGGCTTTTTTCTTTGCGTCCTGCACGGCGATCTGCGTGGGTGATTTCAGCTTGCCGCGCGTGCCGCATGCGGTGGTAGTGGCAAGAATTCCAACAAGCATAAGGTAGGTGAGTGCGCGCATCATTTGAGATACTGTTTTTTGGCGTCGGCAATGGCGCGGCGCACATTGTCCGGCGCTGTTCCGCCGTAGCTGGTGCGGCTTTTTACCGAATCGATAGTCGAAAGCACTTTGAACACATCTTTGCGGATTTTCGGTTCGATCACCTGCATGTCTTTCAAGCTCAATTCCTCAAGCGCCTTGCCCTTGCCGGAGGCGACTTTGACCAGCTTCGCCGTTATATGGTGCGCGTCGCGGAACGGCAGTTTCAGCTCCCGCACCAGCCAGTCGGCAAGGTCCGTCGCGTTGGCGTAGGCCTGCGAGGCGGCTTCTTCCATTTTTTCTTTATCGGCAGCGAAGTCCAGCACCATCGAAGTCATCGCCTGCACGCAGACCATCAAGTTTTCCACCGTATCGAACACCGGCTCCTTGTCTTCTTGCATGTCTTTATTGTACGCCAGCGGCAACGCCTTCATGGTGGCGAGCAAGCTCATCAAGTTGCCGAACATGCGGCCCGATTTTCCGCGTACCAGCTCCGCCGCGTCGGGATTGCGCTTTTGCGGCATGATGGAGCTGCCCGTCGACCACGAATCGCTAAAGCGAATAAAACCGAACTGCACGCTAGACCAGTTGACCATTTCTTCGGCAAGGCGCGATAAATGCACCGCCGAAATTGCCGCCATCGCGAGAAACTCCAACGCGAAATCGCGCGAGGAAACGGCATCGAGCGAATTGGCCATCGGGCCGTCGAAGCCGAGCGATTGCGCGGTGTATTCGCGGTCGATGGGGAAGGACGTTCCGGCAAGTGCGGCAGCGCCCAGAGGCGATTCGTTCATGCGCTTGCGCGCGTCGCGGATGCGCTCGCGGTCGCGGCCGAACATTTCGACATACGCCATTAAATGGTGGCCGAGCGTGACCGGCTGGGCCACTTGGAGATGCGTGAAGCCCGGCATCAGCGTACCGGTGTGTTCTTCGGCGCGCTTGATCAGCCCGCGTTGCAACGCCATGAACGCCGCGTCGAACGCGTCGAACGCGTCGCGCACGTAGAGCCTGAAATCAGTGGCTACCTGATCGTTGCGCGAACGTGCCGTATGTAACCTGCCGGCGGCTTCGCCGATGCGGTCTTTCAGCGCCGACTCGATATTCATGTGCACGTCTTCGAGGCTGTCGTTAAAGGTGAAATTTCCCGCTTCGATATCGCGCAAAATAGCGCTCAAGCCGTCGACAATCGCCTTCGAATCCGCGTCGGTAATGATTTTCTGGCGCGATAGCATTTTCGCATGCGCGATGGAGCCGCGGATGTCCTGACGGAATAGCCGCTTGTCAAAGCCGACGGATACGTTAATCTTGGCCAGTAATTCCGCAGGCGCGGAAGAAAACTGCCCACCCCACATCTGGTTTACCTGTGGTTTTGGGGTGTCTTTAGCGCCTGTTTTTGTCTTTTTCGAATCAACCATTGGGAATCCTTTATGCACTCTAATACAAGGTTATCGGGTATGTTGGCAAGCTGTCTTGTGTCGATTTCGCTACTCGCCGCCGCGCCTGCCTTTTCCGATGAAATGGGCAACGTCGAAGCCACCGCCGCCGCGCCCTTCCCAACCATCAGCTTTAAGAACGAAAAAGACGAAACCCGTGAGCTGAAAAAGGAATTAGGTGCCAAGCTGACCATCGTCCATTTCTGGGCGACATGGTGCGTGCCGTGCATCGCTGAGCTTCCTGCGGTGGACCGCATGCAGAAGGATTACGCCACCAAAGGACTGAAAGTCATCAGCATTTCAGAGGATGGCACAGGGAAAATGAAAGCAGTGCAGGGTTTTTACAAGCAGCACGGCATTCAGAACTTGCCCACTTATCTTGATATCAGCCAGGGTGCTTTTGTGGAAAGTAAAGCCCGCGGAGTTCCGACTTCCTTCATTTTAAACGCAAAAGGTGAACAGATCGCCATCGTCGAAGGCCCGGTGCAGTGGCAGAGTAAACGTGTTACGGATTTCCTCGACGAGCAGGTGAAATAATTACCAGCTGAACGCCGGAATAGTATAAGTCGGCTTTACGTTATAACGCGCACAGACGGTTTCAGCCGTTTCGCTGCCCATGTGCAATATGCCGCCCGTCACCAACACGGAATCGATGCCGTAGCGATAAGCGCCCGCCACGTCCGTGCCTACGCCGTCGCCGATGGCCAGCACGCGCGATTTATCCGCGCCTAGCCAGCCCATGCAGGCATCATAGATATCTGGATATGGCTTGCCGAAATACGTGACTTTTCCGCCCAGTTTCTCATAAGCCACCGCGAGCACGCCCGCGCACGGGTAGCGCTCACCGCTGATTTTTACCACTTCCATATCGGGATTGAGGCATAGCATCGGCAGGTGGCGCTTGAAACCGGCGCCGAGTAATTGCCCGAAATCTTCCGTCGACTGCTCTTCGCTGCCGAAGCCGACATTGAGCATGAAATCGCAGCGTTCCATGTCGTCGATGCGCTGGTATTCGAGGCCTTCCAGCACGTCGATATCCTTCGAAGGCCCGATGTAATAATAGCGGTGGCCCCAATGGGCTTTACCAGATTGCAGCCAGTTAAACCCCATCTCGCCGGAGGTGATGATGTGGTCGTACCAGCCCTTTTCCACGCCGAGGGCGTTGAGCACCTGCTCGGCTTTCGCCGCGCGGCGCGGGGCATTGGAGATGAAGATGATTTTTTTGCCGGTGGCGCTTAAGTGTTGCAGCGTTTCTTTGACGCCCGGATAGAGGTAGGAGCCGTCGTGGATGACGCCCCAGAGATCGAGCAAGAGGGAATCGTAACGGTCAATAATAGTGGAAAGGCTGGAAATATTTTTCATATGATTTTATGCCGTCATTCCCGCGAAGGCGGGAATCCAATCCACCTTGCGGTAGTAAGGGGTAATGATTTTTCCCGCGCAGACGCGCTCCGCATTGGATACCCGCCTTCGCGGGTATGACCGGGAGGATTATTCATGCCGCCAGATTCTCTTTGGCAATCACGCGGCGGATCAGGCGCACGGTGTCGGCTTTGCCGTAGAGTTTGACGAACGAGCCCATGCGCGGGCCTTGCGGCTGGCCGAGCAGCGTCTCGTAGAGCGTGGCGAACCAACCTTTAAGATTATCCGCAAAATATTTTTTGCCGATTTCGTAAATCTCGGTCTGGATTTCTTCGGCCGTTGCCGTGTCCGGCGCGGTTTCGAGATAGGTGACGAGATCGTTGAGTGCCTGATCTTCCACTTCCGTCGGCAGGCGGTATTTTTTCGTCGGCTTGATGAAGTCGTGGTAGTAATTCACTGCGCCTTTAACAAGCTGGTCGAGGAACGGGTTTCTTTCCGGCGTCAATTGCGGCATGTAGCTGGAGATATAGCTCCACAGCACTTTCGGATCTTCGGCCTGCGCCACACCTGCAAGGTTCAGCAATAGGTTGAAACCGGGCGTGCCTTCGGGCGCGGGCGGTTTGCCTTCGTGGATGTGATAAGCGGGGTTGTTGAGCTGCGCGAGATGCTCTTCCTTCGCGAATTTTTCGATGTAGGTCTGGTAATCATCCACAGCGCGGGGGATAACGTCGAAATAGAGCTTTTTCGCTTTGCGCGGCGATTGGAACATATAGAGGCTGAGCGATTCCGGCGGCGCATAGCGCAGCCATTCGTCGATGGTCAGGCCGTTGCCTTTGGATTTGGAAATCTTCTGGCCTTTATCGTCGAGGAACAGCTCGTACATATACTGGTTCGGCGGATTACCGCCAGCGATTTTACATATCGCGCTGTAAAGCTCTGCTGATGAAAGATGGTCCTTACCGTACATTTCGTAATCGACCCCAAGCGCTGCCCAGCGCATACCCATATCCGGTTTCCACTGCAATTTGCAATGCCCGCCGGTGACTGGCACTTCTTCCTTGGTGCCGTCTTCTTCTTCGTAAACGATGGTGCCTTTGCTGACATTCGTCTCGAACACTTTGGCGAGCAACACCTTTCCTGAACGCGGGCTGATCGGCAGGAACGGGCTGTAGGTCTGCTGGCGTTCTTCGCCGAGCGTCGGCAGCATGACGTCCATCACTTGCTGGTAACGCTCCAGCAAAATCAGCAGCGTTTTGTCGAACTCGCCGGCCTTATAGGTCGCGGTGGAGCTTTTGAATTTGTACTGGAACCCGAAATGATCGAGGAACGCGCAGAGCCGCGCATTCATGTGCGCACCGAAACTTTCATGCGTGCCGAAGGGGTCTGGAACGCTGGTCAGGGGCTTGCCGAGATTGGCGGCGATCATCTCCTGTTGCGGCAGGTTATCGGGCACTTTGCGCAGGCCGTCCATGTCGTCGGAAAAACAGATCATCTTGGTCGGAATATCGCTGATCGCCTCGAATGCTCGGCGCACCATCGTGGTGCGGGCCACTTCAGCGAACGTGCCGATATGCGGCAGGCCCGAGGGGCCGTAGCCAGTTTCAAACAGCACATAGCCTTTGGCTGGCGGCGCATCTTTGTAACGTTCGACGAGGGCTAAGGCTTCCTGAAACGGCCATGCGTTTGATTGCGCGGCAAATTCTTTTACTGATGACATCTATTTTTTCCTGCGGTTAAAGAACCCGGCCAGCGACATCCGGTAATTGTCGCCGCACTGTTCGTTCACCCTCGTTACCATGTGATAGGCATCATTGGCAATAAATACCATGCGGTTGCGCTTCGGCAGCACGCATTGGGCGAAGCCCTGATCCATCAGCATATCGTCTAACGGGTTCTGGTGGAGCCATTTGCGCTGGTAATAATCGTATTGATCCACGGAGTTACGGTATTTATGGACCTGCTCGTTGGCCTCTTCGTCGGCCAGCAACAACAGCCCGCCCCAGTGCAGACGCCACGTGGGGTTGAGGAAGTAGACATATGCCCCGGAATACACGCCCGAACCATCATCATGCATGGCAAGCCCGGTCCCCGGCGGATACATCCAGCCAGTCACCGAAAAATGCTCCCAGGTCTCCGTCTGCTTACCTACCATATGCTCGACATGCGGCTGCACGGCAAGGATATGGTCGATGAAACGGTCAAACGGCAGGTTTGTCGGATAGCTGTTTTTCTCGCTTCTTTGCGGATGCTCCATGTCTTTCGCATGGTAAAACGCGTTTTTGGAAGTGCGCAGCGGGAACCCGTCGTGAATGTGCCACGCGCGCACCGATTTGCCGTGGGCGTTGATACGCTCATAATCCGTCGTCAACGCGAAATTGTTGACCGCGCCGTAAATATCTTCCGGCAGGAAATCGTCGAAAATAATGGCCTGTTTCGACTCGAATACTTTCTTGGCCTGATGCTGGCCGAGCAAGTTAATCATGACACCGCGAGGTTTCGAAGGCGGGGTAATCACCTTGCCGGGCTGTTGCGCCTGCGTGTTGGCCTGCATGCCGATTTCGTTTTTGTTGTAGCTGATGTTTTCCTTCGCCCATTTATCGTAGAACCCACGGCTCAGGCGCACATCGGGATACTGGCGCAAAGTCGGTTGGTAATCCTTGATGCGCAGCGGCTGGCCTTTGCTGCCATAGAAATGTAGGCGATACGCCTCGTCTTCTTCCCCGTGGAAGAAACCCACCAGCACAAAGCGCTCGCCCTTGGTGACCGGCTTTGCCTCATGCATCGTGCCGCACGAAAACGCAATCGCGCTGCCCGCCACAGGACGGTAGGTCGTGTCCCCGTATTCCGGGAAGCGCAAACCGCCGCCTTCGTATTCATCATTCAAATGGACCGTCGTGGCAATGCGGCGATATCCGAGCGGCGCATCGAAATTATCTCGGTGCTGCTTGAAAAATCCCTGCTTTTCGCCTGAGTACATGCCGATTTTGTACAGCTCACGGTGCGTGACATTAAATCCGAAATTCTTTTTGATCTCCGGGAAAAACGACCGCGAAAGTTTCTCATCTACCTCTGCCAGCAAATCGCCTTCAAGGATGAAGTCGGTCCGCACTTTGATATCGGTGCGATACGCCTTGGTTTCCATCGCCCCGACCGTTCCGTCGAACGTGCGGCCGTTACGGAACGCATGAATCAGCTTAGCGCAGAACTCAGGCGAAAACGTATTGGGCACAATGATGGCCGGTGCGGTTTCGGTTACGATACCCGCCGTGCTGTTCTTGTTTTTATACGCATTGATTACCTCAGCGCAATCCTTGGCAAATAAATGCGCCAGCATCTGCGCGTTGGTGTTGATCTGGCGGCGCTCGATCTGCAATTTCGGCGACAGCGCGAACCCCACCGGCACCACGATTTCCCCGGCGCGCGCAATGCCGAACGCACGCGCAATCGCGCGGCCCGGATCGGCGTGCATCGTAACCGATGTGCCGAGCCTTTGTTTAAGCTCGATCAGCTTCTCAGGCGTATCGTCCAGAATAAATATGTTCCATGCATCGCGCACACCCGCCGCACCCAGCTCACGCTCGATGCAGTCGAAGAATTGCTTCAAAAATTCTGGCTGGTCCGATGGCAGGTAAAAGATATTGGTAAACTTGCCCGCAAACATCTCGATCGCGCGCACTTTCCTGTTCGTGTCGTCCATTTCTACCAGCGGGAAGAAATCGCCGGGTTCGAGCATTTTAAACGTGTGATGAATGCCCGGAAGCTGCGGCGTTTGCGGCGGCGGCGTCACCGGTGCCTGCGCTGCCTGCTTTGGCGGGTTATTATTCGCCGGTCCGTCAAGCTCCGGCACATGAATCGGCTGGTTGCGATAAAGGTGCAAATCCGGGATAAACTGGCAACGCAGCGCCCGTTCCGTCGCCACCTTGTTTTTAAAATCAACGCCCGAAAACGCCTGATACTCATCGAAACTGCGCACATTGCCGAAACCGTAACGGTCCAGCTGCTGCGTCACTTCCGGGTCGTGCGACGCCGTATGCCCTGTCATATGGTTAAATCGCTTCAACCCGCGGTCGCGCAGGAAGTGAATCCGCTTTTCATTTTCCTTATGCAAATCGCGCCAGTGCAGCGGGCGCACCGAGCCTGTCGGCACTTTATTATCGTTATAGAAGTGATACAGGAACTGCGTGCGCGAGCTGAACACATCCCAGCCATGCGTGTACAATCGCGCCGCGTAGCTGATTTCTTCCTGATCGAAATACAGGAACGGATCATACGGCACTTCCGGCGTGATATTCGAGCGCGAAAAAATAAAATTCGCGACTAAAAACGCGCCGCGCAGCGGCTTCGGCGACGCGCGATCCAGCATTTCACCCTGGCAACGAATATTCCCGTCGGGCATAAACTGGCGCACGCGGCGAATCGTCGGGTTCATGCGGTTGCTTAATTTATTTGGCGGAACATAGGGCGTCGGGCTGCACGATAGCAGCGGCTTGGACGATTCGCAGGCATCCAGCTCCTGAATCATAAGCTCGTCCCAGCCGGGCACGAAGCGCATGTGGCTGTCGATCATCAGCGTGTATTCTTCATCTTCCCAGAGCTGCTGCGTCTGGTGCCTCGCCCAGCACACGCCCTCGGCTTCGCGCCAGTTCACCGGCATCACGCGCACCTGTTCGGGTCGTGTCTGCACTTCGAAGCAATGCTTATCTTCCTGCGGGTCGAACTGCCAGCAGATGCCGACATTGATGCGGTCGGGGTAGGTCGCTTTTTCAAACAAATCTTTCACCGTCCACTGGCATTCCGGGTCGCGATAGCTGGCAATGTTGATGAAGATTTTCGGGCGGCGCCCATCATTAAAAACAGTGCGGAGCGGCGGCACAAACGGCACCACCACAGCGGTTTCCTTGTGCGATTCCTCATGCGGCGTAATATAGGCGCCAAATTCACCCTTCAACGCCGATTCCTGAATGTTGCGATGCGCAAAATTAACGCCCGCATAGGTTTGGTATTCCTCCAGTGTACGTTCGCGCCCGAGGCCATATTTCTCAATATCCTGCAACACCTCGGCCCTGTCCGACGCCTCCGTGCGCAGCAGATGCCGCACACGCGCGAAGGAGCGCTCGTTCAGCTTGCCCCAGTCGCGGCAATCCTCGAAATGCGTGCGGCGTTTGCCTCGGTTCCAGTCGTGGTAGATCACAAGACGATTCGGGTGGTATAAATCGTAGCCATTCGTCCACAGGCGCACCGCCAGCGTCACCTCCTCGCCGAAGAAATACAGATACGGATCATACGGCACGTCATGAATCAGGCTGGACGGCCCGAACAACATGTTTGCGCTGGCAAACGCCCCGCGAATCGGCTTCACCGGGTCGGTTTTTCCCGGCTCGAATGCCGGAGCGCCGATCATCAGGAAAATGCCGTTTTTGTCGAATTGCTTGGCGCTCATGCCGAAATAAAATTGCTTCTGCAATTCGTTCGGCGGCGTATACCCCGGCGGATAGCTCGTCAGGACCGATTTTTTATTGCCATGCTCCAGCACGCATTCATCATATTGGTTCAGCAGAATCTGGTCCCAGCCCTGCTCGAAGCGCATATGGCTGTCGATCTGGAAGGTGAACTCCTCGCCCTGCCATAATTTCTGCGTAAGCCCGCGCGCCCAACACACACCTTGGCCCGTGCGCGCATCCTCTTCATGCACCCGCACCTGATCGGGATACGGATACGGTTCGCGGAAACAAATATCGTCTTCACCCTTTACGAACTGCCAGCAAATCCCAACCGTAATGCTCTGCGGATGCTCGGCTTTTTCGAACAAATCCTTCACCGTCCACTGGCATTCCGGGTCGCGGTAGCTGGCGATCTGCACAAAAATACGGCGCTTCTTCTCGCTCACTGTCACGGTGTTATCGCTTAGCGATACTTTCGTTTTCTTCGGCGCATTCTTACCGATTGATTTATCCCGCGCTGCCATATTCCATATTCCTTCTTCCGAATTCACTTCTGTAGTGCGTTTATTCCAGTCTATCCCGGCAAAATCCCATAATCCCTGAAGCGGCCGCTCGTCACCGAGCCCATACTTCTCAATATCCACCAGCGCCAGCGCGTCCTTCGCTTTTTCAAAGCCGAGCACATGCTTGATACGTTCCAGCGACCGGATATTTTCAGGCGTGAAATACTTCCGGTAGTCGTGCTGGTGGAACTGTTCTTTGCGCACCCAGTAATGGTACAAAACCGTACGATTGGGCTGGAAAATATCATAGCCATGCGTCCAGAGTCGAGCGGCAAAGTTAATTTCATCGCCCCAGAAGTGAATATGGGGGTCGATCGGCACGTCTTTGAACGTCGAAGAGGGCGCAAATACAAAGTTAACCACGCCAAACGGCGTAGGGTACAGCTCCTTGACGCGCGGGTCATTATTATTCACCAGCCTGCCGCTGATATGCAACAGCCGCGGGTCGTCGGGGTTGCCGAAGCGCTTAAGACGCGTGCGCAGCGTATACCCCTCATGGTCAATCAGCCGGTTCGGCGGCCTGTAATCCGGCACATAACTGGAAAGCACGGGTTTTTCCGCCGGACATTGCCCCAGCATCTCGATCATCGCCTCATCCCAGCCAGCCACAAACCGCATATGGCTGTCGATCAGCAGCGCATACTGCTCATCTTCCATCATGCTGAACGCCTCGACGCGCGCCCAATTTGCGCCTTTGCTGTCGGAATAATGATATTGCTTCAGCCTCACCTGCCCCGGCAGCCTGTCGGTTTTCACGAGGCAATCAGGGTCTTCCTTCTCATCCGCCTGCAAACACACGCCCAACACAATCCGTTCCGGGTGTTTCGCCTTGGAAAAAATGCTGTTGATCGTGGGCACGATCTCCGGATCGCGGTAGCTTGCAATCGCCACAAAAATCTTTGGCAGCGCGGTTTTTACGCTCGGCATGCGCGGCTGCCTGGCCGCCAGCTTACGATATCCTTCCAGCGCCTGCGCGAGATATTCCTTCTGCGGCATGCTGCGGAAAATTTCGAACCCGGCTTCGGCAATTTGCTTGCGCTCCTTGGGTCGCACCAGATAATGCAGGCATTGCTGCACCAACTTGTCATACGGGCAGAACACCAGCGCATCGCGGAATTGCTCCATCATTTTGGTATCTGCGGTATTCTCCGACACCACGAAACACTTGTTCGAAAGCAGATACGATACACGCACAATCTCGAATAGCTCCGCCGGTTCCTTATGCAGATTCAGGTGAATCTTCCCGCGCGTCATCCATTCGTCGCGCTCCTTGCCAAATACCTTGTACACCTGATGCACCCGCGCCCCGCCCGCGTTGATACCGTCCATAATTTTCTGGCGGCGCGGATGGCCGCCGCCGATAAACAGCACGTCGACATCTTCCTTATGCTTGCGCACGCGCGTCAACTCCGGCGCGTAGCCGATGGCGCAGTGCACCACGTTCTCAATGCCGAACGGCTTTAAATTCTCGATATTGCGCTCGCTGAAATCCCAGACAATGTGTTTTTTCAATAGTTCAATATAGCCGTAATCCTTTTGGAACCAGCGCGAATCGGGATGCACCTGCTCAAGGTTATAAATCACCGCATCCGCTGGCAGTGCGATTTTATTCATCGAGCAGAGATTCGCCCCGAACACAATCGCCGTGCCCTGAATTTGTTTCGGGTCAGTAACGATCTCCACCTCGTAGCCCAGCTCCCTGAAAGCCGATTTCAGCGCAAGCGCCACCTCGTCGAACACGTGCGACCAGATGAGGTCGGGTGGCGAGACTATCCAGAGTGTGTAGGTATTGGCCATTCGGAAGGGAGTTGATATTTACGGTTGTTTAACGCAAGGATTATAGGGTATTACATGTCTATTGATAAATAATAAAAAACGCCTGATTTTTAAAGGGTAACCATGCAAATTATCGTCCTCGGCATGCACCGTTCGGGCACTTCGCTCACCACCCGATTAATTAACATTATGGGCGCCTATTTCGGCCCGGAATCGAGCGTTGGAGAGATAACCATCAATAATCCAAAAGGATTCTGGGAGCGGCCCGAAGTTTTTAAATTAAACGAGGCCTTGCTGGCCTCCAAAGGCTGTAGCTGGAGCGATCTGGCCCGCTGGAAGGCATCCGAAGCCGCCAAAATTCCTGATAACATACGGTCTGCAATCGCTAAAATAGCCCTCGGCTTGGACGCTTTCCGCCCGTGGGTGCTCAAAGACCCGCGCCTGTGCCTGACGCTTCCGGCATGGCGGCCGCATCTTGAAGTACCCATCGCCGTCATCGTCCACCGCGCGCCCGAGGAAATCGCCTTATCGTTGCAAAAAAGGGACGGTTTTCCCGTAGAAAAAGCTCTTGCACTGTGGCAGGTTTACGCTGAAGGCATCATCGCCAATACCGCCGACATCCCTAAAATCTACCTCCGCCACAGTGATCTTCTGGCCAATCCGGTGGAAACCACGCATTCGCTTTACGAGCAACTCGCCGAACTCGGCGTGCGCCGCATCGAGATGCCAAGCACGCGCGAAATCACCGCCTTCATCGACCCTGCCCTCTACCGTTCCAAACCCACCGGCGTGCAACTTACGCCCGCGCAAAATGCGCTAGCTCAGAAATTGCAAGACCGCTAGAAAGAATCCCATGACCAGCCAGGACGAACTCCGCATTTTCCAACGCATCGCGCAAGCCATCGAACGCTTAGGCCCCGAGCCGGAGGGCAAAATCGACATTAAAAGCGCCAACGCCTACACGTGGGACCCCGAGCGCAAAGACCTCATTCCCGTCGCCCAAACCCATTCTATCGACATGAAGTTATTGATCGGCGTCGAAGACGTGGCCAGCACATTGCTCGCCAACACGCTGCAATTCGCTAAGGGCTATTCCGCCAACAACGTGCTGCTCTGGGGCGCGCGCGGCATGGGCAAAAGCTCCATCGTTAAATCCGTGCACGCCCATATTAATAAGCTTATCCCCAACGGCCTCGTGCTGATTGAAATTCACCGGGAGGACATCCGGACCATGCCGCAGTTGATGAATATCCTGCGCGGGTGGGTTATCCGCCGCTTCATCATCTTCTGCGACGACCTCTCGTTCGATGAAAACGACAGCGCCTACAAGTCCCTCAAAGCCGTGCTTGAAGGCGGCATCGAAGGCCGCCCCGACCATGTTTTGTTCTACGCCACCTCCAATCGCCGCCACCTGATGCCCCGCGACATGATCGAAAACGAGCGCTCCACCGCCATCAACCCCGGCGAGGCCGTGGAGGAAAAAGTCTCACTTTCCGATAGGTTCGGCCTCTGGCTGGGCTTCCATAGCTGCTCGCAAGATACTTACCTCGCAATGGTTGAAAACTACGCCAGATACTATAAGCTAGACATCGCACCGCAACAATTGCGCGAAGACGCTCTAATGTGGTCCCAGACTCGCGGCAATCGCTCAGGCCGCGTAGCATGGCAATTTATTCAGGACACTGCGGGAAAAATGGGCAAAAGGGTGTGATTAATAATGCCGAGTTTAAAATACTTCCTTCGCGACCCCGCGACAGACACGATCCGCGAATATTCCGCGGACGAAGTGCAGCAGGTCATTGCTGAAACCAAAAAGCCAGTTTTCGTTTCCTGCCTCGGCATGGACGGATTCTCCAGCAAAACTGAACCCTCGCGCCAGCTCTCCTGCGTCGAAAGCTTTTTCGACGGCCACAGCCCGAGCGATTTCACTGTCATCACCATCGTCAACGGCGAAAAATTCACCGACACCAAACTGACGAATTACATGCTGCGCTACAACCAGCGTGTCACCGAAGGCACCACGCATAACGGTTATCACGATGAATTTGACGCGCCGCAAACCTTCGGCATGCAACTGCTCAAAGACATCATCGAACCGCACATCCCCTATATCGCTTTCCACGATGATACCTCCCGCGCGCAAGCCATTCTCGATACCAAAATCAAGCTGAGCCAGTTCAATTTCTTCGCCCACAGCTTCGGCACCGTCGTGCTTGCCGAAACCTTCGACTATTTGCACACGATGCTCGAAGAAAAAGGCTTCACCCAAGCCGAAGCCTGCGAAGCGATGGCCTGTATGGGCAAGCTCAATGTCGGCAATTCCTATCACATCACCGAGCAGCACTGCACCGTGCCGGGCATCGATTTCAACTCCGCGCTCGACCGCATCGCCCGCAAATACAACACGGCGCCAACCGTGCGCGATTCCAACGTGCTCATCACCGAACGCCTCGGCAACGGCCTGCAACTCTGGCCGCTGATCGGCTCCAACTCTGTGCCCGTCGCTAAAATCAAAGCGAAACCCGGCATTCAGTTGCAAGGGTTTGAGCCGGGCAACATCACCCTGCCGCACGACCAGTACGACGTTACCGTCGATGAAATCGGCGACAACAACCAGCATGCTTTGCAGATTTATATGTATAAGGACCGCGTGCAGGTCGACCTCGCCAACAACCGTGCGCGCATCCTCGGTCAAGCCACTCCCGGTGCTGAAATCGCCAATCGTTTCATGATGGATTTGTTCATTTCCTCCAGCGAAGCTGTCTGGAGCGGCGTGCCGCGCGATACGCTCAGCCTTGTCAAGAAAATCGAGATCGAATTGGCCGATCCGCTGGTGCGCGACCAACTGGCAAAAGATCTGGAAGTATCACAGGAAAAATTCTTCGAGAAATTCGGAACGCCGCGACCCGCGCGCGACGATGTGCGCGCTTCGCGCTAAGCTTTCTTTTCGTCGGCCTTCAAACGTTCCGCGTCGTCGACTTCGGTGAGCACGTTCACCGCTGCCGCGCCAAGCACTTCCAGCGTGTTCTCGCAATATTCCATCACGCTTTTTTCGTTCACGCGCCCGCCAATCGGGCTGAAGCTGATGCTAACGCTCAAGCCGACATTCGTCTTATCCGGTAAAATATACGGGTTTGCCGCAATCTGCCAGCGCAGGCGGTTCACCGCCATACGCGCCGATTCCAGCGACGTATCGAGCAGCAAAATCCCAAGGCGCTTGTAATTGATCAGCCCTACCACGTCGTCCGGGCGCAGCGTATTCTTCGAAATCACTGCGATATGCTTGACGATACTATGGCAACCCGTGCGGCCATACTGCGACAATAACTCATCATAATGATCGAGCTGCACCACCGCGAAACACGAGCGCAAATCGCCCTTATTATTGTAATATCCCATCAGCTCGACATCTTTGCTAAGCGAGTAACGGTCCGGCAGGCCGGTATCCGCGTCGATCACTTCGTGGCCGCGGAAATTATCCTGAATAGCTTTGCGTAACGCCTCATTCTTGCGCAAGCCCTGCTTGTCCTGAAGCACGAGGTTGAACGAAATCTCCATGCCGGTGGCTTCCGTGCGCACCACTTTCAGGCGATAGCCGTTTTCTTTGCCATCGGCCGAAACGGTGCTGAAACTCTGCACCTTGCCCAGCACGTGGCCTACATCGTTGGCGTCGGATTCAAACTCGACATATTCTTTGAGCATATTGGCGATGCGCGGCGGCAGGATCTGGTAAAGGGGCTTGCCCGCGAGATCGGCAGCCGAATAGCCCAGCAAGTCTTCACCAGCCTTGTTTACGCCAGTAATTTCTATCGACTTTGCGATATTATTCTGGCAAATGGTAATGACAGCGTCGTTGCTGCGATGGCCGAGCATCATAAAAACGTGATTAACCCCTTAAATTTGCACTGCTTGGTCTTAAATTTAGAGCAACATCGTAAACAAATGATTAATTCCTAATAATAACAATATTATATGAGCCGGGAATTACTACTTAAGCGCCTAGTCTACCGCAGCGGCCACCGCGGCTGCAAGGAAACCGATCTGGTTTTCGGCAAGTTTTGCGAAACGAAGCTCGCAACCCTAGACCCTGCGCAGCTTTCAGCCTATGAACGCCTGCTTGACGAGGACGACGTCAACATCTGGGCGTGGCTGACCGATAAATCCGAAGCAGACCCCGTGTATCATGAGCTTATTGGCATGCTCAAAACCTGCGGCGTCCAGTAACGCTATGACCACCGCCGCCGAAACCCAGGAACGCTCCCATACCCTATGGACCCTCGCGGGCGTATCCGCTGGCGGCGAAGCCCTCGTTTTAAGCGACATAATCGCCGGTCGCAGCGGTTTAGGCAAAAAACCGACCGATATCCTCCACATCGCCATCCATGACCGAAGCCTCGACATGCTGGCCGAGGCGCTGGCCTTTTTCGCCCCCGACACCGAAATCCTGCGCTTCCCGGCATGGGATTGCATGCCCTACGACCGCACCTCCCCCCTGCCAGCCATCATGGCCGCCCGCATGCGCACGCTTGCCATGCTTGCCGCCACCACATCGGGCAAACCACGCATTATCCTCACCACCGCCAATGCCGCGGTGCAGAAATTGCCGCCCCGTTCCGTCATGCGCGACATCGTGTTCGCTATCGATAAATCCAAACCGCTTAACGTCGATTCACTGATGCGCTACCTCGCCGCCCAAGGCTATCACCGCAGCGGCAAGGCAATGGAGCCTGGCGAATTTGCGGTTCGCGGCGGCATCATCGACATCATGCCCGCAGGCCTGATGCTAGGCGACATGAACCAGGGCGTGCGCATCGACCTCTTCGGCGACGACATCGAATCCATGCGCGATTACGACCCGCTTTCGCAGATTTCCCACGCCAAGCGCGACCAGCTTTTGCTCTACCCCATGAGCGAAGTGCAGCTCAACGACACCACCGTCGAACGTTTCCGCGAACGCTACCGCGAGCTGTTCGGCGCGGTGAGCAAGGAAGACCCGCTCTACGAATCCATCTCCAACAAGCGCAACTATACCGGCATGGAGCATTGGCTGCCGCTGTTTTACGACCATCTCGACAGCATCTTCGACTACTGCCCCGGCTGCCTCGTCACCCTTGACAGTGAAGCCGAATCCGCCGTCCACGAACGTTTTGAAAGCATCGCCGATTATTACGAAGCCCGCGTTAACGCCGTTAAAAATTCGAGCAGCAAAAACAGTTTCGCCTCCGGTTCGATCTATCATCCCGTGCCGCCGAATCAGGCTTTCCTCACCGAAAAGCCTTTCGAAGCCACGTTAGCCACGCACAACAGCGCGGTCTTCTCCCCCTTCACCGAAATTCCCGACGCCGCCAGCGTTATCCAGCTCGGCTTCCGCCCCGCCATCCGCTTCGCCCAGAACCAGATCGACCGCACGCCGTTCGACCAGCTTCGCGACCACGTCGATTCCGCCGCCAATAACGGCAAATCCACCATCCTCGCTTGCTACTCGCAAGGCTCACGCGAACGCCTGCAAACCATCCTTCTGGAACGCGGTTTCCACGTCATCACCATCGAAAGCTGGAAAAACACCAAAGACGTCAAAGGCAAAACCATTGGCTTGGCACTTCTGCCTTTAGAAAATGGCTTCGAAACCGAGAAGAACCTGATCCTCAGCGAACAGGACGTGCTCGGCGAACGCATTTCGCGCGCTAAGCCGAAGAAGAAAAAATCTGACGTCTTCCTTGCCGAATCTGCGGATTTCGACGTGGACGAACTTATCGTCCATAAAGAACACGGCATTGGGCGCTTCGAAGGCCTCATCACCCTCACCGTATCGGGTGCGGCGCATGACTGCCTGAAAATTATCTACGCCAACGACGATAAGCTGTTCCTGCCTGTTGAAAACATCGACATGGTCTCGCGCTTCGGCCTTGAAGAAGAAGGCACCCAGCTCGACAAGCTCGGCGGCGCTTCATGGCAGGCGCGCAAAGCCAAGCTGAAGCAACGCATCAAAATTGCTGCCGAAGCTTTGCTCAAAACCGCCGCCGAACGCCTAATCCGCCAAGGCACCGTCATGGAAACCCCCATCGGCACCTACGACGATTTCGTGGCCCGCTTCCCGTACGTGGAAACTGAAGATCAGGCCCGAGCCATTCAGGAAGTCACTGAAGATTTATATTCCGGCAAGCCGATGGACCGCCTCATCTGCGGCGATGTCGGCTTCGGCAAAACCGAAGTAGCCCTTCGCGCCGCTTTCGTCGCCGCATGCAATCCTGAACATCCGCGCCAGGTCGCCGTCATCGCCCCGACCACGTTGCTCGCCCGCCAGCATTACCGCAATTTCCGCAACCGCTTCGAGGGCTTCCCCGTCACCATCCGCCAACTGTCGCGCATGGTCACCACCAAAGAACAAAAAGAGACTCGCGAGATGCTCGCCGAAGGCAAGGTTGACATCGTCGTCGGCACGCATGCGCTGCTTTCGAAACAAGTCAGCTTCAAAAACCTTGGCCTTATCATTATCGATGAAGAGCAGCATTTCGGCGTCGTGCAAAAAGAAAAACTCAAGGAAATGCGCTCCGAAGTGCACGTCCTGACCTTATCTGCCACGCCCATCCCGCGCACTTTGCAAATGGCGCTCACCGGCGTGCGTGATTTAAGCCTCATCACCACCCCTCCCGTTGATCGCCTCGCCATTCGCAGCTTCGTTATGCCGTTCGACCCGGTGGTGCTGCGCGAAGCAGTCTTACGCGAAATGCACCGCAGCGGTAAAGTATTCCTCGTCACCCCGCGCATCAAAGATATCGGTGACCTCAAGGCGCAAATCACCGATCTTGTCCCCGAAGCCCGCATGGCCGTCGCCCACGGCCAGATGACTCCCGCAAGCCTCGACAACGTTATGAACGAGTTCTACGACGGCCAATACGACATTTTACTCTCCACCGCCATCATAGAATCCGGCCTCGACATCCCCACCGCCAACACGATGATCATCCACAATTCCCACCTCTTCGGCTTGTCGCAACTCTACCAGATGCGCGGCCGCGTCGGTCGCGGTAAAATCCGCGCCTATGCTTATTTCCTGTTACCTTTCCGCCGCACCCTGAGCAGGAACGCCACCCGCAGGCTCGAAGTCATGCAAACCCTCGACACGCTCGGCGCCGGTTTCTCGCTCGCCTCGCACGACATGGATATCCGCGGCTTCGGCAATCTCGTCGGTGAAGAACAATCCGGCCACATCCGCGAAGTCGGCGTCGAGCTGTACCAGCAGATGTTGGAAGACGCCGTCGCGGCGCTGCGCAAACAAACAAAGAACGCCAAAGTCGAAGAAATGGAAACTACCGATTGGTCGCCGCAGATCAACCTCGGCATCTCGGTTATGATTCCAGAAACCTATGTAGGGGATTTGTCACTGCGCTTAGGGTTGTATCGCCGCATCGCCGACATGAACCAGGAAACCGACATCGATAGCTTCGCCGCCGAACTGGTTGACCGTTTCGGCGAAATGCCAGAAGAAGTGCGCCATTTGATCGCAACACTCAGTATCAAATTGTTGTGCCGCGCCGCCAGCATCGAGCGCATCGACGTCGGCCCGAAAGGTGCGGTGATTTCCTTCCACCGCAACACCTTCTCGCATCCTGAAAAATTATTGGAATTTGTCGAGCGCCACGCCCAAGACCTGAAAGTTCGCCCCGACCAGAAGCTGGTTTTCACCCACGATTGGAAAGACGTGGCGAACAAAATTTCCGTGATTAAAAAACTGCTTGAACAGATCGGCGCGTTGAACGCTTAATCCAGCTTGCGCCTTAGCTCCATCTGGGCTTTCAGTGCACCGAGAATCTTATCGGTGAGTTTGGTCGCCTCGGCGCCTTTGCCTATCTGCGCACTGACCAACGCGCTGATGATAATGCGAAGCTCGTCGAAATGTTCTATTACAAATCAGTACTCTTCATTTATCTCAGGTTGAGAACTCCTTTATTTATTTCGCCAAATTCCTATGCGATAAAATATTAAAATTTATACAAATAGATCATCTAACGTTTAGAAAGGATGATTTATGATTTTATTACGGAATAAGGCATATGTGGCAACAGCTGTCGTTGCCTTGGTGTTTGGCTTTACGGCCAATGCCAGTGCCAATCTGGTGGTAGACGGTACATTTGCCGATCAATCGAATTTCGCTACCAATTGGAATCCGATGGGCAGTTTTGTCCAGCCGAGATTTTTTGATAATACAACCACCGCTGCTATTGGAACGGTGGGACATTGGGTAGCATTTCGCAAAGGCTAAACACTTCGAGCGGCCAGAACTATACGTTATCGTTCGATTTGGCTCATCCAAGTAATTATGCGCAGTCGGAATTCCGTGTGAACTTCGGTGGCACGACGCTTTTGGATCTAACTCCGGTTTCCAATAATTCTAATTTCATGCATTATGCTTTTAACACAATCGCTTCTTCAAACTTATCCTTATTGCAATTCTTCGGGCGCGAAGATCCATCCTATTTGTATGTCACTAATGTTAGTGTTGAAACAGCTTCGGTATCTGCCGTTCCGCTGCCTGTCTCCGGCCAGATGTTTTTGATCGGCTTGCTGGGTATTGGCGCGTTAGCTTCTAGTCGCCGTAAATTTTTTGCTTAATTTAAAGTGCAAATAAACTTCCGGCCAGCAATGGCCGGGGGTTTTTCTGCTGGTAATATCAACGCGTACGTTAAAGCATTTATTGATGTAATAGCAGATTAATCGTTATTTCGGGCCGTCGCGGTTTTCGAGTCCCATTTTTTTATTGATTGCCTTCATCACATCGTCGGTCAGTTTCATGGCCGAGCCGGTATTGCCCAGCGCCTTCGTCACCAGATCTTCGATTTCCGTGCGCAGTGCCATACCGTCGATAGGCTTCGGCTTATCTTCCGGCGCTTTCAGTTTGGCGGCATGCGCGCCGCGCGCTTGCTTCGGCGTTTCAAACACCATGCTGTGCGCAGGGTTTTCATAACCCTGCGCCGTCATAATCCGCGCACATTCCGCTTCAAGCGCAATTTTACTTCGGATTTTAGGATGCTCCAGCCCCATTGATACAAGGAAAAAGCTGTTGCCGTTAGACGCTGGCACCACAGTTTCGTTGCTGGCCTAGCCAAATCTGGCGCGCGTAAACGCGTCCATCATTTTGTCGTATTCGTTCATGATTTCCTTATCCCAGAGGCGCAGGTCCACATCTTTGCCCGCCCCATCCTGAACGTTGATATAAAGAAACAAGTTCGGCGTTCCATCCGAATCCTGATAGTTGACCGTAATGTCCATCGACACGCCGCTTTTAAGCGTTTTTACGTATTGCATGCTGTTCTCCTGATTATTTGCTTACTTGGGGCCGTCGCGGCCTTCGAGGCCGAGCGCTTTATTGACCACTTTCATGACATCGTCGGCCAGCTTCATGGCTTGCCCCGAAGAGCCCATTGCCTTAATCACCAGATCTTCAATTTACATGCGAACTGCTTTACTGTCGATCGGCTTCGGTTTTGCTTCGGGTGACTTAAATTTAGCAGCATACGTTTCCTTCGGTGCGATCACCACGCTCTGTTCCGGAATTTCAAAACCCGCATTTATCAGCACCTTGCTGCCAGCCTCTTCAAGTTCCAGCAGCTTCGTCAGCTCCGGATGCTCAAGCCCTTCCGAGCGTGTAATCGTCTTTCCATTCGGTCCCATTTCGTCCATCACGGTTTCTTCCGGCGCGCTGCCAAAGCCCGCGGCCTTAAAACCCGCCGACACTTTAGTATAAGCGTCCAACGATTCGGCGGACCATTGCTTCGTCGGAAGATCCTTACCATCCTGGCCGATCACCGCCACATGCACGAATAAATTCGGCGTACCGTCGGAATCCTGATAGGCAATTGAGACTGCCATTGTCTGTTGGGACTTTTCAAAGGTTTTGACAAATTTCGGCATATTTGCTCCTGTTAAGTTTTTTTTGATATTTAGTCTCTACGATAATAATTAACATTTATATACATTGGCCGTAAAATATCGAGAAGATTTTCCGCAAAGTTTAGTGTTAATATTCATAACTTTAAATAACAAGTCAAAAATAAATCACACTATGCAGTCTAGCAACAGCCGCTATTTGAGCAATCTGGATCACCTCCGGGCCTTCGCCGCCTATATGGTCTTCATATGGCATTTCATCCATTTTTCCGCTCAGTGCCCGCGCGGCCAGTGCGAAGGCATGTATGATATCGGGGTTCCCTTCCTGTCCATGCTCGAACAAGGCTACACCGGCGTCGGCCTGTTCATGTGCATCAGCGGGTACATTTTCACCTACCTCACCTATGGCCGCAAAGTGCATCTGGGCAAGTTCTGGCTCAACCGCATCTTGCGCCTGTTGCCGCTGGTCATGTTCTGGGGAATCACCGAATCGCTGGCGCTGATTTTCGACCTGCAAAATCCCGATGGCCGGACATTCGAAAAACTCTGCGCTATGGCCGCAAGAATCCTGCACCCGCAGGGCGCATGGACCATCTATATCGAGCTGGAATACTACCTCGCCCTGCCGCTGCTTCTCTTGGCCTTGCGCAAATTCGGCGCGAAAGCGCTTGGCATCGTCCTCGCCATACTGCTCATTAACCGCGCCATCCTATGGACTATGGGCGGCACCGTTCAGGAAATCGCCTACTGGACCATCCTCGGCCACGCCGACCAGTTCGTCCTCGGCTCCGCCGCCTTCTATCTGGAACGCTGGATCGTCGCCAACCGCCCCAACCCCAAACGCACCCTCACCTTACTGGCGCTCGCGGGCTTCGCCTGCATCATGGCCACCTATCAGCATATCGAAAATGTCGGAGGCCTGCGCCAGAACACGCAAAAACCTTCCGAAAGTGTCTTCTGGATGTTCTGGCCTACGCTTGAAGGCATCGGCTATAATCTGATGATCATCGGCTACCTGCAATACCGCCTGCCGAAAATGCTGGATAAGATCCTCTCCGCGCTGGGCCGCTGGTCCTACTCGATCTACCTGAACCATTTCCAGTTCATCCCGTATTTCACCTATCTTGCCGTCACGAAAATGGGAATGGGCGAAGGGTTTTACGAGCGCATAGGATACGCCACGTTCATCGTGTTCCCCATGCTGCTGCCGTTTTGCGCGCTCAGCTACGCCGTGATTGAAAAGCCGTTCCTGAAACTGCGCAAAAGCTATTTGAGCTGATTACATGCCCGGCCCGCCGCTGCCCTGCCCTTGCCCGGGATTGGCGCGATACTCGTTCATAATGCGCACATATTGCTTAATAGCTTCAAACGCTTTGGGCACTTTCGGGCTATCCAGCGCAATTTTGAATTCCTTGCCGCCTTCATAGGTTTTTGTATGGTCGCGATTGGTGGTTTGGATCGTATTGGGAAAATCCTCCACGTCATTACCCACCGCCTCTGCCAGTGTGCGCGCCAGAGGTAACGGTGTACCGGAAATTTTCAGCGTGAAATGCGGCGGTTTCAAATCAGGCACGCCGTCCTTCAGCTCATAACCCTTGCCCAGATTCAACTCGATGTAAGGTTTCGGCCCATCGATTTTATTGATGTGCTCTATGCTGAGTTCAATCCCTGCCTGAAACTGCTTGCGCAACTCCGGCGTCGCCTTGATCCGATTCGTCACCTCGATGACATGATCGACAAAATTACCCGCCACTTGGGTTGGGATGCGAAAATCCATGATACGATCTGTTGTCTTCCCAAGCCGTGAACGGTGCTGGCCAGTGTCGGTGCCCAGCGCTTCATTGATGATCGGCGTCAGGATACTGTCGAGCGTGCGCGCCGCTTCGGGCTGCTGGCCACCTACGAATGTGATACGCACCCTGCCGCCCGTAACTGGCGGCGGCGCTTCCTCGCCTTCCGGTAAAGCCGCGCCGGGAACAAACGTGTGGATGCTCCTGTCCTGCGGCCTGACTTCGGGCTGGAACGATGTCAACGACGCGGAGATATCGTTGCCGAGGCTGGTGAATTCTTCCTTCTGTTTCGGCGTTCCGGCAGGGCCCGTCGAGTTACAGGCAATGCCTATTGTTTTTTTCAGTTCGTCGATTGCTTCAACAATTTCCATAGTTCCAGTTTCCCTGTGGTAAGCCTCGGTGAATTCGTTAATTTTACAGCTCGAGCATTAACATTCTTTTAATGCCATCGCAACTGCGTAAAACCCTTGTAATCGGCTATTTTCCTGTTATTACCTGTCATATGAGCGATCTTTTTACCAGCAAACAGACTCTGAAAAATCAGTCCTACACGGCTGAGGACATCGAAGTTTTAGAGGGCCTCGAGCCCGTCCGCCGCCGCCCCGGCATGTACATTGGCGGCACGGACGAAACCGCCATGCACCATCTCGTGAGCGAAGTTTTCGATAACGCTATGGACGAAGCGGTCGCGGGTTTTGCCAACAAGATCGAACTCGAAATGCGCGAAGACAATATCATCGTCGTGCGCGATAACGGCCGCGGCATCCCCGTCGACCCGCATCCGAAATTCCCGAAAAAATCCGCCCTTGAAGTTATCCTGACCACGCTGCACTCCGGCGGTAAATTCGCGGGCAAAGCCTACGAAACTTCCGGCGGCCTGCATGGTGTCGGTATTTCCGTGGTGAACGCTTTGGCCGATTATCTCGAAGTCGAAGTCGTGCGCGATAAGCTGGTCTACCGCCAGTCCTACTCACGCGGCGAACCCACCACCAAAATCCAGACCGTCGGGCAAGACGCCAAAGGCCGCGGCACCACCGTCGCCTTCCGTCCCGACCATGAAATTTTCGGTAAAGCCAAATTCAGGCCCGAACGCCTGTACAAATTCGCCCGCGCCAAAGCCTTCCTCTATCGCGGTGTCGAAATTCGCTGGAAATGCGACCCTGCGCTATTGGCCGAAGGTTCAACCGTCCCCACCGAAGAAACCATCCACTTCCCCGGCGGCTTGCGTGATTTCCTCACCCAGCATCTCGAAGGCCGCAATACCATCGTTGCCGAGCCGTTCTTCGGCGACGCCGATCTCGCGGGCAAAATGGGCCGCGTCGAATGGGCCGTGCATTGGCCGACTGACGAAGAAACCTATGTCAGCACCTATTGTAACACCATCCCCACCCCAGACGGCGGCACTCACGAATCCGGCCTTCGCTCCGCCATCACCAAAGGCATCAAGGCTTACGGCGAACTGACCGCCAATAAAAAAATCGGCCAGTCGATGGGCGAAGATATGCTTGGCGGCGCCGTCATCATTTTGTCGCTGTTCTACAAAGAGCCGCAATTCCAAGGGCAGACAAAAAACCGCCTCGTCAGTGCCGAAGCTACGCGCTTAGTCGAAAACGCCATGCGCGATCATTTCGATCACTATCTAACCGGCGATCCTGAAAACGCCGGCAAGCTAATGGTCAACATCGTCGAACGCCTCGACGACCGCATGCGCCGCAAAGCCGATAAGGAAACCAGCCGCAAATCCGTTACGCAACGCCTGCGCCTGCCCGGCAAGCTCGCCGACTGCACGAGTTCCGCAAATATCGGCACCGAAATCTTTATCGTCGAAGGCGATTCCGCCGGGGGCTCCGCCAAACAGGCGCGCGATCGCGCCACGCAAGCGGTGCTCCCGCTTCGCGGCAAAATCCTGAACGTCGCCTCCGCCTCCATCGACAAAATCAAAGCCAATCAGGAACTCGCCGACCTCATGCTCGCGCTCGGCTGCGGCACCGGATCGCACTACAGCGAAGACAACCTCCGCTACGAAAAAGTCATCATCATGACCGACGCCGACGTTGACGGCGCGCATATCGCCTCGCTGCTCATGACCTTCTTCTATCAGGAAATGCCAGACCTCATCACCAACGGCCATCTCTACCTCGCTCGCCCGCCGCTCTACCGCATCACCATCGGCACGACGACCTATTACGCGCAGGACGAAAAAGAACGCGCCGACATCATTGCTAAAAACGCCAAGCACAATTCCAAAATCGAGCAGGGTCGCTTCAAGGGCTTAGGTGAAATGACCCCACCCCAGCTCAAAGAAACCACCATGCAGATCGGCACGCGCATCCTCCTCCAAGTCAAAATTCAGGACGATGACATCGACCCCACCAAAGAGCGCGTCGAGCAACTCATGGGCCGCAAACCCGAGCACCGTTTCAACTTCATTCAGGAACAGACGGCGAATCGCGGCGGAGATATTCTGGAACAGCTCGACGTCTGATGAGCTGGCGCAGCTACATTACCGGCAAGGATGATACGCAAGCTTCCCCGCGCAACCCGGAATCCCTCACCAACAAAGTCTTCATCATCATCGGCCAGAGCGAAAACGCTTACCAACTGAACCAGCTTCGCGACTATCTCGATAACCTGCACAACATCATGCCCGCGATTGAAGGCGAAAACTACGACCAGCATATCGCCCGTCAGGACAGCCTCATCACCATTGCCATCTATCAAATCCACGAGAGCAATACGCCAATACGCCTCGTCGACAATCCCGATGTAAAAGAAATATTTGACCAGATCGCTCAGCATCTCATCCAGATGAACCGCCACGAACATGCCCCTGATTGGGCCAAACGCGTCGAAAACACCAAGCACTACAAAGACGCCGCGCTGGGCGTCTGAGCTTAGATTTTCACACCGCCCCGATCGACCGCGTCATAGAGCTTCCCCGACTTCACCTGCTCGCCGATGAGCTTATGCGCCTTCAGCGTGTTCAGCGCAAACGCGCTCACCCCGCCGCATAGTAGCCCCTCCATGCACTCCGTCATCGCCAACATCGCTTCCTTTTCCATCGGCGTGAGTGCCGTGTTGCTTTGCAACCGCGTCTGCTCGGTCTCCGTGTAAAGTTCCGCCAGCTGCCTGCGCACATCTTGCATGTGGCGCAGTTTCTGCTCCTGCAAATGCCCCGGCTCCGTCGCCATTGCGTCATACACCGCGCGCACGAAATTTGACTCCCCCTCCTGGATCAACGCCTCCATCCTCACAAGCGAAAACGTCTCATCGCGCAATTTGCTGATTGGGCTATAACCGGTATTGTGCGATGCATCACGAAATTCCTTCATCACAATCGGCAATGCTTTTTCCACCTCCGGCGGCATTGGGATGGTCTGGAAAAGCTTGGAAAACGTGCCCCTGACCTTGGCCTGGAATTGCATCGCCGCTTCATCCTCTTTGGCGCCAAGATGGTTCAGCAGATAAGAATAATAGATCGGAGATTCCATATACCCGTCGGTTTAAAAGTATAACATCCTGATTATATTACTTAATATAGCACAAACCAAGCGAAGAGTTAATTAAAGCCAGAAGCCATTGCAAAATCGTGATTTCTTGGTAAATTCATTGCATGAATATCCCTTTCACCAAAATGAACGGGGCCGGTAACGATTTCGTCGTCATCGATGCCCGCCAAGAGCCTGTGCGTTTAACCACGCAGCAGGTGCGCGCGCTCGCCTCGCGCGATCATCCGCAAACCAAGGGCTGCGACCAGCTTATCGTCATGGAACCTAGCAGTGACGCCGACGTCTTCATGCGCATCTACAATGCCGACGGTTCCGAAGTCAACGCCTGCGGCAACGCTACGCGCTGCATCGGCTGGCTCGTCATGCAGGAAAAGCATGTGGGCAATGCCCGTGTGCAAACCAACGCCGATATCCTGCACTGCGAAATCAACCTGTTCGGCGCCAGCCTTCACGGCTGGAAAGAAGCCACCGGACTCGTCACCGCCAACATGGGCACCCCCAAATTCGGCTGGCAGGAAATTCCGCTGTCGCAACCGATGAACACGCTGCACGTCACGCTTGAAATGGAAGGCCTGTCCGACCCGTTCTGCGTCAGCATGGGCAATCCGCACGTCGTCTTCTTCGTGCCAGACCCGGAAATGATTCACCGCATCGAAAAAATCGGCCCGCAGCTCCAGCGTTATCCGCTCTTCCCCAAAGGCGTGAATGTCAGCATCGCCTACGTCGCCGGCAATCAGCTTTCTGGCCAAATTCTTGCGCGCGTCTGGGAGCGCGGCGTCGGCCTCACCGCGTCATGCGGCACCGCTGCTTGCGCCGTTAAAATCGGCGCGGTGAAACGCGACCTCCTCAGCGCGGACAAATACCACACGCTCACCCTGCAAAATCCTCCCACCACCCAAACCCTCATGGCGCGGCTGGATAAAGATGGCCACGTCTTCCTGCATGGCCCGGTTCAGGTTGAATTCAACGGCATGGCCTACGTCGAAACCCCGGAAGCAGTGCAATGACCAAAGGCGTTTCGGTCGTCAATTTTGGCTGCCGCCTTAACAGCTACGAAGGCGAAGTCATCAAGCAACAAGCCCACGAAGCCGGGCTGGAAGATGCCATCATTTTCAACAGCTGTGCCGTCACCTCCGAAGCCGAACGCCAAGTCCGTCAAGCCATCCGCAAAGCCCGCAAAGCCAACCCGGACGCTAAAATCATCGTCACCGGCTGCTCCGCGCAGGCCCACCCCGAAATGTACACCGGCATGGAAGAAGTCAACCACGTGCTCGGCAATCAGGAAAAGCTCGAAAAACGCGGCTACGAATTCGTCCTCGCTAACACCGAAAAAGCCCTCGTCAACGACATCATGTCGGTGAAGGAAACCGCCTCTCACATGGTCACTTCTTTCGAAGGCAAGGCCCGCGCCTTCGTGCAGGTCCAGAACGGCTGCGACCACCGTTGCACCTTTTGCATCATTCCGTTTGGCCGCGGCAATTCCCGCTCCGTGCCGATGGGCGATATCGTCAAGGAAGTCCGCGCCCTCGTGGCCAACGGCTTCAACGAGGTGGTGCTCACCGGCGTCGACATCAGCGATTACGGCAAAGACTTGCCCGGCGCGCCGACGCTCGGCCAGATGATGAAACGCCTCCTCGCCCTCGTCCCCGACCTCCCGCGCCTGCGCCTGTCTTCCATCGACGCCGTCGAAGTCGACAACGACATCTACGAATTACTGGCGGTTGAGCCGCGCCTCATGCCCCACATCCACATCAGCCTGCAAGCCGGCGACGACATGGTACTCAAGCGCATGAAACGCCGCCACCTGCGCCAGGACGCGCTCGACTTCGTCGAAAAAGTCCGCTCCTTGCGCCCCGACGTCGTCTTCGGCGCCGACATCATCGCAGGGTTTCCCACTGAAACCGACGAGATGTTCGCCAACACCCTAGCGCTGGTTGACGAAGCCAAACTTACCTACCTCCACGTCTTCCCCTATTCCGCCCGCACCGGCACCCCCGCCGCCAAAATGCCGCAGGTCGAAAAAGAAATCCGCAAGCACCGCGCCGCACAACTGCGCGTCGCTGGCGAAAAACAACTCGCCACTACCTTGCACTCGCGTATCGGCCGCACCGAACGAGTCATCGTCGAAAAAGGAAACCTCGGCCGCACCGAACATTTCGCCATGATCACCCTTGACCGCGCCTGCGAACCCGGCAGCCTCGTCCAAGCCAAAGTCACCAGCGCCGACACCACGCAACTGCACGGCGCAGTCCTCGCCGCCTAAAGGAAAAAAAATGGCACTCTGGAAAAAATTAAAATCCGGGCTTTCGAAAAGCTCCAGCAAACTCAGCGGCGGCATCGCCGGTATCTTTACTAAGAAAAAACTCGACACTTCCTCCGTCGAGCAGCTTGAAGAACTCCTTATCGAAGCCGACCTCGGCGCGGGTGTCGCGATGGAACTGACCGCCGCACTGCAAAAAAAACGTTTCGAAAAAACCATCGAGCCGGAAGAAGTGCGCGAATTCTTAGCCGCTGAAATCGCCGCCATCTTAGAGCCCTACGCCCTGCCGCTGACCTTTGACGAAACCCATAAACCCACCGTCATCATGATGGTCGGTGTCAACGGCAACGGCAAAACCACCACCATCGGCAAGCTCGCCTCCCAATTCAAAGGTTACGGCATGCGCGTCATGCTGGCCGCCGCCGACACGTTCCGCGCCGCCGCGGTTGAGCAGTTGCAAGTCTGGGGCGAACGCTCCGGCATTGAAGTCATCACCGGCGAGCCGGAATCCGACCCTGCATCAGTCGCCTACCGCGCCTACGAGCTAGCTAAAGCCGGTAACTACGACGTGCTGATGATTGACACCGCAGGCCGTCTGCAAAATAAAGCGAACTTAATGTCCGAACTGCAAAAAATCGCTAAGGTATTAAAAAAGATTGACGAATCCGCACCGCACCACGTCATACAGGTCCTCGACGCCACCACCGGCCAGAACGCGCTCTCGCAGATTCAGGCTTTCAAGGAAACCGCGCATGTAACCGGTTTAATTGTCACAAAATTGGATGGAACAGCCAAGGGCGGCATCGTTGTGGCGCTTGCAAAGCAGCATAAATTGCCTATTCATTACATCGGAATAGGCGAAGGCATCGAAGACATAAACACCTTCGAAGCTACTGATTATGCTAGAAATTTGCTCGATCTGGACAGTGCGGATACATAAAGCATTCGTAAAATTGTATAGATATTCCTGTTGCTTAACGTTCTGGTAAAGAATATACTCTATTCTATGCTCATATAAGTATAAGTCAGGAGCTATGTAAAGCTCGGCCTATGAGTATGGTCGTATCAGGAGGATAACATGACAATAGGTTCATTATCAGGAGTTGGCGGTTTAACACAATCGCAGAACATCCGCACAGCAAGTAGTAAGCTGCAGGCAGCGATCTCAAGCATCGTCAGCGGCAGCAATGGTGATACTACGACTCTTTCCACCGCAACTCAGTTGCAGTCCCAGGTTTCCACACTCCGCCAGGCTTCGAGCAACCTCGCCCAGGCGTCAAGCATCACACAGGTCGCAGATGGCGGCTCCGAACAAATCCAGAACGTGCTGATCCAGCTCCAGTCGCTCGCGCAGCAGGCGAATTCGCCGACGCTCAACGCTTCGACCCGTTCCGATCTCAACCAGCAATTCACTGCCCTTGTCAGTGAAATCAACCAGCTCGCCAACAACACCTCTTTCGGCGGCCAGAATCTTCTCGACGGCAGCTTAAGCGGCGGCAGTTCGCTTTCCATCGACGGCTTGCTCGGCAGCAATTCCTCCGGCAACGATTCGCTGTCTATCAGCTCCTTAAGCGCCAGCAGCCTGCTGCCCGGTTCACCCAACATCTTGTCCGCCGACACCGCCGGTCAGGCACTCAGCACCGTCAACAACGCGCTCAGCGAAATCACCGGCGTGCGCGCCACTATCGGCAGTTTCCAGCAGTCGCTCAACTTTGCTTCCGCGAACGTCGATTCCGCAATCAATAATCAGGAAGCCGCCAGCTCGACCCTGTCGGAGACCGATTTTGCTTCCGCGTCCACCACGAAGGACGAAGCCTCGATCCTGCAGAACGCCGCCATCGCCTTGCTCGCGCAGGGCAACAAGCTCAGCCCGGCGCTCCTGCAACTCGTCGGCTAAACTATTTCCTACATCGACAACAATCGCGACTCGGATGAAGTGATTATTCACCGCTCGCGCATTCACGCCTCCGCCTACATCACCGCATTATTCATGCTCGCGACTTTAACGTCGCCTTTAGGCATTTCCCGCCTCGCCACCACCGAACTGGCGCTTACCAACAAACGCCTTCTTGGCAGCATCGGCCTGCTGCGCCGTCGCACCATCGAAGCGCAGCACAAAAATATCGAAATGGTGAAAACCTCGCGCAGCCTCTTCGGCAAACTGTTCAATTACGGCACCATCACCGTGTCCACCAGCAACGGCATACGCGTTAAATTCCCCGGCATCGCCTCGCCGATGGACATGGTAGAAAAATGCAACGACGCCATCGAAATCGCCATTCTTGGCCACAGCCTGGGCCGCCGTAAACCCGATGAAGCGCCGATTGGAAAACCTATCGCCAAACCCATCGTCAAACCCATCCCCGCCGTACCAAAAGCCGAACCCGTGCAAGCGCAGGAAAAACCCAAACCTCCCAAAGACCCCAACGCGTGGTGATTGCGCCAAAGTGCAAACCTGCTAAATTCCGCCCATGCCCTACACCACCACCATCGCCCGCTTCGACGACCTCACCCCGCAGGAGCTCTACGATATCCTAGCGCTGCGTAAGGAAGTCTTCATCGTCGAACAAACCTCCATGTATCAAGACCCCGACGGCCTAGACCCTCAAGCCCTTCACATCCGCCTCACCGAAGGCGAAACCCTCATCGGCTACGCGCGCATTTTTGCTTCCGGCATCAAGTTCGACGAAGCCTCGATTGGCCGGATCGTCATCGCCCCGAACTATCGCGGCCAACGCCTCGGCCACCAGCTCGTCGAAACCGGCAAGCACGAAATCAAAACCCGTTTCCACACCACCGCCATCCGCATCGAAGCCCAGCATCATTTAAAAAAATTCTACGAATCACTGGGCTTCGCGCAAGACTCCGACATCTACGACTGGTGCGGCATCCCCCATATCAAAATGTGTACAACAATAGCGGCATAACCAGTGAAACATCCCCAGACACTTAAAGAAGGTGATCGCATCGTCTTTTTCGGCGATTCGATCACCCAATTCGCAACCGAGCCGATGGCTATATCACGGTAATCCGCCGCGCTCTGGAAAGTAAATACAAGAATATCGCCCTCATTGACGCAGGCATCAGCGCTAATAAAGCACCTGATTTGCAAGAGCGGCTAATGCAGGATGTGCTTAGCCACTACCCTAAGATTATTGTCATTTATATCGGTATTAATGACGTATGGCATGGCGAGCTGAACCCCGCACTGGGCACCTCTAAAATCGATTACAAAGCCGGGTTGCGCCAGATCGTCCGGCAACGTCAGGAAGCAGGCGCGCGTGTGATACTATGTACACGGAGCGTGGTAGGAAGAGATGCAGCATGGCTATAACAATCTCGACCCGCAGCTGAATAGTTATGCAGCGATTACATGCCAGAAAGCAACAATGTGTCCGTAGTGTAAGTAAAGTTAGACGTAAAAATACTTTCCATCGGATGATGCGGATGGGGAACCTGCTTCCCCCATGCCAAAGAACAATACCAGCCTATGACCAACCGCCGGATTGCCTTCAAACCATAACGTTTTGCCAACGCGCAGACTCTCATGATGTTCGAAACAATCAAGAAATATATGGTTTTCCCTCAGCCAATCGATCGACTCTGTGGTAAGCGTAATGTGCATAATGTAATTCGGCCATAAAAGCAGGATTCTCGGCACATTTTTTATAATGGCAAACGAATCAATTCAATTTTACAAGGTATTATGTTTGCAACAGTCTCGTGAAGCTCTGATGGCTAGGTTCCTAAGGCACAAGACTTGCCAATCCATCTCCCGTCCTTATAATATTCCTTAAATCATTTAAGATAAAACATGCAATGGACCGATAGCGGAATCATTTTATCCGTCCGTAAATACGGCGAAAACAGCGCCGTCATCCGAATATTCTCCGAAAACCACGGGGTGTATGGCGGCGTGGCGCGAGGGGTGCATTCCAAAGCCAATCGCGGCATTCTCCTGCCCGGCAACCGCGTAAGCGCCACATGGAACGCCCGCCTGTCCGAGCAATTGGGTGCCTTTAAATGCGAACTCATCGAAGCCAACACCGCCATGCTCATGGCCGAATACGATCGGCTGACCGGCCTTTCCAGCGCCTGTACGCTCATCGATTCCGCCCTGCCCGAACGCCACACCTACCCGCATTTATATCAATGTTTTCAAGAATTTCTCTCCTCACTCAAAAACACCGAAACATGGTACGAAAGCTATGTCTGGCTTGAAATGAACATCCTCGCCGAATGCGGTTTCGGCCTCGATCTATCGGCTTGCGCCGCTACCGGCACTACCCGGAACCTCACCTACGTCTCCCCCAAATCCGCCCGCGCCGTATCCGCCGAAGCTGGCGAGCCCTACCGCGACAAGCTGCTGCCGCTGCCCCCGTTTTTGCTGGGCATTTATAAAAATAATCGTGTCGCGCCCTCGGAAATCCTTGATGGATTGCATTTAACAGGCTATTTTCTCGAACTTGGATTATTCACCCCCCATAATCGCAAACTGCCGCCCGTACGGCAGCGTTTGCTAGATATGATGAAAGAACCGTATGGCGCTGAAGCCTAAAAAAGAAGACACAATCAACCTCGTCTCCTTCCGCACCACGCTCGAAGAAAAATACTTAGCTTACGCGCTCAGCACCATCACCTCGCGTTCGCTGCCCGACGTGCGCGACGGCTTAAAGCCAGTGCATCGCCGCCTGCTGTTTGCCATGCTGCAACTCAAGCTCGATCCCAAATCCGGCTATAAAAAATGCGCCCGCGTCGTCGGTGACGTTATGGGTAAATTCCATCCGCATGGCGACGCATCGATTTACGAAGCGATGGTGCGCCTCGCGCAAGTCTTCGCGGTGCGTTACACGCTGGTTGACGGCCAAGGCAATTTCGGCTCCGTCGATGGCGACAACGCCGCCGCCATGCGATACACCGAAGCCCGCCTCACCGACATCGCCATGACGCTCCTCGACGGCATCGACGAAGACACGGTCGGTTTCCGCCCCACCTATGACGGGCTCGATGAAGAACCCGTCGTCCTCCCATCCGCTTTCCCGAACCTGCTCGCCAACGGTTCCGAAGGCATCGCGGTAGGCATGGCCACTTCCATCCCCCCGCACAATGTCGGCGAAATCTGCGACGCGCTGCACTACTTGATCCAGCATCCCGACTGCGCCGTTGAAAAACTCGTCAAACGCATTCCCGGCCCGGACTTCCCCACAGGCGGGCTGATCGTCGAGCCAGAAGCCAACATCATGCAGGCCTATGAAACCGGCCGAGGCTCTATCCGCATCCGCGCCAAATGGGAAAAAGAAGAACTCAGCCACGGCATGTACCAGATCGTGATTACCGAAATCCCGTATCAGGTCCAGAAATCCCGCCTCATCGAAAAAATCGCCGACCTTTTCAAGGAAAAGAAACTCGTCCTGCTGGGCAACATCCGCGACGAATCTGCCGAAGAAATCCGCGTCGTCTTAGAGCCAAAAAACCGCTCCGTCGACCCCGACACCCTCATGGAATCGCTGTTCAAAGTCACCGACCTTGAAACTCGCTTCAACATGAACCTGAACGTTCTCGACGCCTCCGGCACCCCGCGCGTGATGAACCTCAAGGAAATCCTGCTCGCCTTCCTTGACCACCGCCTCGACGTGCTCGTGCGCCGCACCAATTATCGCCTCGCCAAAATCGCCCACCGCCTCGAAGTCCTCGGCGGCTTGCTGATCGCATACCTGAACCTCGACGAAGTCATCCGCATCATCCGCGAAGAGGACGAACCGAAACCCATCATGATGAAAAAATGGAATCTTACCGACATTCAGGTCGAGTCCATCCTCAACATGCGCCTGCGCAGTTTGCGCAAACTCGAAGAATTCGAAATCCGCGGTGAGCACGACGCGCTCATCAAAGAGCAAAAAGAACTTATAGCGCTGCTCAAATCACCGGAAAAACTCTGGTTGCGCATCTCAGACGAAATCACCGATATCAAAACCCGTTTCGGCGGCAAAACCGCGCTCGGCAAACGCCGCACCATCTTCGCCGACGCCCCCCTTGCCGGCACCGTCATCGACATCGAAGCCTTTATCGAAAAAGAGCCGATCACCGTCTTGTGCTCGAAAATGGGTTGGATTCGCGCCGTCAAAGGCCATGTCGTCGACACGTCCGACATCAAATACAAAGAGGGCGACGAGGAGAAATTTCAGTTCCATGCCTTCACCACCGACAAAATTCTCCTGTTCGCATCGGACGGCCGTTTCTACACCATACAGGCCGATAAGATTCCGCGCGGCAAAGGTCAGGGCGAGCCGGTGCGCCTGATGATCGACCTCGACAACGACGCCGACATCGTCAGCATCACCACCTACGACGAAAAAACCAACTGGCTCGTTGCCTCCTCCAACGGTAAAGGCTTCATCGTCGAAGCCAGCGAAGTGATGGCGCAAACTCGCAGCGGCAAGCAAATCCTGAACCCGACTGAAGGTGCCCGCGCCGTCGCCTGCGTTCCCGTAGAAGGCGACCACGTCGCCATCATAGGCGATAACCGCAAGCTGCTCATCTTCCCGCAGTCGCAAATCCCGCCGATGAAAAAAGGTCAGGGCGTCACGCTGCAAAAATACAAAGACGGTGGCCTCTCGGACATCAAAACCTTCACCCTGAAGGATGGCCTGAGCTGGGCTTTGGGCGGCAAAACCCGCGTCGAAACCGATCTGAAACAGTGGGTCGGCAACCGCGCCGATGCCGGACGCCTGCCCCCGGTCGGCTTCCCCAGGACGAATACGTTTTCGTGAGCCTGCGTCTTTCTGACCGGTTCTTACTGCCCCTGCTCGCCGCAACCTTACTGCTGCTAAGCTATAACTACGCTACAGACCTAAGCTCGCCCATCAGCGTCTATTACAGCGAAGGCCCCGTCCTCGACCAATCCCTGCGTCTCGCCCAAGGCCACAACATCTACCCGCCCGAGATCACCAGCGCTCCCTACACCATCAACAATTACGGCCCGCTTTACTATGCGCTGCAATACCCCTTCCCCGGCCTGTTCACTGGCCGCTTAATCAGCACGCTCAGCACACTCGCCTCCGCCTTCTTCGCAGGGTGCATCGCCCATTTCCTGACCGGCAGCAAACAGGCCCGAATCATCACGACCATCCTCACCTTCTCCGCCCCGCTCGTCAGCGCTGGCATGCCCCTCTACCGCGTCGACCCGCTCGCCCTCGCCCTAAGCCTCGCGGGCCTCTACACCGGCCTCACCGCCACTACCCCAAAACGCAGCATCCTAAGCGCCCTGCTACTCGCGCTAGCCATCCACACCAAGCTCACCTACGCCATCACCGCACCCGCCACATTGTTCTGTTTCCACCTGCTGAAACGCAAACCTAAACAAGCCATCGGCCAAGCTGCTGCCCTTGCCTTCTTCGCCGCGTTAATCTTATTGCTCATGCAGCACCTCACCCACGGCGGCTACCTCTTCAACATCATCACCGCCAACCTCCTCGACTACTCTCCCTTACGCGCGCTGGATTATTTCAAAATCGCCTACATGCAATCCGCCATCGCTACGCTTACCATCCCCAAGCTCTGGCAATCCGGCCTGCCGCGCGACAGCAAACGCTTCTGCACCCTTTATCTTATGTTCGCCTGCATCGCTGCGAGTGCAGCCGGAAAAATCGGCGCGAATTATGGTTATTTCGCTGAGTTCCAAATCGCCCTCGCGCTGCTCACCGGCATCGTCTTCACCCACCGCCCCGCGCTCGGCAGCTCCATCACCCTCGCACAACTCGCCCTCTACAGCTATTTCCTAATCACTTCGCCCTACCATCATTTCCTGCGCAGCAATGAATCCGCCATGCTCGCTTTGCAGCGCAGTATAGAAGACGAACCCGGCATCGTACTGGCCGACGATTACATGGGAATGCTAATCCTCGCAGGAAAACCCATCTACCTGGAGCCGTTCGAAATGACGCAGCTCAGCCGCAAAAACCTGTGGTCGCAGGACGATTTCATCCACGACATTAAAAGCGCAAAATTCCAAATGATTTTAATGGGCGAAGTGCCGTTACGCAGCGAACGCTGGACTCCCGAAATGCTCGCAGCAATCCACGCGCGCTACTACTCAGCAGAACAAACAAAACTAGTTGAAATCTGGCGCCCGCGCTAAGCGTTGCGCTCGTTACGCAGCTTATCGATATACCCGCCGACGCGCATGAAGAATTCGATCTGCTCGCGCAAATCCTCTTTCGATACCGGCAACACCAGCACATCTTCACGGTACACGGTATCAAGCTGCGGCCCGGTAAAATGAATCCGCGTTTTCGGCTTGTCCTCAGAACTTCCTGCGATCTCTTCGAAATACGTCACCTTCTCCGGATTAAACGCGATGTCACCCGCCAGCAGCAAATGCGGCTGCTTATCCCATTTCGTAGGCGCGTTTATTTTGTCTGCGATGTCTTTCACGCTGCTTTCAATAATCATCGGATCGCGCGAAAACCCATGCTCCTGATTCGCGCTGGAAAAATGCACGCGCGTTTTAACGGGGATGGCGTCCTCCGCCGAATACGGTTCAAGGAACGTGATATTATCAGCATTCACCGTGCCGTTGCCTAAATCTACCAGTTTCATGGTGCACCTTCGCTCAGCTGTGGAATGCCTAGTTTTTAAGGTAAAATCCCCAAGCGGGCAAGGCAAACCTTAACGCCGGTTAAGCAAGATCCTTATGCCCTTCAAGAATCTTATTAATCCAGGCCCGCCCGCTATGATTCTCCACAAAGTTGATCATGGCTACCACCACGCGACGGTCGAAATGCACATCCACCTGTTCTAAAAGGAATTTATTGGCCGATTCAATCGGTATCGCCGTGCGCCACGAGCGTGGGCTGATCATCCCGATAAAGGCGTTCGCCACAGCGATAATACGCGCCGACACCAAAATTGCCTCGCCTTTCAGACCCAGCGGCCCCGTGCCATCCCACTTCTCCTGCCATTGGCGCAGCGTCTCGGCCACCGGACCATCGAAGCTGATACCCTTCAGCAAATCCGCCGCCGCCGTAATGGAGTCATGAATCACACGTTTTTCTTCCTGGCTCAGCGCACCGGTCTTCGTCAGCAACTCCGTCGGCACCACGATCTTACCGATGTTCATCAGCGTGCCCGCGATGCGCGTAGTATCGACCGTCACGTTATCCAGCTCCATCTCCACCGCGATTTCATACGCCACCTGCGACACCAGCTGTGAATGATTCGCCGCGAACGGATCGCGCTTATCGACCAGCGTCACCAGCGTTTCGATCAGCTGGCGCTGCGTGCTCAAACGTTGTTCGCGCTCATGCACGATCTCGCTTAAATCCTGCTCAACTATCAGAACCCCCGGCGTCTTTTCCGGCAGCGTAACGAGCGGAATATGGTCCAGCGGCACATACAGGCTGCGAATCACTTTTTCTTTCGCATTCTGTTCCACGCGTTCGACATGGTACGCCACCTGCCCGGATTTCATGACCAGATCGCACTGCTCAATAATCTGGTCCGCCAGTGCAGCCCCGCGAATATCGCGCAACGATTTGCCGGTGATGCTTTCCGCCGACATGTTGACGTCGCTCGCCGCGCGCGCGTTTGCAAACTGCACCGCGTGCTTGCCGTCTACTATATAGATAGGTTCCGGCTGATGATTGGCGACGAGCCCAAGCAGTTGCTCCTGCGCTTGCGATTTTGACGCGAGCTTCTTGAAATAATTCGAAAGCGCCAGCGAGCGTTTCGAATGCGCCCACCACCACACCGCCACCACCATCAGCACAATAAACATGATAATCATAAAGAAGAACGCGCCAAGGCTGGTGCGGCGCTGATTGCTGGCCGCCATCGCTTCCCCGCGATCGATCTTCACTTCCAATGTCCACGGCGTGCCCGCGATCTGGCGTGATGTCGCCAGCACAGTCTTGTCGCGATAATCTTTCAGCTCCGAAACGAAACTGCCATCCGACTGCATGAGCTTCGCCGCATCGAGCTTATTCGCATCCAGCGGCAGGATTTTATCCAGCGGCATGCTTCCATCCTGCAACGGCGAAAGATATTCCACCTTGTCGCCATTGGCGCGCAGCAGCACCGTTTCCAACGTTTTTTCAGTGACGCCGGGATGTTTCAGCAAATTGAAGAACGTATTATCCAGCATGCGTATCCCGACCAGACGGCCGATCTGGCTTGCGGCCGTGCGGTCTCCCTGAAGTGAAAACACCGGTACAACAAAACCGATATAGGCAGCTCCGTCTTTATTTTTGCGAATATCGATCAGCCCTTCCTGCCCAGCCGCCGACTGCTTCACATGATCAAGCATGATGTCGCGCGTCGCGGGCGTAATCACCGTCGAGATGACAACGTTATTATTATTGTCGATGATCGCCAGCCCGCTTTTATTCCCCTTATCGATATTGGCAGGAATCGACGCCGTCGCCGGAGCCTGCACCGAGAACCCTGCGCGCTGCGCCGTAAACAGCAGCAAATTACGCAGGTATGTTTTCTGCGAAACTTCGCCCGACGATTCCGGCGGCTTCGGCGCTTTTGCGTCCGCGGCCTTCGCCATCTGCAATTCCGTTATATAAAGCTGCAACGACGGATTATCCGCAAGCGCGCGCATCTCTTTAAAGTTATCGCTGACCCAACCCGTGACTTGCGCCGTGCGGCTTTCCGCGACTAGATTGAGTTTTTCCTGCCACGTTTGCATGTCGCGTTGCAGGTCGGCATTGTTGAAACACCCGACGAAATAAATCCCCGCCGCGATAATGCCCACGACCAGAATGCCGATGCCGTATAACCTCGGCGCGAAATTCGCAGACTCGATGGTAAGGGTGTCTTTTGAGTTCGTCATAGCGCGTTCCACTTCTTTTAAGGCCGATTCGATGACCTGTTATTTAACAAAATTCCGCCCCTCACGCCACATTATAGAGATAATATAATGTACTATTTAGGGTAATACGCCCACCACGCATCTTCGTTGATGCCGAAAATAGGACGGTAGTGATAAATCTTTAACGCCGGTTTCACCTGCGCGCTTTGGTTATCGAGGATGTAAATTTCCCCATCGTCATACACACCCAGCACCGCATGGATGATGCCGCCAAGGTTCAAATCCTGCAGAATAATGACCCTGAGGTGGTCCACCGGCATCCCCATCGCCTTCAACGTGAAGTATTTGGCGATGGCATAATCCTCGCAATCCCCGCTGATATCCATAAATTCGTAAGGCGTCTCCCAGTAATCGTCCAGTCCCCAGTTCACCTGGTCTTCCACATACGGATGGTCGTTTCCCCATTTATTGACCGCGTCGAGCTGCTCGGAAAAGCTGAGGGAACGCGTTTTCTCGATGAATTCGCGCCATTCCATGATGGAACACGGATAGTAGGAAACTTTGCCGCACTCTGAGTCCGAAATCTTCTGCTGCTTTTCATAACGGTCGAGCATCGACGTCCATTTCGGGAACGGTGTGATATTTTCCGAGCGTTTTTCATCCATGTTGAAGTAAGACAGTGTGCGAGCAAACGAAGGGCTAGAGCCGATGACACCGCTTACGGTGAGGCAAATTGAAACGAGTACGGCAGTGCGAATAAAGTCTCGTCGTGTGCGTTTCATACTTACAAATAATACCATATAAATGTCATATATCGCATGAAGGAGGCGCTCGCCATAGTGATTTTTATATCACACAGAGGTCACTAAAACATTTTTTTTAAAAATAATTTGATGCTATTTTTATGCTGTAATTTTCAAAAATCATACCTGACACGAAACGTTGTAATCATTGCTGAGTGCGATTTACAAAAGATTTCTATTCGTTCCGTGTTCGGTACGATTGGGTGCACCACCTGCTTGCAAGCCACGAATAAATGATGCTTTTGCTTTTAGCATTAATAAAAAATTTATAATTAGTCTGCTATAACTAGATTCAGTATTCGCTAGCGTGGTGCCAGTGAGTACATCGAACTAAGATGGAGTACTACCATGATTAAGAAAAAAGCAGTAGCCAAGAAGAAACCGGCTGCAAAGAAGACCGCAAAGAAAACCACCGCTAAAAAAGCAGTGAAAAAAGTAGCTAAGAAAAAAGTAGCTGCTAAGAAAAAAGTAGCTAAAAAAGTAGCTAAAAAGCCGGCTGCCAAGAAGGCCGTGAAAAAAGTAGCTAAGAAGAAAGTAGCTGCTAAGAAACCGACGAAGTCCTCGAAGCCTAAAGTCGGCCTCAGCCTGATGGCTAAAGCTGCTCAGGCTCGTAAAGTGACCCCGATCCGCCTCTAATTAGGCATTCGGGTCAACTTCGACCTAAAAATAGGGCTCCTCAATTCGAGGGGCCCTTTTTTAATGCCCGCCACCGTTACGCATGGCTACAAAGCTTCCGCTATCTCACGCGCTGAATCCATCCCCGCAGTTTTAATCACAGCTCCCCCCACCACATTGGCAGTGAGCCATAGCTGAAAAGAGCCGGTAAACGCCACAGGAGCGTTTTGTCCCTTTAAACCACAGCTCGGGAACGATCAATCGCTTCAACGTTATAACCACCCTTCAAATGCCTTAACCCATCCATATGTTAGTATTAGCACGCAGGCAAAAAAAATCCCCCGGGGTTAGCCGGGGGATTTCAAAAGTCTCAATTAATGGCAAATTACTGATTTTGCTGTTTTTTCTCTTTCAGCGCTTCTTCAGAGATTTCTTCGCCAGATTCCTGGTCAACCACGCGCATGGACAGGCGGATCTTGCCGCGGTTGTCCATTTCGAGGACCTTCACCTTCACGAGGTCGCCTTCTTTGACCACGTCGGTAACGTTGGCGACGCGGTAGTTAGCAAGTTCCGACACATGCACGAGGCCGTCTTTGGGACCGCAGAAATTGACGAATGCGCCAAAATCCACCACGCGAACGACTTTACCGTCATAGACCTTGCCGATTTCGGCTTCTGCTACGATCGAATGCACCCAATCAAAAGCTTTCTTGCCAGCTTCTTCGCTGGTCGCTGCGATACGAACGGTACCGTCATCATCGATATCGATCTTGGCACCGGTGACTTCGCAGATTTCGCGAATCACTTTGCCGCCTGAACCGATAACTTCACGGATCTTGTCTTTAGCAATCACCATCGTGGTGATGCGCGGAGCGGTTTTGCCAACCGAGGTGCGCGGAGCGGAAAGCGCCTTGGCCATTTCGCCGAGGATGTAGTTACGGCCTTCATGCGCCTGTTTCAGGGCAACCTGCATGATTTCTTCGGTGATGCCATCGATCTTGATGTCCATCTGAAGTGCCGTGATACCCTGTGAAGTACCAGCTACCTTGAAGTCCATGTCGCCCAAGTGATCTTCGTCGCCGAGAATGTCGGACAGAACGATGAAACCGGCTTTTTCTTTAATCAGGCCCATCGCGATACCGGCGACCGGGTTTTTCAAAGGAACGCCAGCATCCATCATCGCAAGCGAAGCGCCGCAAACGGACGCCATTGAGGACGAGCCGTTTGATTCGGTGATTTCCGAAACGCAACGAAGCGTGTACGGGAATTCGTCTTTTTCCGGCAAAAGCGGGTGCACAGCGCGCCATGCGAGCTTACCGTGGCCGATTTCGCGGCGGCCCGGACCGGCCATACGGCCGACTTCACCCGTGGAGTACGGAGGGAAATTGTAATGCAGCATGAAGCCTTCGGTGTATTCGCCTTCGAGCGCGTCAATGCGCTGTTCGTCCTGGCTGGTGCCAAGCGTTGCAACGACAATAGCCTGCGTTTCACCGCGGGTGAACAGTGCCGAACCGTGCGTCATCGGCAGAACGCCCACTTCGCAAACGATCGCGCGCACGTCAGACGGGCCACGGCCATCGATACGTTTCTGGCTGGAAACGTAATCGGTGCGCACGATGTCCTGTTCGAGTTTCTTGAACGCGCCGACGATGGTTTTTTCACCGTATTCGGAATCGGCAAACGCCGCTTTGACTTTCGCCTTGATGATATCGAGCTTGCCGGAACGTTCCTGTTTGCCGATGATCTTGTAAGCGGCGCGCAGATCGGTTTCAGCGATTTCTTTAACTTTAGTTTCAAGCGACTTGTCGCTTTCTTTTTTGAAGTCCCACGGCTCTTTTGCAGCGGTTTCAGCGAAGCTGACGATCATGTCGATCACCGGCTGCATTTCGCGATGACCGAACATAACGGCACCGAGCATGATTTCTTCAGACAGTTCGCTTGCTTCGGATTCAACCATCAGAACCGATTTCTTGGTGCCGGCAACGACGAGGTCGAGCTTGCTGTCTAGAAGTTCCATCTTGGTTGGGTTGACAAGGTATTCATCGTTGACGTAAGCCACGCGGCAACCTGCGATCGGGCCCATGAACGGGATACCCGAAATGGTGAGCGCAGCAGACGCGCCAACCAGAGCGACCATATCCGGGTCGTTCTGAAGGTCATGCGACAAAAGCGTGCAGACAACCTGCGTTTCGTTGTAGAAACCATCGATGAACAGCGGGCGGATCGGACGGTCGATCAGGCGCGAGGTCAGAGTTTCTTTTTCCGTGGCGCGGCCTTCGCGTTTGAAGAAGCCACCCGGGATTTTACCGGCGGCGAACGCCTTTTCCTGGTAGTTTACGGTCAGCGGGAAGAAATCGATATCGGGTTTCGCTTTTTTCGCCGCAACAACGGTGCACAGCACCACGGTGTTGCCATAAGTTGCAAGTACCGCGCCGTCAGCCTGGCGCGCGATGCGGCCGGTTTCCAGCGTCAGCGGGCGACCGCCCCATTCAATCGTTTTCGTCGTGACATTAAACATGTATATCTCTTCCTTCCTTACAAATAAAAAGGGGGCGACCCTCGCCCCCTTTTAAGACTAGTAAATTATTTCCTGATACCGAGCTTTTTGATCAGGTTTTCGTAACGTTCGACTTCGATTTTTTTGAGGTAGTCGAGCAGGCGGCGGCGGCGGCCGACCATGATCAACAAGCCACGGCGCGAATGATGGTCATTCTTATGCGAGCCAAAGTGGCCGGTCAGGTGATTTATTCGGCTGGTAAGCAAAGCAACCTGAACTTCGGGTGAACCGGTATCGCCTACTTCGGTGGCGTATTGCTTAATGATTGCTTCTTTGCTTTCGACTTCTTTTACTTCTTTTGCTTTATTCGACATCGTAGCGTCTCCTATAATTTACAGATTAAAAACACGGACTGGTTTCACTGAATCCAACAACAACTGACAGATCGCGACCGCTTTTCCTTCACACCGCGCCAGCATTACCGTATTAACTGGAATGCCTGCGGGCAGGTTCCCCGAGGGGATCAATTGGCCACGCCTGATAGTCACTGCCTGATCGGGACTCACGTCCCACGCCAAGATGTCGTCCAGCGCAGATTCAACAGGCCGCAAAAAACTAAGGTCGCCTTTATGGACCATTTTTTCGAGTTGTTCCAGAGAAATCGCATGATTCTCAGTAAAACTTGCGACTTTCAAACGTCTTAACACACTGATATAGCCAAGACACCCCAGCGCCCGGCCCATATCGCGCGCCAGCGAGCGGATATAGGTGCCCTTCCCGCAATGGCAAATAAAAGACGTCTTATCAGCCTCATAGTCTTCGACGGTTAACGAATGCACTTCGATTTCGCGGGATTTCATGACGATTTCCTGCCCCTCGCGCGCCATATCGTAAGCGCGTTTACCGTCCATTTTGATAGCGGAATAATTCGGCGGGACCTGCTGTATTTTACCGATATAATTAATAAGCAGCGCTTCAATCTGCTCCCGGGTCGGCCGCAGCGCGGATTCGCCCGTCACCTGCCCTTCGCTATCGTCCGTATCGCGCTCCTGCCCCCACGTCACCGTGAAACCATAAGCCTTCGCGCCCTCTTGCATATATTGGACGGTCTTCGTCGCCTCGCCGATGGCGAGCGGCAAAATGCCCGATGCCAGCGGGTCCAGCGTGCCCGCATGCCCGACCTTGGAGGGGCGCATGAAACGCTTCACTTTTGCCACCGCATGCGCGGATGTAATGCCCGAGGGCTTATCGAGAATGATCCAGCCGTTGAAACTCATCCGAGGTAGCGCTGTTCTGAATGCTCTCTTAGATAGCGCGCATGGCCAGCCACGAACTCCTGCCACTCGATCGATTGCTTGGCGGTCAGCGCCGTATCTTCCCACTCCCGGCTGTAATATATTTTGCCATGTCTGTCATACAGCTTGATATCGAAATTCGGCGGCATGGTCGAAAGCGGCGTTACCGGCATCTCTATGATAATACACGCCGCGCATTGACGCACCGGCGCGCTTGCGTCGTCGAGATAGGGGAAAACCTCATCCAGCAACTGTGTGATCTGCGCCTCGTTGCGCAAGCGTTCGCGAATCTGGATAAGTTTCTTGGCGTGCTTGATCAGCGCGTGCGGTTCGCCTTTGCAGGCTTCCGTGAAATTCGTCAGGTAATGCTGTAATTTCCAGTCTTCCAACTATTCGCCCTCTATAGGGTCTTTCTTGATATCGCGGGCGACTTCAGGGGCTTTGAGCAAAGTCTCGATATGCTGCGCCACGTCGAACGATTCATCGAGTTTGAAATGGATTTTCGGCGTATGGCGGAGTTTAACACGCTTGGAAACGTGATGGCGAATTTCACCCGTGGAAGCAATCAGCGCGTTCAGGATTTTTTCCTTATTCTGCCCCGCCAGCGGCATAAAAAATGCAGTGGCGTTCTTCATATCGGGCGCGACGCGCACTTCGGAAATGGAAATCGTCACGTCGAATAAATCCGCCGAACGGCATTCCCCACGGATAAAAACATCCGACAGCGCATGGCGAATTTCTTCGCCCACTCGCAAGGGGCGCTGGTTGTTAGTGCCGCCTTTAGTTGAGAATAGATCGTGAAGTTTAGCCATAAGCCTAAAACTGCCTTGTTGAAAATTTACGCACTGGAAAATCGTAGATAAACCCTGATAACACTGCGCTAAGCAGCATACCGAGGTCAAAACCGAAATTGACCCGGGGCTGCGAATTAGCGATCAACATCACGGGCGCCACACACAGCACGCTCATAACGATATACGCCCCGCGGCTGTGTCCCTTAACGAAAAGCTGGATCACAAGGATACTCAACAGATACGGATAAATCGTCAGCATAATAGCCGTCGGGTAAGTGATGAAGATCATCATCAGGAAAATCAAGGAAACACCGAGCGAATCCGCAAATCCGTGATTAAGCGAGCAAAGCGCCGTCAGCACCGGCAACATGTAAAGGGCCGCAAGCACAGTCAAAAGATAAGCGCCGCCATGTGAAAGTATTGATCGGGGCCTGAACACCAACATGTCGCTCATCACGCTCTCCTGCGTTTATCAGACGGTACGTGCCAGCTCTTCAACTTCGAAGCACTCGATCTGGTCGCCCTGACGGATGTCTTCGTAGTTTTCAAACGCCATACCGCATTCCATGCCGCCTTTGACTTCCTTCACTTCGTCCTTGAAGCGCTTAAGGGTCTTGAGCGTACCTTCGTGAATCACCACGTTGTCGCGCAGCAGACGGACTTTGCAGCCGCGTCTGATTACGCCTTCGGTTACCATACAGCCAGCGACTTTGCCGGATTTGCTGATGTTGAAGATTTCGCGAATTTCCGCATAACCGAGGAAGTTTTCCTTGAGCGTCGGCGAGAGCATGCCCGAGAGTGCTGCTTTCACATCGTCCACCACGTTGTAGATGATGGAGTAGTAGCGAATCACGATCTTGTCTTTCGACGCCATTTCCTTGGCTTTGGGGGCCGCGCGCACGTTAAATGCGATGATCATGGCACCGGTGGCTTTGGCCAGTGTGATGTCCGACTCAGTAATCCCGCCCACACCCGAATGCAGGATGCGCACGGCGACTTCGTCACCGGAATATTTATTGAGCGAGCCTGCGATGGCTTCCACCGAACCCTGCACGTCTGCCTTAATAATAATCGGCAGTTCCTTGGCGTTCGTACCGGCAGCGGAACCGAACAGCGATTCCATCGTGCGCGTCGAAGCGACGACCTGCTGCTCTCGAATGCGGCGTTCACGGTATTCGGCAATGTCACGCGCCGTTTTTTCATTGTCGACGACGGAGAACGTATCCCCAGCTTCCGGCGCCTGGCTTAGGCCCAGAATCACCACCGGCATACCGGGCGTCGCTTCTTTAATCACCTGACCCTTATCGTCGGTCATGGTGCGTACGCGCCCGTAAGCCGGACCCGCCACCACGAGATCGCCGACACGCAACGTACCCTTCTGCACGAGAATGGTCGTCACAGCGCCCTTGCCCTGGTCAAGGCGGGCTTCCACGGTCACGCCGCTTGCGACGCGGTCGGGATTAGCTTTCAATTCGAGGACTTCCGCCTGCAACAGCAACGCTTCAACCAGCTGATCAAGGCCTTCGCCTGTTTTCGCCGACACGCCCATTACAATAGTATCGCCGCCAAATTCTTCCGGAATCAGGCTATACTGCATCAATTCCTGCTTCACGCGGTTGATGTCGCCGCCCGGTTTATCGATTTTGTTAACTGCCACCACAATCGGCACTTCCGCCGCTTTAGCGTGGGCGATTGCTTCTTTGGTCTGTTCCATGATGCCGTCATCGGCAGCTACAACGAGAACCACGATATCGGTGATCTTAGCACCACGCGCGCGCATGGCGGTAAACGCCTCGTGGCCGGGGGTGTCAAGGAAGGTGACCTTCTGCCCACCGGGCAGTTCTACCTGATAAGCGCCGATATGCTGGGTAATCCCGCCCGCTTCTTTCGCGGCAACGTCGGTTTTGCGCAGCGCGTCGAGCAGTGAGGTTTTGCCGTGATCGACATGACCCATGATGGTCACGACCGGAGGGCGCGATTTCAAATTGGCGCTATCTTCTTCGCCGTCGTCATTGAGCACGTTTTCCACATCGCCTTCGGTCACGCGCTTAAACTTATGGCCGAATTCACTCACCACGAGTTCTGCGGTGTCAGGGTCTATCGACTGTGTGGCGGTGACCATCATGCCGAGTTTCATCAGCGTTTTAACCACGTCGACGGTGCGTTCAGCCATACGGTTCGCAAGTTCCTGCACGGTAATGGCTTCCGGAATCACCACGTCGCGGATAACTTTTTCTGAAGCATCCCCGCCACCATGCATCTTTTTCAGCGCTTTTTCGCGCTGGCGGCGGATGGAGGCGAGTGAGCGCATGCGCTGGTCTTCGATATTCGAAAGCGCGTTCTGCACGGTAATCTTTCCCGACGAGCGGCGTTCTTCGCCGACTCGGAGTTTCAGCTTGCCCTTGCCTTTTTCCACGCGCTCGGCTTCTTCTTCCACCGGCGGATGATGCGGTTTCACAACCGGTTTGGCGGGTGCTACGGTTACGCCGGCTTTGCGGTTGGCTTCGGCCACCGGATCGAGCGGAGCCGTTGGATCTTCCACAGGCGCTTCCACCGGTTCAGCAACAGGCTCAGCCTTTTTCGGATTGCGCAATTCTTCTTCGCGTTTGGCGGCGGCGCGCTCGGCTGCCTTCTTCATCTCTTCTTCGGCGACTTTCAGAACACGCAGGCGCGACTGTTTTTCTTCAGTCGTCAGATGGCGCATCGACTCGTCTTCATTCATCGATTCAATCGTATGCATGACCGGCGCGAATGGCGTTGCACCCGGTTTCACTTCGACCATGCCGCCCGCGCCTTGCGCGAAGTTACGGGTCTTGCGCACTTCAACGGTCACCGTCTTGGAACGGCCGTGGGTAAAGTTCTGTTTCACCTTGCCGCTTTCGACGGTTTTGGTGAGCGAGAGTTTGCCCGGATTCGCTACTTTAAGGGTCTCTTTTTTTGCCGTATCGTTCTGGTCACTCATAATTCTTCAATAAAATTTTTTAAATTATCGGGGGGGGTTAGCCGCTTGATTGGCGGTTATAATACGTTTGGCCTTAAGAGTCCAGCGCCGCCTTCGACGCCGAACTCCCATATTCAAGCCTATTTAACCTCGTCGCCTTCGAACCAGGAAGAGCGAGCCTGCATGATCAGGTTGCCGGCTTCTTCCGAGCTCAGGCCCGAATTACCAAGGATATCGAGCAATTCAGAGGTGGCCAGATCTGCGAAGTCGTCAAGCGTAAGTACTTTGTTTTCACCAAGTTTTTCAAGCCATTCCTGCTTCATCTCCGGGTTCTGGCCAGCAAACTGGATGAGGGTCTTGTCCATGCCCAGATCACCAAGCTTTTTCTGGTTTTCCTGCTGTTTAGCTTCAAGCCAGCTATTCGCGCGGTTGTGCAGTTCTTCAGCCACGTTTTCGTCAAACCCTTCGATGGACATCAAATCCTGCGTCGGGATGAACGCCACTTCTTCGATAGAAGTAAAGCCTTCCGTGACTAACAGATGGGCAATCACTTCCTCAACGTCAAGGGCATCGACGAACAGTTGCGACAGGTTAGTGAATTCTTCAGCGCGGCGTTCGGACTCAACAGCTTCGGTCAGGATGTCGATGCTCCAGCCGGTAAGCTGCGAAGCAAGGCGCACGTTCTGGCCACGGCGGCCGATGGCAAGCGACAGCTGGTCGTCAGGCACCACGACTTCGATGCGGTTCTTGTTTTCGTCGATAACCACCTTCGATACTTCAGCCGAAGACAGTGCGTTAACTACGAAGGTAGCAGGATCCGGCGACCATTCGATGATGTCGATTTTTTCACCCTGCAATTCGTTCACCACGGCCTGTACGCGCGAACCGCGAACACCGACGCACGACAGAACTGGGTTGACGCTCGAATCTTTCGAGTACACGGCGATTTTGGCGCGCGAGCCCGGATCGCGGGCGGCGGCTTTGATATCGATGATGCCGTCGTAAATTTCCGGCACTTCCTGCGCGAAAAGGCGGCCGATGAAGTCGGCATGCGTGCGCGAAAGGAATATCTGCGGGCCGGTTTTTTCGCGGCGCACGTCGTGGATGTAAGCGCGGATGCGATCGCCCGGACGGAACACTTCGCGCGGGATGAGTTCGTCGCGGCGAATCATGGCTTCGGTGCGGCCAAAATCGACGATCACATTGCCGTATTCGACGCGTTTGACGGTGCCGGATATAATTTCGCCGACTTTGTCCTTGAATTCGCCGAACTGCTTTTCGCGTTCCGCGTCACGAACTTTCTGGAGCACAACCTGTTTAGCAGTCTGCGCAGCCACACGGCCGAAATCGATCGGCGGTAGCAAGTCGCGCAGTTCGTCGCCCAGCACCAGCGTGCTATCAAGTTTTTGCGCATCTTTCAGCGTCAACTCAGTCATTTCGTTTTCAATGGTTTCCACCACGGTGCGCACGCGGAACAATTTAATCTCGCCGGTTTTCTTGTCGATTTCCGCGCGGATGTCATGTTCATGACCGTATTTACGGCGGCCCGCGACCTGAATTGCCTGTTCCATCGCTTCGAGGACAGAATCCTTCGAAAGCCCTTTTTCGCGCGCGACTGCGTCTGCAATCTGCAACAGTTCGGTGCTTCCGTAAATCGCTTGTGGTTGTGCCATTGTGTAATCCTTCTTTATTAAATAATTATTTTTTCTTTGCCGGCTTGTTTACCGGAGTTTGAACGGGCTGTTCTGGCACCAATTTGGCGGTACGAATTAGCGGAAATGTGACGTCGGCGTCAAAGCCTTCGGGCATGGTCAGCGTAATCGCGTCGCCCTTTACGGCTTTAATCACTCCGCGGAAACGCTTGCGCCCGTCAACCGGGATCATCGTTTCCACCTTGGCTTCCCAGCCTTTAAAGCGGGTATAATCCTCCAGCTTCGTCAGCGGCCTGTCGAGGCCCGGCGAGCAGACTTCGAGGTCGTAAGCGGTCGTGATCGGGTCTTCAACTTCAAGAAGCGCCCCAACCATCCGGCTGATCTCCGTGCAATCGTCGAACCCCATCGGGGTTTCGTCTGTGCGTTCGGCCATGATGGTTAGCGTCTTACGCTTTGATCCATCAGCGAATTTCACCTGCACCAACCCATACCCCATCGAGGTCAGGGTAGGTTCGATAACCGTTATAATTTTGCTTGTTACATCCACGTTTTCTGGCCCAAATAAACAAAAAAGGCGGGCAACCGGCCCACCTTTGAATGCGCTGGAGTATATAATATTATAATGAGCACACAAGCGGTTTTTAGCGAAAACTCGCAAAACAAGTAATAAAGTTATTTTTAGCTAATATATTATTATAACTCAGAGTAATAAAAAACCCACCATGCATAAATCATACCAATCAGTATGGATTTATCTTGCGCGTGCGGTGAAAACATGGCATTATCTAATCATTCTCATTCTACGTTATTTGAATTCAGTTTCAGATTTCTGTTGGATGTTCGTCGGGATTTGAAACCCCGATTCACATTAAAAGTACGGTAATTCGCCGTACTGGTTCAAACTGAAAGGTTATCATGAACGCGTCCAAGAAGTCCCAGTTGGTGGCAGCCCTGAACCTCCTCATCGCAGAGCTGTCCCTCACGGGCAGCACGACGGTGAGCCAGATCAAGGCCCGCCTCGGAACGTACGCCGGGTCCGCGCAGGATGCCTGGGATTCGATCGAGCGCTCCCTGCGCTCCGAGACCCCGGACATGCCGCAGCCGGGCAAGGACTAGTCCATTGTCCCTCGTATCAGCTAATACCTGATGCGAGAGACACAAAAAGACCACCCCAACCACCCGGTTGCGGTGGTCTTTTTGTTTGTACTGCGACGCTTGACTCAGCACACCAACTCCATCACTATCCGCCGCGAACACAATCCTTGCCTCAAGCCGTACCCAGCATGTCTTCCACTGAAATCCTCGACCAGCTTTACGCCCTCATGCTCGCTCGCCGCAGCGCCGACCCCGAAAAATCCTATATCGCCAAGCGCATGAAACAAGGCACCGCCAAAATCGCGCAGAAAGTCGGCGAAGAAGCCGTCGAAACCGTCATAGCCGCCATGCAGAATAATAAAAAGGACATTATCAGCGAAAGCGCCGACCTTCTTTTCCATTGGCTAATGCTCATGGCCGATCGTGGCATACCTATTGCTGATGTGATGGCCGAACTGAAAAGCAGAGAAGGTATCTCGGGGTTAGATGAGAAAGCGAAGAGGAAGAAATAGGCGCCGCCGAGTAAGGCAGTACAGCCGTATCAGCCTGGTGCTGATGCTGGTCTTCGTCTACGCGCTTGCCTTTGTCGTCCCCATTTTTACCGAGCAGTTCAAGGACCTCGAAGTTTCCCGCAGCGTACTCATCACGCAAATCGTGCTCGACGGCGTCACCACTTTCATCCAGACGTTCTGCTTACTATTAGGCTTCAAGCTCGCCCGCTGGCTTTGGGTCGTTCTCTGGCCTATCCTATGCCTTTTCACCGCCATCAATAATTTCACCTTTAACACTTTCCACACCCAAGTCTCTAAATACGCCATTGGCGCCGTGATGGACCCTAAGGCCCGCGAAGCCGAAAGCCTGTTCACCCCCGATTTCTGCGTCATGCTTGGCAGCGGCATTGCGCTTGCCGTCCTCGGCATCGTGCTGATGAAACGTGAACGTTACGACCGCCGCAACTGGAAAGCCTCACTCGTCGCCCTGCTTCTGGCCGTCGGCCTCATCACCATCAATTCCGGCAGCATGGCCACCCCCTATCCGCCGTATAATTTCCTGACGGCCACCTACCAATACGCCTATGACCGCTTCATCTTCACCCCCGAATCGCGCAAGGATATCAGCAAAGAAGGCGGCAGTTTCAGCTCCAAAGGCAAAACCCCGCTGATCACCGTCGTCGTCATCGGCGAATCCGCGCGCAGCGACCATTTCTCCATCAACGGTTACGAGCGCGAAACCACCCCGCTGCTGCAAGCCCGTAAAAACCTCGTCAACTTCAAAAATACCATCGCCTGCGGCGTCTGGACCCACGTCTCCGTCCCATGCCTTATGACACGCGCTTCCATTGCCGACACCTCGGTCATGTACCGCGAAACCTCCTTCATCAGCGTCTTCCGCATGCTCGGTTTCCACACCGCGTGGCTCAGCACGCAGGGCAAACACTCCTTCTACTATCCCGTCACCACCATTTCCCTCGAAGCCGACGAACACGTCATGCTCGAAGAAGCCCAAGTCCTGGACAACACCATCAAAGACGACCAGCTCCTGCCCCTGCTCGACAAAGAGCTCGAAAACACCGACCAGCCGCAGCTGATCGTCCTCCACACCTACGGCAGCCACTGGCAATATTCCGCCCGTTACACCAAGGACTACGAGCGCTATACCCCGGTCTGCGCCACGACCCTGTCGCGCTCTTACGATTCCAACTCGCAGGTAAAAGAAATCCAGAACTGCTACACCGACCACGAAGCGATCGTTAATTCCTACGACAACAGCATCCTCTACACCGACCACATCCTCGACGAAGTCATCAAGCGCTTAGAAAACAAAAACGCCCTCTTCGTCTACACCTCCGACCACGGCGAATCGCTCGGCGAGCACGGCCGCTTCCTCCACGGCCACGAAAACGCAATGGAAAACCGCAACGTGCCGATGTTCTGGTGGGCCTCCGACGACTACATCGCCACCAACCCGGAACGCTGGCAGAACCTGATCAAAAAAAGCGCCGAACCCGCCACACATGACGTCATTTTCCACAGCGTTCTCGATTGCTCCGGTGTCTCCTCCCCCGTCATCGACCCCGCGCAAAGCCTGTGCCGCGATGCCATCCCCGTTCCCGCTAACGCCACCGAACCCGCAGCCGCCACAGAAGGCACAGAAGCCACCCAAGCCACCGAACCTGCCGCTATCACCGTGCCAGCAAGCCCTGCCGCCACCGAACCGGCAAGCGCTGCACCCGCGATAGTCGACGATAAATCCGACAACCCCGAAGCCGACCAGAACGCCAAGCCAGCCAGCGTCGAAATTTCAAAACCCAAAATCAAACCCGCCACAACCAACGACCAAGAGGAATAAAATGAGCTACGACAAGGGAAATATTTTTGCCAAAATCCTGCGCGGCGAAATCCCCTGCAAAAAAATTCACGAGGACCAGTACGCCCTCGCTTTCGAAGACACCGCCCCCGCCGCGCCCGTACACATCCTTGTCATCCCCAAAGGCGAATACACTTCCTTCGACGATTTCGCGACCAATGCCACGTCCGAATTCCTCCACGGTTTCTTCGCTAGCGTGCGCGCCATCGCCGCCAAGCTCGGCCTGAACGAAAACGGTTACCGCCTCATCACCAACCACGGCGCCGACGCCTCGCAATCCGTCCCGCATTTCCACGTACATATTTTAGGCGGCAGGAAACTCGGCGCGCTGCTCCCCTAAGGAGCTTTCGCGCCCGTCATCTTGTAAAAAAGCCCGTTGCGGCGGTCGTCGATCACACTGAACATCCCTGTCAATACCACCCGCTCATCCGTCCAGTCCATCGGCTGCGCCATATCGACTTCCACCAGCTCATTAGGCTCCCCAGCCGAACAGAACGGACATGAAGAAGCCCGCCTCGACAGCAGGAAATGGCTGGCCTTCATGCCCGTTTCAATCGGCACCATAAACCCGCCAAGCGTCATTGGCTTGCCCGACATCGCTTTAACATCCTTGGGAATGTCAGCCGTGTACACCTGATGCACATAATCCGTATGGATTTTCGCCTTCATCAGCGTCGGCCACATATAGAGCTCAGACGTCATATGCTCCGACGAATGCGCCGCCAGCCTGAGCCCCACGATCACCGCGGTCGCAATCAGCAACAGGCAGATATCGCGCAGCATTAAAATTTTTTCGCGTCAGTCAATTTAAAGAACATCCCAAGCTCGCGGTTGTTCATCAGCTCGAACTTCCCGCTCACCTTAATGGTGTCCTCGTCCCATTTCACCGGCTCCGCCATCCAGATATCGATGATTTCATTCGGCTCCCCCGGCGGGCAGAACGGGCAGGTCGGCGTACGCTTCGAAAGAATGAAATGCTTGAATTTCTCAGTTGCTTCCAACGGCAGCATAAACCCGCTGATCGTCACTTCCTTACCCACCAGCGCCTTCACCTCAGGCGAATAAATCGCATCGAAATAGCCTTGCGCATAATCCGATTTGATTTTCGTCGTCCCCAGCACCTTCCAAATCGGGTCGCTGGATTTCGGCAGCTTATCCTGCGCGAAACGCTCATCCTTCGGCTGGCCAATCGCGGCCTTTTCCTTATCGAAACCGCACAGCAGCAAAACAAATGGTATCAGGAGTAATTTCTTCATGTTCCCTTAGAAAGCAGTTGGGCGACGTTCACGCGATACGCCATGACTGCAGGTATGATGGCGGCAATCGCGCTGATTGCAAGCGCAATCAGCATCGCATACCCCTCATACGGCAGGAACCCAACGGAATTCAACGTCATATGCCGCGTGCTCTCCACCCAGCCCTGCGTTGCATACGCAAATACATGCCCAAGCAACATCCCCGCCAGCGCCCCGAAGAACCCCAGCGCCACGCCCTCGACCAGCACCATCGCCAGCACTTTCCCGCGTGTCGCCCCCATCGCGCGCATCAACGCAATGTCATAGCGCCGCTCGTTCACCGCGCTCCACAACGTGACAAAAAACCCAATCGCCGCAATCGCCATGAGCACGAAACCAAATAACGCCACCGCGTCGCTACCGACACCCAGCATCTTCATCAGCCGCGCCGTCTCAAACGCCGGGCTTGCCGCTTGCATGGAACTTGTTTTATTCACCATACGCGGCATCATCACCGCCGCTGCCGGCGTCGTATACGTAATCAGCAGCGAGGTGATTTCCTTCTCGGGATGCTCCTGCTTATGCGCCACTTCCTCCGCATTATCCGCATCCGGATGCTCATGCACATGCCACACGCTTTCCAGCGGCGTCAGCACCAGCCTGTCCATCACCGTGCCCGTAGGTTTTAACACCCCCACCACCGTATAAGGAAAATCCGAATGCAAATCATCGCTATTGGAAAGCCCATGCGCGCCGGCAATCTGGTCGCCCAGCTTCAAATGATGTTTAGCCGCCACATCGCTACCCAGCACCGCCTCCATCTGCTTTGCAAACACCGCACCCACCGCAAATTCCCCGTGATAATGCGCAATATATTTCGCATTCGTCCCAACAATCCGATACCCCTCGTAATTATCCCCGAGCGCAAGCGGAATCGCCACTTTCACGAACTTATTCGCCTCCAGCTTTTGCGCCTCCTCCAGCGGAATATTCCCATTCGGAATATCCAGATGAAACACGCTGGAAAGAATCAACTGAATCGGGCTTCCCTTCGCGCCGACCACCAGATCAATACCCTGCAAATCGCTGGTAAACCGTTCCTCCATCTGGCGGCTGATATGCAGCAACGTAATAATCGTCGCCATCCCAAGCGCAAGCACCAGCACGTTGAACACACTGGCAAGCAAGCGAAACCGCAGATTAGCCAAACTCAATCGAATCATGTTCATGCGGCTACTCCTAACGTCACAACATTTGTAAAATGTTTTTTTAGCCGGCTATCATGCGTCGAAATCACCAACGAGGCGTTATGAATCTGCGCCGTATTTTTAATCAGGCCGATCACCGCATCGCACGAGGCATCATCAAGGCTCGACGTCGGCTCATCCGCCAGAATTAATTCCGGGTTATGCATCATCGCGCGCGCAATCGCTACGCGCTGTGCCTGTCCCTGACTCAACTGCGACGGCAGCGCGTTGCGCTTTTCATGAATCCCAAGTTGTACCAACACCGCCTCGGCATGCGCCCTGTCCTGCTTCAACCCTGCCATATACGGCGCCAGCATCAAATTTTCCATCACCGTCAAACTTTTCACCAAATGCAACGTCTGGAAAATAATCCCGATCGTCTTGCCGCGCATATGATCGCGCCCTGCTTCGCTCAGCTTCGGAACGCTCACGCCGTTCACCACGATATCCCCGCTGATCACGTCCACCAGCCCCGCAATGGAATACAAAAGTGTGGTTTTCCCGCTCCCCGACGGCCCTGAAATCAGGCACTGTCCACCATGTTCCAGCTCAAATCCCGGCAGCTTAACTACCGGCTGGCCATTATACCCCAGCGTAACATTCGTGACTGATAACATAGAATACTCCAAAGCTCGGGATGACGACTGGCCGTATTGAAGCGCTAAAAATCGAAGCTTGTAAAGTAAAATGTTATAGTATAACATATCAACAATTCAAAAAAGAAAGCCCGTCATGCGCGCCAAAAGCACCGAGCTGTCACCGCACAGCCAGAAAGTCTACGACCTGCTCAACAAAAGCCACAAGCCGATGTCCGCTTACGATATCCTCGGCAAGCTCCACTCCTCCGGCATCAAAGCGCCCCCGACCGTCTACCGCGCGCTCGAAGCGCTCGTCGAGCGCGGCCTCGTGCACCGCATCGAATCGCTCAACGCGTTTGTCGCCTGCCACGGCGACCACCACGACCACAATGCCAAATTTGCTGTCTGCCGCAATTGCGGCGAAGCCGTCGAGATTGACGAGCCGAAACTCACCAAGCTCATCGCCGAACTCGGGAAGAAATTCAAATTCCATATTGAGCGCGAAATGCTGGAGCTTTCCGGCCTGTGCTTCGCATGCTCCGGGAAAAAGGCATAACCATGTTTTACTGGAGCGCGTGGCACCGACTATCGATGGCCGGGTTATTGCTCATCGCCCTATGGTGCCTGACTCTCTGGGCCATCGGGGGCCATGCATGAGCGCGCCCGTCACCTTGCAAAACGTCACCATCAGCTACGACCGCCACCCCGCCGTCCATCATGTCAGCGGTCGTTTCGAACGCGGCTCGCTCACCGCCATCGCCGGTCCCAACGGCGCCGGTAAAAGCACGCTGCTGAAAGCCATCGCTGGCATCGTCCCTGTCGAGCAAGGCAAGATTACCGTCGAAGGCTCCCTCGCCTACCTGCCACAAGCCTCCCAGATGCAGCGCGACTTCCCCATGTCCGTCCTGCACATGGTCACCACCGGCTTTTGGCTGCAAACCGGCGCCATGCGACCCATCACCAAGCCCATGCGCGAACGCGCACAAAAAACACTTGCCGATGTCGGCCTGTCCACCTGCGAAAAACGCGACCTCTCGGGCCTCTCCGCCGGTCAGTTCCAGCGCGCCCTCTTCGCCCGCATGCTCGTTCAGGACGCGCAAATCATGCTGCTCGACGAGCCCTTCAACGCCATCGACGAAACCACCACTGCCTTCTTACTAAGCCTGCTGACCAACTGGCACAAAGAAGGCCGCACCGTCCTCTGCGTGCTGCACCAATTCGACCTCATCCGCCAGCATTTCCCTCAGTGTTTGCTGCTCGCCCGCGAATGCATCGCATGGGACGACTCTGCCAAAGCGCTGCACCCCGAGAACCTCCTCAACGCCCGTTTTTTCCGCCAGGACTGGACCAACCCCGAAATCTGCGAGCGCGCCATATGACTATCTACGAAGCCCTGCTCCAGCCCTTCGTAGATTACGGTTTCATGCGCCGCGCTCTTGCCGCGTGCGCCGCACTCGCCGTCAGCGGCGCCCCACTCGGCGTCTTCTTAGTCCTGCGCCGCATGACCCTCATCGGCGACGCCATGTCGCACGCCATCCTTCCCGGCGTCTCCATCGCTTTCTTAGTCTTCGGCCTGTCCATTGCCCATATGACCGTCGGGGGCATTATCGCGGGCCTGCTCGTCGCCGGCCTCGCCGGTGCCATTACCCAGTTCACCCAATTAAAAGAAGACGCCAGTTTCACCGGTGCCTATGTCCTGTCTCTCGCCGCCGGTGTCCTCATCATTTCCCTGCATGGCAACAGCATCGACCTCATGCACGTCCTCTTCGGCAACGTCCTGGCCGTCGACAAAGAGTCCTTGTTATTAGTAACCTCCATCGCCTCCGTCTCCACCCTCGCCCTCGCATGGATCTACCGCAGCCTGATCGTCGAATGTTTCGACCCCGAATTCATGCGCGCCGTCCACGGTCGCGGCGGCTGGATTCACCAATTGTTCTTAGTGCTCGTGGTCCTCAACCTCGTCTGCGCCTTCCAGTCGCTCGGCACCATGATGGCAATGGGCGTCATGGTCCTGCCCGCCATCGCCTCGCGTTTCTGGACCAAGGACATCGACACCTCAATGGGCTTAAGCGTCGCCCTCGCGCTCTTCGCGTCGTATATCGGCCTGTTGTTGTCCTACCATTTCTCCCTCCCCTCCGGCCCCGCCATTGTCATGACCGCAGGCGCTGAATACATTATCTCCATCGTAGCAGGGCTGCACGGCAGCCTCATCGCCCGTTTCGTTCCCCGCAAACATCTCGCTGCATAGAAAGTTCCAATGAAATTCCTCGCCATCCTGCTGGCCCTGCTCGCAACCCCGACCTATGCCGTGCCCCTTAAAGTCGTCGCCAGTTTCAGCATCCTCGGCGACATGGTTCATGAAGTCGCCGGAGACAACATCGAGCTCAAAACCCTCGTCGGACCCAACGGCGATTCCCACGTTTACGAACCCACCCCTGCCGACGCCAAGGCGCTCTCACAAGCCAACCTCGTCTTCGTCAACGGCCTCGGCCTTGAAAGCTGGCTCGGTAAGCTCATCATGGCATCAGGCTACCCCGGCCCCACCATCGTCGCCACCCGAGGCATCGACGTCCTCCTACTCGAAAACACCCTCCACGAAGACCCTCACGCATGGCAGGATTTAGGCAACGCCAGAATCTACGTCGCTAACATCCGCGATGCACTCGTGAGCGCCGACCCTGCGCACGCGAGCGCCTATCAGTCCAACGCCGCCACCTACCTTCAACAGATCGACAACATGGACAAGCGCGCCCGCGAAATGATCGCTAGAATCCCTGATAATAAGCGCAAAATCATCAGTACCCACGACGCCTTCCACTACTTCGCCCGCGCCTACCACGTTAACTTCATCGCCCCCGCTGGCATCAATCCCGAATCGTCGCTCACCGCCACCGACATCGCCACCCTCGAAGACCTCATCCGCAAAAAAGACGTGCAGGTTCTGTTCATGGAAAACATCTCCGATTCCCGCCTGATTCGCCAGTTAGAAGCCGATACCGGCGCCTATGTCGGCGGCACCCTCTATTCCGATGCTTTGTCGCCAAAAGATGGACCGGCACCAAACTACATAAAAATGCTGGATTATAACGTCGAGCAATTAGCCGCTGGAATGCTTCACAATCAATAGGTTATAAATTTAGCCTTTCTATACCCGATCCCGTCATCAAAACTTCACACAACTCCTTGCGCCGTAATGGTATAAATTAAAGTGGGTAAAATTTTTTTTGTATTATCGCATCGAATTGTTAAATGACGGAAATTAAACAAGAAACCAAAACACTGAACAAAGTCGACCCGGATCCGCTTCTCCTGGCGGAAGTCGAAGTGCGCGATAATGACCCAAAAAATCCCCACCGCAAACGCTCCGCTGGCGAAGTCGCCTTTGACCGCGTCGTCTACACCGGCATCGGTTTTGGCGTCAACGAAGCATCGGCCATCGTCATCGCCGACGAGTTCCAGAACCGCTCCGGCAAGAAGTTATTCCAGACCATCAGCGAATGGATGGTGAAGAATATGAAATTTACAGATACCGTGAAAAACGGCGTCCACATCCCCGCCAATAAAAGCGCCGAAAGCATGCTGCTATGGGCATCGCTGCTGATCAGCGGCACCGCGCTCGTCGTCCCGATGAAAAAACTCGAGGACAACAAGGAACACTGGGTCACGAAAGCCAACCACTGGTTCGACAAACGCAACGGCACCGTCCTGACCGACGAACAGGTCGCCGCCCGCGACAAGGAAGTTTCCGACAGCCTCGCCTGCGAAGGCAAACAAACATGGGCCAGCCTCGCCATCGGCCGCAGCATCGCCATCGTCACCGCGCTTGGCTTAGGCAAGCTCATCGGCCCGCAGCGTAGTGAAAAGATGATGGACTGGTCGGAAAAGATGTTCACCGGCAGCGTGCAGGTCGAAAAAAACCGCGCGCACAGCTACGCCGCCGTCGCCGCCCTTGAAACCGCTTCCTGCGCCACCACATCCGTCGCGCTCGAATTTGCCAGCAAGTTGTTTGCCAAGCGCGGCGTCACCGTACGCAACCCTGAAAAATGTACAGCTTTAGTGCACGAAAAAGACAACGCTCCCCCTGCGTCCACGTCCTCCGGCACCACCGGCGGTCAAGCCGACGCCACCGGCACGAAAGAAAAGAAACAGCCCGGACAGATTGAGCCTGTGATCGTGAAAGAAGTTGCCTTGCCAGTAAAGGAAACCAAGGTAGTCGAAACCGCAATCAAGGAAAAGGAAACGGAAGTCAAAGAAACCACGGTCAAAGAACCCGTGACCATTCCTTCCGAACTTGAAGACAAGCATGCAAGGTTCCGCAAAAAATCACACGCAAAAATGGAAAGCCACGTCGACGCCGCCCAGGCATCGAAAGAAGCCGGCTTCTCCCTTGCCCCGTGAGGCGTGAGGCATGAGCAACAGCATTTTACCTTCCGATCCGAAAATCGACCCTACGACCGTTGACCTTAACAAGGTCGATCCCAGCGTCATCGAAGCCGAAACTAAAGCGGAAAAGACATCGTCATCCAAAGGCGAACGGCTTTTCGATTGGCTAACTTACGGCGGCATCGCCGGTTTAGGCACATTTGCACTGACTATCCCTATCGCTTACTGGGCTAAATACGGCGGCGGCGCCAAAGCGTTTGTCGATGCGGGAAAGCGCCTTGAGAGAATGGGCATGAACGAATCGACTGCCGAGCATTTCATGATGACGACGGCAACGATGCAAGGCGGCAACGTGACCATTATCCCCGTGAAGCTGATGGAAAACCACAAGCCTGAACTCGTCGATAAATTCAATAAAATGCTCGGCGACAAATCAGAAGACGCATCTGTAGAAAACGATCCGAAGCAAACATGGACCAGCCTGATCAAAGCCCGGCTTCTTCTTGCATGGTTGCCTGTGTTTGTGAGTTTTAAAGCGACGGGCATGATGATCGGTGAAGAAAAATTTGGAGCCTTCCAGAATAGCTTCGCTGAAAGCGTATGTAATTTCCTGAAAAGGCCCACCCATACTCCCGGCCTTGAAAAAATAGTTGCCAATGAAACCAAAATCTTCCGCTACGGGAAGATCGCGGCGCTCGACGTGTTTGCCACGGTTGCTGCAACCTCATTGCTCTACATAGGCAGCAGGTTTTTCGCTAAGCAAAATGAGCCTTGGCACGCCCAGCGCACCCATATCCAACCACCAATTAACCCGCTCGGAGCTCCAGGAAAGGCGATGGAGAACGCGACCCATCAATCTCACTCCGCACCTGCAAGAGAAAAAGAACCAGAGCCTGAGGTGGCCATAGACAAACGCTTTGCAGATACTGTTCCCCCCCGCCCTGTTAATGATATTATGCCCAAGCCCCGCGCGGAAAATTTCACCCAAACCATCGCCTCCCAGAAAGCAGCGGCCACCGAAGCCACGCCTTCGCTCAGCGCCTGAAAGCCCCAAAATATAAGTTAATGCTTCATAAACCGCTCAAGGAGCGTCGCGAAGCAAGAAGTTTAGTGGAGCAGCCCCTATCCTTCGCCTTCGAAGGGCAAATTTTCCCTATACCCTACTGATGTATTTGCAAAATTTGAAATTACACCCTATAGTGGCGCCGATTCTTCAACTATACAGATGGTTTAGTGATGAGAAGTACCTGGGCACAGCCGTCCCTCTCGCGTGATTTCGCGCTGCTTTCGGCTGCCATTCTTTTCGTGCTGTCCATCATCTCCACCGTCGTCACCTTCACCACATACGCCGCCCATTCCACACAGCTCACCGGCGAGATGGAAAAAGAATCCGTGCGCGTCGAATCGGCCCTCAACGCCGAGATGGAAAACGCCAGCTATACCCTCACCTCGCTCGGCAAACAAATCGTCCTCGACCCCGACCGCAACCTGATCAAGCTCGCCCAGATTCTCAAATCCTTCGACAGCAAGGACTATATTTACTCCATCCTCTCATGGGTCAACCCCGACCAGTTGCTGGTCGTCAGCTCCAACAAAGGCGTCTTGGAAAAACCCATCGACATCTCCGACCGCGACTACGTTAAAAAATCCTTCGCCGACCCGTGGAAAATGGCCATCGGACGACCCATCGAAGGCCGCGTTTCCGGCCGCTGGGTCATCCCCGTTTCAATGGGCATCACCGATTACACCGGCAAATTCATCGGCACGATCATGATCTCGATCGACATCAACATGCTCACCGAGCGCATCAGCAATCTTGTCAAGCGCGACGGCCTGAGCTTCGCGATTCTCAGCAAAACCATGATCCCCTTGGCCCAAGTCTCCGACGACAAAGACTTCGTCGCCAACAATTTCCCGCTGCAAAAGCTCGTTAACGTCAACTTCTCCAAGAATCCCTCCGGCCTCGTCAGCCAGGTCAACATGTTCTGGAACACCGGCAACTACACATTCTACCGGGCGTCTGCCAACTACCCCTACATCGTCCTGCTCGGCTACGACCCGCGCTACAGCGACCAAACCGTGCGCGGCCTACTCTGGTGGCGCTTACTTCAAGTGATGGCAATGGCCGTCTTCTTCGTCGCCTTCCTCTGGATCGTGCGCGTGCGCATGATTAAACCCGTTATCGAAATGACCAGCATTGCAACCAGCGTCGCCAAAGGCGAAGCCTGCGCCATCCTCCCGCGCGGCGGCCCCGTCGAAATCGAAGGCCTCGCCCTGCAAATCCGTAAAATCTCCGAATACATCGAAGAAACCAAACGCATTCAGGACGAGCTGCGCAACAAAATGTTCATGCTCAAAAAAGCCAAGGAACAAGCCGACATCGACCGCCGCAGCCAGTCCGAATTCCTCGCCTATGTCTGCCAGGAAATGCGCACCCCGCTTAACAACATTATCGGCGGCGCGCAGGTCATGAAAGACCAGCTCTACGGCCCGATGGAAAACCGTAAATACCGCCAATACGCCGCCGATATCTACACCACCGGCAACATCCTCATCGACTCGACGCAAGACCTGTTGACGCTAGCCAAAGCCGAAATGGACTACATCGAACTCGTCGAAAAACCCGTCGAAATCGCCGGTTCTATCAACAAGGCCCTGCGCTTCCTCTCCGACAAAATGCAGGTCGAAAAGCTCGGCATCAAAGTTCAGCTCCAAGACCCGATGCCCCGCCTGATTGCCGACGAATTCCGCCTCCAGCAAATCCTCATGAACCTCCTGCTGCACGCCCTCAGCCACGCCCTGCCCGAATCTGCCATCCTCCTCGAAGCCAAAGTCGTTAGCGAGTCCCGCGACAAGACCTACTTCGCCTTCGTCATCAACAGCAACGGCAAACCGCTTTATACCAACGCCGAACTTTTCGCCCTCGCCGAAAAACTCTCCCAAGCCCCCGAATACCGCCCCGGTTCGAAAGTCGCCGAGCTGCTGAAAGAACAAACCGATGTGAGCCTGGAACTCGCCAAAACTCTCGTCGCTCTCCACCACGGCACCATCAACATTAACAAATCCACCGATGGCACCATTGCCATCACCCTCTTCTTTGGCGGCAACCGCGTGCGCTTCGCCGACACCACGGACAAGTAAGATGGACATCACCGCCTATATCGACTGGCAGGATTTAAGCGCTCTGATCTTCTTCATTGCATGCTGGTACGGCTATTCCCTTTTCACCGACCATGAAAGCCAGCGCGGTAAAAGCCTTCTTGCGATTACTAACCGCTATCGCGGCCTGTGGATCCGCGAAATGATCCGCCGTGACAACCGCACCATCGACACCATCATGATCGGCAACCTCCAACGCAGCATCACCTTCTTCGCCAACACCACCATCTTTATCCTGCTGGGCCTCATGAGCATGCTCGGCTATTATGAACGCTGGAACAGCATCATGAGCAATATCCCCTTCGCAAAACCGTCCACGCCTTTCATGTGGGAACTGAAAATATTCCTTCTCATCCTGATTTTCATTTTCGCCTTCTTCAAATACACATGGTCGCTGCGCCAATACAACTACGCCTCCGTCTTCGTCAACTCCGTGCCCCCACACACTGAGCTCGTCACCAATTACGAGCACATCCTCAAAAAAGGCACCTATTTAACCAGCAACGCCGCCCACCATTTCAACGCGGGGCTGCGCGCTTATTATTTCGCGCTTGCCGTCCTCGGTTGGTTCGTTCACCCTTATTGCTTCATGGTCACCACCGCATGGACGCTCATCGTAACGCACCGCCGCGAGTACCATTCCAAAACTCTTTCTAACCTTGCCGATTAGCCCCATGCAAGACGATAATCCCCCCATCGATCTTCAGCAGAACCTCATAGACCTAGCCACCTATCGCCACGCGGACCGCGTGGCTGGCGACAAGCCCGACCCCATCGTCATCCACGTTGCCTACGCATACGACACCTACATTTACAGAGCTGGCCAGATCGTTGCCGCCGACGCAACCGAATACAAAGAAACCCAGTTCTCCCATCCGAACGACATGGTCAATAAATTCGGCCGCGCCTATGAAGCCAACACCAAACTCTGGCTGCATAAGCGCCTCGCCGACGTCATTATCGACAGCGCCATCGACATGCGCGACCGCCACCAACAGTTCACCGTTGTCATGGACGGCCTGCGCACTTTTAACTCCGGCCGCCTGATGGAACAGAACCGCCCCGACCTCGTCGAAGCCAGGCTTCTCGCTCCCGCCGGCACCAGCGCCCACAACCGCGCCCTCGCCGTCGACAGCAAACTTTTCATGCCCATCGACCCGAGCGCCGTCCTGCCCTCCACCGTCCCGCTTTCCATGCTCAAGGAAGCCGACGAACTTGGCCATCTCGACGACCTCAACATGAAAACCAGCAATCGCTTCTATCCTATCGCCTCGCACGAGGACGCCTATAAAAATCGTCTCCACCGCTTGCAGGCATGGCAGCGCGCCTCGGTCAAAAACAAGCTTCCCGTCGCCAACCTAATCGCCGAATTCTGGGACGACCGTGTCCCCGGCGGCCCTGCCGATATGTGGCGTGTTCTCACCTGCCGCGCCATGTGCATCGGCGTCGATGGCAATCCCGCCACCAACATGGTCCTGCAAGCCCTGAAAACCAACCTCGGCACCTTGAGCGCCCAATATGAAGAAGGCATCACCAGCCGCGATACCTTCGCCCAGAATGCCTATATCATCACCACCATCGCATGGGACCAGCTCTTCACCCAAGAGAACAAACTCCAGCTGAAATACACCCTCGGCGAAGGTGCTGAAACCTGCCCCGCGCTCGAAGATTTCATTTTCCACGAATGGCTCGCCACCATCCATGACCGCGATTTGAAAGAAGCCAGTTTCCCCGCACAATCCGCAAAGCCGACATTACAATCCGCAAATACGGTTAGTTATAATGTGGCTCCCGGCGGGCGCACGCTTCATTAAAAATTGGTAACAAGCAGTATTTAAAGCGAAATCCGGTATTGTTAACGCTAAATTGAGACTATATTTCACCAAACAGTCATATAAAACGCTCCGAATTCGTGCTAATATTAGTGAATATAAATTTATAAATAAAAGCGTTTTTGGGTGGGGTTACAATGGATGAATTTACCGATTTAAAGGATTTCGTTGCCAAGAAAATGCCTGACGCCGATGATGTTCGCGCCAATGCAGGCCCCGCCATCGCAAAACTCTACACCGACGCCAAAACCAATTACGACATGGTCCGCGCCGTTTCCGACTTAAGCAAAATGAACGATACGCTGACCGCGATCAAAGACACCACCGCCCCTGCAATGAAGCCCAACGGCCGCTCGATCTAAAGCCCCAGCCGCGCCTTCACGTTACGCCCAATTTCCGCCATCTCATCCGATTGAGGATAACTCCACTCGCCAAGCGTAGCGCCCAGTGGGTTGGCAATGCCGTCGCGCATCAGCGACTCCGCAAACATCGCCGGTTTCGTTCCCTCATGCCCCATCAGCGGTAGCAAGTATAGCGGCTTGCCGGTCGCCATCGCTTCACTCATCATGTTCACCGAATCGTTCGTCGCCACAATCGCATCAGCCAGCGCTAGCATCCCCATATACGGATTCTGCGATGCAAAATCATAAATATAAACCCGCGTCTCCTTGGCGAACACCTCGCGCAGCTTGCGAATATTAGCCTCGCCCGTGCGGCGCGACGGCGTAATCAGCAGCGAACATTTCGTCGCGCCCAGCAGCGTCTGCAGCGAATCAATCACCCGCTGCATCCCTTGCGCATTCAACTGATATTTATTCGTCGACCCGCCGAGCAACACCGCCACCCGCGGTGCAGCAAACGCCGAAAATGTTTTTTCAAATTCCCCGCGCGCCTGCGCCAGCACGTCCGGCGTAATACTGTGCAACGCAAAACGCGTCTTAATCACATTCGTCCCCGTCGCCGCGTCATGCTGCATCGCAACCACAAGATCGAAATATTTCGGATTGCACTGCGGGTCCTGAATATGCACTACTTTCGTAGCAGGCGATTTCGCCTTAATCCCCATCGCCACCAGCGCCGCCCGACGCCCGCAGGTGATCACCAGTCCCGGATACGGCCCTTCCAGCGAATCGCTCGCCGCATCGATCAATCCCGGCACGATGCACGAACGAATCGGCGCAAGCATCACATTTGGCATCAGCGCAAACGGCTTTTTAATCGTCACCTGCTTCATCAGCGGCACCACGCCAATGGCATGCGCCAGCGCCTTCACCTGCGCCATCATGCCCGCGTGCCCCGGGGTAATCCCCCAGCATGAAACAGTCACATGAGTCCTTTCGACCTGAACGAGAAATGCATCTTCGCGCCGATGATCAAATGATCCTGCACTTCAATCCCCAATGTGCGCGCCGCATTTACCACTTCCTTAGTCATCTCCACATCCGACCTGCTCGGGTTCACATCTCCGCTGGGATGATTATGCACTAAAATCAAACTGCTCGCCCCCAACTCCAGCGCACGCTTCACGATCTCACGCGGATACACCGGCGTGTGATTCACCGTCCCCTTCTGCAACCGCTCATCCACAATCAGCTCCAGCTTGTTATTCAGGAACAACACATGGAATTCCTCATGCTGCAAATTGCCGATATGCAACCGGCAATAATCCAGCAGCTGCGTCCAGCTTTTAATAATCTGCTTATCGGAAATTTCTTCTTTCAGCATGCGTTCCGCTGCCGCCTTGGTCACCTGAATCGCCACCACCGCCGCTTCGTTCACGCCTTCAATGCGCAGCAATTCCTGCTGCGTCGCAAACAGCACTTTGCCAAAACCCCCAAATGCCGCCAGCAATTCCTTAGCCATCGGCTTCACATCGCCAATGGGCTTGGCTGGGAATAAAATCATTTCCAGCAATTCGTAATCCGCCAACGCCTGCGGCCCTGCAATTAAAAATCTCTCCCGCAAACGTTTGCGATGTCCTGTGTGATGCGGTTTTGCAAGTGTCTCGTTCATAGATTTCGACTACTGACTGGAATTACGCTATATACACTTTATCATGGCGGCTCCTTGTTACATTCTATAACGGAAATATAACGTCCTATCAACCCACCAGAAACAGCGCGCCGAATAGCTACAGCGCATTCCCATGCCTATGATTAAGCACATACGGCCTGATGGCATTCGGCACATACATATTTTTCGGCGAACTCGTAAGAATCTCACATCCGCGCTCCGTCACTAAAACGGTATGTTCGAACTGCGCCGCCAGCCGTCCCTTCGCCACGTGCACTTCCCCGTTATGCTGCATTGTCCATTCTTCATTCTCAGCCACAATCGGCTCGATGGTGAAAATCATCCCCGGCCGCAGCACCAGCCCTTCATTCGGTTCCCCGAACGACGGCACTTCCGGCGGCATGTGCAATTTATATCCAATGAAATGTCCGCCGAAATCGCGAATCAGCTGATAGCCTTCCTCCGCCACCCGCAGCTCCACCGCATGCCCGACATCGCCGAGTGTGCGCCCCGGCATCACTTTGTTAATCCCCGCCATCAACGCGTTATACGCCGCCGTCGTCAGCGCCTGCGCCTGCGCCGAAGGCGTGCCCACAAAATACGTCCGGCAATTATCCCCGTACACGCCGTCCAGCTTCAACGACACATCGACCTTCAATACATCACCATCCACCAACACCTGCTGGCTCGGAATCCCATGCGCCGCCACATGGTTCACCGACGTGCAAATCGATTTCGGAAACCCCTGATAATCAAGCATCGCCGGTTCCGCCCCACGCTCCACCATCATCTCATGGCAGAACTGGTTCAGCTCTTCCGTCGTTACGCCCTCTTTGATTTTAAGCGCCACCGCGTCCAACACTTCAGCGGCAAGCCGCCCCGCCGCCCGCATTTTTGGTATATGTCCCTCAGGGTCGAGTCTAACCGGGAAAAAATTTGCGGAGCGCATGCTCAGTAAGGTGGGAAATGCTTACCCGTAGGCGACTGGGTAAAGATTTCATACCCGGTAGACGTCACCGCCAGGGAATGTTCGAACTGCGCCGACAGCGATTTATCGCGCGTCGTCACCGTCCAGCCGTCGTGGCGTGACAGAATCGTTTCCCAATGCCCCGCGTTGATCATCGGCTCTATGGTAAAGAACATGCCTTCCTTTAGCTCCGGCCCTTCGCCCGGCGAGCCGTAATGTAAAATATTCGGTGCCATATGGAAAATCTTCCCCAGCCCATGCCCGCAATAATCGCGCACTACCGAATACCCGTTCTTCTCTGCATACGTCTGAATCGCATGCCCGATATGCCCCACAGTGTTTCCCGGTTTCACCTGCTCAATCCCAAGCATCGTCGCCTCATACGTCACCTGCGTAAGCCGCTTCGCCTTAATCGAAGGCGCCCCCGCCCAATACATCCGGCTCGTATCCCCATGCCACCCGTCCACAATCACCGTCACGTCGATATTCACCATATCCCCATCCTTCAACCGCAGCGTCCCCGGAATCCCGTGGCACACCACATGATTCACCGACGTGCAGATCGACTTCGGAAACCCGCGATACCCCAGCGGCGCCGGAATCGCCCCGCGCGCTACAATCATGTCATGGCACAGCGTATTCAACTCATCCGTCGTCACCCCCGGTTTCACATAATCGGCGATCATGTCCAGCACCTCGGCTGCGAGCCGGCCTGCTTTGCGCATGCCCTCGTAATCGGCTTTGCCGTGGATGGTGATGGCCCGTGAATCGTCGTACATTTTTATTCCTTTGGGCTTTTTGTTTTATCTATTATAGATAGGGACAAGTTACTCAGGAGACCAGCTGTATGCAAGCAAAGACACCCACCGCGTGTATCGTGGTAATCGGCAACGAAATCCTATCCGGCCGCACGCAGGACAAGAATGTCGCGTGGCTGGCTAAATCGCTCAATGAAACTGGCGTAAGGCTCTCAGAAGTAAGGATTATCCCTGACGTCAAACAAACCATCATTGATACCGTCAACCTTTGCCGCAAAACTTTCACCTACGTCTTCACCACCGGCGGCATCGGCCCCACCCATGACGACATCACCTCCGACGCCATCGCGTGCGCCTTCGGCATCGAGCTGGAACTTAACAAAGAAGCCGCCGCCATTCTCGAAAACCAGTACGGCAAGGAAAAGCTCAACGCCGCCCGCCTCAAAATGGCCGAAATCCCCGTAGGCGCCACGCTGATCGCCAACCCCGTCAGCGCCGCCCCCGGTTTCAGCGTCGAAAACGTCTACGTCATGGCCGGCGTCCCGGGCATCATGCAGGCCATGTTCGACAACATCAAACACACCCTCACCGGCGGTGCTAAAATGCTCTCCCGCACCATCTCCGCCTTCACCACCGAAGGCGTCATCGCCGACAAGCTCACCGCCATCCAGAATAACTACCCCGAAGTCGAAATCGGCAGCTACCCCTTCATCCGCAACCAGCGCTTAGGCACCTGCCTGGTCTCCCGCTCAACAGACGAAACCAAACTCGTAAGCGCGCATGAAAACATCCGCAGCATGTTGCTGGCGATCACGCAGGAAGTTACAGAAGAAGATTTAGCCGCTTAAAACCGGTAGCGCGCCCCAAGTTCAACATCCTGCGTCGTCAGGTTGTTGACTTTAATTTTCCCGCCGTCATAGCGAAACCGCGGATCGCTGATATCGTAATATCGATACCCCAGCGACCAATCCATTTTCGGCAAAGTCGGGTCCGTATAATACACCCCGCCCATAAATTGGTAAGCAAACGCATTCGAATCCGACCCGCGCGCACCCGTGCCGATCGCTTTCGCCAACTTCACCGTCGCAATCCCCGCGCCCGCACCGACATAAGGCGTCCAAGCCGAGTAATTATGGAAATCATAAAAGGCGTTGCCCATATACGAAATCGACTGCACCGACCCCGGCGTCCCCGCCGCAGCGCCCAGCGAAGGCGTATACCGATTCGTCGGATTACTATGATACCCGAATTCAAACTCAATCCGCATATCCGCAAATGGCTGCAAACTCCCGTTCGGCGCATACCCAAACGCCACATCACTATTGAACCCCTGATCATACCCCAGCTTCCCGCCGTTCCCGCCACTGATCTCACTGGGATTCATGTAAGTAACACCGCTGGAAATCCCCGCATACCAGGCAGGCGCCTGCTGCGCAAAAACCGGCGAAGAAACCATCGCCAAAACCACGACCCCACCGGCAAAACGCAAACCCGACATAAAAACCACATCTAGTGTTAATAATGTCTTAAATTAATACACCTTGTAGAAGATATATGCAATGTTGAATTCTGTAGATAGCAAAATCCTGTATGCTATACAGTATCGCTTTCTTCGCAAGCTCGCGTGGCGAAATTGGTAGACGCACCAGACTTAAAATCACGTGAGTCTTTGAGGAATAAAAAAATAGGAGAAGAAAAAGAACTAGAATACAATATCTTGTAAATGCCACTTTCTTGCATCGCTCAAATATGGTGATACGAAACACCACCCGGACACCACCGGAGAATCTGCGACGATAGTAGCAGATAGTAATATAGAGTGATTTTGGAGATTGGAATTTCGGGCGATACAGATTAAAAAAACATAAGCTCGCGTGGCGGAATTGGTAGACGCAACGGACTTAAGGATTGAGTGCTCCGGTGGAAATGCCGGAAGTAGAACTGCTCAAATTCGGGGAACGCTTCCAGCTTCGGCTGTTGCCAATCCCGAGCCAAGCCTGAAAGAAATTTCAGGAAGGTGTAGAGACTAGACGGGCAGCACCTAACGCCTTCGGGCTATGGTGAAGGGATAGTCCAGACCACAAACGCCCTTCTGGGTGGCAACGAAAGTTGTAGTTGGTATGAAAATCCGTCGGCTTTTGGCCATGCCGGTTCGATTCCGGCCGCGAGCACCATTTACTTATATCAGGTTATATCACAAAACCTCATTTGCGGGCTCACACTCAAGCAAATAGGCCGATACTGTAAACCACGTCGTCTCACGATACATCGTGACACCACATATTTTCATGGGTACAATACTGGGTATATTTTGATAGATACCCAGCGAGGCCAATATGCTTCTCACCGATATAAAGGTTCAAAAGGCCAAGGCACAGGACAAGCCCTATAAGCTGAAGGACGGCGACGGCCTCTTTTTACTGATTCATTCCAACGGTGGTAAATACTGGCGATTTCGTTACTTCTTTGCTGGGAAAGAGAAGATGCTGGCACTCGGTACCTACCCAGAAATTTCTCTGCTAGATGCCCGTGACAAACGGTTCGCCGCTCGAAAACTACTCGCCAATGGCGAAGATCCCAGCGCAAATAAAAAGCAGAAAAAAAGGCAGGCGGAATTCAATGCGGGTAACAGCTTTCAATCTGTTGCAAAGGAATGGTTTGAAACCAATAAATCCAAATGGACGCCTGAACATGCCGAAAGGCTCTGGCGACGGTTAGAACTGCATATGATGCCTGAGATTGGCGACCGCCCTATTTCAGAGATAAAATCATTAGATTTGCTGGACGCGCTTCGCAAAGTGGAAAAACGTGGAACAACGGAAACATCGCACCGGCTTCTACAAACCATTGGGGTTATTTTCCGCTATGCCGTGCTCACTGGGCGTATACAATATAACCCCACCATTGACCTAAAGGGAGCACTTACCCCCCATAGAACCGAGAGCCACCCCACCATTCAGGCGAAGGGAATACCTGATTTCTTTGTGCAGTTGGAGAAGGTAGCGACCAGCGGACAGAATAAGCTGGCTATTCGTTTATTGATGCTGACATTCGTTAGGCAAGGCGAGCTAAGACAAGCAAAATGGGAAGATGTGGATTTTGAAGCAAAGGAATGGCGCTTACCCGCACACACAACCAAAATGCGCGATCTGCATATCGTACCGTTAGCCAAACAAACCCTAGCCATTCTTGAAGAACTCAAGCTTTTGACCGGCTGGGGCGAATTGCTTTTCCCGTCACAGCAACGCCGTCGCCATGCGATGATGAGCGAGAACACCATCAACCATGTGCTGCGTAAGATGGGATATAAGGGCAAGCTCGTCGGCCACGGCTTCCGGGCCCTAGCATTTACAACACTTAACGAACATGGCTTCCGCGCCGATGTGATTGAGCGCCAGCTTGCTCACAGTGAACGCAATAAGGTGCGAGCCGCGTATAACCGCGCTGAATATCTGCCAGAGCGCCGACAAATGATGCAATGGTGGGCAAACCATCTAGATTGCATTGTGGAAAATGAAGATAGCAAGGTAGTTCCGCTACAGCAGCTAAAATGATATAAACAAATTGCGCGGATAGGCTGGCCAGCTGAAAAGAGAACCCTATCTCCTGCCGCGTAACCATCAGGGGAAGCATCGGGGGAATGTCTATGTCAGGATTAAAAGTATCAAATACTAACCTAAAACTTAAAGTAGTTCGCCCAAACACAATTCTTAGCGATTCGGACGATTGTTCACTTTATTCTATTTGTGAGGAGCTTGCACAAAAGTATCAAAATCTGGATACAAAATGGAAAATATTAGCCTCTGCTATATCATTAAAACACCGGTATTCTAAATATGACCCGCCAAAAAAGCTTTCTGTTAAACGCACTAAAGGTAAAGAAGCAGATAGGTTAGACAAAGCAATTGAACGCCTTAAGTCCTGTTTATTTGAAATGGATTGGAGGCTTTTGGAAAATTTATCATTCACACCATGCCCGATAATCAATGATGTTGCTTCTGTGGTAGCCCCTCATATTGCTCTCCTAGAATTACTGCATGCCTTCGACGCGCCAATTAAAAAATTATGTGCACAGACACCTACCCTATCCCCACGAAGAAAGAACGATTACGTACACATTTTGAAATCCGACCTTGAAACCCTTTATAGGTCAATCACCGGTAAACCGTTCACTCGATCGAGTCAGGTTGTTAATGTGGCTCCCAACAGCCGAATTAACGTGAAAAAAGGGCAAAAAGAGGGCGGGGAAAGTTTGACATTCTTGCAAGATGCTTTTGACTCACTTGGTTTGAAGCCCCCTACGTCATACATTCTTCGCAGTGCAAAATGATTTATGGTGAAAAGGGCATAAATTTTTCCTACTAAAAAACCATATGTAAATCAGCGGCTTAATTCATCTGCCTTATAGCGTTATGCGCCTTTCTGCGTTACCTTGATAGTGGGTTCCACAAAGAGGAGAAAGAAGATGAATACAGAAAAAAATCGCACAGATGACAGAATACCCACAGCATTAGCAAATTTCGATAACCTGCCGGATTCTGCGCAGGTGCGCTTGCCGGTGGTTAAGGGCTTATATGGTTGTTCAGATGCGACCATATGGCGACGAGTTAAAGATTTAACCATTCCAGCGCCAGAACGCCTTTCGCCTCGAATCACCAGCTGGAACGTAGGAAAGCTACGCCGGGCCTTATCCCTGAACTCACAGGGAGGGCAAATCTAATGCAGCCAAATCCTTCCTATGTCCCCCCCCCCCCCCGAAGAAACAATGAATTGGACACGCCAGATAGACCTGCTCAACTGGCATGAGCCCTTAAAGCGTTGCGCTCCCGCGTTTGCCAAGCGGTTCATAATGGAGAAAATTGATCCCGTTGGAAGCTATAAATGATGACGGTCGGGTATTACTTTTCAGCGTCTTAAAGCTGAGTGCCGCATGACCGCAAAATCAAACCACACCAACGATACCGCCGGCCTTAAAGCCGGACTGATTGAACAGATACCCCGCCTTGTGGAGTGCCTTTTTACAGGGCGTACCATACAGCGCACCGCTCATGAATACCGGATTGGAACGCAAGGCTCTATATCCCTTCGTTTGCTGGATGGTTCCTATTTCAACCATGAATCCGGCGAGGGCGGTGATATTCTTACCCTTATTCAGCACAGTTTCCGGACAGATTTTAAAGGTGCTTTGGTATGGGCACGTGGATTCCTAGGTCAACGTGCTGATATTCTCAGGCCCGCCCTACCTCACTTGAAGCAAAAGATTGATGAACGTGCTTCCCGTCAACGTGACAAGGCATTGAGCATGATTAAGCGCTCTACCCCTATCGAACGGACACTTGGCGAGCGTTACCTGCGGGAAAAGCGCGGGATTACAATGGAAGCATTGCCCGATTCCATACGATTCCTTGAACACGGTTATAATTATACAGCCAGTGGATTCTACCCGGCCATAATTGCATCTATTAGTGATGTAGCAGGCAACGCTATTGCTTGTCATTGCACCTTTTTAGACGCCTCTATGCGAAACGCCATCCATCTGTCGGGTCTACTTAATTATGGTTCATCAGAATGAGAGGGATTGGAAGAGGCGAAGGAGCTATTAAGAGAAGCTAAAACAATCCAGAAATTACGAGCAACCCGCAGGGAGGTAATGCGGGATATTAAAGGGCCATCATCTGTTCAGGTAACAGTGGATAGTTACAAACCAATTGAACATGATCAAGGCATGCCGATAACTTATATTGGTGGGCATAATCTCACCCCCGGCAAGGGGATTGATAATAGTAATAGAATGTGGCGTGTACAAGCGGTGAAGTATGGAAACCTACCTATGGAATGCGCAGAGATTTGGAATGGGCATAAACGGTGGTTCAGTTTTGATGATGCCGAGGTGCGCGAATTTTATAAAAAAACTAATACTAAACCCGTTTGCGATTATGCGTACCTGCCCGATTATCCCCCGCATCCCGGCGAAGCAGAATGGAAATACAGTTAAAGAATGACGTCATGGATTGTTACGCACACCCGATATGTTGAACTGTGGAATAAGGAAGAGAAAAAAAACAAACGTGACAAAACCGCTTAGTCGGCTTCAACTGCCGGGCGCGCGTCTCATAGGTGCGTCCGGCGTATCTCGGGAGAAAATAATGTCTGCCATTATTGAATTTCGGAAGAAGGAAGTAAAACCTAAACTCACTGTCGAAGCTGAGTTCGGGTTGTTAATTGAAGAATTCAAAGAGGCAAGTAAAGCCTTTAGAAAATTTGCAAAAAAGTATCAACATTACATTGGCCGTATTCAGAAATAAGCCAATCATTTATTACAGAAGCCCGGCAGGGAAACTTGCCGGGTTTTTTCGACATATTAGCGATCATCTCTATGACCGCGATACTCGTTATCCCTGTGGCGATCGTTATCGTCATCATCGTGACGATTGTCCCTATGATCACTATCGTGCTCATATCGCGCCCCATCATGCCTATCATAATGATTATTGTAATGATTCCTATCATAACGACCATCCCTATAACCGTCTTCAACTGGTACGGCTACGCAACCCGATAAAGTGGCAAGCAAAGAAAACAACAATACCTTTTTCATATATGACTCCATTTCAAAGCAAATTTAATAACTTTCAGAATAAAGATGCTATGCAGTTAAACGATTTTCGCATGGGCAAATAAGAGAAGGATGCGATTATCGGATAATTTTAGCCAGTAGATACCCAGTGCCTAATGCGATTACCGCTGACTGAATAGGATTGTTATTTATGTGTTGCTCTACATCTTTAACAACTTTTTCAACGGCTTCATCTTTACTGAAGTATTTATAGATCATGTAAATGATGCCAAGCTTCAATGCACGACGCTGGGTAACCCGAACCTGATGACCTACAGTGTGTGCAGCGGTCGCAAGCTGGCGACCTGTATATTGTAAGGCTGCCTTTGATTGGTCAGCTGAGCTATATGCGAGATTTTTAGCCGTTTCCTGAACGACGGGATATGCGGCTTTAATATTATCGAGAATTTCAGCGCCATACTCACCAGCGCGATTTACACTTGACTCAATCACATCAGACGCCTTTACCAGCGTTGGGCTTGTATATTTCGTGGTATTTGAGAACTTGCGCGACATAACCATCTCCTGCTTGTTGATATCTTTATTAAGATTGAAAGACCATAAGAAAGCTATTATCTATTGAAAAAAATAGAATTTGCTTAGCGATGTCTATCGGTTATGAGAAATAATCAAAACCACGAAATCTGTGCCTTGCTCCTTCTGATGCTCTTCCTAAAAGAAAATCAATATGCGGTCGGTTTTCAATAAAAGAGGCTGTTGGTAGGCTCTGGCATAAATCAAAGCTTTATAAGCCGAACTATTAATTACCCCCTGAGCCATCATAAACGCATCACTGCGCTTAAGCGTCTTAGATAAAGCAGGCGGCTAAGGTTGCGATGTTACAGCACTTCACCGTTATTAAAAAACCTGTAATGATTAGCCAAAAAAAAGCCCGGCGTTCAAGCCGGGCTTTTATAATCTAGATATCTTTTACTTAAGTTCGGACATTTTACCTACAAGCACGGTATTAGCCTGCTCGATCGCATCGCTGGCCGCAGCCTTGAAATCCTTAGGACGCGCCTGGAATTCAAAATCACGGCTTTGGCTGCCGCCGATGCCGCCAAGTGTAGCAATCACGTTAGCAGCGCCCTCAGCGACCATATGCGTATCCGATGTTTTATCGCTGACTGTTGCAAATTCTTTATCTGAACTGATAGGCTGACCAATTGTGATGGAGCCGTTACCGGTAGCCATCAGGCCACCCTGATCGGCCGATACAGAAAGTTTAGAGGCGGTAGGAATAACAGTCATACCCTGGCCGATTTTGACCTGCGTGCTCCAACGTGACAAACCGCCCGATGTGTCATTATTAGCAAAATCCAGCACGTAAATGGCGTGAATTACTTTTACACCGCTCACATCAAAATATTTAGCTGCTCCTACGGTGGGGCTATCCGTTGCGAAGCCGCCCATAGTGCCTACGATATCGCCCATAAATATTTTTACACCGTTAAAGCTGCTTGGTGCAAAATATTTCAACTTACTGGCTTCACCGAAAAAGCCGCTGGTGGAATCCTCATAGGGATTCGGATAGGTTTTCGTGCTGTTGAAATCTTTGTTGGCCATCAGCTCAGAACGGTCGACCACGGTGTAACCCTTAGCTTTCAGGTCGGCGACGAAATTCTTGTAACTTTCGTCAGTGATTTTTTGCATGGTCGCATCATCGATACCCAGAAGCGTATTATGGCCGGATGAACTTCCCTTCATTACCTTGGCAGATGCGGTTTTGTATGTCGCAAAACCGATCGTATAACTGCCGACAGTTACTTTCTGCAGGCCTTTAAAAGCGGCTGACGTGTCCACTTTGACACTATCAGCGGTAATCATACCGAAAGGCCCGGAATGAACTTCCTGTCCTTTGGTTACGCCATTGGTCGCGGAAGGCGAACAGGCGGTAACGGCAGCAAGGAATGCGAGGGGAAGAAATGCTTTACGACTCATGAAGATACTCCTGAAATGGATTATGGAAAAATATATGGCGATCCATATATTCAAGCGGCAATAAGGAATGTATTAGATAAACTATTGCTGCAACCGGCGCATCAAGATTTTTTGGCGGTATAAACAGAGTCAGCGGCTAAAAAGGCCGCCGTAATAACTCTCTGAATATATGTGAGGAAATGGTGCTGCTTGGAATCTAATGACAACCATTCTCTGGCGCAATTCCTTATTATACAGGGAAAATACAACGAATTTGGTGAATATAGACACAGGTGATTGAAGAAACTTGAATCTTATCCAGCATTTTCCGTCAAATCCCTAAAAACAGAACAGGGAACTTTCCATGCGGGAGTTCTTTGGAGTGTTAAAGTTAGAACTAAATCAAGTGGGCGATATGGCTTATCTTCAGAATAATCCTGAAATATGGATACAAAACATTCGTATTTCAATAATGGGTGGGTTCGGGGATGAACGTGCCCTACTACATTGTTAGCACTCGTGGTAAAGCTGTCGGCATTAGTTCCCGGCTTCCATAACCTCTTCACAGGGCAGGCAGTTCGATTTGTTATCGCCACGCAATGAGGTGCAGCAAGAACAGCTTATGAAAGCCTTAGATGGGGTGAATAAAAAGTATGGGGCTAATAGCTTGTTCTTTGCCGCTTCCGGTATCAGACGGGAATGGAAGATGATGATGGAGATGAAAAGCCCGCACTACACGACGAGTTGGAAGGAATTACCCGAGTGCGGATAGTTCCTCCATTGGGCACTTGATAGTGACGCATATTTTGTTAAGGTTTTGGCCTAGGAACTTATTAAAAGGAACGATATGGTGACTACCGAGAATAATGATTTAGATCGTTGGAATAGTGCGATGGAAAAATTGGGTCCAGAGACCGTACAACAAAGATTATTGTCTGCTGGGATTAACTTAGGGGGCTGATGTTCCGTCCATCTGTCATAATCCACCGCCATCCCGAGAATTTGTGGAATGTTGGCTTTCAAGAAAATATATTAGCGAAAAGCTATTAAAGGATAAGCGATATAAGAGCACTCGCAATTGGGCGGCACTTGCAGCTATTGTATCGATTATTTCAGTTTTCTTACAATTGTGCTCGAAATGCTTGTGATGTTATATTGTCCCCAGCGTTTAACTTTCATGCTTATGGGTACAATTCTGGGTACATAGTGAAATTTAATTATATAAAATTGTTATTTAACTTATTGTTGTTAATGCTATTAGGTAGTGGCAGCGGCACCAAAACTCTACCCGCGCGGAGTTGTTAGAACCGCTTCATCAATATGTGTCAGCATAAATTTATGTGGAACAAAACGAGAGTTACAGAACAACTTGGGATAAAGTACCCGATTATTCAGGGACCGTTTGGTGGTGGACTATCTTCAATTACTTTGCTTACCACCGTATCGAATTTCGGAGGCCTTGGGTCATTTGGGGCGCATCACCTGTCACCTGCTGAAATTCAAACGCTGGTTAGCATAATCAATACCCAAACCAGAAAACCATTTGCGATAAACCTATGGGTCAAAGACCACGATGGTGAAGGGCTTTCCTTGCCGGAAAAATCTTTCGATCAAGCATATGAAGTATTGGAGCCGTATTTTAAAGAACTTGGATTAAAAAAACCAGCATATCCCGAACAATTTGGCTACACATTCGACGCGCAAATCGAAACTATTTTAGAATCGTCACCACCAGTTTTTAGTTTTGTTTACGGAATACCATCACCTGATATTTTACGTGAATGTAAAAAACGCGGCATCACTACCATCGGAACGGCAATCACACCAGATGAAGCAGTGGCGCTTGATGATGCGGGTGTGGATCTCATAGTTGCTACAGGCTTCGAAGCGGGCGGTCATCGCGTGGCATTTTTGCAAGAAGCTGAAAATTCGCTCATCGGCACTCTATCGCTGATTCCGCAATCAGTAGACCTTACAAGAGCACCGATTATTGCTGCAGGTGGCATTGCTGATAGTCGCGGTATGAAGGCTGCGTTTGCACTTGGCGCAGAAGCAGTACAAATAGGCACGGCATTTTTGGCATGTGCAGAATCAAATGCTAGCGACCTTCATAAGCAAAAACTATTTAGTGATGAGGCAAAATATACAGCTTTAACTCGTGCATATACCGGCAGACTTGCGCGCGGCATCGTAAATCGCATGATGATCGAAACAACACCTTACCAAAATAAATTTGCACCATATCCTGCGCAAAGCTGGTTCACTGGCCAGATAAAGCAAGCTGCCATAGAGCAAAAACGTGACGATCTTATGTCGCTATGGTGCGGACAATCTGCTTCGCTTATTCACTGCAAGAATGCAGATGATTTAATGAACGAACTGATTAAAGGAATGCAGTGTTAGTAGCATTAAATTGAAAGTATCTTCCGTTTTGGGCTTCGGGAGACTTGAGTAATTTTCCCATACCTTGTAAAATCTTAAGAAATTGCACTAAGCGGTTCGAACTTTCTCCGCGCTGGTGCACCACTTCGGAATTGGCTATAGCCAAAGCGTTTCAATTCCGCGTGGGAGCCTGAGTTGGCTCTGGTTCTAAGTTTCGGTGAGCGATTGGCACCCGATCTGAGTCTTGATAGCAAGAATTAAATAAGTACAATAGGATGAGCGGTTCTAACTATTATATCATATCAGGGGTACTATGAAAAAATTTATCAAAGAGAATATAGTTCTGACCCTTGGCATAAGCCTGCCGTTATTATTGGTGGTTTTGTTTATGGTGGCTGATGCGTTGCCAAAATATTGGGTGGCGGATCCGCAATATGACTTCTTTTTCTCGGATAGCAGGTACAGCTATGTTGAGTTCCAAGTTCAGCAGCAGAAGCTTTATATAAGAGTTGATCCTGCGCGCTATCAAAATGAGAAGTCTCTACCGCATCTTTATCGTTATGTAGCCGCTACGGGAAAAATTCAGGAAATTACTTTCGAAGCCCCCGATATGTCCAAGTATCAAACGCTGGATGGAAGCGCCAATAGAAATGGCATCAATGCTAATATCGTTATTGCCGTCGATCCTACTAAACTTCCCTCTCAGGAGCAGGCGCAAGATACTTCCAAAATCGTTTCGGAAATCAATAAAGGCAACAATACCGCGCCAATTATGATTCCTGTAGCCGAAGCTGCAGCACTGAATATTAATGCTGCACCTGCTGCGCCGGATGGTTATCAGTTTTCTAATGGCGGGTACAATTACAACGGGGACGGACTGCTATTTTTTGAAGTAGGAAGTTCTTATAGAAATCATGGTCCAGTGATTAGCAAAAGCGGGAAACATATCCCTATTTCCTATAATGGTTCGAGCGATCAATATAATTCCTCTTCAAATTTCATCGGTTGGATTATCCCATGAATTCAAAAGAACAGGCAATGACCGAAATTGTAGCCTTGGCCGATGCCCATAATATTAGCCTTGCAGAATTGACGTCAGCTTTAGGCTGCCGGGAAATTGAGGCTAATAAAAAAGATGCCTTCACCTTGACACGTGTATTTTCGTACTTAGGCGGCATCTTTGTTTTAGCGGGACTTAGCGCATATATTGGGCTTTCATGGAATCAACTTAATTCTGTCGCTCGTATTATCATTACATTCGGGCCAGGCATTATCTGCCTTGTTCTTGCTGTTACAATGGCATTGCAACCAGCGCGCAGAAGCAATGTAGCAATATTAGTGGTTTTATCGGCGCTACTTCAAACGACCGGGCTGTTCGTAACTGTGTATGAATTTTCAACGGGCGGTGGAGATGTACGGGTTGCCGCTCTTCTCATTTTTGCGGTGCTAGGCGCACAATATGGTATTCTTTTCACAAAGGTGAAGCGCACCTCTTTCTTGTTTTTCACCATCTATTTCGCGATTGGGGCTTTCATTAACCTGTGTAGCCTTATCCATCTTCCATATAATTTAATTGAATTCGTTTGTGGCGTGAGTGTGCTAGCACTTAGTTATGGCTTACAAAGAACCCCTTATAACAGTATTTGTGGATTTGGATATTTTATCGGTAGTGTTGTATTGTTATGGATGGGTTTTGATATTGTTTGGCGCAGTAGCTTAGAAATTCTTTATCTCGCAATGGCTGCCTTTATGCTCTATGTTAGCACTATAGTGAATAGCCGCTCTATGCTGATTACATCGGCTATCGCATTGTTTTCCTACATCAGTTATTTTACCAGCCAACATTTTATGGATTCGATAGGATGGCCGGTATGTTTAATCATATTGGGAGGAGTATTCTTTGGAATTAGTAATTTGGCACTGAGGCTTAACAAGAAATTAGCTTCTTCCAGCCCTGCAACCATTCTATAAACTCCAAAACCCGGTTCGAACCTCCTCCGCGCTGGTACACCACGATTCGCCTTCGGCTACGCGTGGCGCAGCCAAGAGTAAGCTGGTTCTAATTTGATACCCATTTTACACTGAAACAGATAGAAATTAGGCAATTCAAATAGATGAGCGGATCTAACTCATGCGCCCTACTCGACGCCCAGCACTCATTTTTCTATTAGCCCTGATCTTTGCAGCGCTATTTTATTTATATTTCGTGTCCTCAATAAACATAGGTCCAATTAGCTATCAACGTGTGCCGTATATAAATAACTATCCAAAGCCAGATACGTCAGAACAAAAAAAGAAGGGAGAAGAAGTTTTTCTTGGAGATAGGTTTCGTATTTCCATTGAGGTTATAAATAATGGTATTCGCTCTCCTGAGGGGCTTTCTTTAAAGCTCAGCTTTTCACAAGGCATGAATATTATTGATACTAATGATAAGCAGGTTACTGAATGGGTAGCCAATAATTATCCTTATTCTCGCAATGTAAAAGAAATCATCTTTCCGGTAGGAAATTTAAGCCCCTTTGAACATCACGCCCTGTCCATCATTGTAATGTCTGCTCAGTCAGGATATTTGGCTGTGAAAGGAGAGTTGATTTATGCTGGTGTAGCAACGCCAATACAAACACTCGAATTGCAAATTAAGTCGAGGCCTACAGACTCTATTCCGCGCGTACCGGCCGATATCATAAGTTACCTTGGTGATAAGGCGGTAGAGAATTGCAAAGAGCATTACCCATGCACAACGCTTGATTCATTTGGAAGGTGCACATCTTATCCCGATTCTTCTAAAAGCAAAAAATGCCTCATAGAACAAAACCAGTAACTTTTTTCAGGATGTGGAGAGCCGCCAAGAGATTCTTCAACCGTAGATACATGGCAAGCATGCTTAATGAAGAAATATGGCTTTAAGGGGTTTTCGCAATAAATATAATATTCATGCTTTTTAAAGCGGCGGCTCAACTGCGACGCGTTATGGCAACACTACTTATGTGAATGGCAGATAATTTTTCCATCCTACTTCCGCTCATACAACCCATCAAATAACACACTCCCCACCCCACACCGCCCATTATCCCGCACCAGTACATACGAGTGCAAATGAATCAGCTCCGCCCCGCACCCCACTTTTTCCCCCTCGGGTGAAATCAGCTTATCGCCTTCCGGCTTCGCCTCAAAATCCAGCACCGCCGTGTGCACCGTCTCATGCGCGCCTTCATACTGTGCATATCCCGTGACATACAACACCCCATCCGCATCCGTCTTAATCCCGATCTCCGCCTTAACATCTATCCCGACCCATTTCCCCGGCCAGTCCTCGCGGAACACTTCCTTCGGCTTGGCAATCACGAGATCCTTCTCATTCACCCAGCCGCTATTGCCGTGTTTCACATCTTTCACGCAGTAAAATTCGCGATATTTTTTCCCCACGAGCAACATTGACTCCCCATCAATCTTGGCCATATCCGTCGTAATCCGCACCGGGCATTTGCTCACATCCTCACTCGGGCACGCATCTTCCACCCACGTATCCGAATCAGCAATAAACCGCGTCTTTCCCGCAATTTTCGCTATCTTGTATTCATCGCTATTATTAAAAAATGACCCGCTGAGACAATAATTCGCTCGCTCCTTGCGCATAATCGGCGAGGCGAATCCTTGCGAATATCCCAGTAAAACCAAGCCAAGAGCCAGCGCATATCTCATAACGAACCCCTGTTTGTCATTTAATTCTAATAATATAGCTAGTGATTGCATATACTCAATAAACTTATACATTCATATCATTCATTCCGCCCCCGAAGCCTTATGATCGCCTCCTGTGAAGAATTCCTCAATAAATCAAGCCACGACACCAACACTATCATCGACCTCGACATGTACATCCTCGCCCAGCCCTGGGCCGTATACGAGCAATACGCCCAAGCCATCATGAAAGAATATCTCCCCGTGCAAGGCGAAGAAGCCTACCGCGCCAATCGCCCTACACGATTCCTGCAACCCGCTATCAATAGCGGCGCCATCTTCATCACCAACGAGTTCAGGCCACTCGCCGCCCAAGCCGTCCGCAACATGGAGCGTGAAATAGACATCCTCGCATCCGGAAAATCATTCGGCGGCAAAGAACTCTCTTAATGGAAAAAAGCTGCTTAACCGCGGCTATGCAGGATAACGGGGCTGACAATTTCCTGCGTACCGCCAAGCAACTGCCCGTCGGGCACTTCCGCCAGCTTGCCGTCCTTGCCTAACTCATACGTCGGCAACGCTTCAAGTTTCACAGGTTTATTATCGAGAAACACAAAATTTTCTTCCGTATAATCCGGCGCCATCTTCCGCACCTCATTACGCCCATAATCCTTAATCAGCACGATCTGCCCCTTGCCGAACTGCTTGCCGTCGCCAACGAACTTACCGCTGCTGCTAAACGCAATCGAATCTTCCGGGTTTTCCGTCTTAACTACCAGCGCGGCCGATTCAATCGATTTCTTGGAATACATGCCCGCATTGCTGCCTCGCGTGCCGTGCTTCAAATCCATGCGCGCAAACTGCGACTCGTCGGAGTTATACATATCCGGTTCCTTGCCTTCGCGCACATACGCGTCACGAATTTCTTTCAGCACGGTATCGAGTGTTTCCAGCTTCGGCTTAGCTACAAGTTTCTGCCCGATCGCCAGCAGCTTATTACCGAACACTTTGTCTTTCTTCACCGGAAGAATCAGTACGCCCGTCCCGTCAATCGGCAGGTTCTGCACGCTATGCTGCGCATCGAGGCTATCCTTCGGATTACGAAACACCGCCACCGGTTTGCCGCGATCCTGCCCCAGCACCGTAATCCCGATCGGGTTGCCGCGCTCGTCGTTCTTCGCATGCGGTTTAAACCCCTTGTCGGAATCCATCGCTGGCACCGGTATCAAAACCCACATGCTCTCTGGGTCCGGCTTCACATTTGGCACAAACAGCTTGTCCGCCTCTGTATGGTCAAGATGCAGCATGCTCAGCGTACTATTACGCACCCGCTCATAATCTTCCTTCGCCGTCGGCTCATAAAATGGCAGGTTAAGCATCTTTTCAAACGGAATCACTTTCACGCGCGCCGTTTCCTGCTCAGTTTTGCGGATAAAATCCGCCGCATAGTCTTCGTCGTATTTCGAATTTTCCGGGTCGGTTTTCGCCGCCAGTTCCTGCAACGTGCGCAACTGTTCCAGCTCCAGCTCACACGAATACACATGCACATGCACGCCGTTGCGCTTCGCATAATATTCATTCACCGGCACCAGCGCATTATTCGAAATATCGATTACCCCCGCCAGCTCTTCAAGCGCCTCGCGCCGCGCGCCGTCTACCGTATCTTCACCGATTTTCGTAAAGCCACCAACGGCGCTATGCGTGCCCTCAGTGTCCGCTTCCCAAAACGGCAAGCGCTCGATAGCAACCGTTAAATGCTCACCTTTCTGCCCGTCCGCGCCAATGCCGTCCGGGTCGAAACCGTGGAAAATAATAAAGGCTGATTCGTTCTTACTGTCTACACTCATGCGGCCTCAAACTGTGCTTCTAATTCTTCAATAATATATTGCGGCGGCTGCTCGCCCCAGCCTGAATACAGCACCGTACCATATTCTCCGACATTCAGCGCACCGCCTTTTAACCCATGTTCAAAATGCACCATCCGCGCCTTATCGACCTGCACGTAATGCCATGCCGCCCTGTCCTGATGCGTGCCCGTCACCAGATACACCAGCTCTTTGCGGCCTGTTGAAACCTGTTGCAGAAAACTCTTCTTATTCGGAAATTCAAGGAGCGACATCTCTACGTCATTCCTGCACCAATGCTTGTTTGCCTTTCGCGTTCTCCATGTCGTATCCCGGCTTGGACCGCGCCACCTGTTCGCGCGCTTCTTCAACATAGCTGTCGATCTGCCGCGCATCGAATCCCTCGCGGAAAAGTTCCGGGCGCCCACTCACCAGATGCGAAAGCAACCCGCTTGCTCCTTCAAACCCATAATGGCTTCGCGCCAGCGTTAACGCCTTATCCGTCGATGCGCCCTCCGGCCCGTCCATCAAATGCAGGCTCAATCCCGTGTTATGCGCCCGCTGGATCATGTCGCGCACCACCGGCCCGCCGCCGACGGCAATGACTTCGCCTTTTCCTTTTTCCATGATTTCAAGTGCAGCATCCTGCAGATCAAACCAGCGTTCCGTCAACCGCCCGCCGGGCGTTTTCAACACCGTCGCATGCGTGATCGTGTCGTCTTCAAGCTTGGCCACCTGCCCTGCCTTCAGCGCCAGTGCCTCAGCCGTAAACGCGCCAAGCACCTTCACCGACTTAATCTCAGCCGAACGATTATTGGAGCGGTGCACCGCCTCATGCGCGCGCGCCTCAACCCCGTGATGCGTGCCTCCGGTAATCAGATACGCCTTATCGCCATCCACCCAGTTTGAAAGCACTTGCATCGCCACCTCGATTTCTTCCTGATTCTTCGGCGAAATTTTCGGCCACGCTTTTTCCGACGCGCCTGTAATGAGCACCGGAATCTTGCCTTCAAGATCTTTCGCTACCTCTTCCGGTTTTGTCACCACTGGCTCACCGTCATATGTTTTTTTGACGCGCTGCAACAATTCACTCTCGCGAGCCGCGTTGCGCTTGCTGTAAGCCGCCGAAATCTCACTCGTCATCCGCGGCTTGCCGTCGGGTGTTGAATATACGGGCTTCGTCACTTCTTTAAATGCTTCCACCTCGCTCAACCCTTGGGCCCGCGCGTCTTCAAGCTTATGATCGAACGCTACGCTCAACCGTTCAAAACGCACTTTATCGCGGGCGATATGCTTTTCTTCCGTCTCGTGTATTTTCGCAAAATCCTGCGCTGTCAGTCCCGCCGCCTGCGCGATCAGCGCTTCCTGTTCCGGCGACGTCTGGTAAATCCCCTTGCCGTCATGCCCAAGCACTACCGGAATGCCCGCATCCACATAACGTTTGATCGGCACTTCATTAATACTGTCGATATTATTCAGCGCCAGGTTCGAACTCATGTTGAACTCAACCACCGCGCCGACTTCTTTAAACAACCTGATCGTTTCTTCATCCAGCCCGAACAACCCATGCCCGATACGCAGGCGCGGCATCGGCAGCGATTCAACCTCAACCCCGATCTCCGCCGCCACTTCCTTGCGCGCGTCGAGTGCCGCATGCAGCGCGTTGCGCACGTTATGGTTCGCCCAGTAATTCGCACCGTTTTTCAAATAATCGTCGTGGTTATATCCCGTATCCGCGAATAGCGGGTTTTCCCCCGCGTGCACACGAATCGTAAAATCCGGGTCGTTGACAATCGCCCATTTGGATAGCTCTTTAATCTGCGGGAAAAAATCCGCCGTCGGATTCGTTTCATGCCCCATAAAATCCGCGCCCACCACAAACGGGCTCTGCGCGATGGATTTAATACGGTCCACCTCGTCGCTATTCCATTCCGGGTCCGAATGCCGCCACATCGCCGCGAGGAAACGCAAATCGACGTCGTTATACTCTTTCACTTCCGGCAGCGTGCGGTGCATCATCATCAGCAATTCCGGGTCGCCGATAATGCTCGCATGCGACAGCTCCGCATATTTCGTGGCCGCATGACCGTCTTGATTGTAATCCTCGCCGATCGCTTTGAGGATCGGCTCGAACAGCGCCTTATCCTTGGTAATCGGCGCGCGCAGCATATAAATCTGCTCCATGCCGTTAAACGTATCGAGTTTATCGACGCCGATTTCCATCGCCTTGATCAGCGTCTGGCGGTCTTGCGCCGTCAAATCCTTCACCGCGACATTGTCGCCCTGAGTGTATTCATCCGTTTTAATACCGATGTCCTTGAGCGCCGCCTTGCTGTAAACAATCGGCGCGCCATCTTTTTTCATCGCCAGATCCACCAGCGCTTTCGCTGGCAGATTTCCCGCCAGATGCGTATGCAAATCCGTCATCGGGATATGCGCAGGCATCGTCGAACGATCGTACGGCAGGTCAAGTGCCGACGAGCCAACCGACAGCGAACGCGTTTCAAATGCCGCCAGCTTGTGCTTCAGGTCGCCGCTCAATACTTCGGATGAATCAAGGTCCACCATGTAAGTGCCAAACACCTGCTCTTTCAGCTTCACGTCGAGATCGATGATATGCGCCCCGCGCACCTGATGATCGAACCGGTACGCATAATCCGGGTCATCCTTCGGCGCGCGGCGCAGCGTGATGATATCATCGCCCAGCTTGATGCGCAGCCTGTCTACCACATTTTCCGTCAGCGCATTGGCATGATGATCGCGCCCGGCCTTGAGGATACCGCCGGTAAGCATGTTTGATGTCTTGTCGTAATCGACGTTCAACACTACCGCGCCATTCTGGTCGAGCGTTTGTTTCAGCAGGCTACCCATGAAAGATACCAACTAGCGGCGTGTTACGGTCAAAAAAGGGCTTACAAACCAAGGCCGCGAATAATTAATTTTTACATTAAAAACGTAATTTATTTGTTAAGATACTAGCATTAAACCCTTAATAACGACACAGTTTTAAGCGGCCTGATGTTACGTTACCGCACGTTACTGCTATCACCCTGAATCCAATGATTATTTACCCAGCGGAACCGCTGCCAGCGACTTACCCCGGGACAGCTCCCTCGGCGTCATGCTTTCAATTAACGAATCAAGGTCGCGTGCCGCATCCTTCAGCCCGCCCTCTTTCGACCGGCTGAGCCATAGATACGCATACGCATTATCCTTAGGCAGCCTTCCCACGCCCTTGGCATAAGCCGCCGCCAGCGCATACTGCGCATCCGCATTCCCCTGATTGGCCGCCGCATAGAACCATTTTACCGCCTGCGCCAGATCCTTCTTCGTGCCAATTCCGCGATAATACGCAATCGCAAGATTATACTGCGCCCGCACTTCCCCCTGTTTCGCGGCCTTGCGGAACCACTGCACCGCGTCGCTGTCATTCTTCGCCAGCCCCGGCGCGCCGTCATGATACGCCATCGCCAGATCATACTGCGCCTCGGCGTCACCGCCCTTCGCATTGCGCAAAAGCTGCGTCGCCTGCGCGCGCGTATAATTCCCGTCATCCGCCATCGCAGGCGCTGCCAGTAGCAACACAATTACCCACGCATATTTCATCACTGCACCACCAGATGATTCTTCTGGCTGAACCCAACCAACAGCCGCGTCAACTCCCGGATATCCAGATCGACATGGCCCTTATCCGGAAAATACACCACATCCTTCGGCCCGTTCGCCTGCTCGAACATCGCCTTGCCATGTCCCACCGGCACAATCGAATCCCGCTCGCCGTGAATAATCAGCAATGGCGCATGCACGTTCTTAATTTTGTCCAGCGAATCGAACTTATCCAGTTGCAGATACTTCACAGGCAACCACGGATAAGACGCCTGCCCCAGCGTCAACAACGACGTATACGGCGATTGCAGTACCACGCCGCTCACCTTATATTCCGTCGCCATCTGCACCGCCACCCCCGTGCCAATCGACTCCCCGTATAAAATTAACTTCCCCGGCGGCAGCGAAAGCGACTTGCCAGCATAATCAATCGCCGCGCGGGCATCTTGATAAAACCCTGCCTCCGACGGATGCCCCTCACTCGCCCCATACCCCCGATAATCCAGCCCCAAAAGCCCGAAACCTTCCTTCACCAGCAGCCCGATGAAATGCGTGCGCGTGCCTAAATTCCCGCCATTGCCATGCAAATAAACTATCGTCGGAAATCCCTCGCGCGCTTTATGGAACCACGCCTCGACATGCGTGCCGTCCGCGTCTGTGAGCCGCAAACGGCGAAAATCCTTCAGCCCATAGGCCGCCGGTTCGTCGATATATTTGTCGGGAACGTACATCAGGTGGCGCTGATACGACCACATGAATAAACAGATGAAAATATAACCGACAAGCGCCCGTTTAGCGAGCGATACGGCCTTACTTTGCAACCGGTACAAAGTCGAAGCCAACCCAGCCGCCGGTATTGCGCACGAGCGCATGCACGTTGTTCGTGCCTTTGCTCAAATACTGCGTCAAATCGAGGGTAAATCCCTGCTGCCAGTTACATTTCTGCGCCAGCGCATCGCCTGTCAGCGCCACGGTCTTGCCGTTCACTTCGATCAGGTCGAGGCAGTCATCCGGGGTGATGTGGAACAGGCCGGTCTGGCCCTTGGCGTAATCCACTTTGAAGGTCACATCGATCTTTTCATCCGGCGCACTGCCATCGCGATGATAAGGGAATGTGATATCCGTCGTCTTGCCCGTTACCGAGCTTTTCGCAACGATTTTGCTGACCGCAGGCATCGCCGATGCCGGTGCGGTCTCGGTTGCTACTGCGATTGCCGAGACTTCAGCCTTATCTGTCGCCGCTTTGCGTTCGGATTTGCTCGTGGCGTACACCGACGAGGCCATGCCGAACAGCGCAACGCCTGCCAGCAGTACATATTTCAGTTTCGGGGATTTTGCTTCAGCGTCACTCATAAAACGATCCTCATGGAATGATAAAGGTGGATACCGCTACCATAGAATTTTTTCGCGTTAATTCAACCGAAATCATGCACAAATCGCTTATTTCCGCCTCGCGACAACATATTTACGAATCAGGAATTCCTCATTTTCGAACCGCCCATCCTCGGCATAGCGCGACGCAATCGCCTCGCTCACCCAAGGATAGTTGCCAAGCCCGTGATCCTTTTTCTCAACTACCCAGCCCGGCGCCCCGCCAATGCGTTCGGCCCGCCGCTGTGCGATTTCTTTATACAACACCGGTGCCAGCGGCGCTTCATACCCTACCAGCGTATTAGGCAGTAACCACTCGTGAAGCCCTAGCCCCGCAAAATAAAACCCTTCGACACGCTCCAGATACGTCACCTCATCTCGCATCTCCATTGGCGTCGACAGCACCAACACCTGCGCCCCGCGTGGCATCTTCGCTTTTTCCACCAGCGATGTTAAACCCTTCGGCGGTGCCTCCAGCAATGTGGTAATGTCGGGGTTAATCGGCTCGCGCCACGTTTCCGGCGTGTAAGTCCCTGGGTTGAAATGGCTCACCGTGCACAGCACCAGCACGCTGTAAAAACACATGATGGCCTTCTCATACGCCCGCTCCACCAGCGGCGGAATCGTCAGGTATGGCAGCATCAAAAGCATAATCCCGCTTAAATAAACAATCAGCGGCAACGTCCCCGTCAAATGGAAATCCTCACTAAACGGAATGTAATACCCGCTCGCCATCCAGAACGTCGCGACTAAGCAATACAACACCCCCGCCGCCAGTACCCCATGCGCATTGATATACGCATGCGCCACGTGCGAACGCGTCACCATCACCAACAGGAAAAACACAAACAACCAGCACGGGGCGCAACCCGCCTGCGTAATCGGCAACGTCGAAAACCCGAACGCATACGCCTGCGTATACGCGCTCAGCAACAACACATCCGGCCAATGCCCCAGCCGCACCTGATAATACCCCGCAATCAGCACCACCGCGATAATCGCCGTATTTACCAGCAGCATCATCTTGCTCACCAGCACATCGAACATATCGCCCAGCGACGGCGTGGGATTCTGCGCCAGCAATTGCCCGAGGGCGATAAACGCCAGCGACGGCACCCACAGCATCGTCACAAACACCGCGCTTTCCACCGACCATAGCGCGCCTGCCAGCCAGATCAGATTCCCCGTCAGGAACAACCGCTTCGGAAACGCCGCCGTCTTATTGACATGCCGGCATACATGGAACACATACCCCACCATCGCATACGTCCAGAAAAACCGCAGCACTCCGGTATTGGGCATCAAGCGCGGGTCCGGCGTCGTCGGCAGCACCAGCATCACCGCCGCCAGCGTCACCAGCAAACACCCGGCAAACCCCGCAAGGCTATGATACCTTGTAAACAGCAGCGTAAAAATCATCCCGCCCGTCATCGTCAGCAGCAATCCGTTCAGCAGATAAAGCGACTGCCACGTGCTGTTTGCTGGTAAAAACGCAATCACCAGCGTCTGCAAAAACCCATAAAGGCTCGGCACGTCCCACAGCAACCACCCGCCCTCACGCAGCGACTGCGCCGGTTCCACAAACGCCTTCCAGTGATACACCGCATATTTTTCCCCGAACCCGTCGGTGCGGAAAATCGTCACCGCCAGCAGGTACAACGCCCCCAGCGTCAGCATCCCCGACATCACCGCCCCCAACTCTTTCGGGGTCTTCGAACTTGTCAGCGCCTGATACATCACCGGCCCGAAAATCAGCAACAGTGCCACAAACGCCATCGCATACTGCATCGCGTTAGGGTCATGCGCCAGCGCCAGCCAAGGGCTTTTATAAATCAGCGTTCCGCACATCGCAAAACTCACCGTCACCAGCCACGCCAGCCCCAGCACGCTCCACCGCTGCTTAACCCCCACCCATTTACACGCCACCAGCACCGCCAGCACCCACACCCACGCAAACCAGACACTCACTAGCGGCGATAAAAACAGCCCCGACAGCGTCCCGAACGCAAAAGCGCCGACCACCGTTTTGACCATCTCCGGCATCGGCTTCAGCCTGCCAACCCGAACAAGGAAACTGCCAACAATCAGCCACGCCGCCCATCCGCCAATCGCATAAAAATAAATCCAGTCACGCCCCTCGCCCACCGGCAATTCCACGCTCGCAAGTTGCAACAGCAGGGCCAGCACCCCGGCGGCATAGCCGCAATCGATGAAAAAGCGTGGGACGGGAATCGCGTTCATAGTTATTTTGCCTTGTTTTACAGCCCCCTTTTAACGTAAACCGTCCCCAGCGGCGAGCGTTTTTTTATCCCCGCGCAACCCCTTGCCAGTTCCGGCCTGAGCGATTATGGTCGCTTCACGCAACCCGATCATAAAGCATGATTTATGGCCCTTACCACCCAGAGCTTACGCAAAAGCGCCGTCCCCGGCACATCCACCTTCCGCGTCGAAGACGAAGACGGCATGTACCTCCATGTCCCTCCCACCGGCCAGATGATGTGGCGCATCGAATACCTCTGGCAGGGCTACGGCACCGAGCTGGACCTCGGCCCATACCCTGAAATCTCCCTAAGCGAAGCCCGCAAAAAACGCAGCCTCGTCCAGCGCCTCATTAAAGACAGCATCGACCCGCAAACCCCCGCCAAACACCAGAATGCCGAAGACGAAAGCGAAGCCCTGCTGCACAGCGAGCCGCTCGAACTCATAGCCTACCGCCTTAACCGAACCCCGATGCCCCTCATCACCGGCGCGTCCACACGCGAATGGATGGACAAAACCCCCAACCGTTTCGCCTATCGCTGCATGCCCATGCTCATCGCCAACCAAGCGGGCTGGCTCGCCCTGCTCGCCCATAAAATCACCGTGGTGTGGGACGGCGGCATGGGCCCCGAAGCCCTGAAAATCACCTGCCTAGAAGGCCCCGAGCCAGTTCCGGCAGTCAGCGTATTCGGCTCCGGCATCCTCACCTTCACACTGCCCTATTTATTCCGCACGCCCCCCGGCTACAACCTCATCGCCCAAGGCCCCGCCAACATGCCCAAAGACGCCGTCAGCGCGCTCACCGGCATTATCGAAACCGACTGGGCCGAATCCACCTTCACCATGAACTGGATGATCACCCGCCCGAACCACCCCGTCACCTTCGACATCGGCGAACCGATCTGCATGGTTACCCCGCAACGCCGCTATGAGGTCGAGCATTTCAAACCCGTTATCCGCGACATCGCCTCCGACCCCGAACTGCACGCCGACTACCTCAAATGGGCCGACAGCCGCCGCCAGTTCAACAAGGATTTAAAAATTAAAGATTCGGAAGCCACCAAAGCTGGCTGGCAGAAACATTACGCGCAGGGCAAAACCATCAACAACAAACGCTCCACCGCCCACCAGAACAAACTCACCCTCATGGAATTCACCGAAGAAAAGAAAAATCCTTGAAATAGAAACGGGACCTGAAATAGCAAACGGGCGCGCTTTTCAGCACGCCCGCGATCGCTATCGAATGTGGTGCCTCTTTACGAAACCAAAAGTGACATGAATTTATACCCCAGCGCCGCCATCGAAGCAAACGCCGTAAAAGCGATCATGCCGCCGATAATGGCGTATTCTGAGACAGTGGTGCCTGCTTCATCATGATATAATGCGATGAGTGTCTTCATGGTTAGTCTCCCTGAACCAATTAGTCCTTACATTCTACCAAAATGGGGCATAAACTTTCATTAATTATTAATACAATTTTATTAAAATTTTACCTATCTTAACCCACGGTTTTACATGATATTTTACTATAACTCACCGCGCCCAAGGCAGTAAATGTATTTAAAAGACACGGTCATAAGCGTTAAAGCCCGCCGCCGCCTGACCTTAGAGATGGTCGGTATCTTCATCCTGTTCCCCGCCTTCATCTACGCCACGCGCCTACATAACCTCATGGTCCCCATCATCTGGCTGATCGGCGGTTTCGCCTGGTATAAGCTGGAAAAACAAGGCATACGCTGGGGCCGCGAATGGAACGCCAGCGCCTTCACCCGCGCCACCCTTAAACCCATTCTCATTCGTTTCTTCCCGAACGCAGCCGCCACGTTTATCTTCACATGGTTTATGCTGCCCGGCTCCATGTTCGGCCTCATCCGCACCAACCCGGTCGGCTGGATGCTGGTCATGATTTTTTATCCGTTATTGTCCGTCATTCCGCAGGAGATCATCTTCCGCAGCTTTTTCCTGCGCCGCTACGCAAGCGTCGTCCCGTCACAACACATGCGGCTAGTCAACGCGATCATTTTCGGCTGGGTGCACATCATCATGCGCAATTGGATTGCAATGATATTCTCCTCCGTCGGCGGCTGGATGTTCGTAGACACTTACCAAAAACACCGCTCACTGGCCTTAACCAGTTTTGAGCATTCACTCTACGGATGTTTCGTCTTCACCATCGGCCTTGGCGTATATTTTTACCACGGCAGCGTGCGTTGATTACGCTTCCAATTTAACTACGTAAGCCTTCTTTGAAATTTCCTGCACGAAGTCATTGAACGAAACAGGCGTTGGGCGGCGGGCAGCGAATTTAGAAGCGGGAATGGCAGCAGCCGGGGTAACACGCATGATTGAATTCCTCAGATGGTGGTTGATCTCAATTTTCTCATCATGCTCCACATACAGCTAAAAGCGCCATAGGGTTCGGCTACGGAATTATAATGGGAGCGTAAACGTTAAGACCGGCTCTGAGCGGGCCTTACAGCGGGATTATTCTTTATATTTAGGCAAGATGGTCTGGCGCGTGCGAATCAATTGTTCTGTGTATGGCTCACGCCCTGTGCGTTGCTGCGGCCCCGTAACATGATTGATATCATCCACCATCTGGCGCATCTCCGTCGACAGCCGTTCCAACCGATCTTCTGTCAACTCAACCGCCACTGGCAGCGCCTCAGTTTTCGCCTCAGGCAGCGCATCGCGCTTCACATCATCATTAACTTTGCGTTGCTCCGCTTTACGCGCCTCTTGCTGCTTGCGCAGCTGCGGCTTGATCACATCCCGCGCCATCTGCTTCAAAACATTCATGCTGAAATCACTAGCATACGGCGCAATTTCTTTTGTGGCTTTGCGAAATTCCGTCGCGATTTCTTCAAACTGCCGCCACTGCTCAGGCCGCATGCGATTCCCCGGCCCGCGCTGTTCGATAGCGCCGCGAATATACCCCATCGACACATCCTGCATCTTCCCCGCAAGTTTGCGCTCATCCGCCGTCAAATCATCGCGCTCGAGCATATCCCCGCCGAGCTGCCCCATAAAATTCGCCATCGCCACGTTATTATCCGTCACCTCATGTCCCACCTGCGGAATCAAATTCGCAAATACCGACGCCACCGCGAATCCCGATTGTTTCTGCGTAAACTTCGCAACCACCGGTGCTGCCGCCGGGAACATCGAGCCGAGAATGCTCGCCGTAAACGCCTTCAACGCATCGCGGCGGTCCAAGCCCTCGGGCTTTTTCTGATTATCAGGTTTGGGGGTGTCGGCCACGATTTACAGGCCTGTGTTACCGGCAATTTTTTTCGTGCTGCCCGCCAAAAGGATTTCTTCAATATCGCCGAGTACATACGGTTGCGCCGCCACTTTCGTGCTCACCGCCATCGTCATGCGGTCCACCGCCGACAGCTTCGACCTCTTAGGCAAAAACTCTTCGCCAGCGCCAAGTGGCTTATAAGAAATCATGCTAATCACTTTCATTTAACTGATCCCCCGGCCCAAAGGCCCAATAACTCTATTGCACTTATGGATTTATTATACCGCTGCCGCTAACCTCTCCCAACAGGAGATATATGACGTTTTAATGAACCAAAAATGGATAAAACATTAACTTAGAACGGATTAGAAGCTTAAATCAGGCGCTTCCATTTCTTGCCCCTTATCGGTCTGCCCGCGCCTGAGTTCGCCCGAAAGCGGCTCGCGCCCCACGATGCGGTCGAAGATATCGGTCATCTTGCCTTGCAAAACCTCGCTGACAACAGCCAGTTTCGAGCGGTGCGGCTGGCGGCGTTTGGCCGCTTTGCGCTTATCTTTTTCTTCAGCGTCATCGTCATCGTCGCTAATCGCTTCGTCGAAAATTTCACCTTCGGAGCGGTCAATCATCGCCTCAACCATCAGATTCGCCGACATGCCCATATCGCCGTTGGCGCGTGCCGCTTCCGTCGCCGCAAAATCCACCGACTGCAATAAAAACGCGCCCCAGTTAATATCGTCCATCATTGCAAGCCACACCTGCCGTAGCCGGTCGGTCGAAAACGAAATCCGCACCAGCTCATCGTCGCTAAGCCCCGCTACGCCGTCCTTCAGGACTTTTTTCATCGTGGCGTCGTCAAGCTTTTCCTCCTGCGGCAATTCAAGGCGCATCTTCTCCAGATATTGTGCATGCGCTTCTAACTGCGCAGGGTCCGCAATGCTGCGCATCACGCCTTCAATCAGCGCCTCGCGTTCTTTGCCCGGGCGCGTTTGCAACGCTTTCGCCAGCTGTTCATTCCCCGGCTCCCACGCCACTTCAATACGCACATTGGTCAGCGCGTCCTTAAATTCCTGATCGAGCTGCGCCTCGCGCTTGGCAACCACTTTCGGCTCTCGCGTGTCGGGCGATTTCCATTCCACCGCAAAGCCCTCTTTCGGGCTTTTGAACATGGCGTTCGGCTTATCTTCCGGGCGCGTCGAATAATCGACCACCTGCGTTTTCAGCCCCAACTCCGATTCAAACGCATGCGCCAGTTTAACGGCCTGTTGCTGCGAAAGTTTTGTTTCAAGTTTACTCATATCACTCCAACCCTTTAGCGCCGCCTGCGCGTGCAATTTGTCCCAGAATAAAACGTTCCGAGTTTATCATCGTTACGCGCGCTGTGGATGATATTTTTCAAATCCATGCGCAGTTTATCAGCTTCCATTTCCTTCGCACCCGGCAAAAGATCATCGATCATGCCTTGCGCTCTTGCGGGCACCGTACCGTCTTCAATAGCATTCGCCGTATATTCCAGAAGCATCGCATCCCTGCGCCCTTCCTCGGTATCGGCAAAGCTTAAATCCGGGCGAATCTTCTTCTTGGGTTTCGCGTCTTCGAGTTTGCTAAGCAAAAACATGCTACCGCGATTATCGTTTTTATAGACTTCCGCCACGAATGCTTCAAGGCGTTCGCGCAGCGTAATATCGGGAAGCGTATCAGCGCCGGGAATCGCCCCCTCGACCAATACGCGCCCAGGCCCGGTCAACCGCCCCTCCTGAATCGCCGCCATCACATTATCAACTAAAGCCGCGTTGTCGCGCTGCGCCATATATCCCTCTATTTCAGGCCATTATAGCAAAAACAGCCATTAGTGCAGTCATTAATAAATGTTAGCAATCATGAATGTGAATCTCATTGTAATAACACAAATCTAATAAAGCATGTTCCAAAAAGATTAACACCTAATAACCAACTGTGTTTCGATGCTCTGAGATTGAGCTTTAAAGCGGCCGATGCCCCGGCCCCATCTCATAGGTTTTTTCAACCGCGCGAACCGCCGCAATCGCGGCCTCGCGGTCCTTCGCGTCATCGGCCACGAAGATCTTCGCCAACAGCGTAGTCTGCGCCTGTAATTCCATCTTCACACTGATCGGTTTCCCGTCGCCTTCAAGCCCCACATTTCCACGCCCAGCCTTATTTTGCAGCCGTTCCAGCAACAACATCGTATGGCGGTTATTATTGATGTTAGGAATATAGCCGTTAGCGATTCTCAATTCCGCCACCGGCCCCTTTTCCACCACCGGAGTGACGAGCGCTTGTGCCGCTTCCACCATTTCTATTTCAACGGGTGCTGCCACAGTTTCGATAACTTTCGGCTCCTATTTTTTCTTAGCCTCAGTCTCCTTCGCCTCATGCGCAGCTATTACCGCACGTACTGAGGCTGGCCTTTGCCTTTTCATCGACGCCACCTTCGTCACTTCCGGCTCCGGCGGCTCCGCTGCTAGAGCTTCGGCGACAGCATCTTTTGTCATAAAATGCTCGATTTGGTGGGCAACGACGCCGCGCTCACGCGCCATCTCACCCAAGGTCCGCAACAAACGTAACACAGGCTCGTATTGTTCAGGTCTTGCCTCAACGTCAGTCGTGAGTGTTTTAGTTAATGCCGAAAATTCAGTCGGCAAATAGACTTTGGTAACGTCAGCCCTTACCTTAAGCTGTTCGGTAAATTCATTATCCATTCGCCCCGTCGGCACACTCAATTTCAAGGATTTCGCATCGATAGCAAGGCAAGCATCTTTCACTTTAGTGTAATACGCACCGATGCTGTAGTATCCCTCGACAGTCGAGGGATCGATACCCAACCCTTCGCTTAACGCTTTCACCATCGCGCCGCGGAAGGTCCTCTCATTTTCCTGCGCCGTCGACGCACGCTTTTGCTCAGCCCACCTGACGCTATCCGCTTCCCTCGCCTTTATCGCGTCTACGATATCCTGCCCCGAAATGCCTGCTTCTTTCAACCCTTGGCCAAGTTCGTTCCAAAAGCCAATGGCAGCCTCGTAAGAGATACCGTTCTTTACATGCGCTTCAAGCGTGCGCCCACCGGAAGTATAGAGGTGGCTTAACTTCATCGATCGAATCTGTTCATCCGGCTCAAGCTCTTCGTTCACCGCTTTCATCGCGGCCCCGATCAAAATCGAACCGCCATCGTACGTGCCCGGCTTGGCGCCCGCTGGCTTGGTTTTCTCAGTGAAGGCATAGGTGATGATGCGCAGCGCATCGGTCGAACGCGGCTTGTCGAGAAGCGCCTTGACCATCTCCCCGTCTTCCGGGGCACCGATGCCTTCGGCAAATGAAGCGATAAGATCGTCAAGGATATCGACGCGCGGTTGCGGCTTGGTAGTGAAAGGCGCCTTCAGGTCGATTTCCCTGGTTTCGAGCTGTTGCTGCATCCAGCTTACAATCGAATCGACATCGTCCTTATAATAATGGCGGAAGCCGGTATTCCCCATGCGCTTCGTGCCGCGCGAGGTTTGTTTTACCGATCCTGGTTTACGGTTCTGCAAATCATGCACGAATTGGTCAACGAAACGCGCAAGGAAGGAACGTGAAATTCTTCTGCCGTCATTTTCAACAGGCGCTCGGGTGACATCTGAAGACGTCACAGAAAAAAACTGATAACCGCTATCGGTGCCGCCAATGCTGCGTAATGTCGCAAGACCGCTTTTGGCGGTCAGCTTGGCAAAAATATCACCCGTCAACATCGCGTCATAAGCGTCCGGCGGGATGCCGTGAGGCTTCAGGATCTTATCCACCAACTGCTGGCGCACATAATCAAACCCCGTGCTATCACTATAAACGGATTTGAGTTTTTCGCCGTTACGATCCTGCATACATTACCCGTCCCATACCATGTTGATTACACAGCAAGAAGTTAAGGTAATTTAACACAAGTCCAGAATCATTACAACCTGTGGTGTAATCTATTGATCTATATAATATTAATGAAATAGACGCAGTTTTACCTCATTGCTTTTAAGCGTTAAAGTTGAATAGGTTTTTGGTTGGTTTCCACTACGAATGGCCCTTTTTTGGGGTTTAAATTCGCTAGCGTGAGGTGGATGCGCGGCGATTTTGAGACCCGTACCGCAGCGTAGCTCTACGCTACTTGAGGAACGGAAGCTAAAAATTCGCAAGCAAGCCGCCCACGCTAGTAGAATTTAAACGCAAAAAAGCCGGTTTATAAGGCTTGGCAACGACATACTCTCCCATGCCTTAAGACATAGTACCATCTGCGCTAAGGAGTTTCACGGTCGTGTTCGAAATGGGAACGGGTGGTACCTTCCTTGCTATTATCACCAAGCCATATAAACCGGCTTTTGAGCCAGTATATATTACGAGTAGGTTTTTTGGACTTTGCTTGTATTTGAGTCGATATATCTGGATTGTTAGCACTAAGTGCTGCTTTGCACTGCACGCTCATGAAATCAGACATCAGTAAAATTGAACATTTTAATTTCTTAAAGTGTACTTATAAATAAGCCAATCGGATTATTAGTACCAGTTAGCTAAAGACATTACTGCCTGTACACACCTGGCCTATCAACGTGGTAGTCTACCACGATCCTAATAGGGAATACTAGTTTTGAGGTGGGTTTCCCGCTTAGATGCTTTCAGCGGTTATCCCTTCCGTACGTAGCTACCCTGCGTATGCTCCTGGCGGAACAACAGGTACACCAGTGGTACGTCCATCCCGGTCCTCTCGTACTAAGGACAGATCCTCTCAATATTCCTACACCCACGGTAGATAGGGACCGAACTGTCTCACGACGTTCTAAACCCAGCTCACGTACCACTTTAATCGGCGAACAGCCGAACCCTTGGGACCTTCTCCAGCCCCAGGATGTGATGAGCCGACATCGAGGTGCCAAACGACCTCGTCGATATGGACTCTTGGAGGTCATCAGCCTGTTATCCCCGGCGTACCTTTTATCCGTTGAGCGATGGCCCTTCCACTTGGAACCACCGGATCACTATGACCGACTTTCGTCTCTGCTCGACTTGTGGGTCTCGCAGTCAGGCAAGCTTATGCCATTGCACTCTAATGAATGATTTCCGACCATTCTGAGCTTACCATCGCGCGCCTCCGTTACTCTTTAGGAGGCGACCGCCCCAGTCAAACTGCCTACCATGCATGGTCCCTGACCCAGATAATGGATCGAGGTTAGACATCACAAAACATCAGGGTGGTATTTCAAGGGTGACTCCCCTCTGGCTGGCGCCAAAGCTTCATAGTCTCCCACCTATCCTACACAAATATTTCATAATGCCAGTGCAAAGCTACAGTAAAGGTGCACGGGGTCTTTCCGTCTAGCCGCGGGAACTCCGCATCTTCACGGAGAATTCAATTTCACTGAGTCGATGCTGGAGACACCGGGGAAGTCGTTACGCCATTCGTGCGGGTCGGAACTTACCCGACAAGGAATTTCGCTCAAATGTGTTACAACTGGTGTCCCATGTTATTGGGCCAATTGAGTCAGTCATTTCTGCTGACTTCTGCATGTCGCCATGCAGTTCGGACTATATCTTCACATGTACACTGTCATGTGCTTGGCGTGTAGTCTCTGAGGATTCTCAATTACTTGCGTAACTGAGCCTTTCCTGCTGATTTTCTGCACCTGACGGATTGTTACTTATCTTTCGATAAGTACCGCAGGATACTCAGACTTTCCAGCATATAGCCAAGTTTTACTAAGGCTAGCATATCACTATCTTTCGATAATGGGCGTTTAACCTTAGGACCGTTATAGTTACGGCCGCCGTT